>JBEBGD010000067.1:0-29401 GCA_040081625.1 Chthoniobacteraceae bacterium
ATGCACCGGGCATCCTGCCCGGTGCATCCTCGGCGACTCGCAGCGTCATTTCCGCATGTGAAGTTTCCGGCAGGATGCCGGAAACGGCAGGCGAGACGCCCGCCCTACCCAACACCTCGCGCAAAAACCTGCCGGTGTGCGATTCCTCGACGCGCGCGACTTCCTCCGGCGTGCCCGTCGCGACGACTTCGCCTCCCATCGCGCCGGCCTCGGGCCCGAGATCGATCACGTGGTCCGCGCATTTGATGACCTCGAGATTGTGCTCGATCACGAGCACGCTGTGTCCCCGCTCGACGAGTCGATCGAGCACGCGGACGAGCAGAGCGATGTCGTCGAAGTGCAGCCCGGTCGTCGGTTCGTCGAAGATGAGCAGGCAATTCTCGTCGCTCCGATTCGTGAGACGCTCGACGAGCTTGAGCCGCTGCGATTCGCCACCGGAGAGGACGTTGAGCGGCTGGCCGAGCGTGAGGTAGCCGAGCCCCACTTCCTCGAGCACACGCAGTGGCGCGACGACTTTCGGCGCGGCGCGCTCGGTGAAGAACACGATGGCTGTCGTGACCGTCATCGCGAGCACGTCGTGGATGGATTTACCGGCGACTTTCATCGCGAGCACGTGCGGCTGGTAGCGCCGGCCTTCGCACTCGGGGCAGCGGATGAAGACGTCGCTGAGAAACTGCATCTCCACTTTCTCGAAGCCACTACCGCCGCAGCGCTCGCAGCGGCCCGCGCCAGAGTTGAACGAAAACGCGCTCGCGGTCAGCCCCGCGGTCCGCGCATCGGGCGAGGCGGCGAACATCTCGCGGATGGCATCGAACACGCCGAGGTAAAGCGCCGGGCTCGATCGCGGCGTGCGAGAGAGCGGCGATTGATCGACCATCACGACTTGCTCGATCTTCTCCGCGCCGGTGAGCCCGCGGCACGCGCCGGCTGCGTCATCGCTCGCGACGTTTTTTGCGCGCAGCAGATTCCGATAAAGCACGTCGTGAACGAGCGTGCTCTTGCCCGAGCCGGACACGCCGGTGATGCACGCGAAGACGCCGAGCGGGAAGTCCACGTCGATGTCGCGGAGGTTGTGCTCGGTCGCGCCCTCGACGCGCAGCCACGCGCGCGGCGTGCGGCGGTTTGTCGGAACGGGGATGCCTTTTCGCCCTTCGAGATAGTCCGCGGTGAGTGTCTTTCGCAGACGATTGAGCGGGCCGCTGAAGACGAGTTCGCCGCCCGCTTCGCCGCGGCCGGGGCCGAGTTCGACGAGATGGTCCGCCGCGCGAATCACGGACTCCTCGTGCTCCACGACGAGCAGCGTGTTGCCCTTGTCGCGCAGGTTCTTCATCACGCCGATGAGCCGGCCCGTGTCGCGCGGGTGCAGGCCGATGCTTGGTTCATCGAGCACGAAGAGCGTGTTCACGAGCGACGCACCGAGGCACGTCGTGAGGTTCACGCGCTCGAGTTCGCCGCCGCTGAGCGTGCGCGTGGGGCGATCGAGCGAGAGGTAGGCGAGACCGACCTCGACGAGGTAGCGCAGACGGCTCGCGACTTCTGTCGCGAGCGTCGCGGTGGTCGAATCGGCGGGCGCCGACTGGCTGGTGATCATCGCGAGCAGCCCGCTGATCGGGAGCGCCATCAGTTCCGGCAGCGTCTTCCCGCCGAGTCGGAAATTGAGCGTCGCGGGCTGGTAGCGGCCGCCGTGGCAGGCGGGGCATTGCGCGTAGTTGCGGTAGCGGCTCAGCAGCACGCGCACGTGCATTTTGTAAGCCTTCGACTCGAGCCAGTCGAAGAAGCCCTTCACGCCATACCACAGGTTTTCGTCCCACAACTCATCGCCCGGCACGCCGGGCCGCTCGCCGAGGATCACCCAATCCTGGTCGCGCTTCGGCAACTCCGCGAAGGGCACCTTCACATCCACGCCCTTCTCCGCAGCGCAGCGCAGGAGGTCGCGCTGGCACTGCTGGCCGTTCTCGGTTTGGAACGGCTTCACCACGCCGCCCTTGATGCTCAGCGAATGGTCCGGCAGCGCACGCGCTAGATCGATCGTGATCGTGCGCCCGAACCCGCGGCACGTCGGGCACGCGCCGAGCGGGTGGTTGAAGCTGAACAGGCCCGGCGATGGCGGCGCGATGTCGAGGTCGCAGTGCGCGCAGTGCCAGTCGGTGCTGAACGGCTCGCCGATCGTGACCCTGCCTTTGCCAAATCGCAGCGCGCTCTCGACGGCCTCAGTGAGCCGCGAGCGATTCGCGTCGCTGATCGCCACGCGGTCTTGAATCACCTGCACGACGGCGGGCAGTCGTTTGGCGCACGGTTCGTCGGTGCGCACGATCTCTCCGTCGAGCAGCACGCGGAGAAAACCCTGCTGCTGCACGAACGCGAAGAACTCCGCAGATTTCGTCCCCGCCGGCACCGGCACGCCGAAGGTGACAAGCACGTTTTCACCTGCGTGCCGCGCGCACACTTGCTCGACGATCGAGCGCGCCGTCTCGGGCCGGATCTCCCGCGTGCAGCCGGGGCAATGCGCGGTGACGATGCGCGGCAGCAGCAACTTCAAGTAGTCGTTGATGTCCGTCATCGTGCCGACGGTCGAGCGCGTGGTCTTGACCGGGTTGCTCTGCTCGATCGCGATTGCGGGCGGAATGCCGCGAATCGCATCGACCTTCGGCTTGTCCATGCGGTCGAGGAACTGCCGCGTATAAGGCGAGAACGTCTCGACGTAACGCCGCTGCCCCTCCGCGTAGATCGTATCGAAGGCGAGCGAGCTTTTCCCCGAGCCGCTCGGCCCGGAGACGACGATCAGCCGGCCCAGCGGCAGATCGAGATCGAAGCCCTTGAGGTTATTCTGCCGCGCGCCGCGGACTTCGATGCAATCGGGATTCGGGATGACGGTCAGCGCGGCGCGTTTCTTCACGGGCAAGGACGCGCACGCTCACCCGCGGCGGCGGCTTTCGCAAATTGATGCGCGCGACCTCGCGCGCCGCTCAGCTCTTCTTCGCCGCCTGCTTCATCACGGCGGAAAGCTTCGAGACTTTCTGCCGCATGATTTTCCCAGCTTTGAACTTCACGGTCGCCCGCGCCGGTATCGCGAAGCTGCTGCCGGGCTGGTTCGGATTGCGCCCGACGCGCGGCTTGCTCAGCCGCACTTCGAGGATGCCGAAGTTGCGCAGTTCGACGTTTTCGCCCTTTGCGAGCGCGTCGATGATGTGATCGAGCGTGCGTTGCACCACCGCAAAAACTTGGTGCTGCACGAGACCGGTTTCGTTGGCGATTTCGACCACGAGCTGCCTCTTGGTAAGTGTTGCCATAATGCTTCGAGGCATACAGCCGCAGAGGATATCCGCAAGCCGCAATAGCCTGTAAAATAGCGGCTTGGAGGGCGATTTGGCCGGAAAGATCAGGGTTTGCCCCGATACGTGGACACCTTCAACCGATAATGCGACGGCGCGATTTCGTGCGCGGTTTTGAAATGCGTCTTCGCCACCTGCACGAGCACCTCCGCGCCGTGCGCCGCGACGAGTTCGTGCGCGACCGTCTTCACCCGCGGATCGGACGCGCCGCGCGGCATCGCGACGCGATACTCACGCCCCGCACGCTCCATCCACGAAATGAACGCCTCGCGCGCGAGGATCGACGCCGCTGCGACGGCGAGATCGCTCTCCGCTTTCGTCCGCGCGTCGAGCTGGATCGTCACGTCCCGCTTCGCGAGCGCCGTCTTGATCAGCTTCGGATTCGCGAACTGATCGCTCAGCGCGCGTGGACAGTCGGGCTGGATTTGCTGGAGCTCGCCGATCACCGCCGCGTGCCCCCACGCGAGCAACCGGTTGAGATTGTTGAAGCTCGCATACATCTCGTTGTAACGCTGCGGCACGAGCACGATCACCTTCGTCGCCACGCCCGGCGTTTCGCGGATGATCCTTGCGAAGTCGCGGATCGCCTTGTCGGAAGTGATGCGTTTGCTGTCCTGGATGCCGGCGTCCATGAAGCTGCGCGCGATCTCGCGATCGGTGTAGCAGCCCGCGATCGTGAGCGGGCCGAAGAAATCGCCCTTGCCGCTCTCGTCGATGCCGAAGTGCGGCTCGAACATCGCGGGATCGTGGACTTCCTCGTAGCCGAGCTTCGCCACGCCGAGGATCTCCGGCTCGAGCGTGAACGTCACAAATTCCTCCGTGCCCTTTCCCGCGACGACGATCTTCGGCCCCTTCTCATACACTGCCACATTCACCTTCGGGCCGTCGGCGAAGAAGAGCATGTAAGGCCGTTCGGCAAACTCCCAGCCGCGCTCCTTGAGCAGCGCGCGCAACTTCTCCGCCTGCGCCGTCGTGAGCGGGCAGACGTGCATGGCCTTGGTTTTTTGCGGTGGCGGCTGCGATGATCCCGACGGCATATAGAGGCTGCGAGTGAACATCACGAACCTGCCAGACCCAAAGCCATTTCGCGCGCGGCTCACCGCGTGGTTCCGCCGGCACGGGCGCGACCTGCCCTGGCGGCGCGACACGTCGCCGTATGCGGTGCTCGTGAGCGAGTTCATGCTCCAGCAGACGCAGGTCGCCACAGTCGTCCCGTATTTTGAGCGCTGGATGCGCCGCTTCCCCGACTTCGCCGCGCTCGCCGCCGCGGGCGAAGCCGACGTGCTCTCGCTGTGGCAGGGCCTCGGCTACTACTCGCGCGCGCGGAATCTCCATCGCGCCGCCAAGCTCGTCGTCGAGCAGCACGGCGGGTCGCTGCCCGACGACATCGCCACGCTACCGGGCGCCGGTCGCTACACCGCGGGAGCGATCGCGGCGTTCGCCTTCGATCGATCGGTCGCGACCGTGGATGGAAACATCGCGCGCGTTCTCTCGCGCGTGCTCGACCTTCGCGTGCAAGCCGACGACCCGAGTCTCTGGCTGGCCGCCGATGCACTACGACCCACGCGCGGCGGACGACTCCACACTTCCGCGCTAATGGAACTCGGCGCGCTCATCTGCACGGCGCGGAGTCCGCAGTGCCCGCGGTGCCCGGTGCGTAATTTCTGCAAGGCGACGGAGCCGGAGAAACTTCCAATCAAGAAGTCGCGCGCACGCACCGTCGCGCTCGACGAACCATGCGCGTGGATTCACCGCCGCGGCGCGATCCTACTCGAGCAGCAGACCGGCCCGCGCTGGCGCGGCCTGTGGAAGCTCCCACCCATCGCGCCGCCCGCGCGCGCCCCGCTCCACACCTCCGAGTATCCTTTCACAAATCACCGCGTGACGCTGCGCGTCTTCCCATCCGCGCCGCCGAAGCCGCTCGCGCCTCACCAGTCGTGGATTCGCGTCGCCGCCCTCGACACGCTCCCGCTCACCGCGCCACATCGCCGCGCCATAGAGACGTTGCTGCAATGACGCCGCGCGAGATCCTCATCCTCAAGCCCAGTTCGCTCGGGGACGTCGTCCACACGCTCCCGTGCGCCGCGCTGCTGCGCCGCGCTTTCCCACACGCGACGATCCGCTGGCTCGTGAACACCGAGTGGATGCCGCTGCTCGAGGGCAACCCGCACATCGACGAGGCGATCGAGTTTCCGCGCCGCGACATGCGCGGCCTGCGCGGCATGGCGCGCATCGCGCCGTGGGCCCGCGCGCTCCGCGAGCGCGTGCAGCCCGACCTGATCCTCGACTACCAGGGCCTCCTCCGCAGCGCGATGATCGCGAAGCTCTGCCGCGGCGAATCCACGCGCGTCCTCGGCCTCAGCGACGCCCGCGAAGGCGCGCGCCTATTCTACGACGAGACGATCGACGTGCGCCAATGCACGCACGCCGTCGATCGCTACCTCGCGCTCACACATGCTGCGACCGCGGCACCAGCCGCCACCATCGAGTGGCCGCTCCCCGCCGGAATCGCGCCACGCGAGTTCTTCGCCGCCGAGCCCTTCATCGTCCTTCACCCCTTCTCCCGCGGCGCACGAAAATCCCTCACGTCCGAGCAGGCCGCCGAGTTCTGCCGCGCCCTCGCGCCACATCGCGTCGTGCTCGCCGGCCGCGCGGACGTTTCGCTCCCGCCGATGGGAAACACGCTCGACCTTCTCAACAAAACCTCGATCCCCGAACTAATCTGGCTCCTCCGCCACGCGCGCCACATCGTCAGCGTGGACAGCGGCCCGATGCACATTGCCGCCGCGCTGACGCCGCCCCTCGTCTCCATCCACACCTGGAGCGATCCGGCGAAGGTCGGCCCGTATCGCGACGACGCGTGGGTCTGGAAAGCCGGCCATCTTGTCCAGCAACGCGAACGGGCCGACACCGCCGCGCATCGCAAAGTGGCAAACATCTCCGCGCTGGCGGAGTTTGTCCGCACACAGCTCTAGCCATGCGCTCCGCCTTCATCCTCCTCGCACTCGCCGTCACCGCCCGCGCCGACTGGACCATCACGCAAAAAGTCGAAGGCGGGATGAACTCCGGCCAGATGGTCCTGCGCATCAAGGACGACAAGGCGCGGCTCGATGTGAGCACGCAGATCAGCATCCTGACCGACCTCAAGACCGGCGACAGCACCACGCTCAATCACACCTCGCGCATCTACCTGCGCATCCCCGCGAGCGAAGCGGCGAAGATGCGCGAGACCGCGCTCGGCTTGAAGGACGGCGCCGCAGCCGGCGCGCCGACGCTCGCGTCCACGGGCCGCAAGGAAAAGCTCGGCGAGTTCGAGTGCGAGGTCTTCACATGGGCGCTCGGCGAAATGAAAGTCACCGACTGGATCGCGGCCGGCTATCCGAACTTCAAGCCCGTGCTTGACGTGCTCGCACGCTTCCAAAACGCCGGCCTCGCCCGCTCCGCGCAGCCGCTCATGCCGCCGATCGAATCCTTTCCCGGCATGGTCGTGAAGCGCGAGATGAATCACCGCGGCACCGTCACCACCACCACACTCCTCTCCGCCCGCGAGGCGCCGCTCGACGCGAAGCTTTTCGATTTGCCCGCCGACTACAAAGCGCAGCCCGCGCTCCAGCTTCCCGCTGCGAAATAGTTTTGCCGCCGCGCATCCCGCCGCCACACTCGCCGCCATGAAATCGTTCCTCGCCACCACGCTCGCTGCCCTCGTCTTCACCTTCACCGCTTCCGCGGATTGGGTCATCGAATCGAAAATCGAAAGCCCGCACATGAACACGGCGACCACCACCAAGGTCAAGGGCGACAAGGTCCGCTCCGACATCGCCAGCGGCCCGATGGGCGCGATGAGTTCGATCATCGACGCGGCGACCGGCGACTCCGTCCAGTTGCTGCACGGGCAGAAGATGGCGATGAAAACCTCCGCCGCGCAACTGAAGCAGGCGATGGAGATGGCGAAGGGTCTTTCCGGCGCGAAGGCCGGCACCGAGCCCGTTAAGCCGCAGGCCAGTGGGGAGAAGGAAAAGATTGGCGACTATAGCTGCGAGATCTGGACGTGGACCGACGGCAACTCAGTCTCCAAGTTCTGGATTGCAGCCGGTCATCCGCAGGCCGCGGCATTGAAGGAAGTGGAGAAGAAGATGCGCGGCGGCGCGCTCGGCGGGATGCAGATGGGACCGGACATGTCATCACTGCCCGGTCCGGCCCTCAAGACCGAGATGACCGCGATGGGCATGAAGACCACGGTGACGATCCTCTCGATCAAGGAGCAGGCGGTCGATGCGAAGGAATTCGACGTGCCCGCCGACTACCAGAGCATGGCGATGCCCGCGCTGCCCGGCGCGAAGTGACGCGCCCGCTCGTCCTCGCCTCCGCCTCTCCCCGCCGTCGCGACCTGCTTCGCGAGCACGGCTACACCTTCGAGATCGACCCCGCGCACACGGAGGAAAATGTCGCCTCCACGCCGCATGAGACCGTGCTCGGAAATGCACGCGGCAAAGCGCACGCGATCGCACGCAAGCATCCGGCGGCACTCGTGCTCGGCGTCGATACCGAGGTGTGGTTCGCCGGTCGCGTCTTCGGCAAACCCGCCGACATGGACGACGCCCTGCGGATGCTGCGCGAACTCAACGGACGCACCCACCAAGTCTATTCCGGCGTCTGCCTCGCGTGGGACGGCGGCGCCCACGAGCGGACATTCGTCGAGATCACCCGCGTGCATTTCCACGCGCGCACCGACGACGAACTGCGCGCCTACCTCGCGCGCATCGGCCCGCTCGACAAAGCCGGCGCCTACGCCGCACAGGAGGACGACGGCGTGATGATCGCGCGGGTCGAAGGCAGCTTCAGCAACGTGACCGGCCTCCCGATGGAAGCGCTCGCGCGCGAACTGGCGGCGCTGTAGCCGCGGCTCTCTGAGCCGCGAATGCACGGCCCGGAGGGCCGTGGCTACAGCCGCTCGATCATCGCCTTCATCGCCGCGAAGCGATCCGTCCCGCTCGCGTGCTCCACCGGCGTGTTGAGGATCTGCCCTGCGTTGCGGTGCTCGACCCACTCGGGCGGCAGCTCCTTCAAAAACGAACTCGCCGTGCATGGCATCGTGCTCCCGTATTTGAACCGCGAACGGCACCACGTCAGCGCCAGCGTCTTCTGCGCGCGCGTGATGCCGACGTAGAGCAGCCGCCGCTCTTCATCGACCGTTCCTTCGAGCTTCGAGCGATCGTGCGGCAGCACGCCCTCCTCGACGCCGATGAGATACACATTCGGAAACTCGAGCCCCTTCGCCGCGTGCAACGTGATGAGCGTGACGCCGTCGCCCTTCATCTCGTCCTTTTCCTCCTCGCGCTCGTTGCGCAGCATCATCTCGTCGAGGAATCCGCGCAGCCCGTCGCTCGACCGTCCCTGGAATTCGTCGAACGACTTGAGCATCTCCGCCACGTTCGTCTCGCGGCTGAGCGCCTCCTCCGGCGTCTTGCACGTGCGCTTGAGATCGTCCACGTAGGCGACCTTCGTGAGCAGCTCGCGCAGCACTTCGCATTGGTTGGAAAGCGGCGTGTTGAGCTTCGTCTCGAAGCCGTCGAGCAGCTCGGTGAAAGCGTCGATCGACGCCACCGCGCGCGACGAAAGCTCCGCGCGGAATTCTTCGTCTCGGAGCGCGGCGAAGACGCTGCACCGCTTGTGCGCACTGATCGCCGTCGCGCGCTCGACCGTCGTCGCGCTGATCCCGCGCGCCGGCGTGTTGATGATCCGCAGCAGCGACACGTCGTCGTCGGTGTTCAGCAGCGCGCTCGCGTAAGCGAGCACCTCCTTCACCTCTCGCCGGTCGAAGAAGCTCTTCCCGCCGATCAGCCGATACGGAATGCGGAGCTGACGCAGGTTCGTCTCGATCAGCCGCGACTGCGCGTTCATGCGGTAGAGAATGGCGAAATCCTCCCACTTCGCGTGTTCGGTGAGCTGCCGTGTCGCGATCTCGTTCGTGATGAACTCCGCCTCCTGCCGGTCGTCATCCATTTGGATGATGCGCACCTTCGCGCCATCGCCGAGCCCGCTCCAGAGCTGCTTCGGGCGGCGGCGCGGGTTGTTTTTGATGAGCGCGTTCGCCGTGTTCAGGATCGCATTCGTCGAGCGGTAGTTCTGCTCGAGCTTCACGACCGTCGGGTTCGGAAAGTGGGTCTCGAACTCGAGGATGTTGCTCACTTCCGCGCCGCGCCAGCCGTAGATGGACTGGTCGTCGTCGCCCACGACCGCGACGTTGTTCCGCGCATCGGCGAGGTGCGAGATGAGTTCGAGCTGGAGCCGGTTCGTGTCCTGGAACTCGTCGATCATCAGGTAGCCAAAGCGCCGCTGCCAACGCTCCCGCACGTCGGCGTGTTCGGTCAGCAACTTCGCGGTGAGCACGAGCAGATCGTCGAAATCAACGGCGTTCAGCGTCTTCAACTCCGTCTGGTAACGCAGATACACCGCCCCGATCAGCGTCTGTTCATCGGGGTTCGCATTCCACGCGTTGTTCTTCGCCTTGCTGATGAGATTCTTCGCCGTGTTCGGGTCGAGCTTCTCGTCCTTGGCCGCGGTTCGCGTGATGATCTTCTTGATCAGCCCCATCTGGTCGCCCTCGTCGTAGATCGAGAAGTTGCGCTTGTAGCCGAGCTTCTCGATGTCCTGCCGCAGGATGCGCACGCACAGCGCGTGGAAGGTGCACATCGTCACCTTCTTCGCCTTCGGCTTCTCGACGAGCGTCGCGAGCCGCTCGCGCATTTCGTTCGCCGCCTTGTTCGTGAACGTGACCGCGAGGACATTCTCCGGCGCGACTCCCTGCGCGAGGAGATACGCCACGCGCGCCGTGATCACGCGCGTCTTCCCCGTGCCCGCGCCGGCGAGGATCAGCAATGGACCCTCGGTCGAGCGCACCGCGGATTCCTGTTCTGGATTGAGATCGAAGAGCCGAAAGCCGGACATGCGCGCAGCCTACTGCACGTAATGATGAAAGCTCGTGATCGTCTGCTGCGCCGCGACGAGCGGGAAAGGCAGCGGCAGGACTTCCGCGCTCAGGTAGCCGCGATAGCCGATCTTGCGCAGCGCCTCGATCACCGGTGCCACGAGCGTGTGTCCGTAGCCTACAGCCTGACGGTTCGAATCCGCAAAGTGGACGTGGCCGATCAGATCCCCGCCAGCGAGGATCGCCTCCGCCATGTCCTCCTCCTCGATGTTCATGTGGAAGAGGTCCGCGAGAATCTTCACGTTCCTCGTCTTCAAGCCGCGCAGAAATTTCGCCGCCGGCTCGACGCGATTGAA
The DNA here is from genome assembly GCA_040081625.1 of Chthoniobacteraceae bacterium. Classification (GTDB taxonomy): domain Bacteria; phylum Verrucomicrobiota; class Verrucomicrobiia; order Chthoniobacterales; family Chthoniobacteraceae; genus VFJQ01. The sequence continues at coordinate 10,617 of JBEBGD010000067.1, forward strand.
GAGGTTTGTCTCGTAGCGGTTCAGGAACTCGTAGAGGAACGGCTGGCCGTGCTGCGCCGCGTGTTCGCCGAGGTCTTCGAGTGCCTCCGCCAGCCACGCGAGCGCCTGCTCGCGCGTGACCTCGCCCTCAAACTTCCCCTGCATCGACCCGAGGATCGTCGGTGCGCCGAAGCCGCCCGCGAGGTCGATGATGGCGCGGATGAACTCGCGCGCCTCATGCCGGATCGCCGCGTCGGCGTGCGTAAGCGACCACTTGTGAATGACCATCCCCGCGCCGGTGCCGACCGCGGCGACCTTGAGTCGGTGATGATCAAGCAAGCCCTGCAACTCCGCGATATCGATCGCGTTCGCCGCGGGCGGAAAAATCTCGATCGCATCGAAGCCGAGCTTCGACGCGGCGATGCACGCATCCTCGAGTCCGTCGTGAAAGACGAATGGCCCGCTGCGCGCCTGCGGAGTGAGGGAGACGGTGATGGCGCTTAGCATTCTGAAACAGGATTTACAAGATTGGCAGGATTACAGGATTACGCGTTGTGCGCAGATGAGACGAAATCCTGTTTATCCTGCAAATCCTGATAATCCTATCTCATCCAACGAAAAGCGGCCGCAGGTGCCGCGCGTAGATGTTTTCGGTAACGTTGCGACCGACGACTTCGGCATTCGCGTCGAGCAAATCAAGATACCGGCGCCCCGCCTTCGCCGCGACTTTGAAGCTGACATGGAGAAGCTGGCGCAGGCTGGAGTTGAACTGCGGATCGCCCGGCACGTGCCGCAGCGCGCGGACGAACTGCTCGTTCGTCCAGTCCGCGACCGATGCCGGCAGCTTCGCGCGATCGACGTCGATGACCGACGCATACGGCGCGCACAGCTCGTCGATGTGATCGAGCGCGTAGGCGTAGATCTCCTTTGAGAACGCGAGGCCGTCGCCGCCCGCCTCGGCGAGCCCGATGAGCTCCTCGAGCCACGTCGTGCCGGCCGTCTTGAGGTGCAGTCCGGCGCCGAATTTCGGCAGCGTGCGCCGGATGATCGGGTAGAGCGAAAACTTGTCCGAGCCGCTGTGGACCGAGAGCTTCAGGCTCGCCGGCAGGCCGTAGCGCGCGACGGCGTGCGCGATCACCGCGAGGTCGTCGATGAACTCCTGCTCGAACTGCACGAGGTCGCCAACGTAATCCACGCCCTTGTTGAATCGGCCGGTAAACTTCGGCGCGATCGTCTGCGCTTTCACGCCTTCATCGGCGAGCGCGGCGAGGATGATGAGCAGTTCCGGCGGCGTCTGCGGCGAGTCGGTCTCGTCCATCGAAACCTCGGCGACGATGTTCTCCTCGCCCTTCGCAGCGGCGATGTGCCGGTAGATTTTCCCCGCGTCCTGCACCGCGAGCAGGAACTTCTCCGCGACCCGCTGCACTTCCGCGCGCGTGATCTCAAACGGGCGTTCGATGCCGGCAATCGCGACCGTGCCGACCAGTTCCGGATGCCGATCCACGAATGCGGTTACGTCCGCCGCCGTCGCCGGTTTCGCGATCGATTCCGCGACATCGAGCGTGAAGAAATCCGAGCACGGCAGAAAGCGATCGACGGTCTTGAGCCCGATGTGATCGGCATCGACATGCCAGCCCTTCGTCCACCCGAGCGATTTCACCGCATCGTGCGCCGCATCATAAACGCTCTGCGGCTCCGAGCCGACGAATGTGTGCTCGCGATTCGATTTGTTCCAGACCGGCACCGCGGTGACCCCGTCCTTTTCGAGCTGTTGAAACGCGCGGAGCTGCGCCTTCGCCTGGTGCGCGAAGCGGTCGCCGACGCCGATCGTGAATTTTTCGAGAGTGAGCATGAGGCGCCGAGAGTAAAAGCACCCGCGTGCTCCGCCAGTAACGATTTACGCCGCTGACCGCGCGCGCTTGAGCTCCGCGCTCGTCTTCTCCGTCTCCTGCAAAAGCGCGGGGACGGTTGGCAGGGCGCGGGCCCGGACGTAGATCTGGTAGCTGAAGAATCCGCGCCGCAGCTTGATGCAGAGTTCGTTCAGCACGACGAGCGCGCGGCCGAGCAGGTTGTTGCCGACGGCTTTCGGGAAGGGCGCGGGGATGCCGCGCATCTCCTCGATCTCGAAGCCGGTCTGCTCGAACAGCTCGCGCAGCGATCGGAAAGTGAAGAGCCGCGTGTGCGTGCGGTCGAGGATGCCTTTGCGGCCGTAGTTGAACTGCCCGAGCAGCAGCGCGAGGCGCGTGATGAAGAAGCCGATGTTTGCGGTGGTCAGCACGATCTCGGGGCGCTTGTAGGCGGCAGCGGCGCGCAGGCGCTCCATGAAAACCTCGGGGTCGTGCAGGTGCTCGATCACGTCGAGCATGAAGATCTGGTCGAACTCCGAGACCTCGACGGGGAATTCGCCGGCGTCGAGATCGAAGCGGCGGAACTCGACGTTCGGCTTGCCGGACTCGCGCACGTATTGGTCGATGCCGACGATGCGCGCGGCCTTCGTGGACATCTCGTCGGCGACGTAGCCCTGGCCGCAGCCGATATCGAGCACCGTCGCGCCTTCGCGGACCGACTCGAGAGCAAGAGTGTGCGAGGAGGTAAAGCCGAGCTTCAAGTCGTAGGTGAGCTCGACCTGGCCGACGTCAAACTTGCGATCGTAGAGCAGGTTCATCTCGTGGAACTTCGCGCGCAGCACCGAGCGGCAGCAGTCCCACGCGTATTTGATCCCGTTCACGTGGCAGATCTCGTCGCCGTAAAATGTGGGAATGGGAATCTCGACGATCTTCAACCCGGCGAAGACGAACTGGATGATGATGTCGGTGTCGAAATGGAAGTCGTTCGAGTTGCGGTCGAACGGGATGCGCGCGAGCGCCTTCGTCGAGTAGAGCCGGTAGCCGCTGTGGAATTCGCTGAGCTGCGTCTTGAGCACGCGATTCTCGAAGGCGGTGAGCACCTGGTTGCCGATCCATTTATACATCGGCATCCCGCCCTTCAGTGCGTCCTTCTTGTTGATCATCCGCGAGCCGAAGACCGCGTCAGCCTCGCCCTTGATGAGCGGCTCGATGAGCGCCGGCAGCTTCTCCGGCGCATACTGGCCGTCGCCATGGACGAGCGCGACGACGTCGAATCCCTTCTCGATCGCGTAGCGGTAGCCGAGCTTCTGGTTGCCGCCGTAGCCCTGGTTCACGGGCGTGCGCAGCACCGTGATCTTGAAATCGCTCGCCTGCTGCTCGTGCTTGAGCCCTGCGCCGAAGGTGTCGTCCTTCGACGAATCGTCGATGATGAGCACCTCGACGTTCTTTGTGCGCAGCTCCTCGGGGATGCGCGAGAGGACGCTGGAGATGGTCTTCTCCGCGTTGTAGGCGACGATGAAAATGAGGACGCGCTTGTCGGCGAGATCGATCACGGCGCGGAGGATAGCGGCACACGCGCGGCTTGTCATCCCGCTCGAAAAGCGCGCCAATCGGGCCGTGCAAAAGACCACGATCATCCGCCGCCTGCTCGATCCCGGCATCATCGCCATCATCCGCGCCGATTCCTCCGACCAACTCATCGAGTGTGCCGAGGCGCTCTACGCCGGCGGCGTCACTGCGATGGAAGTGACGATGACCACGCCGAATGCGCTGCGGGTCGTGGGCGACGTGACGGCGCGTTTCGGCAGCAAGGTGCTCATGGGCGTAGGCACCGTGCTCGATGCGGAGACCTGCCGCGCGGCGATCCTCGCGGGCGCGGAGTTCATCGTGACGCCGGTGACAAAGCCCGAGGTGATCCGCCTCGCGAACCGCTACGGCAAGCCGATCGCAGCGGGCGCGTTCACGCCGACCGAGATGCTCACCGCGCACGAGAGCGGCGCGGATTTCATCAAGCTGTTTCCCGCCGAGTTTGCCGGCCCCGCCTATGTGAAGTCGGTGCTCGCGCCACTGCCGATGCTGCAGATCGTGCCGACGGGCGGCGTGACGCCGGAGAACGCGAAGGAATTTCTCGACGCCGGTTGCGTCGCGCTCGGCGCAGGCTCGTCGCTCGTGTCGAAGGAGATTTTGAAGAAGCGCGACTGGGCCGCGCTGCGGGCGCGGGCGGAGGCCTTCGTGAAGGCGGTCAAGCCGCGCTGAGCGGGCGCGTGTTGTTCACGAACAGCGCGCACACGCTCATCACCACGAAGCCGCTCCCGCACATCCAGAATACCTCGCGCCAGTCCGCGCTGTGGAAGGAACTCGCGAGCGCGAGCGGTATGAGTTTCGCGACGGCGGACGCGCCGAGGTTCCCCCACATGTTGCTCCACGCCATCGTCGCCGCGGTGTAGTTGCGGCCGATGTCCTGGCTGATCGCCCAGATCGCCGGGCCGGCACTGTCGGTCGTGAAGGCGACGATGCCGCACGCGACCGCGACGGCGATCGTGCTGCCGAGCGATGGGATCACCGCATACGCCACCGCTGCGATCACCCCGCCGATGATCAGCGGCAGGCGCCGGCCCCAGAGCATGCCGAACCAGCGCGTGAGCGCATCGCACCACCAACCGCCGAAGATCACACCCGTCATCCCGCAGCCGAGCGCGAGCGTGACGTAGAGATTCGCGTGCGCCTGGTCGAGGCCGCGCACCTGCTGGAGATACTTCGGCAGCCACGTGATGAGCAGCGCCCAGCCGAAGTTCAGCCCGATGCCGGCGAGGCTCAGCAGCCAAAGGCTCGGATGGCTCAACAACTCGCGCCACGGGAAGCGGTGATCGGGCGCGGGGGGCGGCGGGCCGCTGTCGCGGATGAGTTCGCGCTCCGCTTCATTCGTCCACGGATGCGAAGCCGGGTCGTCGCGGAAGACGAAATGCGTCGCGGCGGCGAGCGCGAGCCCGATCGCTCCGTAGATCCACAGGACCGGCCGCCACGAGCCGAGCGCGCCGATCGCCACCACGGTGAGGAACGGCGCGAGCGCATTTCCCACGCGCCCGCCGAACGCGACGAGCGAGTTTGCCCGCGCGCGATGCCCGAATGGAAACCACCGTGCGATGACGCGCGCACTCGCCGGATACGCGCCGGCTTCCGCCAGGCCGCACGCGAGCCGCGCCACGATGAGCGCGGCGAGCGTGGCCACGAGTCCGGTCACCGCGGTGCATGCAGACCACAGCACGATATAGACGACGAGCATCCGCCGCGGGCCGAAGCGATCCGCCAGCCAGCCCGCCGGGAGCTGGCCGAGCGCGTAGGCGAAGAAGAATGACGAGAGCACGTTGCCGACGTTCGCCTCGCTCAGCCCGAGCTCGCGCAGGAAGGACGGCGAATGCACGACCGTGGTCATGCAAATGCGGTCGAGGTAGAGCAGGAAGGCATTCGCCGTCGCCACGCCGAGCAATGCGTAGCGGACGCGCGTCGGCCTCATTTCAAATGCTCGCGCAGAAAGCGCAGGAAGTTGCCCTGCATGATCCCGTCGATGTCTGCCTGCGAGTAGCCGCGCGCGGCGAGGAGCGGGCCGAGCGTCACGAGATCGGCGATGCTATCGAGATCCATCGGCGTCTGCTCGGTGCCGTAGCCGCCGTCGAGATCGGTGCCTATCCCGACGTGGCGCGCGTTGCCGGCGAGCTGGCAGATGTGGTCGATGTGCTCGCAGATCTTCTCGATTTTCAGTCCGAAGTCCTGCGGCATCGAGCGTTTGTGCGCCCATCCGTGGACCATCATGATCGCGTCGAACGCCATGCCGAGCACGCCGCCCCGTTCGACGACCGCCTTGATCTGCTCGTCGGTGAACTGCCGGTTCCAGTTCGCGAGCGCGCGACAGTTTTGATGACTCGCCCACAGCGGGCCGGAGTAATGCGCGAGCGCGTCCCAGAAGCTCTCGTCGCACAGGTGCGTGACATCGAGGATGATGCCGAGCCGCTCCATTTCCTTGAGCAGCTCGCGCCCGCGCGGCGTGAGCGGGCCTTCGTCGTCGGTGCCGCAGCCGTAGATGCCGGGGCCGTAATGCACCGGGCCGAGCGCGATGAGTCCGTCGGCGCGCGATTTTTCCAGATGCCGCCAGCTCAGGATCGAGTCCGCGCCTTCGAGGCTGAGGAGGTAGCCGATGGGAAGCTTCGCCGCTTCCTCGTCGCTCGCCGCCGTCCAGCGCGCGGCGTGCGCCTCGACTTCGGGCCACGTGCGGAGCTGCAGCATCTCGCCGCAGTCCTCCATCGCGCGGTAGTAGGCGAGCTGGCCCTGCGTGTGCGCCCAGGCCTGCTCGGGGCTGGTCCAGCCGGGCAGATTGTGGAAGCGCGGCGAGTAGCGCGCGATCTGCGTCGCCACGATGATGCCGAAGCGCCCGCGCCGCAGCTCCGGGAAGCAAACCGTGTTGCGTGAGCGACCGCGCACATCGGTCATGCCGATCTCGTGGCGGCGCATCTTCTCCTGCGTCCAGCGCTGGTCGCGGTTGAAGTCCTGCGCATTCATCGAGATGTCGAGATGGCAGTCGAAGATCAGGCGCGGCGTGCTCATGGCGTGGGTTTATGCGGAGCGCTTCACCGCGACTGCTTCGATCTCGTAGCGCAGCGTCGGCGGCAGGCAGTTCGTGATCGTGGTCCGCGCCGGGAAGGGCTCGGTGAAAAATTCGCGGTAGATGTCGTTATAGACCGGCACATCCGCCGCATCGCGCACGTAGTTGCGCGTCTGGATCACGTGCGCGAGGTCGCTGCCCGCCGCCTCGAGCACCTTGCGCAAGTTCTCGATCGAGCGCCGCACCTCGCCCTCGATCGTGTCGCAGACGATGCTGCCGTTCGCATTCACCGACGCCTGGCCGGAGACGAAGATGAGATCGCCGAAGCACACGCACGGGCTGAAGGGCAGCGGCGAAGTGGGAGTGTCGGCGTTGCGCGGGTAGGAGACGAGTGGGTGGGGCATCGGAGTGGTAATGCGTGAAGCTGGCTGGGTCTTGGTGCGGATGGCAAGGCTGACGCGGCGCAAAGATAAAACAATTCCTTGCTGCTTCACATACAACGCCACTACAGGCGGCGCTCACTTCCGATTAAAATCATGAACACCAAATCGACCACCCATCCCGCGCCGCGCTGGCTCCGCCTCGCGCTGCTCGCCGCCGCCAGCCTCTTCGCATCCTCGGCGGGTGCGCAGGTGACGGCTTATATCCTCGATGGCACCAATCTCCGCACGGTGCCGCTCGCGAATACGCCGGCGATCTCGGCACCGCTCCCGATCACGGGCGTGACGGCGGGCGAGACGCTCGTGGCCATCGATGTGCGCCCGCAGAACCAGCAACTCTACGCGCTGGGCGTGAATGCGACGACGGAGACGGCGACGCTGTATTGCATCTCGCCGCAGACGGGTTTCGCGGGGATCGTGGGGACGGCGGGTTCGATCGCGTTCACCACGGATGGCGCGACCCCGGTGGATTTTCCCGATCCGGCGACGACCGGGTGGGACATCGATTTCAACCCCGCGGTGGATCGCCTGCGCATCGTCGCGGGCAGCTTGAACTGCCGCGCGAACCCGAACACCGGCCTGCCGGTCGATGGGAACAACGGGGGCGGCGTCACGACCGGCACCAACCCGGACGGATCGGTCAACGGCGGCGCGACGACCGTGAGCGCGACCGCTTACACGAACAGTAAGGTTCAGGCCAGCGCCGGTGCCATCACCACGCAATACACACTCGATGCGGCGACCGACTCGCTCTTCATCCAAAACCCGCCGAACGGCGGCACGCAGAACTCCGTTGCAGGGGTGACATTCGGCGGCAACCCGCTGGATTTCTCCGCGCTGGCCGGCTTCGACATCGGGCCGGGCATCGACGCGCCGTCTTCGAATTCGCCGGTGGCGGCGGGCTCGGGGATCGCCCTGCTGACGGTCGGCGGGACGACCGGGATCTACAGCCTCAACCTCGTCAACGGGGAGGCCTCGCTCCTCGGCACGGTGCCCGGCGGGCGCGGCGTCGCGATCCGTCGGGAGGGCGGCGTGGGCCTCGCGCTGAACGCCGAAAACCTTTTTCTCCTGCGTTTCGATACCCTCTCTCCGAACCCGGTGCTGAGCACGCAAATCGATGTCAATCAGTTGGCGAGCGGTGAAGCCCCGGTGGGCGTGGATTACCGCCCGCAGACCGGTCAGTTCTACCTGCTGGCCTTGGGGGGCGACACCGGGACGCTCTACCTCCTCGATCCGCTGAGCGGCGGGCTCACCGCCGTGGGCGCGCAGAGGAGCATCGCTTTTGTCGATGCCGCTGGAGACCCCGTGCCGTTTCCGGACCGGTTCGCCACCGGCTACGGCGTGGACTTCAATCCCACCGTGGATCGCCTGCGCGTGACCAGCGCGACCGGCTTGAATTTCCGCGTGGATCCCAACACGGGGTTGGGGGCTGACGGCAACCTCGGCGGTGCGGCGGGCAGCGTGGCGGGCGTGAATCCCGACGGGGCAATCAATGGCGGCGGAACAGGAGTCGCGGGCTCGGCCTACACGAACAGCTTCGCCCAGTCGCTCACCGGCGGCGTGACGACGCTCTACGCGATCGATGCGGCCAGCAATTCGCTCTACATCCAGAACCCGCCCAACGCCGGGACGCTGACTGCGGGCGTGGCGATCACCTCTGGCGGCAACTCGCTGGTCGTTTCCCAGGTCAACGGCTTTGACATTCCCGCCAGCGTGCGGGTCGCCACCTCCAATGCCGCGGCGGTCGGTGAAGGCTGGATGCTCTCCGGCCCGAGGAATGGCACCCGGCTTTATCGGCTGGACCTCACCACGGGCGTGGCGACGGATGTCGGCGGCCTCGACAGCTTCGGCGCGCCGCTCGCCGGGCTCACCGTCATCGCCACGCCGAGCTTGCTCATGCGGGACTCCGCGGCTGCGATCATCTACGATGGGCTCGCGACGGCGGACTTCGGCGCTGTCGCCAGCGGCTCGACGGGCACCTCGACCTTCACCGTCGAGAACAAGGGCAGCCAGGCGCTGACCTACAGCGCGACGATCCCCGCAGGCCCCTACACGGTCACGCAAAACGCCAGCGGCCTCGTGGCCCCGGGCGGCGGCGTGACCATCGAGGTCACCTACACAGGCGGCGGCACCGGCGTGGAAACCGGCACGCTCTCCATTGCCACCAACGACGCCGCGGTGCCCTCGTTTGAAGTCGCCCTCACCGGGAATTCCGTCGTCACGTTGGCCGGCGACAAAGTGACCGTCACCACCGGCACCACGCGGCTCAACCCGCTCGCCAATGACGGCTTCGACGAGACGTTCGCGATCGACAGCGTGAGCGACCCGGCCATCACCATCGACGGCCGCACGCTGCTCATCCCGTCCACCTTCATCGGCACCTTCACCTACACGGTGACGGATGGCACGACGATCGGGCTCGGCACCGTGACTGTCGCCGCAGGTGCGCCGGTAGCGGCTCCCACGACGTTCAACGGCCTCATCTACGACATGGCGTCAGACGTCATCGGCTCGGCGACAGCCACCATCTCGGCGACCGGCGTCGCCACCGTGCAGTTGGCCGCCAGCACCTCGAAGGCGAAGACCAAGATCACCTTCCCGACCGGCGGCATCACCGCCAGCGCCTTCACGACGCTCGGCTACGTCACCCTCGTGAAGAAGGTGGACGGCACCGTGGATGTCTTCATCGCCGCGCTCGGCGGCGTCGTCGCCGGCAACTTGCGCCCGGTGAAAACCCCCGCGACCGCGGAGAAGCACCACATCGCTCTCGGGAGCATCAATGCGGCCTTCCCCGGCGGCGGCTACGCCATCGCGACGGTCAGCGCGAAAGGCGCGGTGAAAATCACCGGCCTGCTGCCGGACGGCATCCCGTTCAGCACCGCCGCCTCGCTCCGCGACAATGGCACCATCGCCATCTACGTGCCGATCACCAAGGGCCCGAACCCGCCCGCCTTCCTCGGCGGCGAACTGCTCACCGCCGACCTCACCGCCACCGACGTGACCGGTGAACTCCTGTGGACCAAATTCCCGCAGGTTGTCACCAAGGGCCTGCACCTCGCCGGCGTGGACACCATCCTCGCCGCCAACGGCTGCAAATTCACCGGCCTCGACCCGCTGCTCACCGGCACCGGCACGCTCGCCCTCACCGGCGGCAACCTCGCGGCAAATGAAGTCGGACCGTCGATCATCAGCGTCGCTGGCATCCCGACCCTCCCGGCTGGCGCACTGAAAACGTGGACCGGCGTGAAGCAGAAGGTCGGCAAATTCAGCGCGACCGTCACCGTGCCCGGCATCACCAAGCCGGTCAAAGGCAGCGGCCTCTACCTGCCGAAGAGCAGCAGCGCCTGGGGCTTCTTCCCCGGCACGACCGTCGGCGGCAGCATCAATCTGACGGTGCCGTAACCGCGCACCGCGCAGATCGAAATCAAGAGCCCCGCTCTCGCAAGGGAGCGGGGCTTTTCGTTTACGCGGGTTCGAGCGGAAAGATCGGACGCCGCACGTGGCGAAACGGCAGCGTGCGCAGATTGCTCGAGCACGGTCCAGGCGTGTCCACCCACAGCATCCGCGTCGCGATCGGATCGTAAGCGCGGCGATGCGCGACCGCCGCCTTCACGACGATCACGGACAAGTCGCGCGGCTCGATCCCCTGGCTGCGCCACTGGCCGAGATCGAAGGGCGGCGTGCGGCGGCTCGTGAGCAGAATCGTGAGCCCGCCATGACGCACGACCGCGCACGGGCCCATGTCGAAGTGATCGCCGGACATCGATGCGAGATGACTCTGCTTGTCCTCGAGCTCGAACTTCCCATCACTGCGACTGAGTAGTTCGACTTCGAGCGTGAGCGGCCCGGCATCGAGCCGACTGCCTTTGCCGCCGATCGGCAAGGTCGTCTTCGCGCCGATGGCGAGCGCGGCGAGTTGCTGCACGGCTTCGGGATCGTTGATCGCAATGGCGGAGTTTGGGATCGCGCGTTCGAGCAGCGCGCGCAGCAAGCCGGTGCCATCGCCCGGCGCGCCGCCGCCGACGTTGTCGGAAGGCTCGACGAGCACGGTCAGGCCGGGCGGGAGCGGATCGAGCGTCGCCATCACGTCGGCGAGCGGCGGGTCGGTCACGTTGCCGGCGGCTTTGTTTTCGAGCGTGAAGTCGCTGAGTTGCTGCAACGCTTCGCGCGCCTGCGTCTCCGGCCCGGTCGTCGCGATGGCGAAGCTCACGCCGGTGTGCGGCGTGTCCGCGAAGGAGAACCCGGCGACGACATTCACGACCCAGAAATCCGTCTCCATGCGTCGCGCAGTCCGCTCGAGCGTGAGCATCGGCTCGTTCGCCGTGGCTGTGCCGGTCGGCGGCCACATCACCGGCGGATGCTGCCAGAACATGCGCGGCACTTCCTTCGTCGTAAGCGCGCGCTGGAGAAGTTCGGCGGCGATCTGCGCAGCGCGGCGGCCGTCGGTGTGCGGATTCTCGCGATAGCCGACGAGGCAGTTCGCCAGCTCCGCCATGCGCTGCGTGAAGTTCGCGTGCAGGTCGAACACGCCGAAAACCGGCACATCGCCGACGAGCCCGCGCACTCGCGCGAGCACCTCGCCTTCCACATCGCCGAACGACTGCGAGACCATCGCGCCATGCAGCACGAGATAAACGGCGTCGAACGTCCCGTGCGCGCGCGCCGTCAGTTCGCGCCAGAAGGTTTCGACCACCTCGTCCTCGACGATCGCGCCCGGCACCGCGCAGCAATCCACCGCCGGCACGATCTCCCAACCGTAGGTCTTCGCCGACTCGAGCACGCCGCCGAGCGGCGAACTGTCTCCCGCGCGCCGCAGCAACTCCTCGCCGCGCAACACGTCGAACTCGCGCAGGCTCGTCGTGCCTTCGAGGAAAGTGTGCGTCTCGTGAAACAGCCCCGCGAGCAGGACGCGCGGGCGGCTCATCTCGGCAGGATTGGCGCAAGGAGCGGCGTGCGTCCCGCCGCCGACGAATCGGCCGCGCCGGAGGCGCGCTCAAAGTGGGAGATGCGGCGGGCTGACGCCCGAGCGGGAAAGACGGTGGCGGGACGCGCGCCGCTCCTTGGCGTGCGAGCGCTCATGCCTGCCACTCGCTCGCGTGTTGCGCGAAAGCCGGCTCCGCGCGTTGCAATGCCTCACTCACATCCGCATCGCGATGCGCGAGGCTGACGAACCAAAGCCCGCGCTCGATCGCGCGCACGCCGGATTCAAGCAGGCACCGGCGCAAGTGCGCCCAACGCGGCGCATCGTGCCGCCGCGCGTAGTCTCGGTAATCGCGGATCGGTCCTTCGCACGCGCCGGGCTTGAGCATCGCGCTGTGGAAGACGAGGCCCGGCCCTTGCGGACGCAGCGGGATGCCGTGCCGTTCGGCGAGGCTGCGAAGACCAGCCATCAGCTTGTGGCCCAGCGCGTTCACTTCGCGCGGATGCCGCTCGCCGAGCGATGCGACGTGATCGAGACACCACTTGCTCGCCGCGAGGCAGAGCGGATTTGCGTTCAACGTGCCCGCGTGAATAACCGCACCAGCGATGATCCTGCTCATCGCCTTCTCCGTCCCCGCCAGCGCGGCAAAGGGCACGCCGCCGCCGACCGCCTTGCCGAGGATCGTGAGGTCGGGAGTGAAGCCGAGATACTGCTGCGCGCCGCCCGCGCCGAAGCGGAAGCCGGTAATCGTCTCGTCCGCGATCATCAGCGCGCCTTCGCGGTCGCACAGTTCGCGGATCGTCTCGATCATGCCGGGCACCGGCTCCATGCAGCCGGTGTTGCAAAGCACGGGCTCGAATATGATCGCCGCGATCCTGCCCGAAAACTCCGCGACGCGCCGGCGCAGATGCTCGGGATCGTTCCAGCGCGCGACGACGAATTGCTCGAGCACCTCCGGGATCACGCCCGCGCTCGGGTGCAGTCGCGTCGGATGCTCATCGTCGCCCCACGCGTCCGGCGGCGGTGCGAAACCGACGAGCCCTTCATCCGCCCAGCCGTGGTAGTGGCCCTCGAACTTTACGACGAGCGGCTTGCCCGTGTGCCCGCGCGCGAGCCGCAGCGCGGAGAGCACGACCTCCGTCGCCGAGTTGCTGAAGCGCACGCGCTCCGCCGACGGGATCATCGCCTGTAAACGCTCGGCGACGTCGATCTCCAACTCGCACTGCGCGGCCCAGTGCGTGCCGAGCCGCGCCTGCGCGGCGATCGCGTCGGCCATGCCCGCTGGCGCGTGACCGTAGAGCAGCGCGCCCTGGCCAATCTGGAAGTCGATGTATTCGTTCCCATCCACGTCCCACACACGCGCGCCGTCGCCGCGCTGGAAGTAGAGCGGCACGGGCTGCTCCATCTTGCGAATGCCGCTGTTCACGCCTGCGGCGATGCTGCGTTGCGCGCGCTCGAAAAGTCGGCGGGAGTTGGCGAATCGGTCGGTCATCGGTGCAATATGGATTACTTCGAGGGTGCGGGACTTAGGCGCAAAGACCCACCGCCGCGCGTCTCCGTCACCGCGCCGTCGCGCAGCACCGCGGCGCCGTTCACGATCACGTCGCTGAAGCCGACGGCGAAATGATGCGGGTCGTCGAACGTCGAAGGGTCGCTGATTTTCTCCGGGTCAAAGATCACGATGTCCGCGAACGCACCGGGCTTGAGCACGCCGCGATCGGCTAGGCGGAAGGTCTGCGCCGGGAGCGAAGTCATGCGGCGAATCGCTTCCTCGATTGGAATGAGTTTCAACTCGCGCACGTAGCGGCCGAGCACGCGCGCGTTGTTGCCGTAGCTGCGCGGGTGCGGCACGTCGTCGCCGGGGATGCGCGGGCCGCCGTCGCTCGCGATCATCGTGTGCGGATGGCGCAGGAAGGCCTGAAGATCGGGCTCGCTCATGCCGTGGAAGATCGCACTCGCGCCGCCCTGCCGCTCGATGTCGAAGATCAGCTCGATCTGGTCGTCGAGCGAATCCGACCCGCGCTTGAGTTTCGCGGCGGCGGCGACGCTTTTGCCGTTGAGCGAGGAATCCGCGTCGAATTTCGCGATGACCGCGTAGGCGTAGTCGGTGCGGCCCTGCCGCTCGCGGGTGCGCGCCATTTCGGCAAGGATCTCGACTTTCTGCTCGGGCGAGGCCAGCCGCGCGATGAAGTCGTCGCGCGTTCCTTCGCGCGCTTTGTCGGGGATGAGCTGCGCAAGGCCGGTGCTCGATGCGGTGTAGGCGTAGGCGTCGTGCGTGATCCCGAGCCCCTCCGCGCGCGCGCGATCGAGGACCGCGAGCACCTCGTCGGCCTTTCCCCACGCGGACGGGCCGGAGAGCTTGAGGTGCGAGACTTCCGCGCGGATGCGCGCCTCGCGCGCGACGGTGAACAGCTCCTCGAGCGCGTCGAAGATTCTCGTCGTCTCCGCGCGCATGTGGCTCGCGTAGATACCGCCGTGCGCCGCAGCGACCTTCGCCAGCTCTACGATCTCGCCCGTCTTCGCGAACGTCCCCGGCAGGTAGATCAACCCGGTGCTGAGGCCGACGGCGCCGTCTTTCATCGCCTGCTCGACGAGCGCCTTCATCTGCTCGAGTTCCTCCGCCGACGGCTCGCGCGAGAAGTTCCCGCCCATCGCCTTTTGCCGCACGGAATTGTGGCCAACGAGCGTGGCGACGTTGATCGCGACCTTCGCGGCGTCGAGTTCCTCGAAGAACTTCGCCACGTCGGTGCGCGAGCCGCCGCAGTTGCCGGTGACGATTGTCGTCACGCCCATGCGCACGAAGTTCTCCGCGTCCGGCGTGCGCGCGATGCGCTCGGAGTGCGTGTGGACGTCGATGAATCCCGGCGCCGCAACGCGACCTTGCGCGTCGATCACCGTCGTCGCGGTGCCGGCGACTTCGCCGAGTGCGACGATGCGGCGGTCCTTCACCGCGATGCTTCCCTTCACCAGTGGCGCGCCGGTGCCGTCGGCGATGCGCGCGTTGGTGATCAGCAGGTCATACTGCTGCGCGCGGACACCGCTGACGAGGAGCAGCGCGAAGAGCGCGGCGAACTTCACTCGCGGTTGAAGCGGTGGACGCGGCCGAAGATGTTGTATTCGGCGACGAAAACATTCCCCTTCGCATCGAACGCCACGCCGTGCGGCGCGGTGACGACCCCGGTGCGCCACTTGTCGGGCTCGGTCTTGTTCGTGCCGACTTCATCGGCCTTGTCGTTCCCGCCGAACTGAAGCGCGATCTTCCCGGCCTTGTCGAGGAGCGTGACGCGTCCCTTGATCTCGCCGATCGCCGCGTAGTCGCCATGAACCGCGACGGCTGCGGGGAGCATCAAATCTTTCGCGATGATGCCGAGCAGTTCGCCGTCGAGCGACATGTGGACGACGCGACCGTTCGCGCGATCGACGCCGATGATGCGCGCAGGCTCGAAGCGGGTGTCCACGGCGATTTTGTGCAGCGTGCTGAAGCTGTAGGGCGCCGCTTTGCCGCCGAAGGATCGGAGGTATTTGCCGGTCTTGTCGAAGCGATGGACGTAGTCGCTCGAGTAGCCGTCGGTCACGAAGAGGTCGCCATTCGGCGCGACATCCATCGCGGTGAGCCGCACGCCGGCCTTGCCATCCTTGCCGGTTTTCTTGAACGAATCGGGGATCGCGGTCTGCGGGATGTTGAGCACTTCCTTCCCGTCGAGCGTGAGCTTGAGGATGTTCCCCGCGCCGAGTCGCGCACCGTAGATGAACTCGCCGCCGGCGTCCTTGCGGATGACGAAGCCGTGAAAGTCCGCGGGCGCGTTCGGCACGTTGCGCAGCCATTTGCCGTCCGCGCCGAAGACCTGCAGCCCGGCTTTCGGGTCCATGACGCTGACATAGACGTCGCCGTTCGACGCGACGGCGACATCGCCGTGCATGTTGCCGATTACTTTCTTGCCGTCGGGGAATGAATACCAATCGGGGACGGCTTTGAATTCGAGCGCGAACGCGGAGGTGGCGAGGGCGAGGAGAACGAGGAGGGGTTGTTGCATGGGGCGAAGGCAGGCGAATTCCGGGCCGCTCGTCAACTGGCCATGTAGCCACGTCGCTCTGCGACGTGCACGGCCCGGAGGGCGGTGGCTACAGCGAGTTCCAAGCGAGGAGGGCTCCTGCTGCCGCGCGAATTGGATCGAGAAGTTGCGTGTCGAGGTCCGCGAGGAGCGGAAGCGCCGGGCCGGTCTCGGCGATGCCGGCGAGCGCAACGGCGCGGTGCAGCACCGGGATCGGGCCGTGGGAATTGCGCAGCGTCTCGAGTGAGTTGAAGCGCTCGCGAATCGCGTCCGCCTTCGCGAGGTCGCCCGCTTGCAGCGCGTGCAGCATTTCCTGCGAGCGCCGCGGCGCGACGCACACGCAGCCCGACGTGAACGCGCGGACGCCGAACGTGCTCCAGTGCGCGATGATCGGTTGCTCGCCGATGCCGCTGACGATCATCGCCGGATCGACCTCATCGACGATCGCGCGGAGCAGCGGATCGACCGCCGGGTCCGGGCGCACGACGGCGTATTTGATCCACGAGATCACCCCCGCTTCGACGAGCGACTTCACGACCTGCGGCGTCACGTATTTCTCGTCCTTCACGTAGAGCACGGCGGGGATACCCGCTCGCTCGACGAACTTCATCACCGCCACGCGCACGCCTTCCGGCGAGCTGACCGCAATCGTCGGCAGGATCATCGCGGTCGGGAACTTCCGCGTCGCGAGGATCGCCGCCTGATCCATCATCGTGCCGAAATACGGGCCGACCGACGGCACGACCCACGACTCCGGCGCGGCGAGTTCGGCGAGCATGTCGAGCACGTCGGCGAACTCACTCGGCGCGATGTTGTAGAAGTTCGCGTTGCCGCCGTAGAGCAGCGTCGAGACGCCGCCCGCCTCGATGTGGCGGATGAGCTTTGCATTCTCCGCCGCGCAGACCTTGAGCGAAGCGTCGCGGCACAGCGGCGGGACAGAGATGACGGAGCGATGGATGTCGGAGACGGCGAAAGTCGTTTTCATTGCACCGTGCTTGCTACCGGGCGTGCCCGGCGGTGCGCTACTTCTTTTCGATCAGCCGATCGAAAGTGAGATGACACAATGCCTGTGAATACGCGTGGCGGGTGGCGCGTCTGTATCGGAACAAGAAAACAACGACACGGCCCCGGCAGGCTGAATGCGCGCGGATCACGCGGAGCAGAAGTTCCCCACGCGCGGCGGCCCGCTGGAGCCCGATACACATACAAGAACACAAATCTTATGAACCGGATCACTACCCTTGGCATGGCGCTGGCCCTCGCCGCCTCACTCACGGCCCCGGCGGAAGCGAAAAGCAAAAAGCAAAAAGCGGCGGCGCAACGCGTGGTCGCCTCGCCGGCCTACCAGCGTGCCCTGCTCGCGCAGCGAAACCCGCAGGCCTATCGCGAAGCCGTGCAGCGCACGCCGGCCTACCAACGTGCCCTGCTAGCGCAGCGGAACCCGCAGGCCTATCGCGAAGCCGTTCAACGCACGCCGCAATACCAGAACGCGCTGACCTACAACAAGGCCGTGCAGCGCACCCCGGCCTACCAGCGCGCCCTGCTTGCGCAGCGGGACCCGCAGGCCTATCGCGAGGCCGTCCAACGCACCCCGCAATACCAGGCTGCGCTCGCCGCCCAACGCTACGGATCATCCTATTACGGTGGCACGTATCATCAGCCCCCTTACTCGACCTGCCGCGATTGGGACACCGACCGGGTGCATTATTGGAACGATCGCCCGTGGCACTGGTCCGGTGGATCGTGGGTCGTCCGGCAGGGTTACGCGCCGGCCTACTCGGCCTCGGTGGTCATCGATCGGGGCGGAAGTTCGCGCTCTCTCGTGGCGGATGTGCAGGCGGCGCTGGCCGATGCCGGCTACGATCCCGGCCCGGTGGATGGCGTGCCCGGTTCCATGACCCGTCACGCCGTCGCCGCCTATCAGGCCGACAATGGCCTCGCGGCGACCGGTCGAATCGACACATCGCTCGTGCGCTCGCTCGGCTTGTAATGCGACCGCACGGAGCGCCGGGGCTACGCCCGCGCGCTCAATGAATGTCGGGCTCCGTGTCGGCGGGGCCGCGGTGGAGGAATCGGAAGTCGCAGCCTTCGTTGGCTTGCGTCGTTTCGTTTAGGAAGAGCGAGAGGTAGCCGCGATGCGACCGCGACGGTCGCGCTTTCCACGCAGCGGCGCGCGCGGCGAGTTCGTCGTCGGAGATGTCCACGTCGAGGCGGCGCGCTTCCACATCGAGCGTGATCATGTCGCCATCGCGCACGAGCGCGAGCGGGCCGCCGATGGCGGATTCGGGCGCGACGTGCAGCACGCACGCGCCGTAGCTCGTGCCGCTCATGCGCGCGTCGGAGATGCGCAGCATGTCGCGCACGCCTTGCTCGAGCAGCTTCTTCGGGATGGGGAGCATGCCCCACTCGGGCATCCCCGGCGCGCCGATGGGGCCGGCGTTTTGCAGCACGATCACCGAGTCGGCGGTGACGGCCAGCGCAGGATCGTCGATGCGAGCGGCGAGGTCGTCGTAGTCGCGGAAGACGACGGCGGGGCCGGTGTGCGTGAGGAAACGTTCCTCCATCGCCGCGTGCTTAATCACCGCGCCGCGCGGCGCGAGGTTGCCATGCAGGATCGCGGTGCCGCCGTCGTCGGAGAGTTTGCGGATGACTTCGCGGTTGTGGATCTGCGCGCCGGCGAGGTTCTCGTGCAGCGTGCTGCCGTTCACGGTCGGCGTGTCGTGGAGCAGGTCGAGCACTTGCGCGAGCAGCGCGCGCAGGCCGCCGGCGAAATAGAAATCCTCCATCAGGAAGCGCCCCGCGGGGCGCAGGTCGGCGAAGCGCGGCGTGCGGCGCGAGACTTCGTCGAACTTCTCCAGCGGCAGCGACACGCCCGCGCGTCCGGCCATCGCGATGAGGTGGCTGATCGCATTCGTCGAACCGCCGAGCGCCATGTCGGCGACGATGGCA
>JBEBGD010000068.1:0-29323 GCA_040081625.1 Chthoniobacteraceae bacterium
GCCTTGGGATCTTCCTTCTTCTCCTTGAGGACCTCGGGCTCGGTCGGCGCGGCGGCCGCGGCGACCGGCTCGACCTCGACGCGCGGCGCGGCGACGCTGATCACGGTCAGGTCGGGACTGGCGTGCGCCGCCACTCCCTCGGGGAGGACGAGATCGCGCACGTGGATGGACTGGTTGAGACCGAGTGCGCTGACATCGACGCGGATGACATCCGGCAGGTCCTTGGGCAAACAGGTGACTTCGAGTTCGTGGACGGAGACTTCCATGACGCCGCCGGAATTCTTGACGCCTTCGGGTTCTCCGACCGGCACGATCGGGACTGCGGCGTGCAGCATCTCGTCAGCTTTGACGGCGTGGAAATCCACATGCATGACGTCGCGACGCAACGGGTGGTGCTGGACTTCCTGAATCAGCGCGAGGCGGCTGGTCGTAGCCGCGCCATCTTTGATCTCGAGATCGACCAGGACGTGCTCGCTCGTGGCGTGCGCGAGCAGGTTCGAGATCTCCCGCTTGCTGAGTTCGAGGTTCAGGTTCGGGTGGTCTTTGCCATAGACGTTCGCGGGGACGATGCCGGCGCGGCCGAGTTTGCGTGAAGCCCGCCCGCCAATTTGTTCGCGGAGTGTTGCTTGGATTTTGAGTTGTTTTGCCATGGTTAGTTTGTGCCGGTTTTGTTGATGCGGAAGAGGTCGGTGACAGATTCGTCGTCGTGAATGCGCTTGATGCCTTCCCCGAGAAGCTCGGCCACGCACAGCGTGGTGATCGGGAAGCCATCGCCATCGCGCACCGGGACGCTGTTGGTGCAGATCAGTTCGCTAATTTCAGATTTCTTCAAGCGCTCAATCGCCATGTCACTCAAGACCGCGTGCGAGACGCCGGCGAAGATCGAGGTCGCGCCGTTCTCCTTCAGGAGCTTCGCAGCACTGCACAGCGTGCCAGCCGTCTCGGTGAGATCGTCGATGAGGAAGATGCGGCGCCCGGCGATCTCGCCGATGATGTTCACCGCCTCGGTCTCGGTCGGGCTCTTGCGGCGCTTGGCCACGATCGCGAGATCGGTGCCGAGCGCCTGCGCGTAGGCCTGCGCCATCTTGATCCCGCCCACATCGGGCGAGACGACCATCACATCGCTCAAGTCCTTCGACCGAAGGTGCCGGATCATGACCGGAGCCGCGTAAAGGTGATCGACCGGGATGTCGAAGAACCCCGCTACCTGCTGAGCATGCAGATCCATCGTAAGCACCCGATTGACGCCCGCGGCGGTAAGCAGGTTCGCGATGAGCTTCGCGGTGATCGGCACCCGGGGCTGGTCCTTGCGATCCTGCCGCGCGTAGCCAAAGAACGGGAGGACCGCCGTGATCCGATCCGCGCTCGCGCGCCGCGCCGCATCGACCATGATCAGCAGTTCCATCAAGTTCTGATTCGAGGGAGGACAGGTCGGCTGGACGATGAAGACATCGCGCCCGCGGATGTTCTCGTTGATCTTCACGAACGTCTCGCCATCGGGAAAGGACGTGACCGTCGCGTCGCCGAGATCCACTCCGATGTAGGCGCTGATCCGCTGGGCCAGCTGCCGGTGGGCAGAGCCGGTGAAAATGCGGAGTTCGGGGATGCGGAAAGCCATTTTTGGAAAAGGGACGCGGACTCTAGGAGGCTTCATTTCAAACACAACCGGGAATTTCCCCGCGCCTGCGCCTCCCCTCGCGGGTGCCTAGAAATGGCCCGCGAAGCGAGCCCTGCCTGCCAAAAAAGTCTTAAAAAACATCTTGCCACCACCCCTCCCACTCACTAAAAAGCCGCCCGTTCGAGCGCTCTGCTCGGATCAGAAACCAAACAAAACCAAGGATACAACACACATGAAGAAACTGACCATTAGCTTCCTCGCCTCTCTCGCCATCGTCGCCTCCAGCTTCGGCGGCACGGAGATGAAGGATTTCAAGGAGCCCGTCGCTGAACCCTGCTTCAAGGACACCGAGTTTCAACTCGACGTCTTCGGCAGCTACACCGACGCCGCTCATCGCAGCAGCCACGACGACGGCATCGGTGGCGGTCTCGGGTTGAATTACTTCTTCACCCGCAACCTCGGCGTTGCTCTCTCCGGCAACCTCTATGACGGCGACGTCCATGGTGCCTGGAACGTGGACGGCAGCCTCGTGCTCCGCTTCCCGATCGAAGGCGGCATCTGCCTGGCGCCCTACATCCTCGCTGGCGGTGGCATCGCCGCCAACGGCAAGACCGAAGGCACCTGGCATGCGGGTGGCGGCCTCGAATGGCGCGTGACCCACACGATCGGCCTGTTCGGCGAAGGCCGTTACATCTGGTCGCAGGACGAGCACAGCGGCACCCAGGTGCGCGCCGGTCTCCGTTTCGTGTTCTAAACACGGCGACATACCAGCCTAAACAATCCGAAAGCGCCGGGTTCCTCGTGAACCCGGCGCGTTTCGTTTTTATGCATCCGCCCATTTCGCGTCTGGAAAGCGCGCCCCGCCCGTGCATTGATCCTGCCTCATGAGAAAACTTCTCCTCGCTGTCGTGTTATCCGGTGTGCCGGTTTTCGTGCATGCGGAAAACGACACCGCATACAAAGCCCTGCGCGTCCTCGGCAAGCAGCAGGGAGAGAAGACCCTCAATCGAGTAGTCGAACTCCGCGGACGCAGCGGAGCGCCCCAGCCCCAAGTCTGGAAGATCATCGCGAGCGATCCCACAGCGCGCGGCGGCCTCATCGAAGTCGAAGTCCAGCGCGGGCGCATCATCTCCCAGCGCACCCCCACGGGGCGCTCCTCCGCGACGATGGACCTCAATCAACTCAACCTCGACTCCGACGGTGCCTTCACCATCGCTGACCAGGAGCTGCGCAAGGAGGGCATCCCCTTCGATCGCATCGACTACCTGCTGCGCAGCTCCGCACAGCAACAGCCGCCGACGTGGCAGCTCGAACTTTTCGACCGCGGCAACAAGGTCGCCACCTTCCGCATCGCCGCCGACACCGGCACGGTCATCGATCGGCAGCGCTTGATCGGCCCTCCGCGCGACCGCGACTACGTCGATCGTGGCAGTGAACCAAACCGCGGCAGCGAACCCCATCGCAGCAACGACTCGCGCTGGTCCGAGTCGGGCGAACCGATTCGCGGCGTCGATGACTTCTTCCACCGCCTCGGCAAACGCTTCGAGCGCCGCGGCAACCAGTTGAAGCGGTTCTTCGGTGGCGACTAGGCGCTACGGCACCTCGTCGATCCGATTCCCTTCCCCGCCCTCGACGACGATCGGCCGGAACGCCGGCTTCTCCGCGCGGTCGTCGCGGATGAAGTTGCCGTGGACGCTGCTGTTCGACACCTCGCGCAGCAGCAGGCCGGCATTGTCACTGTCGAGGATCGTGCAGTTGCTCACGTGGAAGCGACGACTCTTCTCGATCACGATCGCCGCAGGATGCTCGCGCACCCCGGAGATGTGCAGGCCGCTCAGCGTGCAGTCGTCGCAATCGCGGAAGATGATCCCCTGCCTCGGCCGCTCCTTTTGCCACAGTTCGTAGCCGGGGTTGCGCTCGAAATTGTTCTCCCCCACCACCACGTTGCGGCACGACTCGACGAGAATGTCCTGCTCGAAGCCTTCCCAAAACGTATTCCCGGTAATCACGACGCCGCGCGCCTGCTGGAGGTGGATGTTCGTGAACACATCGCTGAACACATTTGCAGCGATGGTGATGTGTCCCCACTGCGGCGACTTCATCTCGCGCGTTCCCGACTTGCGATCCGCACCCGGCCCGAGCACGCGGATATTCGCCGAGCCGGGCGAGAGGTGATTGTGCTGGAGCGTGCAACCGGTGATCGCGACTTCGGCCGTTGACCCGCCGCGGTTGTCGATCTCCACATTCGCCGCGGGCGGAAGATCGGGCGCCATGTTCGACTCGATGTCGCAACCCGCGATGTGGACGTTGCGCACTTCGCCGCCGCGGATGACGACTCCCCCGCCCTTGCAGTAGCTGATGTGCGAGCCGGTGATGTTGGTCTGGTGGAGATTCACCGCGTCGAGGAAGACGCCGATGCCCGAGTTGTCGTAGATGTGGCAGTCGGAGATGAGCACGTTACGATTGCGCTCCACGAGATGGATGCCGTGCCGGAGCTGGCCGAGGCGCGTGTTGGTGATCGTGATCTGCAGCGTGCCTTTCGCCTCGATCCCATCGGCCTCCGCGTGTTCGCCGACGATCTCGAGTCCATCGACCATCGGCATCCGCTCCTTCGCGAGCACTTCCGGTTTCACGCTCCGCGGGTCCGCGGTCCCGCCGTGCGTGCCGACAAAACGAAACGCCGGCCCCGCGCCAGCCATCACCACGCGCGCGGTGCCATCCGCGCTGAGCGAAGTGAAGCCCACCTTCGCCAGATCGATCACGACCGGTCGCGTGAGCCGATACGTGCCGCCCGCAAAGTGCAGCCCGCCGCCCGCATCCGCTGCCTTTTGGATCGCGGCCGTGTCGTCGCCCCCGCTCGGGCGCAGGTCCGCAGCCACGGACCCCGCGACGAGCGCGGCGAATCCGAAGATGATCGCCTTCACGCCAGCCCCTCCACGTCCCAGCCCTTGCGATACGCGCGTCGGACGAACTTGTTCGCCTCCGCGACATTCGTGAACTTCAGCGCCTTCGCGTTCCACTTCAGCTCGGTCTTCGGAAAACGCGACGCGACGCTGCCGAGCAGCACCGCCTCGGTCATCGGCCCGGAGTAGTCGAACCCAGCGCTCGTCTTCCCCTCGCCTCGGGCCGCGTCGATGAACTGCGCCCAATGATCGCCGCCCTCGACCGCGACGACCGGCTTCGACTTGCCCTGCGCGTCGATCAAGCGCGGCATGCCGACATGCGGCAGCACCATCACCCCATCGGTGCCCAGGAAGATGCTTCCCTG
Organism: Chthoniobacteraceae bacterium; assembly: GCA_040081625.1. Taxonomy (GTDB): domain Bacteria; phylum Verrucomicrobiota; class Verrucomicrobiia; order Chthoniobacterales; family Chthoniobacteraceae; genus VFJQ01. The sequence continues at coordinate 4,887 of JBEBGD010000068.1, forward strand.
CCCGGGAATCTCGTTCGCCTTCGCGTCAAGATCGCTCGCGACCACCTTCGCCTTGATCTCCGCCGGCGGGCGCTTCACGCCGTCATACCACGTCACGCCGACCGTCTTGCCCGCGGTGAATTTCGTCGCCGGGAAAACATAATGCACGACCGCATCGGTGGCCCACGAGTGGTCGTTCGGCGCTTCGCCCTCGCTGCGCACCGACGTGGGCGCGGTGAGCGCGAGCGCCTTGAAGACCGGATCGTAAATGTGGCAGCCCATGTCGCCGAACGTGCCGGTGCCGAAGTCGAGTCGCTTGCGCCAGTTGCCGGGGTGATAGAACCCGCCCCCGACGAAGGGCCGCTCGGCGACGACGCCGAGCCAGAGATCCCAGTCCAGTCCCTCGGGCACTGGATCGCCGGTGGCCGGCATCGGCTTGTTGTCGCCCCATGCTTTGCTCGACCACGTATGAACCTCGCGCACCTTCCCGATCGCGCCGTCCTGGATCAGCTTCACCGCCGTGCGGTATTCGGTCTTCGAGTGAATCTGGATGCCCATCTGCGTCACACTCTTCTTCGCCCGCGCCACCTCGGTGAGCCGGCGCGTCTCGAACAAGTCATGCGTCAGCGGCTTCTGCCCATACACGTGCAGTCCGCGCTGGATCGCCGCCATGCCGATCGGCCCGTGCATGTGATCGGGCGTCGAGACATTCACCGTCTGCAGATCCTTCTCCTTCGCCAGCAGTTCGCGGAAGTCGCGATACACCCGCGCCTCGGGAAACATTTTCCGAAACTCCACCGTCCGCTTCTCGTCCACATCGCAACCGGCCACGACTTTGAGCGCCGCGTGTCTGGTCAACGCCTTGAGATCCGCCATCGCCATCCCCGCGCAGCCGAAGCTGGCGTGATGCACGATCGAGTTCGCCGACTGCGCGCGCAGCCCGCTGGTGACCCACGGCGCGACGATGGCGCCGGCGGAGAGTTGCTGGAGGAAGGAACGACGGGAGAGATTCATGGCACCGATCCTTAACCGCCGAGGCGTCGAGATGCGCAGCAGAATCTTCCGGCGAGCTGCACCTTCATCTCCGCGGTGCAAACGCACGGTCTTTGCCCGCACACCTCGCACGCCTTCGGCTCCGGCTCCTCGGACAAGCCAATCACAACTTTTCCACTCGCTCGCTGCGCGCGTGGAGGCGCAGGAAAATCTCGAACGCGGCGGCGCAGGCTGCGATGGTCCGGCCAATGGCCTATTCGTCGTTCTCCGATTTTCTCGCCGCGCTCGAACGTGCGGGCGAACTCACGCGCATCCCCTTCCCTGTGGCGACGGAGCTGGAGATCACCGCGTGGGCGGATCGCGAGATGAAGTCGGCGGGCGGCGGGAAGGCGCTGCTTTTCGAGCAGCCGACGGTCGGCGGCGCGGTCTCGAAGTTTCCGCTCGCGATCAACACGATGGGCTCGCAGCGGCGCATGGCGATGGCGCTCGGCGTGGAACATGTGGATGAGTTGATGCGGAAGATGGAGCTGATCTTGAAGGCGAAGCCGCCGACTTCGCTCAAGCACGCGTGGACGCTCGCGATGCAAGGACTCGACCTGCTGCACGCGAAGCCGAAGCACGTGAAGGACGGCGCGTGCAAGGAAGTGGTCGTGCGCTTTGACCGATCACCGATCACCGATCACCGATCACAATTTCCCACACTGCTCGACCTGCCGATCCTGCAATGCTGGCCGAAGGACGGCGGGCGCTTTATCACGTTTCCGTGCGTCCATACGCGCGACCCGGACACGGGCGAGCGCAATCTCGGGATGTATCGAATGCAGGTGTATGATGACCGCACGACGGGGATGCACTGGCAGGTCCACAAGGTCGGCGCGCGGCACGGGAAGCGTTACTACGAACGCGGCGAGCGGATGCCGGTGGCGGTGACGCTCGGCGGCGATCCGGCTTACACGTTCGCAGCTACGGCGCCGCTGCCCGATGGGCTCGACGAGATCCTATTCGCGGGATTCGTGCGGCGGAAGTCGGTCGAGCTCGTGAAGTGCGAAACGATCGACCTCGATGTGCCAGCGGATGTGGATGTGGTGATCGAGGGCTACGTGCAGCCCGGCGAGTCGCGCGCCGAGGGTCCGTTCGGCGATCACACGGGGTTCTATACGCCGGTGGACGAGTATCCGGTTTTCCACATCACCGCGATCACGCACCGGCGCGATGCGGTGTATCCGTGCACGATCGTCGGGATTCCGCCGATGGAGGATTTTCACATGGGCTCGGCGAGCGTGCGGATTTTCCTGCCGGTGCTGCGGATGAATTTCCCGGAGCTGGTCGATATCGCGCTGCCGGCGGAGGGCGTGTTTCACAACCTCGTCTTCGTCTCGATCCGCAAGCAATACGCGTGGCAGGCGTTCAAGGTGATGCACGGGCTGTGGGGCATGGGGCAGATGATGTTCAGCAAATACATCGTGGTCGTGGACGAGGACTGCGACGTTCACAACACGAGCGAGGTGCTCTTCCGCCTCTGCGCGAATACGGACCCGCAGCGCGACACGACCTTCATCAAGAATCCCACCGACGCGCTCGATCACGCGCAGAGCATCGCGTGCATGGGCTCGCACATGGGGATCGATGCGACGCGCAAGCTCGCGAGTGAAGGCTGCGCGCGGCCGTGGCCGGAGTTGCTGCGGATGGACGCCGCGGTGCAGGCGCGTGTGGCGGGTCTGGTCGAGCAGCTCATGTCGGGACGCGCCTGAGCGCGGAAACGAAAAGGCGGCACGAGAGCGCCGGGGATTCCCGGCCACTTCCGTGCCGCCCTTGCGGTTTGAATGTTTCGGTTACTTGGCGCCGAGGATCGCGTCCTTCGCCGCTTTCGCGACGCGGAACTTCACGACCGTCTTGGCTTTGATCTGGATCTTTTCGCCAGTCTTCGGGTTGGTGCCGATGCGGGCCTTGCGGGCCTGCTTCACGAGTTTGCCGAAACCGGGAAGGACGAATTCGCCGTTCTTCTTGGTCTCCTTGTGAGCGAGTGCTGCGAGTGAATCGAGGAATGACGCGACGGCTTTTTTGGTCGTCTGCGTCTTTTCAGCGAGGGCGGTGAGGACTTGGGTCTTGGTTAGTTTTTTGGCCATAGGGCCGCGCTTCTACGCTTTCGCAGACGTGGGGTTCAAGACTCATTTCGCAGGAAAATGCGAATATACCGCGAGCCGCGTCGTTCCCCGGACCCCTAGTCGGACTACACATTCGGATAGCCCGGCGCGAAAAGCTCTGCTTTGCAAAAAAGATCGCCTGCGTTATCGACAAAGCTCGCATCAGGATTTACCCCCGCTCCGGTGCCGTTCGTTCCCCGGACGCGATCGCTCGCTTCTTACCAGTCAATTTCAGTCACATCCCTTGAACTCCAACGGAATCCTCCACAAGCACTGGTTCCACGTGGCTGCGCACTTCCTGATCGATGCACTGCTGCTGGTGGCGGCGTTTGTCGCCGCGGCGATCCTGCGCTTCGGCGAGGAAGCTGAAACCCCGCTGTGGATCCACTGGCCGGCGGTGCTGCTGGGAGCCGTGGTCTTTGCGGCCACCGTTTACATCATGGGTCTATACTCGACCCACAGCGGCACCCGCGGCGTCTTCGAGCGCGCCGTGCTCGTGCTCGGCGGTTGCGTGCTCGCGGTGCTTGTCATCATTGGCGGCTCTTACATCACCTCCGCTCGCCCACTTGGCCGCGGCGTCATGCTCCTCGGCGGAGCACTGGCTTTCGTCTGCGTGCTCGCTCATCACATCTGGATGCTCTTCACGCTGCGCGCGACGCGCGAGCGGGTCGCCTACATCGTCTCGAGCGCGTTCGACGAAGCCGAGACGCGGCTCTTCGAGGAGATGAAGAGCCACAACTACGAGTTGATCGGAGTCGTCGCGGCCTGCGGCTATTCGCCCTCGGGCAAGGCGCCACTGCTGGGCACGCTGGACGAATTGCCCGAACTCGTGAAGCAGCACCAAATCGGGCGCGTGCTCTGCACGCACAAGAATCTCAACAGCTCCGCGCTCACCCGGCATTTCTGCCGGCTGCGTTACTCGGGCACGACGGTGATGCCGCTGATCATCCTCTGCGAGGAAGTGCGGCAGTATGTGCCGCTCGAGCTCGTCACGCATGAGTGGCTGCTCAGTGCCAGCGGCGAGCCGCACCTTCTCTACATCAAGAAAGTGAAGCGGCTCTTCGACATCATCGCGTCCTGCCTCGGCCTGGTGCTCGGTGCGCCGCTGGTCGCGCTCGCCTGGGTGGCGATCAGGCTGAGCTCGCGCGGCCCGGTATTGTATCGGCAGACGCGCGCCGGCCGCTTTGGGCGTAGTTTTCGGATGACCAAGCTGCGCACGATGTGCATCGACGCGGAGAAGGACGGCGTGCAATGGTCCGCGACGGAAGGCACCGTGGACCCGCGCGTGACGTGGGTCGGGCGCTTTTTGCGCCGCTACCGCATCGACGAAATCCCGCAGCTCTGGCACGTGCTCGTGGGCGACATGTCTTTCGTGGGCCCGCGGCCGGAGCGGCCGGAGATCATCGTGCAACTGGCGCGCGACATTCCGTTTTACGAGGAGCGGCTGATGATCCAGCCCGGCATCACCGGCTGGGCGCAGGTGAGCTATCCCTACGGTGCGTCGGTCCAGGACGCGCGCCGCAAACTCGAATACGATCTTTATTACATGAAGCACATGAGCTGGTTCCTCGATGTGTTCATCCTGCTCGACACGGTGCGCATCGTCCTCACCGGCGGAGCGAAGCATGTCACGCACTCCCCGGGTCATTCGGATGCGATGCGGGAATGGGAGCGGCTGAAGGATTCCGACACGGCAGCTTCGCCCGCACGAAGGCTCGACAGGGAACTCGAAGCAGTCTGAGTTTGCCGGATTAACCATCCGTGCAAGAAACCAAGAAACGTCTCGGCTACATAAAGGGTGGGCTGTTTTCTTACACGAACGTGCGCGTTCGAGAGCAGCTCGCAGAGCAGTTCCCATCGCTGGAGCTCGACGTGATCGACGTGTGGACGGATCTCATCGACGCACAACGCGGCGCCTACCCGCTCGCGCTCGCGCAAGCCGCGTGGCGCTACCCACGCCACCTGCTCAAGCATCGGAATGCGCCGAAAAACATCGCGCTCCGCACGCCGTATTTATTTCGCACGTTGCGCAGGCTCGTCGGCCAGCGGCTCGCCGGGCACGCGGGCGACTACCGCTTCACGTTCCAGACGCAGTCGATCTTCGACGCCAGCACGCCGGGCGTGCCGCATTTCGTTTTCACCGATCACACACACCTCGCGAATCTGCGCTATCCCGCCTTTCGGCGCAGCGACCTCTTCCCGTCGCCGTGGACAGGGCTCGAGCGGGAAATCTACGGGCACGCACGGCACATCTTTGTGATGAGCGATCACGTGCGCGACTCGCTCTGCGAAGACTACGGTGTCGAGCCGGCGCGCGTGACGACCGTGCATGGCGGCAGCAACGTCGATCCGTCGTCCATGCCGCTCGACAATGACGGGTATCGCAACCGCACCGTGGTCTTCGTCGGCATCGACTGGGAGCGCAAAGGCGGGCCGGCGCTTGCCGCGGCCTTCGAGCGGTTGCGCGAGCACGTGCCCGACGCGCGCCTCATCGTCATCGGCTGCCGGCCGGATCTCGGCAAGCCGTGGTGCGAGGAACTCGGCAAGCTGCCGCGCGAGGAAGTGAAGCGCCACCTCGTGCGCGGGTCGGTATTCTGCCTGCCGACGCGCATCGAACCGTTCGGGATCGCGGTGATCGAGGCGTTCAATCATCGCCTTCCCTCTGTCGTGTCGAATGTCGGCGCGATGCCCTCGATGGTGCGCCACGGCGAATCGGGCCTGATCGTGCCGCCCGACGATCCGGCAACGCTCGCCGACGCGCTGCGAGAGCTGCTGCTTGATCCGGAGAAGTGCCGGCGCTTCGGCGAAGCGGGCTTCCGCGACTCGGGCGAGCGCTACACGTGGGCGAGCGCGGGCCGAAAGATCCGCGACGGCATCGAGCGGTCGCTCGCGACCGGCGGCTGACGGAAAAGTGACTTGCGGGCAAAGGCGGACTCGCGAAGGGTGCGAGCCTTTTTCTTCGCCAAATGTTCATAGCCGACGCATGAGTCCCGCCGAAATCTCCCGCTGGAATGCGGAGCTGCGCGAGAAATCCCCGCTCGAAATCGTCCGCTGGGCCGTTGCCCTGGCACCCGGACGCGCGATCGTCTCGACGAATTTCCGGCCCTACGAGGCGGTCGTCCTTCACCTCGCCACCCAAGCGCAGCCGGACATCCCCGTGCTGTGGGTCGATCACGGCTACAACCGCGCGGCGACCTACCGGCACGCGGAACAGTTGAAGGATCTGCTCAAGCTGAGCATCAAGCCTTTCGTGCCGCGGATGACCACGGCGCACTACGACGCGATCCACGGCGGCGCGCCCGAGCCGACGCCGGAGAACGAGGAACGCATCAAGCAATTCAGCGCCGTGATGAAGCTCGAGCCGTTCGCGCGCGGGATGAAGGAACTCGCGCCCGCGATCTGGATCACCGCGCTGCGCCAGGTCCAGAATCCGAACCGCGCCGGGCTCGACATCGTCTCGCACGACGCAAACTTCGGCGCGCTCAAGGTCAGCCCGGTCTTCTATTTCAGCGATGCGGAGATGGAGCAGTATCTCGCGCAGCACGCGCTGCCCAACGAGTGGGACTACTTCGACCCGGCGAAGGCCGACGAGAAACGTGAGTGCGGCCTGCACGCGCACTGGGGCAAAGAGGCTGCGGCGACCGCGAGCTAGATGAGCAACTACCACCTCGACCATCTCCAGCATCTCGAGACCGAAGCGATCCACATCATGCGCGAGGTCGCGGGCGAGTTCGAGCGGCCCGCGCTGCTCTTCTCCGGCGGCAAGGATTCCATCTGCCTGCTGCGGCTCGCGGAGAAAGCCTTCCGTCCCTCGGACCTCCCGATGCCGCTGCTCAACGTCGATACCGGCCATCACTTTCCCGAGCTGAACGAATTCCGCGACCGCCGCGCGAAGCAGCTCGGATCGAAGCTCATCGTGCGCAAAGTCGAGGACGCCATCGCCAGCGGCATCGCCACGCCCGCGCCGGGCGAGATCAGCCGCAACCGGCTCCAGATCCCGACGCTGCTCGCGGCGATCGAGGAATTCCGGTTCGACTGCTGCATCGGCGGCGCGCGGCGCGACGAGGAGAAGGCGCGCGCGAAGGAACGTTTCTTCAGCTTCCGCGACGCGTTCGGGCAGTGGGATCCGAAGAATCAGCGGCCCGAGATCTGGAACCTCTACAATGCGCGGCTCAACCCCGGCGAAAACATGCGCGTCTTCCCGCTGAGCAACTGGACCGAGATGGACGTATGGGAATACATCGGGCGCGAGAAGCTCGAGGTGCCGACGATCTATTTCAGCCACCGCCGCCAGTGCGTGCGGCGCCAGGGTCAGTGGCTTCCCGTCACCGGTTTGCTGCCGCCCAAGGCCGGCGAAGACGTGCGCGAGGTCGTCGTCCGCGTGCGCACCATCGGCGACATCATCAGCACCGGCATGGTCGAGTCGCCCGCGAACACCGTCGATGACATCATCGCCGAAATCGCCGCCGCACGCGTGACCGAGCGCGGTTCGCGCGCCGACGACAAGTCGTCCGAGGCGGCGATGGAAGACCGCAAGAAGGCCGGCTATTTCTAAACGCATCGTGGTCGCCGAAAAATCCCTCTCCACTCCGCCGGTCGATATCCTGCGCTTCAACACGTGCGGCAGCGTCGATGACGGCAAGTCCACGCTCATCGGCCGGCTGCTCTACGACTCGAAGTCGCTGATGGAAGATCAGATCGAGGCGCTCGAGCGCTCGGCCGACATCACCGGCGGCGGCCAGATCAACCTCGCCAACCTCACCGACGGCCTCCGTGCCGAGCGCGAGCAAGGCATCACCATCGACGTTGCGTATCGCTACTTCGCGACGCCGCGGCGGAAGTTCATCATCGCAGACACGCCCGGCCACGTTCAATACACGCGCAACATGGTCACGGGCGCCTCGATGGCGAACCTCTCGATCATCCTCGTCGATGCGCGCACGGGCGTGATCGAGCAGAGTCGGCGGCACGCGGCGATCGCCGGGCTGCTGCGCATCCCGCACCTCGTCGTCGCGATCAACAAGATGGATCTCGTCGGCTGGAGCGAGGAGCGCTTCCTGGAGATTCGCGCGCAGTTCGAGGAGTTTCTGCCGCGGCTCGATATCCAGGACGTGAAGTTCATCCCGATGAGCGCGCTCAACGGGGACAACGTCGTCTTCCCCTCGCCGCACACGCCGTGGTATGCCGGGCCCGCGTTGCTCGCGCATCTCGAGACCGTCCACATCGCGAGCGATTGGAATCTGCAGGGCTTTCGCCTGCCGGTGCAATGGGTCAACCGGCCGAACAATCCGACCGATCCCGCGCTGCACGACTTCCGCGGCTTCAGCGGCCAGATCGCCGGCGGCATCGTGCGCGTCGGGCAGAAAGTCATCGCCATGCCGTCGGGACTCGTGACGACCGTGAAGGAGATCCGAACCTTCGACGGGCCGGTGCAGGAAGCCTTCTGCCCGCAATCAATCACGCTCGTGCTCGATCACGACATCGACATCAGCCGGGGCAACATGATCATCGGGCTGGATTCGCTGCCCGGGGGTAGCAGCGACCTGCACGCCGACATCTGCTGGATGCACCCGCGCCCGCTTCAGGCTGGAAAGAAATACCTGCTCAAGCACACCTCGAACACACTGCCCGCCGCGGTGATGGAGATCGTTCACAAGCTCAACCTTTCCAACTTCGACGCGGAGCCGGCGCCCGCCGAACTCGCGATGAACGACATCGGCGGGATCCGCCTGCGCACCGCCGCGCCCGTCTTCTTCGACGGCTACTCGGTCAACCGGCTCACGGGCTCATTCATCCTCATCGAGCAAGGCACGCACGCCACCGTCGCCGCCGGTATGCTCAAGCCGCCGATCGAACTCGTGAAGGCCGAAGGCGGCGATTACGCCATCTGACCGCGCCCCGGAAAAAAGCGCGGTTTTACCCCTTGCGCCGCATGGGGCGCGCGCTTACAAGACGCGCCCAATTTTTCCCGTGCGCGTCGAGGAATTCGAGCTTCGCACCCCGCGTATCATGCCCAAACAAAAAGCTTCAAAACCATCGAAGAAAGCCCCGCCGAAGCGGACGGCCAAGAAAAAGCCTGCCAAGGCCGCCAAGGCCGCTGCACGCAAGCCTGCTGCGAAGTCCAAGCCTGCTGCGAAGTCCAAGCCTGCTGCGAAGTCCAAATCTGCCGCAAAAACGGCGGCTAAATTCAACGGCGCCAAGGCGAAGCCCGCGAAGCAGGAAGCCAAGCACAGCGTGAAGCCCACGGTGCGCGAGCCGCTCAAGCCGGCGAAGAAAGTCAAGCTGAGCCCCTTCCAAGTAAAGCAGCGCGAGCGTCTGCTGAATCTCCGCGACAGCCTGCTCGACTCGATGAGCGGCGTCGCGAAGGACACTCTGCGCAATCGCGCGGAAGGCAGCGAGGCGAGCGCCTTCGGGATGCACCAGGCCGACGCCGGCAGCGATTCTTACGACCGCGACTTTGCCCTCTCGCTGCTCTCGCAGGAGCAGGATGCCCTTTACGAGATCGAAGAAGCCCTCAAGCGACTCGCTGCGGGCACCTACGGCGTCTGCGAAATGAGCGGCAAGCCGATCGCCCACGCACGCCTCGAAGCGCTGCCCTTCGCCCGCTACACCGTCGATTGCCAGACGGCGTATGAGAAGCAGCGCCGCATCAACAAATCGCGCACGCCAGTCACTTCGCTCTTCGGCCTGACCGACGAGGAAGCCGACGACGACGCGGAGGAAGAGAAGCCGGAAGCTGAAACCAAAAAAGAAGAAGAATAGACCGCCATGCCAAGCGAACTCATCACTCTCGAATGCACCGAAGCCCGCGCTGAGGGCAAGCCGCCTTCCCGCTACATCAGCAAGCGCAACAAAAAGAGCCCGAACACGCCCAACCGGCTTGAGAAGGTCAAATACAACTGGTTCCTGCGTCGCCGCACGCTGCACCGGGAGATCAAGTAGTCCCCACTCATGAGCACGCCCAAGACACCGCAACGCCGCTCGAACTTCCGCCGCGCCAACCGCACGATGCCGCGGCGCCGGATCGATATTTCGATCGACGCCATCGACTACAAGAACCCCGAGTTGCTCCGCAAATTCGTCACCGAGAGCGGCAAGATTCTTCCCCGCCGCGTCACCGGACTGCCGTCGCACTTTCACCGCAAGATCACCCGCGAGATCAAGCGCGCCCGCCAGGCGCTGCTCATGCACTGACCGCGCGGAACGCGAGCGCGACAAAAGGGATTGCAGCCAATCCCAAAGAGCGGGCTATGCTCATGGCTCTATCCATCACGCCATGACCACACGCCGCTCCGTCCTCAAGTCCCTCGTCCTCACCACCGGCGCCGCCGCACTCAGCGTGCGCGCCCAGACCGCGCCGCCTGCCGCGCCGGAAGTCTTCAAGCTCCCGCCGCTCGGCTACGACTACGACGCACTCGAGCCGCACATCGACGCTGAGACGATGAAGATCCACCACGGCAAGCACCACGCCGCCTACGTCGCGAAGCTTAACGCTGCCATCGCCGCAGCGCCCGGCCTTGAAAAGAAGAGCATCGAGGACATCCTCAAGACCCTCGACACCGCGCCCGAGGCTGTGCGCAAGGACCTGCGCAACCACGGCGGCGGACACTTCAACCACACGCTCTTCTGGCAAAGCCTCAAGAAAGGGGGCGGCAAGCCCGCGGGCGAACTCGCCAAGGCCATCGACAAGTCTTTCGGCAGCCTCGACAAATGGCAGGAGCAGTTCAGCGACGCGGCGATGAAAGTCTTCGGCAGCGGCTGGGCGTGGCTCGTCCTGCGAGACAAGAAGCTCGTCATCGAAAGCGCGCCCAACCAGGACAGCCCGCTCTCGACCGGCGCCGTGCCCATCCTCGGCCTCGACGTGTGGGAGCACGCCTACTACCTCAAGTACCAGAACCGCCGCGCCGACTACGTGAAGGCCTTTCAGGGCGTCTTGAACTGGGACTTCGTCAGCGCGCGCTACGCCGCTGCGGCGAAGTAGCCGCCGACAACCCGCACAACGGCACTCCCCTGCTCTACTCGCAACTCGCCGGGGGGCGACTTCAACGCGCAGCGCAATGTGATGCGCCGCACTACCGCGCACGATGGCGACAGCGCCATCGCAGCCGACGCGCAAGGCCGCGTCCATCTCGCATGGCACGGCATCACGCCCGATGGCTCCCCGCAGGGCGAAGCCGATCGCACCGGATGGCGACGTCGCCGTCCTCTACCGCGTGGCCACGGCGACTACTAACCCTTCCCTCGCCGCCGCTGCGGCTCTCACTTCACCCACTCGAAGAAGCCAATCGCCTCGAGTTCTGCGCGCAGCTTCGTCGTCTGCTCCGGCGTGAGCGTGGCATTTGGCAGTCGCGGCGGGCCGACCTCGATACCCAGCATCTGCATGACCGCCTTCGTCGCGCCCATGTAGCCGAGGCCGGCGAAGAGCTTGATGAGCCGCGTGCCGCGGAACTGCTCCTCCCGCGCCGTGCCGAGATCGCCGGCGAGAAAGGCGCGCAGGAGGCGCGTGTAGATCGGCGCTGCGAAGTTGAATCCGCTGCCCACCGCGCCCGTGCCGCCCATCGCGAGCGCGCCGAGGAATTGCTCATCGCACCCGTATAGGATGTCCCACTTGCCGCCATCGGCGTGGATGAGGAATTGGAAGGCCATGAGGTCGCCGTTGGTGAACTTGAGGCCCGCGAGCGTCGGGATCCGCGCGGGCGCTTGCTCGAGGAAGTCGGGCATCGAGTGGGAAAGGCCCGTGAGCACCGGAATGTCGTAGTAGTAAAAGGGCGTGCCCGGCGCGGCGCTCGCGAGAAGGGCCATCGTCGCGATGAGCGTGTCGAGGTCGCGCGGCTTGAAGTAGGACGGAGCGACTGCGGCGATGGCGGCTACGCCGAGGTGCTCGGCGTGCCCGGCGAGGTAGCGGGCTTCCTCGATGCAGTTCGTGCCGACGTGGACGACGATGCGCATGGGCGTGCCTTTGGCGACCGCGCACCAGCGCTCGGTGAGTTTGCATCGCTCCTCGGTGGTCAGCGAGGTGCTCTCGCCGGTGCTGCCGCCGATGAAGACCGTCTCGAGCCCGTGAGCGAGCAGGTGGGCGGCCTGCCGCTCGACGATGTCGAGATGCAGCGACCCGTCAGCGTGCATGGGGGTGTGGGTGGCGGTGACGAGGCCGTGGAGGCGGGTGTGGGGCATGGGAGAGAGGTGGAGAGCGGCGCAGAAAAGCGGGTCGTGCCCGGCGAGGCGAACCTTTTCGGTTCATCCGGGAAGTTGTGGCATCGGGGTTCGATGGCGGCATCCGCAACGCGCCCGGAGCCACGCGGACGCTGGAGAAAAGCATCATCGCAGGGGATACACATCGAGGTGATCGATGGTCGCGCCGTCGGGCGCGGCGACTTCCAGCAGCGCCTCGTGCTCGTGCTTCAGAAAGTCGCGCTCGATCTCCGCGACGCTCGCATCGATCCACTCGCTGCACGTCCGCCCGTTCGCCTTCGAGCCACCGAGCAGTGTGTCGCGGTAGCGCGAAGGACTCTGATTCTTCGATTGAGGCGAGGGAGCTTGGTGACGAAAGACGTTCGCGCGCTGCGGCGCGACATCTTTTCGGCACGCGCTTCTCGATGATGAATTGTGCGGGCAATCGCTGATGCCGATTGCCCAGGCGCTTCGGTGTGCTACTCGCCCGCGCTCCGAATGAATCCACTCCGCATCCTGATCCTCTCCATCGTCTTTGCCGCACTCGCGCCGCGGTCGCTCGCTCAGGCGCCGGGAGCGGTGGACGCGACCTACCATCCGACCGTGAGCGGCGGCAACCTGTTTGCATCCGCAGTGCAGGGGATGGCAGGGTGATCTTCACGGCCTCGCCCGGAGGCGGGGCGGGGAGCACGCTCACGCGGGTCAATCCCGATGGGAGCATCGACGCGGGCTTCTCGGCGAGCACGGCTGGCTTTGTTTCGTGCATCGCGGTGCTCCCGGATGGGAAGGTGCTGATCGGGGGCAATTTCACGAGCGTGAATGGCACGGCGCGAAACGGCGGCATCGCGCGGCTCAATGCGGATGGGACGCTGGACCCCGGTTTCAATGCAGGCTCCGGCGCGGATAACAGCATCACGAGTCTGCTCGTGCAGGCGGATGGGAAGATCGTGGTCGCGGGTTACTTCACGACGTTCAACAACACGGCGGCGGGGCACTTCGCGCGGCTCGAGGCGAATGGGACGCTCGATGGCAGCTTCAACATCGGCGGAGCGGGCACGGACATCGTCGTCTTCAGCCTCGCGCAGCAGGCGGATGGGAAGCTGCTGCTCGGCGGGTGGTTCTCGACCGTGAACGGCGCGGCGGCCAATCGCATCGCGCGGCTCGAGACGAACGGCACGCTCGACACCGGCTTCAGCGCGGGCGTGGATGGCGGTGCGGGAGCGATCGTCCACTGCGTGGCAGTGCAACCGGATGGGAAGGTGGTGATCGGCGGCAACTTCGCGAGCGTGAGTGCCGCAGGCGGATGGGAAGCTTCTTTTCATCGGCCAATACAACGCGGGGAGTGATCCGCAGAACGTGACCGTGGGGCGGTTCAATGCGGATGGGACGTTCGACGCCGGCTTCGCAGGCGGCATCACCAGCGAGAGCTCGATCGTGAACAGCGTCGCGGTGCAGGCGGATGGAAAGGTCGTGATCGGCGGTGAATTCACGACCGTGAACGGCGTGGCGCGCGCCACGGTCGCGCGGCTGCACAACGATGCTGCGACGCAGAATCTCTGCGCGCCAGACGCGACGCGGGTGGTGTGGGAGCGCGGTGGCGCGGCGCAGGATTTGTCGTCGGTAACGTTCGAGCTGAGCACCGATGGCGGCGGAAACTGGAGCCTGATCGGCGCGGGCACGCGCGTGGGCACGACGGGCGACTGGCAGCTCGCCGGGCTCACGCTGCCGGCGGGCGGCAGGCTGCGCGCCCGCGGTCGCGCGGCGGGAGGTTACGGCAACGGCAGCTCCGGGCTCGCGGAGACGATCGCGGACTTCCCTGCCGCGCCCGCGGTGATCACGCGCGCGGCCAGCGCGCTGAGCACGACGGGCGCGACGCTCGGCGGCACGGTGAGCAGCAACGGCCTCGCGTCGGACGCGACATTCCAATACTCGACCGATCCCGGGCTCACCGCTGGCGCGACGACGACGACGGCGACGCAGATGCTTCCTTCCGACGCCGTCGGCAACGCCGTGAATCAAGCCATCACGGGGCTTGCGCCGCACACCGCTTACTATTTCCGCGCTCGCGCGGTGAACTCGCCCGGGACCACGCTTGGCGCGATCGTCTCCTTCACGACCGCGAATACCGCGCCCTCCGCACCGGACGGCCCCGCGACCGTGACGACGGGCGACCAGAAAACGATCACGCTGCCTTTCGCGAGCACCGATGCGGATGGAGACACGGTGACCTTGAGCAGCACGACGCCCGGCGCGCATCTCACGGTGAACAGCACCAGTGGGAAGGATGTCACCTTCACCGCCGCGGCGAACTTCGCGGGCTCGGCGTCGCTCGGCTACTCGGTGAGCGACGGCTTCGGCGGCACGGCGAACGGGACGATCACCGTGACGATCTCGGACAACGACGCGCCGACAATCAGCGCGCCCACCGATGGCCTCACCGCCTATGCCGGGACGCTGCCGGATTACACCGGCACCTCGCCCGCGAGCGACAACGTCGGCGTGACGAGTGTGACGCAATCGCCCGCGCCCGGCACGACGACGATCGTGGGCGAGGTGGACGTGACCGTGACCGCAAAAGATGCGGCCGCGAATGAATCGAGCGCGACCTTCACCGTGGCGACCCGCCCGCTCGATGCGGTGCCGATGCCGCTCCTCGCCGCCGGCGGCACGCCGCCCGGAGCGGGGACGCCCGACGGTCCGCCCGCGGACGCGGAGGTGACGACCTTCGGCGTGCCCGCGATCGATGCGGCGGGAAACGTCGCCTATCTCGTGCAGTGGGGCAGCGACACGGATGGAAAGGGCAAAGGCCTTTTCACGGACCTCTGTCTCGCGAAGGTCGGGGACGATGTGCCGGGGATTGCGGGCGCGACATTCAAGAGCTTCTCGGACCCGGTCATCGATGGAGGCCGCGTGGCGTGCCTCGCGACGTTTGCGGGCGTGCCGAAGTCGAGCGCCGCCGCGGTGCTGAGCTTCGCGCCGGATGGCACACTCACCGTCGTCGCGCGTGCGGGCGATCCGGCGACGGCGGACGGCGCGACGTTCAAGAGCTTCACCGCGGTGGCGGTCGCGGATGGATACACGGCGGTCTTCGCCAAGCCCGCGAAAGGTTCTGGTGCGCCAAAGGTGACTGCCGCGAGCGAAGTGGGCCTGTGGGTGAAGGATGGAAGCGGCCCGCTCGAACTGGTGCTGCGCGAGGGGCAGATCATCGGGGGCGCCACGATCAAGACGCTCGTGAGTTTCAAGCCGGGCGACGGCTCGCCGGGCCAGGGCCGCGGCTGGCTGCGCTCGACGGCGATCGGCGGGCAGGTGCTCGCGCTGGCGATCTTTTCCGACAAGTCGCAAGGCATCGTCTTCGTGGACGCTGACGACGCCGCGAACCCCCAGCTCCTCTCGCTGAGCAAGCAGACCGCTGACGGCAGCCCGGACATCGCCGGGGCGACCTTCGCCAGCTACAGCCTGCCGGCGCTCGCGCGCAACGATGCGAGCGCCTTCCTCGCCTCGCTCACCGTGGGCGCAGGTGGCGCGACGAAAGCCAATGCGCGCGGCATCTTCCACAAACCCGCGCTGACCGGGAACTATGCGGCAATCGCGCGCGTCGGCGACCCCGCAGGCGCGACCGGCGCGACCTTCAGCGTGATGAAGGATCCCGTGCTCGCCGCGGATGGCGGGCTGGCATTCGCCGCGACGGTGAAGGGCGGAGGCTTGAAGGGGACAGCGACCGCGACGCTCTGGTGGCAGTCCGCCGGTGGCTCGCTCGCACTGCTCGCGCAAGGCGGCGCGGAACCGCCGGACGTAGCCGGGGGCGAATGGAAAGCCTTCACTTCTCCCGCCATCGCCGGCGGGCGCGGCCCCATCTTTTCAGCCACGCTGGTGCCCGGCAAAGGCGGCGTGATCAAGTCGAGCGCCAGCGGCGTGTGGGCGTGCAATTTCGCGGGCTCGCCGCGACTGCTTTTCCGCACGGGAGACACCGACATTATCGCGGGCAAGACGCTCAAGTCGTTCACGCTGCTCAACGCGACCGTCGGCAGCACAGGCGTGACTCGCAGCTTTAACGACGCGGCGCAGGTGGCGTGGCTTGCGACGTTCACCGACAAGTCGCAGGCGATCATCACGACCGTCGTGCCGTAGCGCGTCAGCCCGCAGCGGCGGGCTCGCGCGGACGAATGAGCAGGACGATGAAAACCGAAATCAGCGCGACGCCGGCGAAAGTGCTAAAGATGACGTTCAGTCCCACCCCGCGATCGCTCAGCACGCCAAAGAGCCAGTCCGCGCCGCCTCCGAAAGTCATGCTCACGAAATTCATCACGCCGTAGCCGGTGGCGCGCAGCTCGGGGCGCGTGATCTGGCAGAGGATGGGCATGTTGTTGCAGTCGAAGAATCCCCAGCCGATGCCGAAGAGGATGAGCGCGCCGATGGCGAGACCGAGCGAGTTGAGCGACGGCGCATTCCCCACCGCGAAGAGCGCGGGGATGATGAGGCCCATGCCGATCGCGCTCACGTAGATGCGCCCGCGCGGCGTGCGGCGCATCCAGCGATCGGCCATCCAGCCGCCGAGGATCGCGGCGAACAGCGCGGCGGCCTGCCAGTAGAGCGACGCGGACACGCCGGCCTTGCCCTGGCTGATGTTGAAGGATTTTTGCAGGATCGCAGGCATCCAATCACGCACCACCCACGCAGCGACCGCGGGCAGCGTGAAGTAGGTGACGAGGAGGAGGAAGGACGGGTTCGTTAGCAGTTCGCGCGCGGCGGTGCCGACGGACGGCTTGCCGGGGGAGCCTGCGACAGCGACGGCGCGCGGCGCGTCCTTCAAAAAGAGAAAGAGCGGCACCGCGTAGAGCACGCCGACGAGCCCGGTGTAGTCGAAGGCCGCGCGCCAGCCGAGCGCGGGCGAGTCAGCGACGTAGCCCGCGAAACCGCCGAGCATGACGCCGCAGTAGATGCCCATCTGGTGCACGCCGACCGCGCGCGAGCGGGTGTCGCCGAGATGGAAGTCGGCGATGAGCGCGAGCGCGGCGGGGATGTAGCACGCCTCGCTGATGCCCATGAGCGTGCGCGCCCAGAGCAGTTCGGTGTAGGTATCGACCGTGCCCGTCCACCACGTGATCGCGGACCAGACGAAGAGGCTCGCGCAGATGGTGTTCTTGCGGCTGAACCGATCCGCGAGGTAGCCGCCGATGGGGCTGAAGAAGGCATACACGAACTTGAACTTCCCGAGCATGAGCCCCCAGTTCGCCTCGCTGCCGATGCTCGGGATGTCGGCCATCACGGAGATCTTCATCGCGGCGATCATCTGCCGGTCGAGATAGTTCAGCAGCGCGACGGGAAAGAGCAGCGCGACGACGAGCCACGCGCCGGCGACCAGCGATGGGGACTTCGACTCGCCGTTCACTTCGCGACGCGCTCGATGATCGGTCGCAGCTCGGCCACCCACTTCGCGTAGCCCGCAGCGTTCGGGTGGAGCATGTCGGGGAACTCCGCCTTCGCGCACTGCCCGTCGTCCGCGGCGAAGAGCTTCCAAGTGTCGCAGAAGGTGACGGTCGGGTATTCGTCGAACTCCATCTCGAAGAGCGCGTTCAGCGTCGTGATCTTGTCCGGGAACTTCCCGGCCTTCGCGGCGCGCGGCATCACCTTGTTGATCACGATGGGCAGCTTCGGGTTCGCGTGCAGCAGGTCGGCGACGATGATCTTGAGGTTCTTCGCGACCACATCCGGCTCGGTGCCCTGGTCGAGATCGTTCGTGCCGATGAGGATGGAAACGGCGCGCGGCTTCAGCGCGATCACGTCGCCCTGCACGCGCTCACGCAGCCCGCGCGTGGTGTCGCCGCTGATGCCGCGGTTCGCGACCTTCATGCCGGGGAAGTCCTGCGCGAGCGAGTTCCAGCCCTGCGTGATCGAGTCGCCGAAGAACACGATCGCGCCCTGATCCGTCTCGCGATCCTTCGCCCACTGCTCGCGCTTGCCTTTCCAAAGTCCCCGAAACCACAGCCCGCTCTGCACCGTGCCCGCGCCGGGGAAGAGACTCGACGGCGGCTGTGCGAACGGCGACGCGATCTTGTCCCACGCGACGACCTGCCCGCGCCGCTGCGCAAACATCCACGCGAGCAGCTCAGGCTCGCCGTAGGCATTCGTCCACGAGTCGTGTTTCACGTAGGGATACTCGCTGTAGAGCGGCGCACCGCCGGCGGCTTGCAACGCGGCGATCAACTCGCGCGAACGCGCCACGGGCACGGGGGTGTCTTCCATCCCGTGAAAGGCCCAGACCGCGACGCCTTTCGCGACCGCGATCTTCGTCGAGTCGCCGCCGCCGCACACCGGCAGCGCCGCCGCGATGCGCTGCGGGATGCGGCAGAGCAGATCCCACGAGCCGTAGCCGCCCATCGAGAGGCCGGTGATGTAGAGCCGGTCGGCGTCGATGGAGAACTCCTTCGCCAGCGCGTCGATCGCGCCGAGCGCGAGCTTCATCGCCGGCTTCGGCTCAGGCTGAAAGGACTCCGCGTCGGTCCAGCCTTTCACCGCCGACCAAGTCTGGTCCTTCGGACACTGCGGCGCGAAGACGAACGCCGGATATTTCTCGCGCACCTCCGGCTTCGCGAAGAGCGGCGCGCCGTGCCTGAGCTGCGCGACATTGTCGTCGCCGCGCTCGCCCGCGCCGTGGAGGAAGACGACGAGCGGATACTGCTTCGCCTTGTCGTAGTTCGCCGGCACGAGCAGCCGATACGGCAGCTTCGCGCCATCGGGCGCGGTGAAGACGCGGGTCTCGTAGTCGGCGGCACGAAGGCACGCGAATGACGCAAGGAGGGCGAGGAGGGTCGCGGGGAATTTCATGCGGGCGCGCACCGTAGCGGGCCGCCGCGCGATGGGAAGCCGCCTGTCGCGGTATTCTGCTCGGACTGCGCGGAGGGTTTGAACGCAGCGCGTGAGCGGCTACGCTGCGCGGCGATGCCCCACGATCATCACCACGACGCGAAAGCGAATCTCGACGCCGCGCTGCAAACGCTGCGCGATCATCACGCGCGCGTCACCGACGCGCGGCGCGCGATTCTCGATCTGCTCACGCACGAGCACGGGCCGTTCACGGCGGAGGAAATCCACGGGCGCATCCCGGGCGGCACGGATGTGGTGACGGTGTATCGCTCGCTGGCGACGATGGAGGAGATGAATCTCGTGCGACGGTGTGATTTCGGCGACGGCGCGTATCGATACGAATTCAACACGGGCGATCATCACCACCACCACATCATCTGCCGCGTGTGCCGGAGCGTGACGACGATCGACGTGTGCGTGGCCGACAGCCTGGAGCGGATGGCGCGCGATCTCGGCTACGCGAACGTGACGCACACGCTGGAAATCTTCGGTGTATGCAAGGACTGTCAGCGGGTCGCTTAGGCCCACTAATGCAACCAGTTTGCAATCTTTTCTTGACCTCGTCGTGCGTGTGCGTTCTTATTGCAACCTACTTGCATGTCAAAACGCCGCGCCTTCACCCTCATCGAGCTGCTCGTCGTCATCGCGATCTTCGCCATCCTCGCGGCGCTCGCGACGTCGGCGATCACCGGCACGCTGGCGAAAGGGCGTGAGACCAAGTGCGCGTCCAACCTCCGCCAGATCGGCGCGGGGCTGATCCTGTTCGCGGCCGATCACGACGGTGATTTGCCCGAGACGACGCACAGCAACGGCGCGCAATTCCGCCGTGCGTGGATCTTCACGCTGAAGCCGTATCTGGCCGACTGCGACGAGGTCCGTATCAGCCCGGCGGACCCGCTCGGCGCGCAGCGGCTCGCGGAAAACGGGACGAGCTACGTGCTCAATAGCTGGGTCTTCGTGCCGCAATACGGGCCATTCGGCGAGGTCGAGGCGCGTTTCGACAACCTGCGCCGGCTGCCGCTGCCCACGCACACGATGCTGGCCTTCAACGTGTCCGACCAGCAGCCGGCTTCGGTGCTGAACGACCACACGCATTGCGACCTGTGGCCGGGGAACTGGTCGCGCGTTTGCGCGGAGATCCAGCCGGACCGGCATCGCACAGGTGCGTCTGGAAAAGGTCACCTCAACGGCGCGTCGAACATCCTCTACGCCGACGGGCACGTCGCGGCGATGGAAGCGAGCGATCTTCACAAACTCGTGATGAGCCAAGTGCCGGTCGGCAAGCCGCCGATGGAGACCGAGGACATCCTTCAACCGTGAAGCGGCTGGCGCTGCTCTTCGCCGCCGCGCGGGCGCTCGGCTACACCGTTGTCGTGCCGGATGCGCAGGCGCTGACGCACAGCGATGTCGCGATCACCTTTGCGAGTGGGAAGCTGGAGGGCCGTGTGCGGGCGGATGCGTTTGGGACGACGCCGCTCCCGCCGGGCGACACGCTGCTTTACGACGGCCCAGCCGGCACGACGACGATCAACCGGCCAGCGGACTCGTTTTGGGATTTCATCGGTGTCGGCGCCGGCGAATCGCTCTACTATTGGCCGCAAAGCCAGCTCGCGCAGCGGCTCTACCTCGGCTTCGCCTCGGACGGTGGGCTGGTGCCGGCGGGCACGTTCGCGAGTTATTTTGAAGGCGACCCGCGCGTCGGCGGCACGGCGCGGTGGATCAAAATCGCGCTGACCGATGTGCAGTTCACACCGGCGGCGGGCGAGATGCGGCCCGGCCATTTCAGCCTGTGGCAGACGGGCGGTTCGAGCGGCACGACCGTCTGGATGTCGAGCTTGGCGGGCGGCGTGGATGCGAGCGATGCGACGTGGCTGATCGAAGGCGGACACGGGCATTTCAACTGGGGCTTTGCTGCGCGCGGCTACTACCGGCTCACGTTTCAATTTTCCGGCACGCTCGCCGCGAACGGGCTGTCGGTGAGCAGTGCGCCGATCACCTACCACTTCGGCGTCGAACACCAGCCGCTCGCGCTCGTGCCCGAGCCCGCCGCGCCTGTGCTGCTCGCGCTCGGCGCGCTCTTCTGCGGCCTGCGCCGTCCCACTTCGACATCACGCACTGAAACCAAACCCACACACCACACATGAAAACAAAAGTGCTTCACAGTCTCCTCAGTCTCGCGCTCGCGACCGGCGCATCCGCCGCGGTGCTCCGCGACGGTCACACCGACCTCGGCATCGCCTACGAAGACAATAAACTCTTCCCGCACATCCACGATGAAGGGGACGACATCGAATACACGCCTGGCGCAGCCGTGCTGCTCGTGAAACACGCCGCTTACGAAGCGATCCCCGTCGGGACCGACTACGATTTCCTGCGGCCGGGTGGTGAGACGCATGTCTGGCGGCTGCCGAAGGTGGAAGATCCCAACCTGCTCTTCCTCGGCTTCGGCACCGAAGAGATCGATCCCGGCGTGCTCGTTGGCGATGTCGTCAAAATCCGGCTCAGCGCGCTGAGCGGACCGGTAGGCGGCAAGTTCGCCTGCTATGACGTCGATAGCTTTGGCGCACCGGTGGCCATCTTCAACTCCGGCGACGGCATCTCCGCTGCCGACACCTACGTCATCCCCATCGGCGGTCATCAGGACCTCAACTGGACCTTCTCACAGCCCGGCGACTACCGCGTCACCTTCACCATCACCGCGAAGGTCGGCACGGTGAACAAGACCGCGACAGCGGTGTATAAATTTCACGTCCAGACGGCTGCCGAAGCCGCCGCGCCCGGCGTGCTCGTCTCGCGCGACGGTCTCGCGCTGGACATCGGTGGTGTCGTGCTGACCACGCTCGAAAACGCCGACTTCACGACGGGCGTGCTCCTCGTGAGTTTCAGCGGCGAAGACGTGACCGCGGCAAACAACACCGCGATCGTGCAAGCGAGCGCGACCGGCGTCTCGACCGTGCTGGTGCGCGAGGGCGATGAGCCAGCGAACCTGCCGGGCTTGAAGTTCAGCACTCTCTCCAGCCCCGTCATCAGCGCCGCCGGTTCGCTCGCCTTCAGCGGCAACCTCCGCCTCGACGGCGCGGTCGTGACCGCGGCGAACAACGCCTACCTCGCGCTCAAGGACGGTGCGGCCACGAGCGTGATCGCCCGCGAAGGCGACACCGCTGCCGGGCAGGCTGCCGAGTGGAAATGGAATACATTCGGCGTGCGGCTGATTAGCGAAGACGGGATTCTGATCTTCCAAGCCTCAATCATCGATCGCACGCCGCCGGCGGTGCGGATTCGCTCCGGCTACTGGCGCCGCGACGCCGCCGGCACGATCCTGCCACTCGGTGTTACCGGCACCGTGCTCACCACCGAGATCGGCCCGAAAATCGTGAGTAGCATCGGCCTGCCAAATCCCGGCACGAGCCGCGACCAGACCCGAGCGTTCGACCAGTTCGGCGCGCTCAACCTGCTCGTCGGTTTCACCGACCGCACTGCATCTGTCGTGCGTTTCGCCGCGCCGTAGTCCGGTTTGCCGTGCGGGGCAGCCGGGGTCGCGAAAGATCGCGTGATGTTCGAACGCGCCCCCGCTCCCCGCACGGCCTCCTGCATTGCGCTCTACTTCCCCTCGCCGCCGAGCCGTCCGCCGATCGCGCGGCGCAGCGCGAACTGCGCGCGGTTGTATTCGGTCACGACGGTCAGGTAATCGAGCCGCGATCGCGTGAGATCCTGCTCGGCCTGGATGTTCTCGAGCACTTCGCCGACTCCGAACTGCTGGCGCTGCCGCGCAAGCTTGAGCGCTTCCTCGGACGCGGCGAGCGCTTCGCGCGCGGAGGTGAGCTGGTCGCCGTAGGACTGCACGCGCGCGTGCGCCTCGACGACCTGCCGCTTCACCTCCAGCTCCAGCCTCTCGGCGGACAACTCCGCGATCCGAAGCCGCGCGGTGCTCGCGTCGATGCGCGGAAAATCGCCGATGCCACCGGGGCCGATGCGCCACGAGAGGCCGACGCCGAGGTCGTGCGAATCGTTCGTGTGGCTCGGCCCGTCGTCGCGCCGGCCACCGCCGAGGCCGCCGTAGAAATACTCCGCGCGCACGCTCGGGACGAGCGGCCCGTAGATCGTGCCGGCGCGCGCCTTCGCCGCCGCCTCGCGCTCAGCGCCGGATTGCCGAAGCTCGGGACGATTCGCCACCGCACCATTCACGAGCGACGCGAGGCTCTGGCCGCGCTCGATCAGCCGCACCGGCGCCGGCTCCGCGCGCTCGGGCCGGAGGTCGATCGTCGGCGACATGCGCAGCGCCGTCGCCAGCCGCGCGGCGGCGACGCGGCGCTGCTCCTGCGCCT
This sequence comes from Chthoniobacteraceae bacterium, assembly GCA_040081625.1. Classification (GTDB taxonomy): domain Bacteria; phylum Verrucomicrobiota; class Verrucomicrobiia; order Chthoniobacterales; family Chthoniobacteraceae; genus VFJQ01. The sequence continues at coordinate 28,363 of JBEBGD010000068.1, forward strand.
GCCGCAGCAGCAGCCGGTTCTTCTCGGCCTGCGCCTTCGAGCGAAATTGGTCACCCTTGAACCCGAGCCCGGCGCCGACGGCCTGTTTCACCTGGCTCGCGTAGTCGTCGGCGATGTTCACGGACTCGAGCGCGACCTTCGTCGCCGCGCTCGCGCGCGTGAGATCGAGGAAGGCGGACACGGCTTGAAACACACTCTCCTGCCGCTGCGATTCCGCGCCGAATTCCGCCGCCGCGACGAGCCGCGCGGCGACCATCGACTTGTAGATCGAATCGCCGAGGTCGAGTTGCGCGGCGACGCTCACGCCGAGCGCGAGGCTCTGCTTGTCGATGTCGAGGATGTCGCCCTCGACGTTCTGGATATTCCCCTCGTGGCGTTTGTAGGCGAGGCCCGGCGCGAGATACGGAAAGAACTGCGCGAGCGCCTGCCGGTGATTCGCCTCGGCCTCGACGAAGCGCTGCTGCGCGAGCTGGATGTCGATGTTGTCCGCGCCGGCGATCCGCATGACGGCGGCAAGATTGATCGGCTGCGCGGCGGGCTCGGCGGCGAAAGCGGAAAGCGCGAGCAGCGGGAGAAAGCGGAGCGTTTTCATTCGGTGACTTGCACGGGCTGTCCGTCGGTGAAGGTCGCCTTGCCGACAAGGATGACGGCCTCGCCTTCCGCGACACCGGTCAGGATTTCGGCACGGGCGCCGTCATTGAAACCGAGCGTCACCGCGGTCTTCTTCGCCTTGCCGTCGGCGATCTTGAAGACGAACCCGTTCGCCTTCTCCATCACGAGCGCCTCGACCGGGACGGCGAGCACGTTGTCGTGGTGATCGACGCCGATTTTGACCGTCGCGAACATGCCGGGGCGCAGCGTTCCTTCCGCGTTCGGCAGATCGGCTTCGACGATCATCGTGCGCGTCGCTTCGTCGATCGCGCCCGCGGTGCGCGAGACTTTCGCGTCGAAGGTTTTCCCC
>JBEBGD010000069.1:0-29063 GCA_040081625.1 Chthoniobacteraceae bacterium
TCCTTGAGCGGGGCGGGCGCCGGCGCGGCGAGTGGGGGTTTCATCGCTTTCTGCGCGACCTCCATTTTGTCGCGGGCTCCGAGCTGATCGAGCTTTCCGCCGGCTTTCGCGAGCTCGGCGCCTGCTTCGTCGCGCACGGGTTTGCCGCCAGCGTCTGCCACGATCGCCGGCACTTTGGCTTCGAGCGAGACTGCCTTCTGCCGGCGCAGGATTTCCGGCTGCGTGAGTTCATCGACCGCGACGTTATAGACGCTCGCGAGCTTGCTGCCGGCGAGGAACTCGCCGTGTTCGCGAAGGAGTTCGCGCCAGTCGGCACGATCATTCGCGGCCTGCGGGGCCGGCGAGAGCAGGCGGCCGTCGGCGCCGAGGCTGAAGCCCACGGCCTTGCGCGGCCATGCGGCGGGAAGCTTTGCGGCGAAGTCCTGCGCGAGCGTCTCGGTCGGCGCGTCTTTGAGCATCGCACGCACGGCTTCGGCGAAGGCGCGGCGTTGTTCGTCGATGAGCGCGCGCACGGCGGCGGCGAGGTTTTCCGTCTCGCGCTGGTAAAGCTCGGCGGTGCGACGCTCGAGGACGATCTTCTGCTGCTCCGCGCTGCTCAGCGCCAGCCACCCGAGCACGGCGCTCGGGACGAGGACGGCGAGCAGGAAGATCCAGACACTTTTGCGCATGGCGATTGCCGGAGCATGGCAGTGCCGCGGGCCGGGCGCGATGCGGGAGTTGTAAAGGATTTGTGACCCTGCGCGGCCGGCTCAGTGCGAGCCGAGTTCGTGGAGCACCCACGAGTATTCGCGCGCGACGCTCTTGACCACGTCGTCGGCGCGAAGCTCCGCGGGCAGCACGTCGAAGGTGTAGGTCTCGATCTCGAGGTGCGAGCAGACGCCGTTGCGCAGTTCGTGGAAGAACTCGGGCGTGAGCGTCGTCACCGTCGAGCCGAGCGGGCCATTGCCGGTGAAAAAGAGCGGCACGTGGAAGTGCGTGCGGACTTCCTCAATGCCTTCGATGGCCGGGCCTTCCTCGGTCGCGACGGGCAGGTCGAACCATGAGGCGATCGCGCCGTTGTCGAGGCGGGCCTTGGTCTGGTGCAGATAGACGGGCTCGATGAACTGCTTCAACGCCTCCCAAGTTTCCGGTTCGCCGGGGCCGGTGAGCGCGGCGGAGAGCTGGATCTTCGAGATGCGGATGCCGGCGGCGCGATACGCGCGGAGCGCTTCGAGCGGGTCTTCGTATTGGAGCGCGACGTGGCAGGTGTCGAGGCACACGCCGAGGTGGCGGCGCACGATTTCCTCGGCGCGGGTGCCGTCGCAGCTCAGGAGTCGCGCGACTTCCACCACGCAACTGGTGAGGATGAAGTTCTCGAAATACGCGATCGTCTCGGCGGTCGTCTCGAGGAAGCAGTCGGGTTCGGGCTCGAGACCGAGGTGGATTTCCTGGCCGGTGTCGTCGCGCAACGCGGAGAGGTAGGCGACGACCACGGCGAGGTTCGTCGCAATGAGCGTGCGGTCGGCGTCGGTCTCGATCCACGGCTTGAAGGAACCCGGAACGGTGCTGATGGAGCCATCGACTTCGGGGGGGAGAAAGCTCGAGAACACGTCGGCGAGTTGCATCGTGTATTCGCGCCGTTCGATGGTCCGCCAGTCGGGCGCATAGACGTTCTCTTTCACCGGCCCGGCGTGGAAGCGGCCGTAGGGAAAGCCGTTGATCGAGAATGGATAGAGCTGGTTGTCGGCGAAGAATTCGCGCGCCTCGTCGATCGCCGCCGCGTCGCCGGCGAGCTTGGCAGCCGCGTGCTGCGAGAGGCGCAGGCCGAGGCCGAACCATTGGTCGGGAGCCACGCGTTGTTTGACGGCCAGCGCCTTGTCCCGGATCGCCGCGAAACAATCCGCCCAGCCTTCGCCCGGATGGATATTCAGGCAGTAGGTAAGATGGAGTGGCGGGCGATGCTGGAGAATCATGGGGCCAGCCCGACGTTAGCTGGAAAGATGCCGCAGGGCGAGAATCGATTGCTCCATGAGGGGGAGGTCGATCTCGTGGACCTCGTGCCGGGCGCCCAATCCTCGCGGGAAAGTGACGGTCAATTCGCCCCCGAGATGCTCGCGGAAGTCCTCCAGCCCGGCGAAGACCTCGCGCCGTCCCATGGCGTCGCGGCGATCGAATTCGTCGAACCAAAGGGTGAATCCGCTCTTGCGCAGGCCACGGGCGATCTGGTCGAGCTCGCCTTCGCTGAGCCAGCCCTGCCGCTGCGCGTAGATCGAGTCGAGCAGCACGCCGGCGGCGACCGCTTCGCCGTGGGAGATGGCGAAGCCGGACAGCAGCTCGAGCTTGTGCGCGCTCCAGTGGCCGAAATCGAGCGGCCTCGCGCGGCCATACTCGAACGGGTCGCCACCGGTGCGGATGTGCTCGAGGTGAATCTCCGCGCAGCGCCTCACGAGCGCCTCCATCGTGGCATCGTCGCGTGCGGGGAATTTCGGCGCGTGCGCCGTGAGCCAGTCGAAGAACGGACGGTCGCGGATGATCGACACTTTCCAGCCCTCGGCCACGCCGCAGAGCCAGTCGCGCAGCGGCAGGGTGCGGAGGAACTCGAAGTCGTTCAGCACCGCGAACGGTGGCGCGAAGGTGCCGAGCGCGTTCTTCCCGCCGAGGAAGTTCACGCCGTTCTTCACGCCGACGCCGGCGTCGTTCTGCCCGAGCACGGTCGTCGGCACGCGCACCTGCCGCAGGCCGCGGTGCACGAGCGCCGCGGCGAGGCCGACGGCATCCATCACGGCTCCGCCGCCGACGATGATGACGAACGACTGGCGGTCGAGATGCTGGCCGAGGAGCTGGCGCATGAAGCCATCGACGAGAGCGAAGTCGTTCTTCACCGCCTCGCCGCCGGGCACGATCTGCACCTCGCCGGCGAGGGCGATCCGGTCGCGATGCGCGGCGAAGTAGCCGCTGATCTCGGCGGGCAGGTGAGGGAGCGCCTGGGCGACGTTCGCGTCCACGAAGACCATCGCGCGGTGGCAGCGAAACTCGGCCTTGCGGTCGAGCATCGCGGCGAGCACCGGATTGTCCGGCCGGAAAAGTCCGTGCGTGAACACGACGGGAAAGTCCCACTCGACGCTGATGCGCTGGGTCACGACGTGCGTCGATTTCATGCGCGTGCCTCCATCCACTCTTGCACGCGCGCCGCGAGATCGAGCGCCGACGCGGGCTGTGACTCGAAGGCGAGCGACGACATCCACGCGACTTCGCCGTCCGCGCCGTGCGTGCCGTGGATCTTCGTCGTGTCGAAGCTGACGCTGCCGGGCGGCCAGCCGAAGTAGAGTTCGCATGGGTCGTAGCCGGGCTTGTTGTGGATGTCCACGTGGCTCGCGTAATCGGGCGCCGTCGCTTTCTCGAACCACGGGTAGGCGAACCATGTCCCGCGCTCCGCCACGATCAGCAGATCGCCGCTGCGCCTGTGGCCGAGCCCGCGCGCGCGCTGTTGCTCGCGCGTGAGCACCTCGGCGACGCCGGGCAGTTTCGCGAGCACGTCGGCGGCGGCAGCGCGCGAGTCGTCGCCGCGGCAATACACATTCGCGACCTGATGATCGACGACGGCGAACGCGCGGCTGCTGAAGAAGTCGGTGTAGTCCATCTTCTTGATCGCACGCGGCGTGAACAGGCCCGCCTCGCGCAGTGCGCGGTTCGGGAAGACGGCGCCGCGCTGGGTGGACTCGATCGCGTAGTCGCCGACGAAGATGAAGTCGTAGTCGTGCTCGGCGCACGCTGCCTTGAGCCGCGTGATGTAGCCGAGCACCACGTCGAGTGCCTTGCGCGCGGGCTCGCCTTCGGGGCCGTGGCGCTGGAGATCGTAGTCGAGGTGCGGGACGTAGGTCAGGAGCAAGTCGGGCGCGTATTTCGGCGCGCCCATCACGCCGCAGATCGCATCGACGATCCAGTCGCTCGACTTGTGGTTCGCGAGCGGGCCCCAGTAGTTCATGAGGTTGAAGGGCCGGCCGATGATTTCGTTGAGGGCGCCCTCGAGCGCGGCGGGCTGCGTGTAGCAGCTCTGGATCATGCCGCCGCTGTGCTTGTGGATCGGCGCAGGCGTCGCGATGAGATCCACGTCTTCGCCCATGCTCTGCTGCCAGAACATCATGCCGACCTTCCCGCCGCGTGCGCGGAAGCTTTCCCAGATGCGCGGTCCCTCGACGAGCGACGCGCTTTGCTCCCAGAAGAGGACCTTCGTGAGGTCTCGGAAGAAGAGTCCGTTTGCGATGAGGCCGTGTTCGCGTGGCGTCGCGCCGGTGCGGAAGCTCGCCTGGAAGACGCTCGTGAGTCCGGGGAAGACCGGCGCGGCGGGATGAAAGTCGGCGCGGTCGCGCACGAGGTTCCAGCCGAGTGCGGCGAATTGGACGACGAGGAGTTTGCGAGGTTTGGGCACGGAGAGGGGCGCTAGAAAAGCATGATTCGCCATGCGCGCCAGCTTGCTGGCGGTGTGGGGAGATTTTCCCTAAGCCTCAGCTCGCGTAGAAGCGCCGCCCGACCGCGCGCGCAACCGGCAGTGTGAGGAGCAGGCCGGCGGCGACGATCATCGCGTGTGCCGACGCCGGATACACGAGGCACAGCGCGGCCTGCACGACGAGCAGCACACGGATGAGCGCGCCGATGACCGGCGGCAAGGGCGGCGCGTCCGCGCGGAAGAGCCCGCCGACTTGCGCGGAGACGATGACGACGGCGGCCGCGAGGACGGTGGCGACGGCTGATTGGAAGGGCCGCATGGAGAGCGAGGAGAGCAGCACCAGAGCGCCGAGCAGGGGGGCGAGCGGGAGCATCTTCGCGAGCGGCGGCGCCGATGCCCGTGTCTCGTGCCGGGCGAGATTCGTCACCGCAGCGATGTAGAGCGCGATGAGCACGCCGCCGGCAAACACGGGAACGGGCATCGGCCGGATCTGCCCGAGGCACGCGACCGAGCCGAGCAGCAGGCTCAGCCCGCGACACGCGCCCATCATCAACGCGCCGATCACGGGCGTGCGCTTGAGCCCGCCATTGTAGAGCGCGATGAAGGTCGCGAGCACGACTGCGGCGACGAGGCCGTGCTTTCCCGCGACCGCGGCCATCGCGCTGATGCCCGCGAACGCGAGCGCGGCGCACGCGAGCGATGCGGCCCGGCGTGAAATGGCGCCGCTCGTGAGCGGCCGATCCGGGCGTTCGCGCTGATCTTCCGCGAAGTCGCACAGGTCGTTCATCGCGAGGCCGGCCGCGTAAAGGCAGAGGCTCGCGAACACCGCGACCGCGGCGCGCGGCTCGAGCAACGCCGTGCCGGCGTGCGTGAAGCCGTAGGCGAGGAGAAAGCCCGCGAGCGGATCGCCGGGAACGGTGAAAAGATTCGGGACGCGGAAAAGCTGGAGCCAGTGTCGTAGTGCGGAGTTCTTACTCATACTGTTGCGCTTACTCATACGCTCCGCGGTCAAAGGCGAGTAAGAGTATGAGTAAGGTTGCTGCCGTGCGCGGGCTTGACGCTCCGCGCCCGCCCGTCGAAGACGCCCTTCTCTTTCCATGCTCGAAACCAAACGCATCCTCATCACCGGCGGCGCCGGCTTCATCGGCAGCGCGCTCGTGTGGGCGCTCAACCAGCGCGGGATCGACAACATCCTCGTGGCCGACCTGCTGCGCACCGACGAGAAGTGGAAGAACCTCGTGCCGCTGCGTTTCTCCGATTACATCGAAGGCGACGACCTGCTGCGGCTCGCGCGCGAGAACAGCAAGCAGCTCGCGGACATCGGCTGCGTCTTCCACCTCGGCGCGTGCAGCAGCACCACCGAGCGCGACGCGGGCTACCTCATCCGCAACAACTACGAAACCACGCGCGACCTCGCGGCGTGGGCCCTCGGCGCGGGCGCGAGATTCGTCTATGCCTCGAGCGCCGCGACCTACGGCGACGGCGCCGCCGGCATGAGTGACAGCGCGGAGCTGACCACGCTGCGCCCGCTGAACATGTATGGCTACTCGAAGCACCTCTTCGACCTCCACTCGCGGCGCTCCGGCCTGCTCGATCGCATCGTCGGCGTGAAATACTTCAACGTCTTCGGCCCGAACGAAGCGCACAAAGCCGACATGCGCAGCCTCGTCCACAAAGCCTACGGGCAGGTCGTCGAGACCGGCGCGATCAAGCTCTTCGCGAGCGACCGTCCCGACTACGCCGACGGCGAGCAGAAGCGCGACTTCCTCTACGTGAAGGACGCCGTCGCGATGACGCTGCACCTCGCCGAGACGCCGGACGCGAGCGGCCTCTACAATCTCGGCAGCGGTGAGGCGAACTCCTGGAACACGCTCGCCCGAGCGATCTTCGCCGCGCTCGGCCGCGAGCCGAAGATCGAATACATCCCGATGCCCGAGGAACTGCGCGCGAAGTATCAATACTTCACGCAGGCCGACATCGCGAAACTGCGCGCCAGCGGCTACGCCCGCGCCCTCACGCCGCTCGCCGAGTCCGTCGCCGACTACGTGAAGAACTACCTCGTTCCCGGCCGGTATCTCGGCGACGAAGGGGCCTGACGCGCCCGGCTATTTCGCCGCGAACTTGAACCCGACGTAGGCGGTCGAGCTGATGCCGAGCAGCGTCATGAGCGTCGCGTCGAAGTCCGGCATCGTCCACGTCGCGACGGTCTGCCACGCAAAGACGACACCGAGCACGCCGTTCCAGACGATCATTTGCAGGCGTGCGACTTCCGGCTCGCCGCGCTCGGAGATGATATCCGAAAGCAGCCCCCGGCTTTCCTCCGGCTCCGACTCGGCCGGCGCGGGTGCGTCGCCGTCGCGCACGACTTTTTGCTTCGGCGCAAGCGTGGCTGTCAGCAGCGTGGCGCCGTTGATCCCGAGCAGGATCACCGCGGTCGCGCTCAGGTTGTTCACGTTGTCAGTCATCGTCCAGACGTAGAGAAAGCTCGCGGTGCAAAGCATCAGCCACCACGCGAGCGTCACGCGGGAGAGACTCCACGGCGCCTTCTTCGACGCGGGAAGCTTCGGATGGCGCGGGTCGCGGAGCACGGTCGTGAAGTGTGCGAGCACGAGCACCAGCATAAGCACCTGAAGAGCGGCGCCGATCGCGAGCCCCTTCATCACGCCTGGCCGCAGGGCGAGGGTGAAGCTCTGTGCGTTCGCCGTGTCGGTCGTTGTCGCGTCGCCGGAAGCGCCCGCCGTGGCGAGCAGCTTGCGATTGTTCGCGTTCACCTCGGTCGGCAGGCGCAGCCAGTTGTCGCCTACCTTGAGCGCCACGGTGATCGGCGCCTGACATTGATCGCCGACCATGCGCACGAGTTCGCCCCAAGCGGCGTGTTCGGTCTCGCCCGGCTGCACCTTGAAGACGAAAAGATTGAAAGAATCGGCGCCGTGCATGGTCTGCGCGCTCACATCGAACGGCGCGAGCGACTCGAAGATGCGCCCGGCAATCACGAGCCGCACCTGGCTGCGCAGCGCGAAATTCCACGCGGAGTATCGGCCATTCACCACGGGATAGTAGCCGCGCAGCCGGCCTTGCTCCTTCACCAGTTCCTCATGCCCTGCGTCGGCTGCGCGCTTGTTGATCTCGGCGATCTTTTCCTCGCGCGCCTTTTTCGCGTCCGCGGAGAGCGCGGCCTCGGCGTCCTTGGAGATCACGATCTTTTTCAGCTCCGCCTCGCGCGTGCGGGCAGCAAGCGCGTCGGCGAGCATCGTCGCGTAATCGTCGGCGCCGCGATTCATCCCGCCGTCCCATTCCTGGAGTTCGAGCAGCGTGAACATCGTGCCCATCGCCTTCGGTTCGGCGTAGGCGGCATCCATGATCCATCGGTCGAAGTTGCGAACCGCGAGCGTCAGCACGGGCCAGCGCAACGACTGCTCATGCGCTCTCACGACGAGCCTGCCGTCGGGGGCTGCCGTGGCCCAGCCGAGTTGCGCGCGGTGCGTCTCGACCTCGCGTCCATCGGACGCTGCGCTGCGCTCGAGCGGCACCGGTGGCGGCGGCGAAAGCACGATGGCTGCGGAATAGATGCCCGCGCCGAGCATCGGCAAAAAGAACAGAACGGCGAACAACCAGGTCGGGAGCTTGGGAGTATTCATAGGCGGAACCTGCGCACCCTTGAGCCAGAAACCCGCGTCCGTGCCAAGTGCAAAGCCCCGTGCTGGCGAGCGGCCCCGCCGCGCCTAATCCCCGTCGCGGGCGCCGACGGCGGGCGTGTGCGGGCCGATCTCGTCTTCAGCCCACTTGCCGTGCTCACTCTCGCTGACTCTCGCTGGCTTCAAGTCGAGCACCCTTTAATAAAAGGCGTGGGCGCGCATGAGATCGGTGACGGCGTGGCAGAGAAGGCGATCCCTGAGACGTGCAGCATGGGTCAGCGAGGTTCGGGCGCGTCGCGCTCTTCGATCGCGAGAAGCTGCATGACGGTGACCTTATCGTGCGGGCGGTCCATCGCGGACTTGGCTTTGATCAGTGCCTTGCGGCTGAGCATCCGCACGGTGCCGAACGGCAGTTGAAGCGGGATGCTCTGTTCGAGCGAAGCTGCGTAGCCGCCGATACCCGCGACATCGCCGAGAAAATCCACGCGGCCCAGATCAGTGCCGATGTCGAGATTGTTGATGCGCGTCTCGAAGCCCGGTGGGATCTCGAACGGCAGCGGTTGCGGCGTGATGGAATGATACGGGTGGAGGTCCGAGACCGCGGCAAAGATTCGCTCGAGATTCTCTCGCGAGAAGTGAGTGCAGACATCCACATCCTTCGTGACGAGCGAGACGCCGTGAATGACCGCCGCGTAGCCGCCGACGAGCACGCACTCCACCCGGTTGCGAGTGAGGCGCTCAAGCAGGTCCTGATGTTCCGCCATATTGTTCGACGTAGGCTTTGAGCAGCATTTCGATCGTTCGGTGCGCCGCGTCGTGTTCTTTGAGCCGCTGCGAAACCGGCTTTCGCAGCGAGTCCTCGACCAGCGACATGTCGATCCCATACGCCTCCGCCGCGAGCCACGCCGGGCCTTTCTCCGGCGTCCGCGGCGAATCCTCCGCGACTCGCAGCGCGTCGCTCATGCGGCCTTCACTGCCGCGACGACTTTCTGCGCCGCGTCGGCGAGCGTGTCGGCGGCGATGAGCGCGAGGCCGCTTTCGGCGAGCGTCTTCTTTCCGGCGGCGACGTTGTTGCCCTCGAGTCGCACGACGAGCGGGATGGCGATGTGGACTTCCTTCGCGGCGGCGACGATGCCGTTTGCGATCACGTCGCAGTCCATGATTCCGCCGAAAATGTTCACGAGGATGCCCTTCACCTGCGGGTCGCTGAGGATGATCTTGAACGCCGAGGTGACCTGCTCCTTCGACGCGCCGCCGCCGACATCGAGGAAGTTCGCGGGCTCGCCGCCGGCGTATTTGATGATGTCCATCGTCGCCATCGCGAGGCCTGCACCGTTGACGAGGCAGGCGATGTTTCCGTCGAGGCCGATGTAGTTGAGCGCGTGCTCGCTCGCGGCGACTTCGCGCGGGTCTTCCTCGCTCTTGTCGCGCATCGCGACGATCTCCGGGTGCCGGTAGAGCGCGTTGTCGTCGAAGTTGAATTTCGCATCGAGCGCCATGAGCCGGCCGTCGCCGGTGACGACGAGCGGGTTGATCTCGACCATCGAGCAGTCGCTCTTCTGGAAGAGACTGAAGAGCGCGGTGAAGAGCTTCGACGCCTGCGTCATCAGCGGCCCGCGGAGGCCGAGCGCGGCGGCGAGGTCGCGGCACTGGTAGCCTTGCAAACCGAGCGCCGGGTGGATGTGGACGCGCCGGATTTTCTCCGGCGTCTTCTCGGCGACATCCTCGATGTTCACACCGCCTTCGGTGCTGGCGATGATCGTGTAGCCGCTCGTCGCGCGATCCTGCAGGATGGCGAAGTAAAGCTCGCGAGTGATATCGACGGCTTCACCGACGAAGACCTTGCCGACGAGTTTGCCGTCCGCCCCGGTCTGGTGCGTGACGAGCGTCTGGCCGAGCATCTGTCCCGCGATCGTGCCGGCTTCCGCAGGTGAGGAAGCGAGATGCACGCCGCCCTTGAAGCCGCTCTTGAACGTGCCCTTGCCGCGCCCGCCGGCGTGGATCTGCGCTTTGACGACGACCTTCGGCACTCCGAGCGACGTGGCGATGGAGGTGGCTTCGTCCGCCGTCGAGGCGACGCGCCCCGGTTGCGTGGCGACGCCAAATTTTTCAAACAGTTCGCGGGCTTGGTATTCGTGGATGTTCATAAAAGCGGAGAGCGGATAGCGGAAACCGGAGAGAGGGGAAGCGCGCGCGTTGGAAAATCTTTCCGGTCTTCGCTCTCCGCTCTCCGCGCTCGCCTAGCTGCCGGTCCCGACGTATTCCGCCGCATACGTCTCGAAGCGGGCCGTCTGCCCGATCGGCGGCGTGCTCTCCACGTCATAAACGTTGTTGCCGACGATCTGCTGGCTCTCCACGTCCCAGATCATCACGTCTTTTTTCGCCTTCGGGTGCGTGCGCTCGTCCTTCACCGTGTCGATCGCGACGTAGCGCACCTTCTTCTTTTTCATCGCCGCCTTCTTTGCCGGCGTGAGCTTCGCCTGAAACGCCTTCGCGCGTTCCTCGGCGACCTTGCGCTGACGCTCGCTCGCCTGGCGCTTCGCGATGACGACGACGGTCGCCATCCCGACATTATGCACCGCCGCGCTCGCGACGAGTCCTTCGCCCGAACTGCTTGCCGCGCCGCGCGCGAGTGCGCTGCCTGCAGCCGCGCCGCCTTGCGAGTAGATTCCCTCTCCCGAGCCCGGAGCACTTTCGCAGCCGGTGAATGCCACGGGGATGATGGCGGCGATGGTGACGGAAAGGATGGCGCGCGGTGTCATGGCCAATCAGTAAAGGAGCCTGCCGCGGCCACGCAAGGACTTCGCGGACGAAGTTGCACCCGCCTCTTCCGGCAAAGCAGAAGAGTGCATTCGGGTTGTCGATGGGCAACAGTCCACACCCATGCGTTCCCTCCGCTTCGTCCCGGTCTTCTTCGTCGCCGCTGCGTCGGCGGCGGACGTTCCCGCGGAGCAGCTTCATTTCTTCGAGGAAAAGGTCCGCCCGATCCTCATCGAGCATTGCTACAAATGCCACAGCGCCGAGGCCGAGCGGCTCAAGGGCGACCTGCGCCTCGACACGCGTGCCGGCTGGCAGAAGGGCGGCGACAGCGGGCAGCCGGCGATCGTTCCCGGCGATGCCGACGCGAGCCCGCTCATCGTCGCCGTGCGGCGCACCGACAAGGACACGGCGATGCCGCCCAAGACGCCGCTTGATCCCGCGAAGGTAGCCGTGCTCGAGGCGTGGGTGAAGATGGGCGCGCCCGATCCCCGCGAAGCGTCAGCCTCGAAGCCGAAGAACGATGCGAAATCGTGGTGGTCGTTTCAGCCGCTGACGAAGCCGGAGTTGGCGCCGGCGCCCGAGGCGTGGTCCGCGAATCCGATCGACCGCTTCATCTTTGCGAAGCTCGCCGCGCAAGGCCTCGCGCCGAATCCCGAGGCCGATCCGCGCACGCTGATCCGCCGCCTCACCTTCGATCTCACCGGCTTGCCGCCGACGCCCGAGGAAGTCGCCGACTATGTGTCCCATGCGTCCCAGGTGTCCTATGAGCGACTCGTGGATAAGCTGCTCGCCTCCCCGCGCTACGGCGAACGCTGGGCGCGGCACTGGCTCGACGTCGTGCGCTTCGCGGAAAGCCACGGCTTCGAGATGAACCGCACACGCCCGAACGCATGGCCGTATCGCGACTACGTCATTCGCGCCTTCAACGAAGACCTGCCCTACGACCGCTTCATCACCGAGCAACTCGCCGGTGACGCGAGCGGCGCCGACGACGCGACCGGCTTCCTTGTCGCCGGCGCGTGGGATCAGGTGAAAGGCAAGGATCCGATGCTCACCGCGACGCAGCGCGCGGACGAACTGCACGATCTCGTGAGCACCACCGGCTCGGCGTTTCTCGGTCTCACGATCGGCTGCGCGCGCTGCCACAGCCACAAGTTCGATCCGATCCCGCAGAACGACTACTACGCGATCAAAGCCGTTTTCGCCGGCGTGCAGCACGCCGAGCGGCCGATGCGCCCGCGCGACGCGGATGCGCAGCTCGCGAAAGCCGACGCGTTGCGAAAGGAGCTCGCGCCGCTCGACCGCAAGCTCGCCGGCTTTCAGCCGAAGGCGCGGCTCGCGCGCGTCGTCGTCGTCGATGACAGCGCGACGGATTCAGTCACGCAGATCGAGCAGCCGAAGAATGGGCAACCGATCGTCTATTCACCCGGCAAGGAGCGCGGCCAGGCCGACGATGCCGGCGATCTCACGCGCCTGCCGAACCTCGGCGAGAGCTATCGCTACTGGGCCGCCGAGCCCGGCAAGCGCGAGGATTTCTTCGAGTGGCATCCTCGCGCGAGCGGGCGTTTCCGCGTGTGGCTCTCGTGGGGTGCGTGGACCACGCACGCGAAGGACGCGCGCTACGTGCTCGACCGCGACGGCGATCTCGCGACGACTTCCGACCAGACCGAGATCGCGGCGATCGATCAATCGAAGTTCGCCGACGGCACGCCCGCCATCCCGGAGCAGAAGCGATGGAGCGGCTTTCGCGATGCCGGCGTGTTTGAGTTGAAGCCGGAGAGCTGCCTCGTGCTGCGCAGCGGCGAGAAGGGCGCGCCGACGGTCGCGGACACGGTGATCTTCGAGGAAGCGCTCGCGACTTCCGACGCGAAGGCGCTGGTGCCGCAACTGCGCGCGCCAGTCTCGCATCGCGCGAACGAGGAAGTCTTCGACGTGTTCGAGGCGAAGTTCGTGCGCTTCACGATCACGGCTGCGAGTTCGGGCGAGCCGTGCATTGATGAATTGGAGGTCTTCGCCGCCGATGCGCCGAAGAACATCGCGCTCGGGTCGGCGGGCGCGAAGGCGACGGCGTCGGGTGTCTATGCGAGCGGCGCGAATGCGAAGCATCGTCTCGAACACATCAATGATGGGCGTTTCGGAAACGACTTTAGCTGGATCTCGAATGCGAAGGGCGCGGGCTGGGTGCAGATTGAGTTCGCGAAGCCGCAGCGCATCAATCGCATCGCGTGGAGCCGCGACCGCGGCGACGCGAAGAAGGGCAGGGTGTTTGAGGACCGGCTGCCGCTCGCGTATCGGATCGAAGCCTCGCTCGACGGCAACGCGTGGCATCCCATCGCGTCGTCGCTCGACCGCCTGCCGACGGAGTTCCGCCAGCGGATCAAGAGCATCCCGACGCTCAGCAACCTGCCGCGCGAACACGTCGCCGAGGTCGGCGTAGTGGCGGCGAAGCGCGCGAAGTTGCTCGATGAAATCAGCGCGCTCACAACATTCCCGAGCATCTACGCGGGCAAGTTCGAGACGCCCGGCGCGACGTTCCGCCTCCACCGCGGTGACGCGATGCAGCCGAAGGAGGAGGTTGCGCCCGGCGCGCTGAGCGAGTTCGGCGGCGGCTGGCGACTGCCGAATGATGCGCCCGATCAGGAGCGCCGGCTCGCGCTCGCGAAGTGGATCGCCTCGCCGGAAAACCCTCTCACGGCGCGCGTGATGGTGAACCGCATCTGGCACTACCATTTCGGCCGCGGCCTCGTGGACACGCCGAGCGACTTCGGCATCAACGGCGGCAAGCCGACGCACCCGGAATTGATCGACTGGCTCGCGAGCGAGTTCATCGCGCGCGGCTGGAGCGTGAAGGCCATGCACCGCCTCATCTGCACGAGCGAGACGTATCGGCAGAGTTCAAATGCGGAACGCGGAACGCGGAATGCGGAAAGAGCCACCGCCTCTCCGGTTTCCGCTCTCCGCTCTCCGCTCTCGGTGGATGCCGACGCGCGCCTGCTCTGGCGCTTCCCGCCGCGCCGCCTCGAGGCGGAAGCGCTGCGCGATTCGATCCTCGCCGTCACCGGCAAACTCGACCTCACGATGGGCGGCCCGGGCTTCGATCTCTTCGAGCCGAATGACAACTACGTGAAGGTCTATGTGCCGCTCGCCGAGCCCGGCCCGGAGACGTGGCGGCGCATGGTCTATCAAGCCAAGCCGCGGATGCAGCTCGAGAACGTCTTCGGTGCTTTCGACATTCCCGACGCCGGCCAGGTCGCGCCGCGCCGCACGAGCAGCACGACCGCGCTCCAGGCGCTGAATCTTCTGAACAGTCCGTTCCTGCTCCAGCAGTCAAAGTTCCTCGCCGAGCGACTTGTGGAAGACGCCGGCAACGATCCTGCCGCGCAGGTGCGCCGTGCGTGCGCGCTCGCATACGGTCACTCACTGCCGCCGGACGCGGAAGCCGCGGCGGTGAAGTTCATCGCCGCGGAAGGGCTGCCCGCGTTTTGCCGGGCGCTGCTGAACAGCAGCGAGTTTCTCTACATGTTCTAGCCATGAATCCGAACGCCCTTTCCCACGCCGGACGCTGGCTACTGAGCCGTCGCGATTTTCTCCGCTGGGGCGGGACCGGTCTGAGCGGACTCGCGCTCAGCTCATTGCTCGCGGAAGACAAGGTGCCGATCCGTCCGCCGATCGATCCCGCGCATCCGTTCGCGCCGCGCCAGCCGCACTTCGCGCCGAAGGCGAAGCGCGTGCTCACGATCTTCTGCTCCGGCGCGCTCAGCCACGTGGATACGTTCGACTTCAAACCCGAACTCGTGAAGCGCCACGACACGCCGATGCCCGGCGGCGGACTCGTCACCTTCCAGGGCGAGAACGGCAACCTCATCAAGCCGCTCTGGGAGTTCAAACCGCGCGGGCAGAGCGGGAAGATGTGCAGCGATTTGCTGCCGAACCTCGCGGAACTCGCCGACGAGATGTGCTTCATCCACTCGATGACCGCGAAGTCGAACACGCACGGCCCGGCGGAGAACCAGATGAGCACAGGCTTCACGCTCGACGGCTTTCCCGGCGCGGGTTGCTGGGCGACTTACGCGCTCGGCTCGGAATGCGCGGACCTGCCGGCGTTCGTTGCGATCCCCGATCCGCGCGGCGTGCCGCAGGTCGGATCGAATCATTGGAACTCGGCGTTCCTGCCCGCGGTGTTTCAAGGCACCGCCTTCAACGCCGACAAGCCAATCCCGCATCTCGCGCGGCCCGCGAGCATCAGCGGGAAGTCCGACCGTGCGACGCGCGACTTCATCGGCTTCCTGAACGAGCGCCACCTCGCCGAGCATCCCGGCGACACGCAACTCGCCGCGCGCATCGCGAGCTACGAGATGGCCGCGCGAATGCAGCTCGCTGCGCCGGAGGTGAGCGACATCGCCAACGAATCACCCGGCACGCTCGCCCGCTACGGCGCTGACGACACGCAGAATACCTACAAGGCCGGCTTCGCGAAGAACTGCATCCTCGCGCGGCGACTGCTCGAGCGCGGCGTGCGCTTCGTGCAGCTCTTCAACGGCGCTTACGCGATGGGCGAGGGCGTGGGCAACTGGGACGGCCACAAAAAGATCGCCGACCAATACGCCGTCCACGCGCCGATCCTCGACCAGCCGTGTGCCGCGCTCCTGCGCGATCTGCGCGAGCGCGGGCTGCTCGACGACACGCTCGTCGCGTTCGTTACCGAGTTCGGGCGGATGCCCACTTTCCAAAAAGGCGCGAACGGCCGCGATCACAACCCCGCCGGTTTCACCGTCTGGCTCGCCGGCGCGGGCGTGAAGCGCGGGCACAGCTACGGCGCGACCGACGAGTTCGGCTACAAGGCGACGGAGAACGTCGCGACGATCTACGACCTGCACGCCACGATGCTTCACGTGCTCGGCCTCGATCACGAGCGGCTGAGCTTCTATCACAACGGCATCGAGCGCCGCCTCACCGACGTGCACGGGCACGTGATCCACGACGTGCTCGCATGAAGTCGGCGCTGCTCCTTTTCGTCGCGATACCGGCGCTCGCGGCGGTGGACTTCGAGTCGCAAGTCTGGCCGCTGCTGCGCGAGCGCTGCGTCGAGTGTCACGGCGCGAAGAAGCAGAAGGGCGGGCTGCGGCTCGATGGTCGCGAGTTTGCGTTCAAGGGCGGCGACGACGGCGCGGCGATCGTCGCGGGCAAGCCGGATGCCAGTCCGATTTTGCAGCGAGTGACGAGTGCCGATGAAGACGAAGTGATGCCGCCGAAAGGCGAGCGGCTCCGCGCGGGCGAGATGGCGCTGCTGCGCGGATGGATCGCGCAGGGCGCGGCGTGGCCGGAGCATGTGGGCGTCAAACGCGACGACCCGGCAAAGACGCACTGGGCGTTCCAGCCGGTGAAGCGGCCTGCGGTAGCGGGTAACGCAATCGACACACTCATCGGCGCGAAGCTTGCGCAGTCGGGCCTCGCGATGACGCCCGCGGCTGATCGCCGCACGCTCATCCGGCGGCTCAGCTTCGACCTGCTCGGGCTGCCGCCGACGCCGGAGCGGGTGGAGAAGTTCGTGGCCGATCGCGACCCGCTTGCCTACGAAAAACTCGTCGATGAACTGCTCGCCTCGCGACACTACGGCGAGCGGCAGGCGCGGCACTGGCTCGACGTGGTGCGCTTCACGGAGAGCGACGGCTTCGAGGACGACATGCAGCGAAAGGAGGCGTGGACCTACCGCGACTACGTCATCGATGCGTTCAATGACGACGTGCCTTACGATCAGTTCGTGCGCGAGCAGATCGCCGGCGACGTGATGAAGCCCGTCACCGCGCGCGGCATCGCAGCGACGGGCTTTCTCGTGGCCGGGCCGTGGGATGCGGTGCAGCGGGTCACGCCGAGTCCGCTCGGGCGGCTCCAGTCGCGCGAGGAGCAGCTCGAGGAAATTGTCGGCGCCGTCGCGCAGACCTTCCTCGGCCTGACCGTGCAGTGCGCGCGCTGCCACGATCACAAGTTCGATCCGATTCCGCAGGCCGATTACTACCGGCTCAAGGCGGCGATCGAAGGTGTTGATCACGGTGCATTGCCGCGCGTCCACGGCGTGCGGCGGATGCTCGGCGACGCGGAGGATGCGGAATGGGTCAAGGCGACGGCGCCTCTGCGCGCTCGCCTCGATGTCCTGGCGAGGCAGATCTCGGAACTCGACCGCAAGCTGAAGGCCGCGAAGGAAAAGACCGATGCCGCGACGGCGCTGAATGCCGAGCGCACTGCCGCGAGTGCGGAGCGCGACAAGGCGCAGCGGGACCTGGTGACGAAATTTCCGGTGACGCTCGCCTTCACCGGCGTCCGCGGTGAGCCGAAGCCGACGGTGATCTTCGCGCGCGGCGACGTGAAGCAGCGCGGTGAATCGGTAGTGCCCGCGGGGTTGTCGGTCCTCCGCGAACCGGCGCCGGACTTTGGCCTCGCGCCGGATGCTCCCGAGGGCGAGCGGCGGATTCGCTTCGCGGCGTGGCTGAGCGATGCGCGCAATCCTCTGGCCGCGCGCGTGATGGTGAATCGCGTGTGGCAGCAGCATTTCGGCACCGGCTTCGTCGATACGCCGAGCGACTTCGGCGTGAACGGCGGCCGGCCGTCGCATCCTGAGTTGCTCGACTGGCTCGCAAGCGAGTTCGTCGCGCGCGGTTGGAGCGTGAAGGCGCTGCATCGGCTGATCGTGACGAGCGCGACGTATCGGCAGGGAGCGGGAAGCGCGGCGCCGGGCGACGCGGACGACAGGCTGCTCTCGCGCTTTCCGCCGCGCCGACTCGAGGGCGAGGTCGTGCGCGATGCGATGCTGGCGATGAGCGGCGCGCTGAATCCGCAGATTGGCGGGCCGAGCTTCAAGCCGTTCACGGTCACGCAGCTCAATACCTACTTCTATCATCTCTTCGACAAGGACGAGCCGGACTTCAATCGCCGCACGATCTATCGCATGCAGATCATCACCGGGCGCAGTCCCTTCCTCGACGCGCTCGATTGTCCGTCGCCGTCGATCACCACGCCGCGCCGCCGTGCGACGACCACGCCGCTGCAAGCGCTCGCGCTGATGAATGACAGCTTCGCCGTGCGGCAGGCGGAGAAGCTCGCGCAGCGAATCGCCGGCGATGTGACGACGCAAGTTGCGCGCGCGTTCGAGATCGTTTTCCTGCGCCCTCCGCGGCCGGACGAACTCGCCGCGTGCGTCGAAGTCGCGCGCGAGCACGGCCTCGCGACGGTGTGCTGGACGCTCGTCAATGCGAGCGAGTTTCTCTACCTCCGATGAGCGCCGCATTTCTCGACCGCCGCACTTTCCTCGGGAGCACCGCCACCGGCCTCGGCGCGGCAGCCTTCGCGTGGATGCTCCAGCGCGAGCGCGCCGTCGCGAACGGTCCGCACTTCGCGCCCCGCGCGAAACGGGCGATCCACATCTTCTCGCCCGGCGGCGTGAGCCACGTGGACACGTTCGATTTCAAGCCGGAGCTGGAGCGCCGCGACGGGCAGGCGTTGTCCGGCAAGGGCGAGATCGACACGTTCTTCGCGAAGCCGGGCGTGTTGCGGAAGAGCATGTTTCCCTTTGCGCAGCACGGGCGCAGCGGCGCGTGGGTGAGCGGATTGTTCCCGCATCTCGCGACGTGCGTGGACGACATCGCGCTCATTCACTCGATGGTCGCGAAGAGTCCGTCGCATCAGCCCGCGTGCTTTCAGATGAATACCGGCTTCACGCTCGCGGGCTTCCCGAGCATGGGCGCGTGGCTGTCCTACGGGCTCGGCTCGACGACGGACGATCTGCCCGTCTTCGTCGTGCTGCCCGATCCGCGCGGGCTCGTGAACGGCGGCACGGCGAACTGGAGCAACGGCTTTCTTCCCGCGGAACATCAGGGCACGATCTTCGACATGGGCGCCGCCGAGCCCGTCGCAAATCTCCGCACGCCCGCGCACATCCAGCCGGCTGCGCGCGAGGCCGGGATGAAACTGCTCGCGCGGCTCAACGGCGAATACGCCGCGCACGATCCCGCCGATACCTCGCTGCGCGCGCGGCTCCGCGCCTACGAACTCGCGGCGCGGATGCAGGCGAGCATTCCCGAGGTGCTCGACTTTCGCGGCGAGTCGGCGAGCACGCGGCGGCTCTACGGGATCGACGATCCGATCGTCGGGCCGTCGGCGAAAAACTTCCTCATGGCGAGGCGCCTCATCGAGCGCGGCGTGCGCTTCGTGCAGGTCTATAATGGCGGCGCGCTCGGTTCGCCGCGCATCAACTGGGACGGGCACGAGGACGTGAAGGACAATCACGAACGGCAGGGCCGGCTGCTCGATCAGCCGTGCGCGGCGCTGCTCAAGGACTTGAAACAGCGCGGCCTGCTCGAGGACACGCTGGTCATCTGGTCGAGCGAGTTTGGCCGCACGCCGTTCGCGCAGGGCGAGGGGCGCGGGCGCGATCATCATCAGCACGCTTTCACCTGCTGGCTCGCTGGCGCAGGCGTGAAGCCGGGCATCCGCCACGGCGCGACGGACGAGGTCGGCTACCGCACGGTGTCTGATCCGGTCACGGTGTATGACTTCCACGCGACGATTCTGCACCTGCTCGGCATCGATCACGAGCGGCTGAGTTTTTACCACAACGGAATCGACCGCCGGCTCACGGATGTGCATGGGCACATCATCCGCGGCTTGCTCGCATGAACGTCCGCATTATCGCTCTCACAATCTTCATCGCCACGCGGCTGCACGCGGTGGACTTCGTGCGCGACGTGCGGCCGATCCTTGCGGAGCGATGCTTCGAGTGTCACGGCGAGAAGAAGCAGAAGGCGAATCTGCGGCTCGACCGGAAGGCGGACGCGCTCAAGGGAAGCGACGATGGGCCGGTCATCGTCTCGGGAAAGAGCGCGGAGAGTGCGCTGATCGAGCGCGTGCTCAGCCACGACGAGGGCGAGCGGATGCCGCCGAAAGGCGAGCGTCTCACGGCGGCACAGATCGCGACGCTGAGGACGTGGATCGACGCGGGCGCGCCGTGGCCGGACGAGCGCGATACGCGGCTCGATCATTGGGCGTGGCAGCCGGTGAAGCGGCCCGCGGGAGATTCGATCGACGCCTTCATCGTCGCAAAGCTCGCGCAGGCCGGGCTCGCGATGTCGCCCGAGGCTGATCGCCGAACGCTCATCCGGCGGTTGAGCTTCGATCTGCTCGGATTGCCGCCGACCCCGGAGCGCGTGGAGCGTTTCGTGAACGACCCGGACCCGCGCGCTTATGAAAAGCTCGTCGATGAGATGCTCGCGTCGCCGCACTACGGCGAGCGGTGGGCGCGGCACTGGCTCGACATCGCGCACTACGCGGACACGCACGGCTTCGAGCGCGACAAGCTCCGGCCGAACGCGTGGCGCTATCGCGACTACGTGATCCGCGCGCTGAACGCCGACAAGCCCTACGACCGGTTCCTGCGCGAGCAGATCGCGGGCGACGCGCTGAGGCCAGACGATCCCGAGGCGGTGATCGCGACCGGCTTCCTCGCGGCGGGGCCGTGGGATTTTGTCGGGCAGGCGGAGACGAAGAGCGATGTGCTGAAGCGTGCCGCGCGTGCGGACGATCTCGACGACATGGTCACGCAGGTGATGACCGCGGCGTGCGGAGTGACGATCAACTGCGCGCGTTGCCACGATCACAAACTCGATCCGATCACGCAGCGCGAATACTACGCGCTGTGGGCGGTCTTCGCGGGCGTGAAGCGCGACGATCGCGACGTGAACGCAGCTGCGGCTGCGCGGCGTGAAGAGGCGGGCAAGAAGTTGCAGGCGCGGCTTCGTGAAGTGCGCGGTGAACTCGGGCGGCTCACGGGGGAAGGATTGGATCTCGCGGACATGATCGGCGGGGGTGACGGCCGGGGCAGCGGCACGAAGGGCGCGGGACTGCACATCCGCACGGGCAACGTGACGACGGAGCGACTCGGCTACCACCGCGACATCATGGTCAACCGCCTGCAGGCCGTGCAATGGAGCGATCCGCAGGCGCCGAAGTTCGTGCAGTGGCTTTTCGTGCCGGACGGAACATCGGCGGCCCGGGTCGCCTACAATGTCGAGACAGACAAACTCCCGGCCACGTCCGGGCACGCGTGGGATGTGGTGCGAAACGGACCGCTCAATGCGCAGGTCAACACGAAGATCGATGGTGTGGACTATGCCGGCGACCGGCATTCGATCCTCGGCCTGCACGCGAATGGAGGCGTGACGTTCGCGCTCGCGGAAGTGCGGAAGGCGACTGGCTTCACGAAGATGCGGTTCACGGCGATGGTCGGCTTCGGCGCGAAGCCGGAGGTCGCGGCGAGCCGGGCGGACTTCAGCGTGTTCGTCGATGGCGAGTTGAAGTTTCAGCGGCTGAAGATGCGCAAGGATGAGTCGGCGCGCGTGGACGTTGAGATCCCGGCGAATGCGAAGTGGCTCGCGCTGGTGGCGACCGATGGCGGGGACGGAATCGGAAGCGACCTGCTTTTCCTCGGCGATGCGCGGCTCTTGCCGGAATCCGGGGCGCACTCGCCGAAGCCGGTGGATCGCGAGCGGATCGCGGCGTTGCGCGCGGAGGAGACGAAGCTCACCGCTTCGCTCGCCGCGAGTGCGAACGATGAGAAGGTGTATGCGGTGACGACTTCCGCGCCGCCGGAGATTAAGGTGCTGCGCCGCGGCGATCCCGAGACGCCGACCGACGGCGTCGGGCCCGGCGTGTTCCGGCTGGCGGGCTTACGCAACGAGTTTGCGGGCGATGACGCGCAGCGACGCATCGCGCTCGCCGACTGGATCACCGACCGCGCGAATCCGCTGACGCGGCGCGTGCTGGTGAACCGGCTCTGGCATTACCACTTCGGCACCGGCATCGTGGACACGCCGAGCGACTTCGGGCTCGGCGGCGGGATGCCGTCGCACCCCGAACTGCTCGACTGGCTGGCGGAGGAGTTCGCCGCGAGCGGATGGTCGCTCAAGTCGATGCACCGGCTGATTTGCACGAGCGCGGCGTATCGGCAGGTATCGCAATCGCACGCCGATGGGCTGCGTATCGACTCGGGAGGTCGTCTGCTCTGGCGCATGAATCCGCGCCGGCTCGATGCCGAGTCGCTGCGCGATGCGATGCTGGCGGTGAGCGGGAAATTGAACCCGCAGATGTTCGGTCCGGGGTATCGCGACTTCGACTACGAGGAGGCTTACGCGCCGATCTATCGCTACATCACGCCTGACTCGCCGGAGCTGTGGCGGCGCAGCGTGTATCGGTTCGTGGTGAGGACGACGACGCATCAGTTCATGACGACGCTCGATTGCCCCAACCCGGCGAACCTCACGCCCGCGCGCAACGTGACGACGACCGCGCTGCAATCGCTCGCGCTGATGAACAACGAGTTTGTGATCAAGCAGGCGGGTTACTTCGCGGAGCGCGTCGAGCGCGACGCTGGCGCGAAGACCGAGGCACAGGTCGCGCGCGCGTTCCATCTCGCTTTCTCCCGCTCGCCGTCGCCGGACGAGTTGAGCGCCGCCGGGCAGTTGGTTCGCAGCGAAAGTCTTTCCTCCCTTTGCCGAATGCTGCTCAATGCCAATGAATTCATTTATGTGGACTAAACTCACCCTCCTGTTCCTCGCCCTCGCGAGCCTCGCGCACGCGGTCGAATCCAAGCCGAACATCGTCGTCATGCTTGTGGACGACATGGGTGTGATGGACACGTCGCTGCCTTTCCTCACCGACGAATCGGGGAAGCCGAAGCGTTATCCGCTCAATGATTACTACCGCACGCCGAACATGGAGCGGCTCGCGGCGCGCGGGATTCGCTTCAACAATTTCCACGCGATGAGCGTGTGCTCGCCGACGCGCATCGCCATCCTGACGGGGCAGAACGCGGCGCGGCATCACACGACGAACTGGATCAATCCCGACAACAACAACGCGGGCCCGAACGGTCCGCCGCAGTGGAACTGGCATGGGCTGAAGAAGGGCGACGTGACCTTGCCGAGGCTGATGCAGGCAAATGGCTACCGCACCATTCACGTCGGCAAGGGACACTTCGGGCCGCGAGAGTTTGAGGGCGCGAATCCGGCGAATCTCGGCTTCGACATCAATGTCGCCGGGGCCTCGATCGGCGCGCCCGCGAGCTATTACGGAACGGAGAACTTCGCCGGGAAGGGCAACCGCTCGAAGGCGTCGGTGCAGGGGCTGGAGAAGTATCACGGGCAGGACATCTTTCTCACCGAGGCGCTCACGCTCGAGGCGAATGCGCACGTCGCCGACGCAGTGAAAGCGGACAAACCCTTCTTCCTCTACTTCCCGCACTACGCCGTTCACTCGCCGTTCAATTCCGACCCTCGTTTCGCTGCGAACTACAAGGACTCCGGCAAACCCGCGCCGGCACAGGCTTTCGCGACGCTCATCGAGGGAATGGACAAGTCGCTCGGCGACGTGCTCGACCATCTCGACAAGCTCGGCGTCGCGGAGAACACGCTCATCGTTTTTCTCGGCGACAACGGCTCCGACGCGCCGCTCGGCCACCAGCATGAAGTGGCGTGCGCCGCGCCGCTGCGCGGGAAAAAGGGCTCGCACTATGAAGGTGGAACGCGTGTGCCATTCATCGCCGCGTGGGCGAAGGGGAGCGCGGGCAATGCATTTCAGAAGCGGCTTCCGATTCCCGCGGGCGTCATTCAGAGCCAGCAGGCGGCGGTGTATGACTTGTTCCCGACGATCACCGCGCTCACCGGAACCGCAGCGCCGGCGAACCACGCGGTCGATGGCGTGCGACTCGACACGCTGCTCGCGGGCAAGCGCGACGCGAGCCGCAAGGAGCAATTCCTCATGCACTACCCGCACGCGCCGCATCGCACGGATCACTTCACCGTGTGGCGCGATGGCGACTGGAAGGTGATCTATCACTACTTCCCGACCGCGGTGTCCGACGGCTCGCACTACCAGCTCTTCAATCTCGCGAATGATCCCTTCGAGCAGAAGAATGTCGCGTCCACCAAGCCGAAGGAACTGCGGCGCATGATGCAGGGCCTCGTCGCCGCGATGGAGAAGCAGAACGCGCTTTACCCCGTGGAGAAGGATGGGACGACGCCGGTGAAGCCATTGCTGCCTTGATCGATGGCCGCCGACAAAACACCCGCCAGCGCGCGCTTTGTTGTCGCCGCCCTATTCGTGGCTACCGCCGCGATGGCGGAGTTTCCGGCGCCGTTTAACACCGAGAAAACTCCCGGCGGCCCGATGCACGCGGAGGAAGCGGCGCGCACGATGGAGCTGCCGCCGGGGTTTAAGTGCCAGGTCTTCGCCGCGGAGCCGGATGTGCAGCAGCCGATCGCGATGGCGTGGGATGGGCGCGGACGGTTGTGGGTCGCGGAGTGCTACACGTATGCGGATAATCCCGCGCGCTGGAATACGGAGCTGCGCGATCGCATCCTGATCTTCGAGGACGCGGACAACGACGGGCGCTTCGAAAAGCGGACGGTGTTTTGGGATCGAGGCGTGCGGCTTACGAGCATCGAGATCGGAAAGGGCGGCGTGTATGCGCTGTGCGCGCCGGAGATGATCTTCATCCCGGACGCGAACGGCGACGACGTGCCGGACGGCGAACCGCGCGTGCTGCTCGATGGATTCAACTTCAAGACGATCGGCCACAACATCGTGAACGGCCTGCGCTGGGGGCCGGACGGCTGGCTCTATGGACGCCACGGGATCACCGACACGAGCGCGATCGGTGCGCCGGGCACACCGGACGCGGAGCGCACGCGGATGAACTGCGGCATCTTCCGCTGGCATCCGGTGAAGCACACGTTCGAGGTCGTCTGCCAGGGCGGGACGAATTCGTGGGGGATGGATTGGGACGCGCGCGGCGAATTGTTTTGGACGAACACGGTCATCGGTCACCTGTGGCACGGCATTCCCGGCGCCTACTACCGGCGCATGTTCGGCGCGCACCTGAACCCGCACGTTTATGAGGTGATCGAGCAGACGGCGGATCACTTTCACTTCGACACCGGCGCGGAGAAGTGGAGCGACCTGCGCGACAAGCCGATGTCGTCGAAGACGGACACGATGGGCGGAGGACACGCGCACGTCGGCTGCGTGATCTATCAAGGCGGCGCGTGGCCGGCGGAATACGATGGTCGGCTGTTCACGGCCAACCTGCACGGGAATCGCATCAACACCGACATCCTCGTGCGCGAAGGCTGCGGCTACGTCGCGAAGCACGGCGCGGACTTCATGCGCGCGAAGGACAAATGGTTTCGCGGCCTCGACCTCAGCACCGGGCCGGATGGCAGCATGTTCGTGATCGACTGGAGCGACGCGGGCGAGTGTCACGACAACGACGGCGTGCATCGGACGAGCGGACGCATCTACAAGATCAGCTACGACGGGCCGGGGAAGAGGAAGGCCAAGTGGCAGCGGTTCGCCGGTCGCGCGCCGGTCGAACCGATGCCGCCAAAGCTCGAAGACGCGTCTTCGCCCGACGGACTCGTCCGGTTGCACGTCGCGAGTGGGATGCCGCGGCTGCCGCTCGCGGAACGCTTCGCTTTCGCCACCGCGCTCGCCGCGCACGCGGAGGACGCAGACGACCGCCAGCAGCCGCTGATGATCTGGTATGGCATCGAACCCGCCGTCGTCGCGCATTCGGACAAAGCGATTGCGCTCGCTGTCGCGTCGAAGATTCCCACGGTGCGTCGCCTCATCGCGCGGCGGCTCACCGAGGAGATCGAAAAATCGCCGGCGCCCGTCGATGCGCTGCTGGTCGCGGCGCTCGGTCGTGCTGACGCGCGCGGGGATATTCTGCGCGGGATGAGCGAGGCGCTGCGCGGTTTCAGCCAGGCGCCGAAGCCGGGGCGCTGGGATGAATTCGCGAAGGCACCGGGCTTGCCGGCGGAACTCGTGCGCGATGTGTCGCTCGTATTTGGAAGCGGTCGCGCGATGGATGAATTGATCGCGCTCATCAAGGAAACCGAAGGCGACGCGAGCGCGCGGCGCAGCGCTTTCGATTCGCTGCTGCGGAATCCGAAGCCGGAACACTTTGCGATCGTGCGCGGGATGATCAACGACAAGGTGCTCGGCACCGCCGCGCGGCTCGGGTGCGCGAAGTTTGCGGACGCGGATGTGCCGAAGGCGCTGCTCGTGAACTGGCCCGACCGCAGCCAGGAATGGCGGGCGGCGAACGTCAGCACGCTCTCGTCGCGCGCCGCGTGGGCGAAGCAACTGCTCGACTTCGTGGCGAAACATCCGGCGGCGCGCGGAGACATCACGCCGTTCCAGGCGCGGCAGATTCGCAGCCTCGGCGACGATGCCTTGAGCCAGCAGCTCACGAAGACCTGGGGCGAGCTGCGCGAGACGCCGGAAGCGAAGAAGCAGGAGCTGGCGAAATGGCAGGGGCTGCTCACGCCCGCGGCGCTGGCGAAGGCTGACGTGGCGAAGGGCAAGCTGCTTTATGCCGGCGCCTGCGCCGCCTGCCACAAGCTCTACGGCGAAGGAGGCGCCATCGCTCCTGATCTCACCGGCAGCGACCGGCGCAACGTGAGCTACCTGCTCGAAAACATCATCGACCCGAACGCGGTCGTTCCCGCTGACTACCGCGTGAGCGTCATCACGCTCAAGGACGGGCGGCTGCTCACCGGCGTGATTCCGGAGCAGAGCGACAAGGTCATCACCGTGCAGACGCCGACCGAGCGGGTGACGATCCAGCGCGCCGACATCGCGAAGAGCGAGCAGCTTCCGCAGAGCCTCATGCCCGAGGGGATGTTCGCCGCGCTCGGCGAGGAGAACGTTCGCGACCTCGTCGCCTACTTGATGCGATGAAACGAATCCCGCTCACGCGCCGCGAGTTTCTCCAGCACGCCGGCGGCGGGCTCGGCGGTGTCGCACTCGCGGCGATGCTGAACGACGCGCGCGCAGCGACTCATCCGCTCGCGCCGCGTGCGCCGCACTTTGCGCCGAAGGCGAAGGCGGTGATCCAGATTTTCTGCCCGGGCGGGCTGAGTCACGTCGATTCGTGGGACTACAAGCCGGAGCTGGCGCGGCGCGCGGGGCAGCCGTTCGATCCCGATGGGAAGCTGACCTTCTTCGCGTCGAAGCCGGGCAATTGTCAGCCGAGCTACTGGCCGTTCCGGCAGCACGGGCAGTGCGGGAAATGGATGAGCGATCTTTTCCCGCAGCTCGCGCAGCGCGTGGACGACATCGCCTTCATCCACTCGATGCAGAGCAAGACGGCGCTGCATGGGCCGGCGATGTTCATGGCGAATAGCGGCTTCATCCGGCCGGGATTTCCGAGCATGGGCGCGTGGGTCACGTATGGACTCGGAAGCGAGAGCGAGAATCTGCCGGCGTTCGTCGTGCTGCCCGATCCGCGCGGGTTGCCGCCGGGCGGCGTGGTGAATTGGGGCGCGGGATTTCTGCCGGCGGTGCATCAGGCCACGGTCATCGAGACCGCCGGGGGCAAGGATCCGATCGCCGATCTTTTCCCGCCGAATGATCAACAGGTCGGCGATGCGAGCCGCGAGTTTTTGCGCCAGCTCAACTCCGTGCACGCACGCGAGCGGGCAGGGGACACGATGCTCGAAGCCCGCATCGCTGCCTACGAACTCGCCGCGCGCCTCCAGCTCAGCGCGCCGGAAGTCACCGACATCGCGCGCGAGACTGGCGCGACGCGCCAGCTCTACGCGCTTGAGCACGAAGACATCGGCCCTTTCGGCCGGCAGTGCCTGCTCGCGCGGCGGCTCGTCGAGCGCGGCGTGCGCTTCGTGCAGATTTATTGCGGCGCGGAGAACACGACCGCGAAAAAGATCCGGCCGAATTGGGACAGCCACGAA
Organism: Chthoniobacteraceae bacterium; assembly: GCA_040081625.1. Lineage (GTDB taxonomy): Bacteria > Verrucomicrobiota > Verrucomicrobiia > Chthoniobacterales > Chthoniobacteraceae > VFJQ01. Next base: position 27,621 of record JBEBGD010000069.1, read on the forward strand.
GACCTCGTGCGCGACCATGGTTATTGGGGACCGATCCTCGACCGTGGCGCGAACGCGCTGCTCGGCGATCTCCAGCAGCGCGGCCTGCTCGATTCGACGCTCGTCATTTGCACGAGCGAGTTCGGCCGCCAGCCCGCGTCGCAAGGCGGCAAGGGCCGCGACCACAATCCCGGCGCGTTCACCGCGTGGCTCGCGGGCGGCGGAATCAAAGGCGGCGTGAGCTACGGCACGAGCGACGAGCTTGGATTCCAGGCCGCCGAAAAGCCGAGCTACAGCTACGACCTGCACGCCACCGCGCTGCACTTGCTCGGCCTCGATCACGAGAAGCTGAGCTTTTACCACAACGGCATCCAGCGCCGGCTCACCGACGTGCATGGACACGTAATCGAGCCGTTGGTGGGTTGACCGGCCAGTCGTTGAATTCGGATCTCCGCGCGCTCTGTGTCGTTGTGGTTTTAATTGTGCCGTTCCGGCTAAGAGAAGTGATGCCGGGCCGCTCCTAAATGCAAAATCGCCATGACTGACCTTCCCTCCGCCGCTCGCACCATCTTGGTCCTCGCCCTCATCGTTTGCTTCGCTGCACGGATGGCGGCGGCGCCTCGGGAAAGCGCGCCGGCCTTTGAGTGGGCGGCGGCGGCGGGCGGGGTGAAGAACGAGAAGACGCGCAACATCGCGGTGGACCGGGAGGGGAATGTCTTTCTCGCGGGCGAGGCGACGGACGAGGTGAAGTTCGGAAGCATCACGGTGAAGAGCGGTGGAGGATCGGACTTTTTCCTCGCGAAGCTCGACGCGAAGGGCCGGTTCCTCTGGGCGCGCATGGGCGGGGGAAGTCTCGTCGATCGCGGCTACGGCGTCGCGACGGACGCGGCGGGCAATTCCTACGTGACCGGCCACTACCAAAGCACCGACGCGGACTTCAGCGGAACGAAGCTCGCGAACCGCGGCGACTACGATGTCTTCGTCGCGAAGTATGATCGCGACGGAAAGCTCGCGTGGATTCAGACCGCCGGCGGCAAGGGCTACGACTACGGCCACGGCATCGCGGTGGACAGCGCGGGCGACATCGTCGTGACCGGCGCCATCGTGGGCGACGCGGACTTTGGCGACGTGAAGATCCCGAACGAACCGGGTGGCCACATCTTCTGCGCGAAGTATCGCTCCGACGGCAAACTCGTGTGGGCCAAAGTCGCGACGGGCGCGGCGCGCGGCTCGGGTCACGGCGTCGCCGTCGATGGCGCAGGTAATATATATATAGGCGGGCTCAGCTCGGGCAGCGGGCAGTTTGGCGGCAAGCCGCTGGTCACGCCGAAAGGTTCGTCCGCGGTCGTGGCGAAGCTCTCGCCGAAAGGCGACGTGCAGTGGATCGCGCAGCAGTTCGGCGCGCCGAGCTGCCTCTTCCACGAGATCACGTGCGACAGGGAAGGGCGGGTGTGGGCGAGCGGG
>JBEBGD010000009.1:0-100685 GCA_040081625.1 Chthoniobacteraceae bacterium
GATCGCAAGCCACCCTCAACCCACAGCCCGCCTTGTAACCCCCACCAAAAACAAATTCAGCAAATCACTTCGCCCGTAGTTGACACCTTTCATAGGGGTCAGGCGCTTAGTTAGTGGCGAGAACGCTCATCTGCAAATGAACGCTCAAAACGACCATTGCATGCCAACGCTGCCGTGGAGAAAATCAATCAACTGCGCATCTCCGGGCAGAGCGGAATCCCGATCCAGTGCCCAACTGTAGCCAAGATGTGCAGTGATGGCGAAGGACTTCGTCAGCGCGAACTTGGATTCCAAACGCACTGCCAAATGATTGGCTCCGTCGTGCCCGTCGGGCACGTAGCCTTGGTTGACTCCAAGGAGAAGAGATCCGCGCAGAGAAAAGCGATCACTCCCAAAGATATCGCGATGCAGCCCCGCCTCAATGAAAGCTCCCTCCGTCATTGTCGAGTAGTAGGCATTGCCGGAAACTTCCAAGTTCAATGGAAGTCCGGTCCACTCGGCGCCAAAACTGATTTCGTGATCCTCAAGATCGGCATCGGCATACGGAAACCGAAGGTAAGCGTAAGCCAGGAACGCTTTGAGTGGCCCAAATGTCTCGGTCAGCCCGACCGTGAGTTGCAGCTCCTCATACTTCCGTTCGGGCGATTTTCCGCACCAGACGCCTGCCGTTAAATGGTGCCAGCCTAGCTCGATGCTCGTCGTGCCTAGAGAATCTCCGGCCAAGTTATCCCGGCCCTCGGAGGCATAACGGCTCTCCCACCCCGCGTGTAAGCGTGCTTCGTTGGCCGCATGGGCGTGCGGACGCTCGAAGGGCTGTTGGGCTTCCGGTTCATGTGCTGTTGAAGCGACTGCGCTTAAGGCGAGGAAAAGGAGGAGCCGCCCACAAACGGCGGCTTCTCGCTGGGCGGCGGTGGAGAATTTGTGTCCGAAGGCGTAGTTCACAGGATGTGCGTAGAAGCGCCTAACTCGGAATTCAGCGAAACGCGCGGTTCAGTCGAGTGGTGTGATAGGGATCGCATAAAACGGATATTGCTTCGGCGGACGGGGTGGCTTTTCGGATAACAGCGGGCGGGAGCCAAGCGCGAAATCGGCGCGGGGTCAGGTCGGCGGGCGGAAGGGGAGGCCGAGCAGCGTGTTGCAGAACAGGCGCAATTCCTCGGCGGCGGAGTCGGCGTAGGAGACTGTTGAAATAGTCCACAAATTTCAGGGATGGACACAGATTCGTCCTGGCGATCCGTTCAGCTTCTCTGTGAAAATCGGTGCAATCTGTGGACCACCACTGAGGCGTCGAGTTTTTCGACAGGCTGGTAGGGGGTGTCCAGCGTAAGCAGGCCGATGGGGTTGCGCGCGGTGCCGCGATGGCGTCGAGGTCGGCGCTGCTGACTTCGCCATGCGCGTGCTCTGAGAGGAGAATCCGGAGCGCGGGCACGGGGGCGACATGGCTGCGGACAGGCTTTGACACCCCGGGCGGCGGCTCCTAACCTGCGCGCCCGTCCGCAGTCATGCCCGCCGCCGTTTCACCCATCGCCCGACCTTCCGTTGGCCGCACGTTCATCGTGGCCATCAGCGTGCTCGGCTGCATCGCCCTCTCGCAGATCGCCGCGGTGAGCTGGGTGTTCGTGAAGCGCTTCACCGACCTGACTGAGCGCGCCAAGCTCGGCCCCGCCCGCATCGCCGAGGCCGCGGCCGCCCCGGTGTCCGGCGATCTCGCTTTCACCGCGACTCTCGATGCGCGCGATCCGTTCGAGGAGGCCCGCGCCGCCGTCACCACCGATCCGATCGCGCCGCCGCAGAAGCCGATGCCGGTCTCCTCGGCGAAGCTCAATCCGCAGGCGCCGCCCGAGACGCGCTACCAGGAGCTCGTGCTCCAGGGCAAGCAACTGCGCGAGCGCGGCGACACCGGCGCTGCGCTCGTGAAGCAGCGCGAAGCGATGGCCCTCGAGCCGCAGAACCCCGAGGCGATCTTCGAGATGGCCGTGACCTTCGAGCGCATGAGCCTCATGGACAAAGCGGCCGAGCAGTGGAAGCGCATCTTCGACATGGGCGAAGCCGCGGGCTCCTTCTACATCGCCGCCGAGTCGCGCATGAAGATGAGCCAGGCCCAGGCGCTCGCCGCGGTCCAGAGCGTGCAGGGAGTGCAGGGAGTGGCCCCGGCGGAGGCGCCGCTTTCCACGCTCAAGGCCGACGCGATGCTCGGCGTCGGCGAGATCGCGCGGCAGGAAAAGACCGAGTCCGGAGGCACGCGCTTCGCGCTGAAGGTGCCGGTGAAAGCCAGGCCCGGCGAGAAAGTCAGCGTGGCCGATGTCGATATCCACGTGCTCTTCTACGACATCGTCGATGCTAAGACCACGGTGCAGACCAGCGCCGATGTGAGCTACCGCTGGGCGAGTTCGCCCATCGACTGGGCCGGCGTGGACCCCGAATTCCTCGAGGTCGAATACAGTGCGCAACCGCCGCTGGCCAAGGCTGCCAAGGCCGAGAAGCGCGAGTATTACGGCTACATCGTGCGTGTCTATTACAAGGGCGCGCTCCAGGATCTGCGCGCGGAGCCTGGCGATCTCAACACCAAGTTCCCCGCCTCGCCCACCCTCGACACCACTCCGCCCAGCAAGAAATGAGAATCCTCCTCGTCGATGACGAAACGGCCGTGATCCAGACGCTCCTGGCCACGCTCAAGACCCTCCCCGGCCACGATGTCCGCGTCGCGACCAGCGGCGACAAGGCCCTCGAAAGCGCCTCGGCTATTGGCGGGCTCGACCTGCTCATCACCGACGTCGTCATGGATCCCATGAACGGCTTCACGCTGCGGGACAAAATGGTCGAGCGCTATCCGAGCGTCCGCACCGTCTTCATCAGCGGCTACGACTTGAGCGACTACGCCGCGCAGGTCGGCGATCATCAAGTCCTCCAGAAACCCTTCGATCCGCAGACGCTCCTCGCTGCCGTCCATCGCGAACTCGCCGCGATCGCCCCCGTCGCCGCGCGTGTGAACACCGGCACCGCCGCTGTCGCTGCCGTGCCTGATATGATCTTCCAGCGCGCACAGCCCAAAGCCGTGCCCACCGCGCAGCCCACCGTCCGGGCCGTCCCCGCTGCCGTCCCTGTCGCGCGGCCCGTGCAGCCCACCGTCAAGGTCGTTCCCGCCGGGCAACCCACCGTGCGAGCGGTGCCCGTCGCGCAACCGGGCGCCAGGCCTGTGCCTGTCGCGAAACCCGCCGCAGTGCCGCGTGCACCGCTCGCCGTCGCCGTCGCAGCGTCCGCCCCGCCGCCACCCGTGGCGCCACCGGTTTCCATCCCGGCGCCGCCGCCGGGCGCGGGTGAGAGCCTCATCGGCCAGACGCTCGGTTCCTATCAGATCGTCAGCTATCTCGGCGAAGGCCGCCTCGGCTCCGCATATGCCGCCGTGCAGATTTCCATCAATCGCCCCGTCGGCCTCAAGGTCCTCGACCCCGTGCGCGCGCAGGACGAAGCCATCCGGTCCCGCTTCATCTCCGATGCCCGCGCGAAGGCCCACATCCAGCACCCGTCCATCCTCGCCGTGTATGAGGCTGGCGAAGCCGATGGACGATTCTTCTTCGCCCGCGAATACGTCGATGGGCAGAGCCTGGCCGAGACCGCCGCCAGCGGCGCCAAGCTGCCAGAAGCGAGCGTCCTCAAGATCCTCAAGATCGTCGCCGAGGGCTTTGTCTATCTGCATATGCAGAACCTCCCGCACCGCCCCATCGATGCGTCCCGCATCTTCGTCGGCGTCGATGGCAACCCACGCCTGGCAAACATCGCCGTGCAGATCGCCGACGAGCACCAGACCGTGCCGCAGGAGTTGCAATCCCTCGGTCGCGTCATCGCCAGCGTCGTCTCCCCGCAGAGCATCTCGCCCGGCTTGCAGAACTTCCTCGTGCGCCTCCAGCAATCGCCCGCCAGCGGGGTCAACGCGTGGGGGCAGGTCATCCAGGCCGCCCGCGCACTCGAGCCGAAAAATGTCCCCACCGCGGCGGCGAAAATCAGTGCGCAGGACGAAGCGGCAATCAACGCCGTCGAGGCCGCCCGCAAGTCCCAGCGCCGCTCCTTCTGGCTCAACGTCGCGAGCATCAGCGCCCTCTTCATCGCCGTCGTCTTCCTCGCACTCAAGAGGCTCGTCTTCACCAACGAGCGCAAGATCCAGACGACGGTCAAGGTCCCCGCGGGCGCCTACAAACTGCCCGGCGGCGGCAGCTTCACCGTCGATTCGGATTTCTGGATCGATAAATACGAAGTCACCCTCGCGCAATATCAGCGCTTTCTCGACCACCTCGAAAAGCATCCCCTCGACGACCAGGAGTTTCGCCACCCAAAGATGCCCCGCCATCTCGAGCACCGGCCCGAGCATTGGGATATCTATTACCTGAACGCCCAGCAGAACCGCGCCGCACACAGCGTGCCCATTGACTTGAACTGCCCCGCCCTCACCGTCACCTGGTGGGATGCCTATGCCTATGCCAAGTGGCTGGGCAAGCAGACCGGAACCGAGCGCGACCTGCCCACCGCCGAGGAGTGGGAAGTCGCGGCCTCCGGCGGCAAAGGCTTCAAGTATCCCTGGGGCAACGAAATCGAAGAAGGCCGCGCCAACCTCGGCACCGATCACAATCCCAACAAGGCATCCGACAAAGCCTATGGCAAGGGCGACAAGGACGGCTACAACTTCTGGTCCGACGTCGATGCCAAGGGTGGCGATCGCAGCCCGCTCGGCGTCGTCGGTATGGGCGGCAACGTCGCAGAGTGGACCGGTTCCTGGACCAAGGATAACAAGTTTCCCATCCTCAAGGGCGGCGATTTCAGCCACCCGCCCACCCCCATCGATAAATCCATTTCCGACCACGACGCGAACAAGGGCGAGGAATGGATTGGCTTCCGCACCATCAGTCGCACCAAGCCGGCCGACGCCGAATAATTGCCCATGCGTCGCGCGCTCTTCCTTTTCATCGTCCTCTTCGTCGTCCTCAGCGACGCCTCAGCCCAGTTGACCGTCAACCTCGAGGTCAAACGCCGGAACTTCCTGCGCTACGAGCCCATCCTCGTCACTGTCAGCATCACGAATCTCGCCGGCCGGGACGTTACGCTCGAGGACGGCGCCACCTCATGGTTCGGCTTCACCGTCACCCACGGCGCCAGTGATACCCTCATCTCCCCGCGCGACCCCGACTATTCTCTCGACCCGATCCAGATCAAACTCGGTGAGACCGTCAAGCGCACCGTCAACCTCTGCGAACTCTTCCCCATCTCCGAACTCGGCCTCTACCGCGTCCGCGCCAATATCTATTCCTCCGCCTACGACAAATACTTCCCTTCCCGAACGGCCAACCTCGACATCGAGGACGGGCGCGTGCTTTGGAAACAGGTCGTCGGTGTCCCTGAGACGATGCGCAACGCCGGGGAGATGCACGAATACACGCTCATCAATGCCACCGGTCGCGCGCATAGCTATCTCTACGTCCGCGTCGGCGCGCCCTCGACCGGAAAAATCTTCGGCTGCTACCGGCTTGGCCACCTGCTCGATGGCGCCCCGCCCGATGTCCAACTCGACACCACAAACACGCTCCACGTTCTCCTGCTCGCCGCGCCGAAGGTTTACACCCTCACCCAGATCAGCGTGAACGGTGAAGTTCACGGCCAGTGGACTTACGACGCGCCAAAGTTCAAACCGATCCTGCGTCGCGATGGCAGTGGCAACCTCGAGATCGTCGGCGCCACCCGCCGCGCCGAGCCCATCCCCGGCGGAACCCCCGCGCCGAAGCTATCCGATCGTCCTGCCGGCATTCCGAGGTAGCCGGGGAGCGCGGCGCGACCTACGCGCCGAGTTTCGCAGCCAGCGCGCGGCGGTCGGCCTTGCCGTTGGGCGTCATGGGGAAGGCATCGAGGAAGATGATTTTGCGCGGGATCATGTAGGCGGGGAGCTTCTCGCCGAGCCGGGATTTTAGCTTCGCGGAGCGCTCGAAGTCGCGTCCCTCGCTCCGGTCGCGCTCGATGATGAACGCCGCGAGGCTGTCGATGCGGCCTGCCTTTTCCACGGAGAGCACTACCGCGTCGGCGATGCCTTCGAGCGCACGGAGGTTGGCCTCGAGGTCGCCGAGTTCGATGCGAAAGCCGTTCACCTTCACCTGGCTGTCCATGCGCCCCTCGAAGAAGAACTGCCCCTCGCGCTCGCGGCCCCAGTCGCCCGTGCGATACGCGCGACCATCCGGGCTGTCGAAGAACGCGCGCTCGGTGAGGTCGGGGCGATTGAGGTAGCCGGGGCTGACGTTCGGGCCGGCGATGATGATCTCGCCGCGCTCGCCATCGGGCACGCGCTCTCCGTTTTCACCACGGACGAACAAGCGCGTGCCGGGCATCGCGGCGCCAACGGGCAGCGGCGAAAATTCCGCGAGCACGCCGCGATCGACGCGGATGGAAGTGGTCGCGACGGTCGCCTCGGTCGGGCCGTAGGTGTTCCAGACTTCGGCGTCGGGGAAGCGATCGAGCAACGCGGCGGCGACTTCGTTCGGCAGCGTCTCGCCGCAGAAAAGAAAGCGCCGCAGTGCGGGAAGCATCGGCTGGGCGAAGGTTTTCTCGATCAGGCACATCGCGGCGAAGCTCGGCGTGGAGACCCACGAAGTGATCGGGCTGCGGCGGAAGACCTCGTAGAGGTTGCGCAGGTTGGCAATGTCGTCCTTGGTCACGCTCACGAGCGTCGCGCCGGTGACGAGGCTGCAATAAAGGTCCATGACCGAGAGGTCGAAGCTGAACGGCGCCTGGTTGAGGAAGACATCGCTGCCTTCGCCGAAGCGCTGCTCGGCGAGCATCCACGCGACGAAATGCTCGAGGTTCGCGAGCGTGATGATGACGCCCTTCGGCTCGCCAGTGCTGCCGGAGGTGAAGAGGACGTAGAACGCCTCGTCGCCCTCGACACGCCGCCGCGGGCCGCCGGTCGCCTGCGCATTCGTGATCGTGTCGATCACCTCCGGAGTCAGCACTTTCGCCGCGCCGGAAGTCGCGACGATCCGCTCCGCGCGCTGCTCGGGGATGGAAAGATCGATCGGCACGTATGGACGGCCGCTCTTCGCCGCACCGAGGAACCCGACGAGCATCTCCGGCTCCTTGTGTCCGCGGATCGCGATGGGCGCGCGGCTTTCGCCCAGCTCCGCGTCGAGCCACGCGGCGAGCGCGTCGGAGCGCGCGCCGAGTTCGCGATAGGTCATCGTGCGCGTGCCGCTGACGTGCGCGGCCCGTTCCGGTGTCTCGCGGACCCAGCGGTCGATTCGATCGAGCAAATGCATCGCGCTAAAACTCCTGATAGACGAATGGCGGAGTCGAGAAATCGCCGCGACCGTAGAGCAGGATCAGCGCAGCGATGATCGCGAGGTAATAAACCGTGAGCAGCGCGAAGCGCGTCCGCGGATGATCTTCGAGCCAGAGCTGCGTCGCCGGGACCATCACGCACCGAGCCGCCGCTGCACGTCCTCGATCAGCTTGCGCGGCGTGGCCCACGCGTCGCGATCGAACTCCGCCGGCGAAATCTCCACGCCGGTTTCCTGCCCGAGCTCGACGATGAGCTGGACGGTCTTCATCGAGTCGAGCACCTGAAGTTCGTAGAGCGCGAGGTCGAGGTCATTGCGCACTTCGTCGGTCTCGGCGACGCGTGCGAGCACGTCGAGGATTTGATCGGTCGTCGCGGTCACAGGCTCAGGTTCCTGCCGTGGTAAAAGTTGTCGAGCGTCCGGTTGTAATACATCCAGCCCTTTGCGCCGAGATGGTCGAGGTGATCGGCAAAGAAGAGCGGGTCCTCCTCGTGCGTGCGGAAATAGACCAGCGGCGCGTTGTGCTTCGCCGCGATCCGCTCGAGTTGCGCGGGAAATTGCGCGCGCGCTTTCGGCGACACGCCGACGGTCTCGAGATCCCTTGCGTGGACGGGCATGGAGAGCAGCAGCGGCTGGGCGCCGAGCTCGCGCAGCGTGCGCAGCGTCAGCTCGAAGTCGGTCCACTCGGTCGCGCGCTTGAGCCGTGCGAGGAAGAGTTCGTCGCGCGAGCCACGCGGTTTTTGCGTGAGCTTCGGCGCGCCCTTGGACTTCGCGGCGAGGTCGCGCGAGAGAGCCTCGGCCTTGCGCAAGTTCTCGGCCCAGTTGAGCACGCGCGCCCGGCGCGGCGAGTCGGGCGCGTCCGGCAGGTCGATGATGTGCAGCGCGGACTCGAAGTGATCCTGCAAGCGCGCGACGCCGTTGCGCAGTTTCCCGAGCGGCCATGCGGCGTAGTAGAGCGCGCGATCGAGCGTGGTGCCGCGCGCGAGGCGGTGAAGCACGGCGTCGAGCAGCCAATGATTTTCGAGTGTCTCCGGGTAGGCGAGCAGCCGGCGCGCGGCGGCGTGCTTGAGGCTGAAGGAAAGCTCGTCGCTAAAGACGAGTTCACCGGCCTGGAGCGCGGAGAAGTTTCCCTCATACCATTCGCTCTCCACCTTCTCCTCGAAGAAAAAACTCGGCGAGAGCGAGAGCGCGACCTTCCGCCCGCGCAGGTCGCCGCCCACGGCCGCGAGCTTCTGGAGCACGGCGAGCTGCGAGGTGCCGGCCTTGCCGACCGGGAAGACGCGGAAGCCGGTCGGGTAATCCTCAAAGAACTCCGCGGCCATCAGCGGCACATCGCGCACGAGCTCCGAGCTGCCGTAGAGCACGAGCAGGTCGGGCTGTGAGAAGGCTTCGCGCTGGATCGCGACGCCCTGGAGCTTCGGGTCGGAGAGATCGGTCGCCAGATCGGCTACGTGCTGGCGCTCGATCTTCCGGCACCACGCGTAGCCGCCAGCGAGCATCGCGCACGCAAGGAGCAGCGCGAGGCAGGAGGCAGCAAGGTGGGGACGCGGGAGGTCCGGGGTCATGGCTTGGGGAAAAAGGCAGCCAGTGGAGGCTTCTTAGCGAAAATGTCAATCGTGCCGATCAGGCCAGGCGTGTCAGCAGCCAGAAGGCCGCGCCGACATAGGCGGCGGACATCAGGTCATCGGCCACGATGCCCCAGCCGCCCGGCAGCGCCTCGAGCTGGCGCGCGGGCGGCGGCTTGATGATGTCCGCCGCGCGCCACGCGGCGAAAACCGCCGCCCACACCCACCACGCCGGCGCATCGAGCAACGCGATCGGCCACGCGGCGATCGGCACCGCGGCGATCTCGTCGATCACGACCTCGCCGGGATCCTCCTTGCCGAGGATGCGCGCGCACCTCCCGCTGCACCACACGCTGAGCGCGATCACCCCGAGCGCGACCGCGACCGCCACGGGCAGCGGCAGTTTCAGCAGCCCGAAAAAATACGCGAAGCCGACGAGCGATCCCCACGTGCCCGGCGCGGGCCGCAGCCAGCCGGAGCCGAAGCCGGTTCCCACCACGAGCGCGATGCGGTCTGCGAGCGATGTCATGCGGCGCTGACACAAGCGGGACGGAGCATCGGTTGTCAAAGCCGCGCTGCGCGCCGAAGCTCGCCGCCACTCGATGACACCCGAACTGCTCGCACCTGCCGGCGATTGGGACTGCCTGCGGGCCGCCGTCGCCAACGGCGCCGACGCGGTCTATTTCGGGCTGCCGCGATTCAACGCCCGGCTGCGCGCGCACAACTTCACCGAGGCCGAGCTGCCCGAGGTCGTCGCCTTCTGCCACCGGCACGGCGTGAAAGCCTACGTGACTTTCAACACGCTCGTCTTCACCGGCGAACTCGACGACGCCGAGCAATACCTCCGCGTGCTCAGCCGCGCCGGTGTCGATGCGATCCTCGTGCAGGACATCGGCCTCGCGCGCCTCGCCCGCGCCATCGTGCCGGATCTCCCCGTCCACGCCTCGACGCAGATGACGATCACTTCGCCCGAAGGCGTCGCCTTCGCGCGCGAGCTGGGCCTCGATCGCGTGGTGCTCGCACGCGAGCTGAGCTTGCGCGAGCTGGAGAAATTCGACGCGAGCGTGCCGCTGGAAGTCTTCGTCCACGGCGCGCTGTGCGTGGCCTACAGCGGCCAGTGCCTCACCAGCGAATCGCTCGGCCAGCGCAGCGCAAACCGCGGCGAATGCGCGCAGGCCTGCCGGATGCCTTACGAGCTGATCGTCGATGGCGAGCGCCGCGACCTCGGCGACAAACGCTACCTTCTCTCCCCGCAAGACCTCGCCGCCGTCGAGGAAATCCCCGCGCTGCTCGAGCGCGGCGTGATCAGCTTCAAGATCGAGGGCCGGCTCAAGTCTCCCGAATACGTCGCCGCCGTCTGCCAGGTCTATCGCCGCGCGCTCGACGCCGCAGCGCCCACCGCAGCCGACCGCTACCAGCTCGAGATGACCTTCTCGCGCGGACTCTTCAGCGGCTGGATGCACGGCGTCGATCATCAGCGGCTCGTCGGCGCGCGGTTCGGAAAAAAGCGCGGTCCGTTCGCCGGACGCATCGAGCAAGTCGGGCGCGACTTCGTGGAGGTGAACCCACAAGTCCCGCTCGCTCCCGGCGACGGCATCGTCTTCGACACCGGCGGCGACACCGAGCACGAGCAGGGCGGCCGCATCTACGAAGTGCGCGGACGGCGGCTGTTCTTCGAGCACGGCAGGATCGACTTCGCCCAGCTCCACGCCGGCGACCGCGTGTGGAAGACCGACGATCCCGCGCTCGACAAACGCCTGCGCCAGTCCTTCACCGGCCGCATCGAGCCGCGGCAGCGGATGAAGATCGATCTCGTCGTGCGCGGTCGTGCCGGCGAGCCGCTCGCGCTCGAAGCCGGCGACGCGAAGATACTCTCGTCGCTGCCGCTTCAGCCCGCCCGCACCGCGCCGCTCACCACCGAGAAACTCCGCGACCATCTCGGTCGCTTCGGCGAATCGCACTTCGCACTCGGCGAACTGCGCAACGAACTCGAGGGCGAAGTCATCCTCCCGATCGCCGAACTCAACCGCCTCCGCCGCGAACTCGTCGCCGCACTCGAAGCGGAACCGCCGCGCGCCGAGTGCAGCACGACGTGGCGCGAGGTCTTCACACCCGAAACCCGAAACCCGAAACTCGAAACCCCGTCCCTCACCGTCCTCTGCCGCAGCTTCGACCAGCTCGACGCCGCGCTGAGCGCCGGCATCACCACGCTCTACGTCGATTTCGAGGACATCCGCCGCTACGCCGACGCCGTCGCCCGCGTGCGCGCGGCGGGTAACACGACGATCTTCCTCGCCACGCCGCGCATCCAAAAAGCTGGCGAACAGGGCTTCTTCCGCCTCATCGAAAACGCGCAGCCCGACGGCGTGCTCATCCGCAATCTCGGCGCGATCACGCACTTCGCCGGGCAGCGATGCGTCGGCGACTTTTCGCTGAACGTCGCGAACCCGCTCACCGCCGAGCACTTCATCGCGCGCGGCCTCGAGCGCGTGACGATCAGCTACGACCTGAACATCGAGCAGGTGCTCGCGCTGCTGCGCGCCGCGCCGCCGCAGTGGTTCGAGCTCACGCTGCACCAGCACATGCCGATGTTTCACATGGAGCACTGCGTCTTCGCCGCGTTCATGTCGAAGGGCTCCTCATTCCTCGACTGCGGGCGCCCGTGCGATTCGCACCGCGTCCACCTGCGCGACCGCGTCGGCATCGAGCACCCGCTGCGCGCCGACGTCGGCTGCCGCAATACGCTCTTCAACGCCGTGCCGCAGACCGGCGCGCGCTTTGCCGGCGCGCTGCTCGAAGCGGGGCTGCGGCACTTCCGCATCGAGCTGCTCGAGGAAGACGCGGGCGAGTCCACGCGCGTCATCGGAGCGTATCAGTCGCTGCTCGCCGGCGAGCGCGACGCCGAAGACCTGTGGCGCGAACTCAAGGCGCAGAGCCAGCTCGGCGTCACCCGCGGGACGCTGGACGCGAGAGAGATCTGAGCGGCCCGGCCCGCGTCCGGGGAAATATCTTCCGCCCGCGCTTGCCTTCGGCGCCTGCGCGCGCTTTGCACGCAGCGATGCCCGCACTTTGCACGCCCGATACACCGCTCCGCGAATGGGAGTGGCTCGGCACCGCGCGTCTGCGCGCGCTCGAGCGCATCGGGCTCACCACCGTCGGCGGGCTGCTCACTCACTTCCCGCGACGCTACGAGGATCGCACGCGGTTCGATCGATTCCCGGACGGCGAATCCGACGATCCGGTGTGCGTCTGCGGGCTCGTGTCGAAGACGCAGCTCCGGCGCTTTCGCGGACGGCAACGGATGTTCGACGTCGCACTCGAGGCGCCGGACTCGCACGCACTCAGCGCGCCGCTCATCTGCCGCTGGTTCAATTCGCCGTGGGTCGAGAAGGCCATCGTGAACGGCCAGCAACTCGTCGTGTATGGCAAGCCCAAGCGCAGCGGCTCGAACATCATCATCACCCACCCGGATTTCGAAGTGGTCGAGGACGACGCGGAGGTCTCGATGCATCTCAACCGCATCGCGCCGATCCATCGCGCGACCGAGGGCGTCTCCGCGCGCGTGATGCGCCGCGCCGCATGGGACGCGCTCGCGCGGCTCGACGACGCGGCCATCGAGACGATCGTGCCGCCGAAGCTCGACCCGCATCCGCGCGCGTGGGCGCTGCGGCAGATTCATTTTCCCGACGACTTCGCCGCGCTCGATAAGGCCCGCCGCCATCTCGTGCTCGAGGAGTTCTTCGTCATGCAGCTCGCCGTCGCGGCGCGGCGCGCGGAGATCGTCGCGCAGCCCGGAGCCGCGCACTGCGGCGGCGGCGAGTTGATGCGCAGGCTGCACGAGTCGCTTCCCTTTTCCCTAACCGGCGCGCAGCTCCGCGCGATCGACGAAATCCGCGCCGACCTCGCCGCGCCGCGCCCGATGAACCGCCTCCTGCACGGCGACGTCGGCAGCGGCAAAACGCTCGTCGCGCTGAGCGCGATGCTGCTCTGCGTCGAGAGCGGTCACCAGGCCGCGCTGATGGCGCCGACGCAGATCCTCGCCGAGCAGCACTACCTCAGCCTCCGCCGCCTCTGCGAACCGCTCGGCCTGCGAGTCGCGCTGCGCACGGGCGCACGGACCGAGGACGCCGCGCCGCTGCCGTTGTTCACGGCGGGTCAAGAGGCCGACGAGCCGCACCTCTTCGTCGGCACGCACGCGCTGCTCTACGAGGGCGCGGGGTTCACGCGGCTCGGGCTCGCGGTGATCGATGAGCAGCACAAGTTCGGCGTCATGCAGCGTGCGAAATTGCGCGAAGTGGGCGGGGCGATCGACACGCTCGTGATGACCGCCACGCCGATCCCACGCACGCTCACGATGACGCTCTACGGCGACCTCGATGTCTCCACGCTCGACGAACTGCCGAAGGGCCGCGGCAAGATCGTCACCGCGGTGCGCGAAGCGACGAAGCTGCCGGAGGCGGTGAAGTTTCTGCGCGAACATCTTGCGGCCGGGCGGCAGGCTTTTGTCGTCTATCCGCTCATCGACGAGTCGGAGAAACTCGAGGCGAAGGCGGCGGCGGCGGAGTTTGCGAAGTGGGGGGAACTGCTCGCGCCGATGAAGTGCGAGCTGTTGCACGGTCGCGTGCCGGCGGATGAAAAGGACGCGATCATGGAGCGCTTCCGCCGCGGCGAGACGACGGTGCTCATCGCCACGACCGTGATCGAGGTCGGCATCGACGTGCCGAATGCGACGCTCATGCTGGTCGAGAATGCCGAGCGCTTCGGCCTCGCGCAGCTCCACCAGCTCCGCGGGCGCATCGGCCGCGGCGAGCACAAGAGCTACTGCATCGCGCTCACCGGGGCGAAGGCCGACGACGACGCGAAGGCGAAGCTCGCCGTCTTCGAACGGACGACCGACGGCTTCATCATCGCCGAGGAAGACCTGCGCATCCGCGGCCCCGGCGACATGCTCGGCACGGCGCAGAGCGGGCTTCCGCCGCTCAAGATCGGCGACGTGATGCGCGACACCGAGCTGATGAAACTCGCGCGCAACGCCGCCTTCCTCATCTTCGAACGCGACCCGCGGCTCGAACAGCCTGACCACGCGCGCTTTCGCAAAGTGCTCGCCGAAGGCCGGCGCGCCGTGCTTTCTCAAGTGAGCTGATGCGCCGCGCCATCTTCATCATCGTCATCCTGCTGCTGCTCGCGTTCGGCGCATTTCGCGTCGGGCAGTGGCTCGTCCGTCCGCGCATCGAAGCGACGCCGAAGCCGACCGCCTACACGCCCGCCGACGGCCCGAAGCTCGACACGCGCGACGTGCCGAAGCTCACCGCGATCGATGAGGAATACACGGTGCTCGTGGAGAAGGTGCTGCCTGCAGTCGTGAGCATCACTTCCAAGCGCATCACGCAGCTCGGGCCCGCGGGCATCAACCCGCTCGACCTGCTCTACGGCAAGAGACGCGGCGGGCAGCCGCAGCCGCAGACCGAGACTTCACTCGGGTCGGGGGTCATCGTCTCGCGCGAAGGCCACGTGCTCACGAACAACCACGTGGTCGAGGGCATGAACGAGATCGTGGTGCAGCTCTCGGACGAGCGCACTTTCACCGCGCGGCTGCTGGGCACCGACCCGGATGTGGATATCGCGGTGCTCAAAATCGATGGCCCCAATCTTGACCCGCTGCCCATCGGCAACAGCGACAACGTGCGTGTCGGCCAGCTCGTCTTCGCGATCGGGAATCCGTTTGGCCTCAGTGAGACGGTGACCGCCGGCATCATCAGCGCGAAGAGCCGTCGCGCGATGCGTGACGCGACGGTCGAGTATTTGCAGACCGACGCCGCGGTGAACCAGGGCAATTCCGGCGGCCCGCTCATCAACCTGCGCGGCGAGATCATCGGCATCAACACCGCGATCTACTCGCGCAGCGAAGACGCCGGCTGGATGGGCATCAGCTTCGCGGTGCCATCAAATGTCGCGCGACGCGCGCTCGACAGCGTGCTCAAGCGCGGTCGCATCGCACGCAGCTATCTCGGGGTCACGATGACGAATCTTTCGCCCGAGCTCGCGGCGAGTCTGCACACCGACTCGACCGAAGGCGCGGTCGTCACCGACATCGTCCCCGGCTCGCCCGCGGAGCGCGCGGGCGTCCGGCCGCGCGACATTCTCCGCAGCTTCAATGGCCGCCCGCTGCGCGATATGTCCGCGCTGCGCAGCCGCCTCAACGAAGTGGACATCGGCACGCGCGTCGAGCTGGGCGTGATCCGCGAGGGCGCCGAGATGCGGCTCACCGCGGAGATCGGCGAAGCGCCGAAGCGCTGACTTACGCCACGATCAGCCGCTCTTCCGCGCTGGAGAGATCGGGATCGAAAGCAGTCGCGAGCTGAAAGCCCGCGGCTCGCAGCGCGAGATAAGTCGCGGCGGCTTCGGGCGAGACGGGCAGGGACGTGGCCAGCGCGAGGCCGTGTCGCGCGGCGGTCGCGGGCGCTTCCTCGGGGCCGAGCACGGGCCAGTGCGCGCGCTCGAAAACGCCCTTGAACCACTGCGCATGCTCGGCCGCGAGGGCGTCGCCACGCGGGGACTGGATGATGATCCGATGCGCCGCGACCGCGCCCAGGTTGTGGCAGAGCACCTCGGCGCGTTCGCTGGAAAAATCCTGCGGCGTCGTCGCCGCCATCCATCGCATCTTCAGCCCGAGCCCGGATGCGCCGCCGCCGCGAACGGCATCGGCGAGCGCCTGTTCGAGCACGGCCACGCGCGCCTCGAGCGCCTCGACGCGGCCTTGCGACGGGAGCACGCCCGCGGCCGCCGCCGGTTCGGGCGCATCCGCTACCATCACGACGATCTGCCGGCAATTCGGGCATTGCACACGGCGACGTCGATCGGCGCGCGCAACCTTCACCGGCACCCCGCAGGCCGGGCAGCGATCGGTTTCCGCGGTAGATGACGGGTTAACGGTGGGCATCGTCGGCGGTCAGAAAACTGAGCTCGTCCGGGCTCAGGCTCACGTGAGATCGCGAGAGGCGCGACCAGCGCGGCACGCGGATCGGCCTGGCGCATTTCGGGCAATCGAGGCTCTGGTCTTCCCAACGCGCATCGATCCGCAGCCGGCAGTCGCACGCAGGGCAAAGGAAGCTGAGGTCCAGCGCGAGCACCCCTCGCGGAAGCACCTCGATGGGCTCCTCGACATCGAGCCCCGCGGGAACGGGCACGATATGCGAACAGCGCGTGCACTCGGTGAGGTGGCGCCCCGGCGCCGCGTCAACGCTGAGCGCTGACCCGCAAATGGCGCAGAAAAAATGGGTGGTGGTCATGGTGGGTGCGGACCCGAAAAAGAACCGGCAAGGGGCTTGACCGGGCGAAACTCGAACGCCATATGTAGTAGTCATGGTGAAACGTCAACCCAACATCTTGGGCCGCGCCTACCCGCAATGACCCACTGTCGTCGCGTTTTGGAACCCGCCCATCTTCAATTTATCGAGCAGGCTTTTCACGACCTGCTCCACGAAGGCCTGAACGGCGAGCGCGAGGGAATCATCCACTGGCTCCACGAGCGGCTCTTCGTCGCCGGCGCATCGCTCGCGTCGGTGCGCGCGGACTTGAGCCGCCGCCTGCGCGCCACGCGACTGATCGCGGTGACCAGCGGCAAAGGCGGCGTCGGCAAGACGACCTTCTCGGTGAACCTCGCCGTCGCACTCGCGCAACAAGGCCGGCGCGTGCTGCTCTTCGACGCCGACCTCGGCATGGCGAATGTCCACGTCTTCGCCGGAGTGAACCCGCGCGCGACCCTGCTCGACGTGATCGATGGCCGCGCGAAGCTGAGCGAAATCCTCACGCCCGGCCCCGCCGGCACGCAACTCCTGTGCGGCGCATCGGGAATCAGCCGGCTCACCGACTTGAGCGCGAAGTCGCTCGACCTGCTGTGCCACAGCCTGCTGCGCGTCGCGGCGGAGTTCGATGTGCTCATCATGGACACGGGCGCCGGCATCTCCACGGCCGTCACCCATTTCCTGCGGCTCGCGCACGATACGATCGTGGTGGCGACGCCGAACATCGCCGCGACGCTAGACGCCTACGGCGTCATCAAGCTCGCGCACGAGAGCGAATATCCCGGGCAGCTGCACCTGATGATCAATCTAGCCGACGACGAGGCGCAGGCCGCGCGCGTGCGCGAGCGGATCGCGGGCTGCGCGACTCGCTTCCTCGGGTGCACCGTCGGCGACCTCGGGTTCCTCTTCCGCGATCAGGCCGTCGAGCAGGCGAATCAATCGCGCAGCCCGCTCGTCCTCGCGCAGCCCGGGCACATCAACGCGCAGCGCATCGCGCGGATCGCCGCCTCGCTCGCTCCGACCGTGAGAAAAATCGCCGCCGCTTAAAAACCCGCCAACCCATGAATCCAAATCCACACCCGACCGGCGAGCTAGCGCCCGCATTTCCGTCGATCACCGACACCCTTTCGGAACTCATCGGCGGACCGCCGGACGCGCCCGCACCCGCCGTCGTTCCATTCGTGCCACCGGGCGACTTCATGGCCTTCTACGGCCTCCGCGAAAACCCGTTCGCCGACTCCGTCCACCCCACCTTTTTCTTCCGCACCGACGCCCACGCCGAGGCCTTCGGTAGCATGATGCTCGCGGCGGAATTCAAGACTTCGCTCGGCCTCGTCACCGGCCCGAGCGGCACCGGCAAGACGCTCGTCAGCCAGATGCTCCTGCAAAAATTCGAGGAGCCCAAATACCGCGCGATCCTCGTGCTCGTCACGCCCGGCATCAGCAAGTCCGGCCTGCTGCGCGAAATCCTCGCCGAGCTCGGACTCGCGCTGCCCGTCGGCATCACGCGCGTGCAGGATCTCGTGCGGATGCTCAGCAATCACATCATCGAACTGCACGAGCAGGGCCGCCGGCTCGTCATCATCATCGACGAAGCCCACCTGCTTTCCGCCGACTGCCTCCACGTCGTGCGCACGATCAGCAACATCGAGATCCCCGAGGAAAAGCTGAGCACCTGCCTGCTCTTCGGCGAAGCGCGGCTCGTCCAGCGCCTCGAGCACCCGAGCTACGAATCGCTCCGCAACCGCATCTACCTGCGCACCGAACTCCAGCCGCTCACCGCCGCGGAGACCGCGCAGTATTTGAAATACCGGCTGATGACCGCCGGCCGGCTCGCCGAGCTTTTCACCGCGCCCGCGTTCGAGGCACTCCATGCGCGCTCCGGTGGAATCCCGCGCAGCCTCAACAAACTCGCGATGCTCAGCCTCATCGAGGGCGCATTCCGCCAGCGCCCCGTGATCGACGAAGCGACCGTCGTCGCCGCCGCCAGGCGCCTGTGACGCAGGGCCGCTCCAAGACCGATCTGCGCCGCGGCACCGTCCAGCCCGCGCGCCCGGACGCGACGACCGACGCGGAGCAGGATTTCCTTTTCGGCGCCGCCGAACCGGCCCCCAAAGCCCGGCCTCCCGCCAAACCGGAACCCGGCGCGACGCGGGACGAAGCGCGGGCTCGACGCGACGACAGCAGGCCGTAGCGCAATCGGGATTGCCTTCGCGGCGCAGCCCGGCACAAACGTCGCATGCCCTCCATCCTCGCCCTCGACCAAGGAACCACCAGCTCCCGCGCGATCGTCTTCGATCACGACGGTTCCATCCGCGCCGTCGCGCAGCGGGAGTTTCGGCAGATTTTTCCGCAGTCCGGCTGGGTCGAACACGACGCGAACGAAATCTGGCAGACTCAGCTCGACACCGCGCGCGAAGTGCTCGCGAAAGCCGGGCTGACCGCCGCCGACATCGCCGCGATCGGCATCACCAACCAGCGCGAGACCACGCTGATCTGGGATCGCAAGACCGGCGAGCCGATCCACAACGCGATCGTCTGGCAGGACCGGCGCACGGCGAAGTTTTGTGACGAACTCAAGTCCGGCGGCCACGCCGAGCTGATCCAAAAACGCGCCGGTCTCGTGATCGACGCGTATTTCTCCGGCAGCAAAGTGCGCTGGCTGCTCGACCACGTGCCCGGCGCGCGCGAGCGGGCGGAGCGCGGCGAACTGGCCTTTGGCACGATCGACTCGTGGCTCGTGTGGAAGCTCACCGGCGGAGCGCGGCACATCACCGACGCATCGAACGCCTCGCGCACAATGCTCTACAATCTGCGCGGCGGCTGGGACGACGACCTGCTCCGCGTGCTCCGCGTGCCGCGCGCGGTGCTGCCCGAGGTGTGCTCGTCGAGCGAAGTGTATGGCGAGACGACGCTGCTCGGCGGTTCCATCCCGATCGCCGGCATCGCGGGCGACCAGCAAGCCGCGCTGTTCGGCCAGAATTGCTTCGAGCGCGGCCTCGCGAAGAACACCTACGGCACCGGCTGTTTCATGCTGATGAACATCGGCACCGAGCCGCAGATCTCGCAGCACAAACTGCTCACCACCGTCGCGTGGAAGATCGGTGAGCAAACCGAGTTCGCCCTCGAAGGCAGCGTCTTCATCGGCGGCGCAGTCGTCCAGTGGCTGCGCGACGGACTCGGCATCATCAAGTCCTCCGCAGAAGTCGAAGCGCTCGCCGCGAGCGTGCCCGACAGCGGTGGCGTCTATCTCGTGCCCGCCTTCGCCGGCCTCGGCGCGCCGCACTGGGATCAATACGCGCGCGGCTCGATCAGCGGCCTCACGCGCGGCACCACCTCCGCGCACCTCGCGCGCGCCGCGCTCGAAGGCATCGCGTTTCAAGTCGCCGACGTGCTCGAGGTGATGAAGCAGGACAGCGGCATCGCGATGAACGGCCTGCGCGTCGATGGCGGCGCGTGCGCGAACGACATGCTCATGCAGTTCCAGGCCGACATCCTGCAAGTGCCCGTCGTCCGCCCGAAGGTGATCGAGACGACCGCGCTCGGCGCCGCGTATCTGGCCGGCCTCGCCGTCGGCTTTTGGAAAGACCGCGCCGACGTCTCGCGCGCGTGGCAGGCAGATCGCGACTTCGAGCCGGCCATGAGCGCCGACGAAGCCACGCACCGCCGCACCCGCTGGAGCGCTGCGCTGAATCGCGCGCGAGAGTGGGAAGAACACGCGCCTTGAACCGCGACGAATCCCTCCAGCGGATCATCGCGCGTCGCGAGCCATGGGACATCGCGGTGATCGGCGGCGGCGCGACCGGCGTGGGCATCGCTGTCGATGCCGCATCGCGCGGCTACAGCGTCGTGCTGCTCGAGCAGGCTGACTTTGGAAAAGGCACGTCGAGCCGCTCGACGAAGCTCGTCCACGGCGGCGTGCGCTATCTTCAGCAGGGCAACATCTCGCTCGTGATGGAGGCGCTGAAAGAGCGCGGGCTCCTGCTGCAAAACGCCCCGCACCTCGTCCACGATCTCGCCTTCATCGTGCCGAACTACGCGTGGTGGGAGGCGCCCTTCTACGGCATCGGGCTGAAAGTCTATGACCTGCTCGCGGGCAAATACGGCTTCGGTCCGTCCGAGATCCTCTCGCGCGACGAAGTGCTCGCGCACATCCCCACGCTCTCGCAGGACGGCCTGCGCGGCGGAGTGAAGTATCACGACGGGCAGTTCGACGACGCGCGGCTGCTCATCGACCTCGCGAGCACCGCCGCGGAACACGGCGCGTGTCTGCTCAACTACGCGCGCGTCACCGCGCTCGATAAAGACAGCGCCGGCTTCGTCAGCGGCTTGAACTTCAGCGACGAGGAAGCCGATTCCGTCCATCACGTCCATGCCCGCTGCGTCATCAACGCGACCGGCCCTTTCTCCGACGAGATGCGCCGCGTGGACGAACCCGGCGCCGCGCCGATGATCGCGCCGAGCCAGGGCGCGCACCTCGTCCTGCCACGCGATTTTCTACCCGGCGACACCGCGATCATGGTGCCGCACACACGCGATGGCCGCGTGATGTTCGCGATCCCCTGGCACGGGCGCACCGTGATCGGCACGACCGACACGCCGATTCCCGAAGCGGTGCTCGAGCCCGTCGCGCAGGAGGAGGAGATCGCCTTCATCCTCGACACCGCGAGCGACTACCTCGCGAAACGTCCGACCCGCGCCGACGTGCTCAGCGTCTTCACCGGGATACGGCCGCTGGTGAAGTCCAGCGAGGGATCGAGCACCGCGGCGCTCTCGCGCGACCACACGATCCACATCTCGTCTTCAGGCCTCCTCACCATCGCCGGCGGGAAGTGGACGACCTATCGCCACATGGCCGAGGACGCCGTCGATCACGCGATCGTGCTCGGCCATCTCGACGAGCGGGAGTGCATCACGCGCGAGCTGCGCATCCGCGCGCCGCAGGAAGACACCATCGCCTGGCAGGCGCGGCACGAGATGGCGCGCACCGTCGAGGACGTGCTCGCCCGTCGCACCCGCCTGCTCTTCCTCGATGCCCGCGCCGCAATCGCAGCCGCGCCCGATGTCGCCCGGCAGCTCGCGCACGAACTCGGTCGCGACGAAACGTGGCAGCAAACACAGCTCGCAAGTTTCCGCAAAACCGCCGCACACTTCACCCTTCCATGAACGCCTACCTCGCAGAATTCATCGGCACCACGCTGCTCATCCTTTTCGGAAACGGCGTCGTCGCCAACGTCGTCCTCGCCCGCACGAAAGGGCACAACGCCGGATGGATCGTCATCGCCGCGGGGTGGGGTCTCTCCGTCTTCATCGGCGCGTTTTGCTCGGCGCCGTTCAGCGGGGCGCATTTGAACCCCGCCGTGACCGTCGCGATGGCCGCCGCGGGCAAGCTCGAGATCGCAAAGGTCGCCGGCTACATCGCCGCGCAGATGATCGGTGCGATCGTGGGCTCGACGCTCGCGTTCCTTTTCTATCGCGAGCACTTCAAGGCGACCGACGACGCCGACGCGAAGCTCGCGTGCTTCGCGACCGCGCCGAACATCCGCAACCCCGCGCAGTCGTTTTTCTGCGAAGTCGTCGGCACCTTCTGCCTGATCCTGCCGATCTTCCTGATGACCAATGTGAACGTGACCTTCCCCGGCGCGACGCAGAGCGCGGAGATCGGCATGGGCTCGCTCGGGCTGCTGCCCGTCGGCCTGCTCGTCTTCGCCATCGGCCTCTGCCTCGGCGGCACGACCGGCTACGCGATCAACCCCGCGCGCGACCTCGGCCCGCGCATCGCGCACGCGCTCCTGCCGGTTCCCGGCAAGCGCGACAGCGACTGGGGCTACGCGTGGGTGCCCGTCCTCGGCCCGATCGCCGGCGCGCTGCTCGCCGCGCTCGCTTGGAAGGTCTTGCAGTAAGTTCACCCTTGCACGCCGCGCGCCCTGCATTTATCCGGCGCGCGTGATTATCACCGCGCACCATTGGTGGCCTTCCTGACCGGGCCGCTCCGCTGAAACCAGCGGGGCAGTTCGCCGCCACTGCTGCGCCGATCTCAACGCCCGACGATTCCAATCCGAGAATCGCCGGGCTTTTTGTTTCTCCAAATCCATGACTCTCCCAACGCTCAAATACAATTCCGACGGCCTCATCCCCGCCATCGTGCAGGACGCGAAATCCAAGCGCGTGCTGATGATGGCGTGGATGAACGCAGCGTCGCTCGAGGCCACGCTGCGCACCGGTTTCATGAATTACTGGAGCCGCTCGCGGCAGAAATTCTGGATCAAGGGCGAGACCAGCGGTCACACGCAGCGCGTGCAGCGATGGTGTGTCGATTGCGATGCCGACACGCTGCTCTTCGAGGTCGAGCAAATCGGTGGCGCCTGCCACACGGGCTTCGAGAGCTGTTTCTTCCAGGCGTTCTCACCGGACGGGACGCCGCAGGAAATTTCTGAACCCAAACTTTTCGATCCGGAGAGAACCTACGAAACTAAGAAGTAAGAATTAGGATTTAGGAAGTATCCGCGTCGCCGGCGCGGCGACTTGCTTCACTTCCTAAATCCAAAATCCCCCTTCCTAAATGCCATGACCCATCACTTTTCGCCTCCGCTCGCCGAGTTTCGCGAGCTGGCAGCGCGCGGGAATCTGATTCCCGTCTTTGCGGAACTCATCGCCGATGCGGAGACGCCCGTGTCGGCGTTTCACAAGCTCGACGACGGGCGCGGCTACGCGTTCCTTTTTGAGTCGGTCGAGAAGCACGACCAGGCCGGGCGCTACTCGTTCGTCGGCGTGAATCAGCGCGTCGTCTTCGAGAGCCACGGCGCGACGATCCGCATCACGGAAGACGGCGCGACGCGCGAATTTCAGACTGCGAGCGATCCGCTCGGCGATCTCGAAACGCTCATGCAGCGCTATCGCTATGTCGCCTCGCCGGCGCTGGCGGACGCACGCTTCGCGGGCGGCGCCGTGGGCTTCCTCACCTACGACATGGTGCGTTTCTTCGAGCCGACTGTGGCGCCTTCCCCGCCGGACGATCTCGGTATGCCGGAGAGTTTGTTCACGATTACCGACACGCTGCTCATCTTCGATCACCGCACACGCCGGCTGCGTGTGGTGGTCAATGCGCACGTCGAGGGCGATGCGGACGCGGCGTATCAGCGCGCAGCGGATGAGATCGCGAAGATCATCGCGAAGCTCAACGAGCCCGCGCCGCTGCCGATGCTGCCGATCGCGCCGCCGCCGCAGGTGCCGACGCCGACGGGGAACACGACGCGCGAGGAGTTCATGAAGATGGTCAGCGACGGGCAGGAGTTCATCCGCGCGGGCGACATCTTCCAGTTTGTGCCGTCGCAGCGCTTCGCGACCGACTACACCGGCGACCCGCTCACGCTCTACCGCGCGCTGCGCTTCGTGAATCCGTCGCCGTATATGTTCTGCATGAAGTTCGCGGGCCGCTTCTCGCTGGTCGGCAGCAGCCCGGAGGTCCACGTGCGGGCGATCAACGGCAGGATCGAGATCCGTCCCATCGCCGGCACGCGCAAGCGTGGGAAGGACGAGGCGGAGGACGACGCGAATGCCGCCGACCTGCTCGCGGATCCGAAGGAGCGCGCCGAGCACCTCATGCTCGTCGATCTCGCGCGCAACGACGTTGGCCGTGCGAGCGAGTTTGGCAGCGTGAAGGTGACCGACTTCATGACGATCGAGCGCTACAGCCACGTGATGCACATCGTCAGCAACGTCGAAGGCCGGCTGCGTCCCGACCGCACTTCCTACGATGTAATGCGCGCCACTTTCCCGGCCGGCACCGTGAGCGGCAGTCCGAAGGTGCGTGCGCTGCAGATCATCAATGGCTGCGAGAAAAACAAGCGCGGCGTCTATTCCGGCGCGGTCGGTTACTTCGGCTTCGACGGCAACCATGACTCCTGCATCGCGCTCCGCACGATCGTGCTGAAGGACGGCAAAGCCTACGTGCAAGCCGGCGCCGGCGTCGTCGCCGATTCGACGCCCGAAGGCGAATACCAGGAGACCGTGAACAAGGCGATGGGCATGATGTCCGCCATCGCCCGCGCTAAAAACCTATGAATCACAGAGACACAGATAGCACCGAGTCGGACCTGCTTTTCCTCTGTGACCTCTGTGTCTCTGTGGTGAAAATCCCATGCTCCTAGTCATCGATAACTACGACAGCTTCACCTACAACCTCGTCCAATACTTCGGCGAACTCGGCGCCGAACTCACGGTGAAGCGCAACGACGAGATCGCGATCGACGACATCCGCGCGATGAAGCCCGAGCGGATCGTCATTTCGCCCGGCCCCTGCACGCCGAACGAGGCGGGCATCTCGTGCGATGTGATCCGCACCTTCGGCGAATCGACACCGATTCTCGGCGTGTGCCTCGGCCATCAATGCATGGGGCAGGTTTTCGGCGGTGACGTGGTGCGCGCGGGCCGGCTCATGCACGGCAAGACCTCGCCGATCATTCACAACGGCGAAGGCGTGTTCCGCGGCCTGCCGAATCCCTTCGAGGCCACCCGTTATCACTCGCTGCTCGTGAAGCGCGAGACCTTCCCCGCGTGCCTCGACATCACCGCCGAGACCGCGGAGCACGAGATCATGGGGCTGCGCCACAAGACTCTGCCGATCCACGGCGTGCAGTTTCATCCCGAGTCGATCCTCACGACCGAGGGCAAGCACCTGCTGAAAAATTTCCTCGAGCTGTGATCTGGCAGACGCTCACGCGCGCATTCGATTTCACCCACAACGGTGCGATCATGGGCGTGCTGAACGTGACGCCGGATTCGTTCAGCGATGGCGGGCGTTGGGTGGACGTGGACGCCGCGGTCGCGCATGGAATCGAGATGGGGCGCGACGGAGCGGGGATCATCGACGTCGGCGGCGAGTCCACGCGGCCCGGCGCGGATCCGGTGAGCGGGGAGGAGGAAATGCGCCGGGTGCTGCCGGTGATCGAGCGGCTCGCGCGGGAACATGTCGTCTCGATCGACACGATGAAGCCCGCTGTCGCGCGTGCGGCGGTGGCGGCAGGCGCGGCGATCATCAATGACGTGACCGGACTCCGCAATCCGACGATGCGCGAAGTCGTCCGCGAGACTGGCGCGGCAGCGATCGCGATGCATATGCAGGGCGAGCCGCGGACGATGCAGCGCGAGCCGCACTACACGGATGTCGTCGCCGAAATCCGGGAAAGCTTTCGACAAACTTTCGACGCTTGCCTAGCCTGCGGCATCGATCCCATGCGCCTCGCCTTTGATCCCGGCATCGGCTTCGGCAAAACGCTGGAGCACAATCTCGCGCTGCTGCGCGGGCTCGATGCTGTGCGGGTTGGCGGGCGGCCGCTCGTCGTCGGAGTGTCGCGGAAATCGTTCATCGGCGGCGCGGTCGGGGATCGCGATTGGCCGACCGTCGCGCTCACGAGCCTGCTGCGCGAGCGCGGAGCGCAGGTGCTGCGCGTGCATGACGTGAAACCCAACGCGCAGGCGCTGCGCATGACGGAGGCCATCCTCGGATGAGCTGGAGCACCTTTCTCCCGACCGACTGGCGCGGCGCGCTCGAGGTGGCGATCCTCTGGGCCGGCCTCTACGGAGCGTGGCGCTCGCTGCGCGGCACCCGCGGCGCGCGCGTGCTCACCGGGCTGGTCTCGGTGCTCTTTGCGATGATGCTCGTGTCGGGATTCTTCGACCTGCCGGTGCTCGGCTGGGTCTTCCGCAATCTTTCCACCGCGCTGTTGTTCATGTTCATTGTGATCTTCCAGCCGGAGATCCGCCGCGCGCTCGCCGCACTCGGCACGCACCAGCTTTTCGCGCGCGCTGCGGGCACGACCGAGTTTGTCGAGCAGATCACCGAGGCGACCTTCGAGCTCGCCAACCGCCAGCTCGGCGCGCTCATCGCGCTCGAGCGCGACATCAATCTCGCGCCCTTCGGCGAGTCCGGGCAGGAGATCGACTGCAAGCTCTCGCCCGCGCTGCTCACGACCATTTTTTTCCACAAGACGCCGCTGCACGACGGCGGGGTCATCATCCGCGGCGATCGGCTGCTCTTTGCATCGTGCACCTTCCCGGTGATTCAGCGCCCCGACCTCGATCGCACCTTCGGGATGCGGCACCGGGCGGCGCTTGGGCTCTCGGACGAATCCGACGCGATCGTCGTCGTCGTGAGCGAAGAAACTGGCGTGGTTTCCATTTGTCACCACGGGAAGCTCGAAAGAAACTTCGACCCTGAGTCGTTTCGGCGCCGGCTCAGCGAACTGCTGCTGCTCGACAAGAATGAAAAAACCACTCCGGCTGATCACAAAACACTGGCAGGCAAAACTGCTGACGCTCCTGCTCGCCCTGCTGCTGTGGGCCGGGGCGCGCAAGAACCTCGAAGCGACCGGCTCGCTTTCTAGGCGCGAGTCCGCGGCGCAAAAATTCGACTTCTCCAAAAAGCCGTGACCCCGAAACCCGTTGCCAACGGCGGCTCCCGCAAAATCTTCGGCACCGACGGCGTCCGCGGAACCGCGAACATCGAGCCGGTGACGGCCGAGACCGCGCTCAAGCTCGGCCGCGCCGCGGCGCACGTCTTCGCCGAGATGACCGCCGCCCGGCGGAAGAACGCCCGCACGACCATCGTCATCGGCAAAGACACGCGGCTCTCCGGCTACATGCTCGAGAATGCGCTCGCCGCCGGCGTGATGTCGCTCGGCGCCGACGTGCTGATGATCGGGCCGCTGCCGACGCCGGGCGTGGCCTACATCACGCGCTCGCTGCGTGCGGATGCGGGCATCGTGCTGAGCGCTTCGCACAACCCTTACGAGGACAACGGCATCAAGTTCTTCCGCCACGACGGCTACAAGCTCGACGACGAGATCGAGGCGAAGATCGAGCATCTGGTCTTCAGCGGCGAGATCGACTCGATCCGACCGACGGCCGGCAAGATCGGCCAGGCCAAGCGCATCGACGACGCGCTCGGGCGCTACGTCGAGTATGCGAAGTCGAGCTTCCCTCGCGGGCTCAAGCTCGAGGGGATGCGCGTCGCGCTCGATGTGGGCAATGGCGCCGCCTACAAGTCCTCGCCGTGCATCCTGCGCGAGCTCGGCGCCGAGGTCATCGTCGCGAACAACACGCCCAACGGGCGGAACATTAACCGTGACTGCGGCTCGACGCACCCGGAGGAAATCCAGCGCCTCATGCGCGAGACAAAGGCCGATGTCGGCATCAGCCACGACGGCGACGCCGACCGCGTGCTGCTCTGCGACGAGAAGGGCGAGGTCGTCGATGGCGACGAGATCATGGCCATCGCGGCGATCGATTTCATCCGCCGTGGCTGCCTCGCGCAGAACACGCTCGTCGCGACGATCATGAGCAACTTCGGCCTCGATGAAACGCTGCGCGCCAACGACGGCCGCGTGCTGCGCACGAAGGTCGGCGACCGGCACGTGATCGAGGCGATGATGAAGCAGGGACTCAACGTCGGCGGCGAGCAGAGCGGGCACATGATTTTCCGCGACTACTCGACGACTGGGGACGGCATCGTGAGCGCGCTGCAGATTCTGCGAGTGATGACCGAGACCGGGAAGCCGCTCAGCGAACTCAAGAAGTGCCTCGCGAAGTATCCGCAGGCGCAGCGCAATCTGCGCGTGCGCGAGAAGAAGCCGCTCGATCAACTCCCGCACGTGCTCAAGCTCGTCGAGGAAACCGAGCGCGCTCTCGACGGCGCGGGCCGTGTGCTGCTGCGCTACTCGGGGACCGAGCCGAAGATCCGCCTGCTCATCGAGGGACGCGATGGCGACAAGATCAACGCGCAGGCCGACCAGATCGCCGGGCTGATCCAGGCGGAGATCGGCGAGTGAGGCTCTTCATCACCGGCACCGACACGGGCGTCGGCAAGACCTACGTCACCGCGCGGCTGGTCCGTTCGCTGCGCGCACGCGGGCTCGATTGCGTCGGCATGAAGCCGATCTCGTGCGGCGGCCTCGAGGACGCAGACGCTCTCATGGCTGCGTGCGATGGATTGCTGTCGCTTGACGACGTGAATCCCGTGCGGCTCGCCTCGTTCTGCGCGCCGATCATCGCGGCAAAGATCGAGAATCGCCCGATCGATCTCGACCTCATCCGCCGCACCTACGCGCGGCTCGCGGCGGCGCACGAGTCCATCATCGTGGAAGGCGCGGGCGGGTGGCTCGTGCCGCTCACGCGCGACTTCTTCATCGCCGATCTCGCGGTGGAGCTGGCGCTGCCCGTGATCGTCGTCGCGGCGAACCGGCTCGGCGCAATCAATCACACGCTGCTGACCGTCGAGTCGATCCAGGCGCGGGGGCTCTCGTGCGCGGGGATCATCCTGAACCAGGCTCGCAAGCCGACGGGGGACGACGAGATCGCGATCGAGACGAACCGCGCGGTGCTCGAGGAAACGGCGGGTGTGCCGGTGCTCGGCGTGGTTGCGCACGGGCAGGTGGAATTCGCGCTGACGTGGTGACGCACGCCGCGTAGCGACCGTGGACTGCGGCAGCCCGCTGCCGCTGTGGAGGCGGGCAGCCTGCTGCTCGTGGCCTGCCCGCGCAACAAGCTGCGCCCTCCGCACAGCGGCAGCGGGCTGCCGCACTGCACGTGGAGCTTGCGCTCCGCACACGCGACGCCGCAACATTGCGCCATGTCCGGGATCAAAGCTGCGTTTTGGAACCTGCAGAATCTTTTCGACATCACCGTCTCCGACCTCGCGACGGATCTCGAGTTCACGCCCGAGCAGGGTTGGACGCAGCAGGCGATGGACGCGAAAATTGCGAACCTCGCGGAGGTCATCAAGCTCATGCACGGCGGCACGGGACCGGACCTGCTTGGCCTCGCGGAGATCGAAAACAACTCGCTCGCCGAGAAGCTCGTCGCGGCGACGGGGCGCGCGGATTTGAAAGTCGTCCACGCCGACAGCCCGGACCTGCGCGGGATCGATACGTGCCTCATCTATTCGAGCGCGGTTTTCAAAAAGCCGCTCAAGGCCGCGATCAAGAGCCACGCGATGCAGTTGCGCTACCCGACGCGGGACATCTTCGAGGTCGAGCTCGAGGTGAAGGCGACCGGGCGGAAGCTGCTCGTGCTCGTGAACCACTGGCCCTCGCGCTCGCAGGGGAAGTTCGAGACCGAGCCGCTGCGCATCGCGACCGCAGAACGCTGCGGGCGCGTGGTGGATGAATACCTGCGCTACAGCCGCGCCGATTTCATGGCTCTGCCCGACACGGCGGCGACGCGGCAGGCGATCATCGACCGCTGGAATCGCAACGTGCTGCTCATGGGCGATTTCAACGACGAGCCGTTCGATCGCAGCGTGCTCGACGGACTCCTCGCGACCAGGGACATGGACCGGATGGAGGAGGACGTGAAGATCGCCGCCGCGAAAAACAAACCCGCCGCGGCCGCCTACCTCGGGCGCGAGGCGCACCTCTTCAACTGCATGTGGCCGCAACTCGGCCGCGCGGACGAAGGCTCCTACTACTTCGCCGGCTCGACGAACACCTTCAGCACGCTCGACCAGATCATCGTCTCGCGCGGGCTGCTGCTCGGGAAGCAGGGGCTCAAGATCGATCCGGCGAGCGTGGAGATCTTCCGCGCGCCACCGATGGCGGGCGGAGCGTGGAGGCGGCCCGTAGCGTTCGATCGCGCGACGCTCAAGGGCTACAGCGACCACTTCCCCGTGCAGTGCCGGATCTCGCTGGTGTGATGGGCGCGGCAGGTCAGTGACACCCGCCGGGGGCTTGTTGGGCGAGCGGAGCGCTTGCCCTGCGCGACCACCTCGCGCACCGTCCGCGCCCTCATGCAGACCATCGTCATCGGCCATCGGAATCCCGACATGGATTCCATCGTCTCCGCCGTCGCTTACGCGGAGCTGAAGCGGCGCCTCGGCGTCGCCGACGTCGTCGCCGCGCGCGCAGGCAATACGAATGAGCGCATCGACTTCGTGCTCGAAAAATTCGGCATCGCAGCCCCCGCGCTCGTCAACGACCTCGCGCCGCGCGTCGCCGACGTGATGCAGCCGCGCGTCATCTCCATCCCCGCCGACGCGCCGGTCTATGACGCCGTGCAACTCATCGAGCAGAAGCGCCTCCGCGGCCTGCCCGTCGTCGGCGCCGGCAACCGCTGCCTAGGCCTGCTCTCCGCGTTCAAGATCACGCACCATCTTTTTCCACCACGCCACGAAGCGGCCAGCGCACGCCGCGTCGTCGCCTCGCTTGCCGACATCGTCACCACCTTCGGCGGCGCGCTCGTCACCGGCGCGCTCAGTGCCGAGCCGTGCGAGCAGCTCCTCATGGTCGGCGCGATGAACTCGGACTCCTTTGCCCCGCGCGTCGAGCACTACCGCGACGAGCGCGTCATCCTCTTCGTCAGCGACCGGCCGAAAATCCAGCGCCTCGCCATTGAGGCGCACGCGCACGCCATCGTCGTCACCGGCGGCACGCCGATCGACGAGGAAACGCGCGCCGCCGCGCGCGCCGCGGGCGTTACGATGATCAGCTCCCCGCACGACACCGCCACCAGCGTGCTGCTCGCGCGCGGTGCTGTGCGCGTCGAGCAGATGATCGAGCGCGACGTCACCACCTTTCAACCCGACACGCCGCTCGCTGAAGCGCGCCGCATCGCCGCCGAAAACGCCGCCTTCGTCTTCCCCGTGCTCGACGACGACGGCGCGCTCGTCGGCATTTTGTCGAAGTCCGACTTCCTCAAGCCGATCCCGCGGCAGCTCATCCTCGTCGATCACAACGAACTCAACCAGGCCGTGCGCGGCGCCGACCAGGTGCCGATCGTGGAAATCCTCGATCACCACAAGCTCGGCGGCTTCGAGAGCGACACGCCGATCCTGTTTTGGAACAACCCGGTCGGCTCGACCTCGACGCTCGTCGCGCTCGCGTATCAGCACGCAGGCATAGACATCCCGCCGCCGATCGCCGGCCTGCTCATGTCCGGCCTCATCGCCGACACGCTCAATCTCACCTCGCCCACCGCGACACCGGTCGATCGCCTCATCCTCGACAACCTCGCGAACATCGCCTCATGCGATCCCGCGAAACTCGCCGAGGAAATCTTCAGCGTCGGCAGCCCGCTGCTCACGATGACGCCCGAGCAGGCGATCAACGCCGACTGCAAACCCTACGCGGAGGACGGCCACCGCTTCACCGTCGCGCAGATCGAAGAGCTGACGTTTGCGCATTTCCCGGAGAAGAGCGCCGCGCTGCTCGACGCGCTCGAGGCTCACCGCTCGCGCGCAGGCCTGCTCTTTGCCACGCTGCTCGTCACCGACATCAACACGCAGGACTCACTCCTGCTCGTGCGCGGCGCGGAGGAGTTCCTGCGAACGATCGACTACCCGGAACACGCGCCGGGCGTCTGGGAATTGAACGGCGTCGTCTCGCGCAAGAAACAGCTCCTTCCCTACCTGCTCGGCTGCCTCGCGCGGATGACGCGCTGACGCTACAAAGGCGCCATGCCACGCTACGCGCTTGTCCTCGTCGATGACTCCGGCTCGCACGCGTTCGACTACGCGCTGCCGGATGCCGTCGCGGACACGCTGCACGTCGGTTCCCGCGTGCGCGTGCCCGTTCGCACCACGACGCGGCTCGGCACGATCATCGAACTGCGCGACACGACCGACGCGCCCGGCGTGAAACCGATCGCCGAAGTCATCGACGCCACGCCGGTGCTCACTCGCGTGCTCATCGAGATGGCCGCGTGGATGGCCGACTACTACTGCTGCTCGCTCGAAGCCGCGATGCGCGGCGTGCTGCCGAACGTGATCCGCAAAGCCGAGGTCGGCCACCGCCAGCGGCTCGTCGCCCGGCTCGCACGCGAGTTTTCCACGGAGGAAATCGAGGCGCTGAAAAAGCGCGCGCC
Source organism: Chthoniobacteraceae bacterium (assembly GCA_040081625.1). Classification (GTDB taxonomy): domain Bacteria; phylum Verrucomicrobiota; class Verrucomicrobiia; order Chthoniobacterales; family Chthoniobacteraceae; genus VFJQ01. The sequence continues at coordinate 32,035 of JBEBGD010000009.1, forward strand.
GGTGCAGGGCGAGATCGTCGCCGCGCTCGCCGCCGCTGCCGCTCCCGTGCCCGTCGCCGATCTCGCCGGGCACGCCGTCGTGCAGGCGCTCGTGAAGAAAGGCTTCGTCATCACCGAGCCGGCAAAGATGGAGCGCGATCCGTTTGCGAAAGAGGAGTTCGTCGCATCAGCGAAGCTCGAGATGAATGCGGAGCAAGAGGTCGTCTTCGAGCGAGTCCGTGTTGCGCTGGGCGCCACCGATCGCCGATCACCGATCACCGATCACGCGGCAAAGCCCCTCCTTCTCCACGGCGTCACCGGCAGCGGCAAGACGGAGATCTACCTCCAGGCGATCGACCTCGTCCTCGCGCGCGGGCAGAGCGCGATCATGCTCGTGCCGGAGATTTCGCTCACGCCGCAGACTGTCGAGCGGTTCAAGTCACGCTTCGCCGCGTCGCAGCACGAAGTCGCAGTGCTCCACTCGCACCTCAGCGAAGGCGAGCGGCACGACGAGTGGCACAAGATTCGTGAAGGCCGCGCGAAGATCGTCATCGGCGCGCGCAGCGCGATCTTCGCGCCGGTCACGAACGTCGGACTCATCGTCGTCGATGAGGAGCACGAGAATTCCTACAAGCAGGAGGAGACGCCGCGCTACCACGGGCGCGACCTCGCGGTGCTGCGCGCGCAGATGGAAGGCTGCGCGTGCCTGCTCGGCAGCGCCACGCCTTCGCTCGAGAGCTATCACAACGCCGTCACCGGCAAATACGAACTGCTCCGCCTCACGCTGCGCGTCGATGATCAGCAGATGCCGCTCATCCGCGTCATCGACCTGCGCAACGACGCGAAGCGCAAGGGCTCGATCCTCAGCGAGCGGCTCATCACCGCGATCGAGGCGCGGCTGAAAGTGAAGGAGCAGTGCATCCTCTTTCTCAACCGCCGCGGCTTCAGCACCTCGCTGCTCTGCGAGAAGTGCGGCCACACGTGCGAGTGCCCGAACTGCTCCGTCGCGCTCACCTTCCACCGCGGCGCGGCGCGTGTCGTCTGCCACATTTGCGGTTACCAGGCCGTCGCGCCGTCGAAGTGTCCGCAGTGCGCGGCGGCGGGGATTCGCTACTCGGGGTTCGGCACGGAAAAGATCGAGGATAACATCTCGGCGCTATTCCCCGACGCGAAAGTGAAGCGGCTCGATGCCGACGTGATGCAGCGCAAGGACGCGTTTCGCGAAACGCTCGACGCGTTCAAGCGCGGCACGGTCGATATCCTCGTCGGCACGCAGATGATCGCGAAGGGCCTGCACTTTCCGAACGTCACACTCGTCGGGATCATCAACGCCGACCTCGGCCTGCACATGCCGGACTTCCGCGCGGGCGAGCGCACCTTCCAGCTCCTCACGCAGGTCGCCGGCCGCGCCGGTCGCGGCGATGTGTCGGGCGAAGTGCTCGTGCAGACCTACACGCCGCACAGCCCGAGCATCCAGTTCGCGCGGCATCACGACTACGAAGGCTTTTGGGACCAGGAGAGCGAATATCGCCGCGGATGGAACTACCCGCCGTTCACTCACCTCGTGCTCGTGCAAGTGCGCGGCGAGCACAAAGAGCGCACGCTACTCAGCGTCGAGACGCTCGCGCGACGGCTGAAGGAGGATCTGCCGGCCGGCGTCACGCTCGGCGATCCCGCGCCGGCGCCGCTCGAGAAAAGCCACGGGCAATTCCGCTTCCACCTCGCGCTGCGCACCGCGCGCGTGCGCCCGCTCAGCCGCCACCTGCGCGCCGTGCTCGATCGCCTCCCGATGCCGGAGGATGTGATCGTGACCGTGGACGTGGACGCGTATCAGTTGCTCTGACCCGCCCGCTACTTCCGCGTCGCGAGATACTCGACGAGGTCGCGCAGCTCGCGCCTGGTGAGTTGATCGCGAGTATTCTCCGGCATCGGCGACGGCGCGGCGATGCGCTCCTTCACCTTGTCCGCGCCGACGTTGACCGTCTTGACGCGGCCCTTCTCATCCATCGTCTCGATCGTGAGCTTGCCGTCGTTTTCTTTCACGAGGCGCCCGGCGATCATCTGGTTGTCCTGCGTCGTGAGCGTGACGATCTCGAATCCCTCCGAGACATGCGCGCTGGGGAAGACGATCGACTCGAGCAGGTGCGCCCGGTCGCGCTGCGCGCCGATCTTCGTGAGGTCGGGGCCGACGAGGCTGTCGCCGATCTCGCACTTGTGGCAGCGCAGGCATTGCACCTCCGCCTTCTCGCGGAAAATCCGGCGCCCGCGATCCACATCGCCACCGGCGAGCGCGAGCCGATACGGCGCGAGGCGGTCGTCCTTCGGGAGCGCGGCTTCGAGCTGCTTCACGCGGTCGCGCAGGCCGGCCTTGGCCGCGGCCTCGATGAGGTCGAGCTGGATCTCGGGCGGGCATTTGCCGGCGACGAATTGGTCGAGCAGCAGGCCGAGTTGCTCCTTCGCCTCCGGCGTTCTCATCTGCGCGAGCGCCACGAGGCCGCCCTGCTTTTCGCGCACCGAGCCGCGCGAGATGACTGCACCGATCGCAGCGACTGCCGCGACGGGATCGCTCGCCGCGAGCGCCTGGAGGCCCTCGGCGCGCAGGCGGCTGTCCTTTGCGACGAGCGCGGCATTCGCGACGCTCGAAAGCTTCGCGTCCTTGAATGCAGTGAGCGCCTGGACCGCGGCGATGCGCGAGCCGATGGCGGCCTTCTCGTCCATCGCGAGCGTGCGCAACTGCGGCGCGACGGCCTTGAGCTCGAGCCGGCGGGCCGTGCGGGCGGCGGTCTCCTGCACGGCGGCCGGCTGGCCGGTGAAAAACTTTGCGACCTCCGGTTGCAGCGCGGCGACGGCATCCTTCGCAGGCCGGGCCGGCAGCGGGCGCCACATGCCGAGCACGCGATCCTTCGGACTCGGGTTGGCCCACGCGCCGAGCGCTTCCATCGCGTCGCGTCGCGCAGCTTCGGGCTGCGTCGCGTCGAGCGTGAAAGCGGTGAGCGCCTTCGCCTGCGCGGGAGCACCCAGCCGGTAAGCGGCGTTCACCGCGCGCTCGGCGATGCGCGGATTCTTCGGCGCGTCGGGAGCGACTAGCGCGGCGAGCGCCGGCAGCGCCTCGACGATCGGCGCGTCGTGGACCGCGCGCGCGGCCTCGAGCGCGACGTTCTCATCCGTGTCGCGCAGGAAGTCAGCGACGAGCGGGCTTCTCTGCCGGCGCAGCGCGAGCACCGCACCGGCGCGGACGGCCACTTTCACATCGGCCTTCTTCGCCGCGAGCTGCTCGCCGGTCGCGAGGCTGGCCAGTGCGAAGACCGCGCCGTGGCGGACGAACGGGTCGCGGTCGGCATTGTCGGCGAGCAGCGCAAACAGCGGCTCGACCGCGGCCTTGTGCCCGATTTTGCCGAGCGCGATCGCGGCCTGGAAGCGCACGCGCAGGCTGGCGTCGGCGAGCAGCGGCGTGAGCGGATTACCCGCCGCCGGCAGCCTGCGGAAGCCGAGCACCTTTGCGGCTTGCGCGCGCACTTCCGCGTCCGGCGAGCCGAGGAGGCCGAGGAGCGGCCCGGCGGTGGCGGCGTTGAATTTCGCGAGCTGGCCGAGACCCCAGATGGCGTGGATGCGCGCGAGTTGCGCGGCGGCGCGGTCCTGCGCGAGCTTCGCGAGCGGCACCACGGCGGGCTGCCCGCGATCGGCGAGCTCGAACTGCGCCGCGAGTCGCACGCGCTGGTCGGCGTGCGCGAGCAGCGCGATGAGTTCGTCCACGCTCTTTTTTGCGAAGTCGCCGGCGATGAGTTCCTGCGTCGCGCGCTGCGCATCGCGGTCGGCGTCCTTCGCGGTGAATTTGTAGATGCGCCCCTTGCCCGCGCCCTGCCAGCCTTCCACCCAGTCGAGCACGTAGAGCCCGCCATCCGGGCCGAACTCGACGTCGGTGGTGAGGATGCCTTTCACGAAATCGTCGCGCTGCTTGAGCCGGTAGCCGCCGCCGCGCGGCTCGATCGTGATGTCGTGCACCACGCTCGCCGCCGGCCCACCGCGAAAGTCGCTGAGGAAAAAATGGCCCGCATATTTCGCGGAGAGGCCGGTGCCGGGATTGAAGGTGAGGCCGGCGGGTCCGTCGCCGATGTTTGCGATCGGCGGGAGGATGTAGCGGGCCTGTGGCGCGAGTTTCTCATCCCACAGTTTCTCGCGATTCCACGGCCCGCGGTCGGGCAGGTATTGATAAGCCATGCGCCAGCCGTAGTCGCCGCCCTCGACGATCTGGAGCAGCCGCGCCTGGTCGCCGCTGTCGGAGTTGTTGTCGCCGGTGAAGAGGTCGCCGAATTGGTTGAACGCGAGTTCCTGCGGATTGCGCAGGCCGGTGGCGAAAATCTCGAGGCCGCTGCCGTCGGGGCGGCAGCGGAGCACCGCGCCGGTCTCGAGCTCGGTGACCTGGCGGCCGTCGGGCGTCTTCACGTTGAGCGCGCGGTCGCCGATGCTGAAGTAGAGCCAGCCATCGGGCCCGAGCCGCAGCCCGTGCATGTCGTGGCCGCGGAAGGCGAACTTCACGCCGAAGCCGGTGAGTAGCTTTCCTTTCTCGGCAGCCTTCCCATCCGGGCCGGCGCGGAAGCGCCAGAGGTTCGGGATGCACGTCCACCATACGTTTTCGCGCAGCGCGAGGATGCCCGCGCCGGTGCCGTCGAGCGGATCGCGGAAGCCGTCGGCGAAGACGCTCGTCTTGTCGGCGATGCCGTCGCCGTTCGTGTCCTCGACGAGCGTGATCCGCTCCTCGTGCTTCGCGAACTTTTCCGCGAACACCTTCGGATCGGGATAAAACTTCCGCATCATCGCGAGCCGATCGTCGGTCGTTCGCGCGGCGAAATCGTCGTCGAGCCAGTTCATGTGGCCGCGGTTGTCCTCGACGCCATTTTCCTGCCGGTAGCTCTCGGCGATGAACCAGCGCCCGCGCTCGTCGGGCGAAAACGCGACCGGATTTGCCAGCAGCGGCTCGGCGGCGAAAAGCGTGACCGCGAGGCTCTGGTCGAACTTGAACGCCTTCATCGCGATCGCCGCGTCTGGCGTCGCGCCGGTCGCGGGGACGCCTTCGCCGTGGGATGGGTCCACCGGAGGCGCGGCGCTCAGCGTGAGCGTGCAAGCGGCTATGACGAGGGTGAGGCGGCGCATCGGGTGGTCTGCGGAAAAATGAGCCGGCACGGTGCGCGGGCTTAGGGGGAATGCAAACGGGCGAAGGCGGAAGGCTCTTAATCTCAATCCTAATCGCAATCTCCCGGTGCTCGGCGCAGAGTAAGATTACGATTAGGATTAAGATTAAGAAACGCCGCGCGCTACGGAGTGCGCGCGAAGTCCAGACACACGAGCCGATTCTCCCCGCGCAGGTAGAGCTGCTTGTCGCTGAGCACGGGCGCGGCCCATGTGGGATACGTCAGCCCCGGCACCTGCCAGCGCGCGAGTTCATCGCACTTCGCGGCGTCCGCCTTGAAGATGCCGAGCAGCCCGGCTTCGCCGAGCGCGATCAACTTCCCGTCCGCGAGGATCGCGCTGCCGCGCGCGAAGACATCCGGCTCGGTGCCGGGCGTGATCGGCCCGTGTCCGCCTTTGCGCCAGCGTTCATCGCGCTCCCACTTCACCGCGCCGGTGGCGAGCTCGACGCAGCGGAAAATGCCGTCCGGTTCATTGCGCCCGGTGAAGGCGAACAGGTGCCCGGCGGTGAGCACGGGCGTGGTCCAGTGGACTTCGAGTTGCAGCCCCTTCCACACTTCGCTCACCGATCTCCCATCCGGCGCGACGCGCACCAGCACCGAGCCGCCGCGGTAGTAGGCGGTCGAGAGGAAGACCACGTCGTCTTTCACGACTGGCGTCATCGCGTTCACCGATTCATTCTGCCGCACGCGGAACCAATACGAGAAATTCACCGCGCCCGTCGCCGGGTCGAGCGAGACGAGCCCCTGCCGCGTCACGACGAGCACATGCCGCTTGCCATGAATCGTCGCGGCGACGGGCGTGCAGTAGCTGGCCTGCTTTTCGTAAGTCGGATCGCTGCGGTTCCACTGCACGAGCCGCTCGCCGGGCCAGCCCGTCATCGGCACGCCGGTCCACGTTTTCTCGCCGACGTTTTCCCAGAGCGTCTTCCCGGTCTTCGCGTCGAACGCGACGACGCCGGAGTTCGGCTGCGCGCCGACTTGCACGATGAGCTTGTCGCCCTCGAGAATCGGTGAGCTGCCGACGCCGAAGAACGCGTCGGGCACTTCGAAGTCCTTCTGCGTGTCGCGCCGCCACACGGGCGCTCCGGTCGCGAGATCGAGGCAGAGAAGCACGCCGTCCGCGCCGAAAGTGTAGCAGCGATCCGCGGTCAGCAGCGGAGAGCAACGCGGCCCGTTGTTGAAGCCGAAGGGGTCCACGAACTTGCACGGGTAGCCGTGGCGCCAGCCGGGCTTGCCGGTTTTCGGGTCGAGCGACTCGACGACTTCCTCGTCGCCGACGCGATGGTGCAGCACGAGCCGTCCATCGCGGATGCTCGGCGCGGAGTAGCCGGTGCCGACTTCGCGCGACCACACGATTGGCGCGGGGAGCGTGTCGCGGAGGCCGGTCTCGGCTGAGGTCTGGTCTCGATTCGGGCCCATGAACTCGGGCCAGTCGGCAGCGAGGGCAGGGGAGATGAGGGTGAGGAGTAGGAGTGAGCGGATCATGGAGCGGGGCGGCCCTGCGGGCGGCTTAACACCAAATGCCAAACGCCAAACGTCAAACTCCAAACGAGTCGGGCCGCGTCACGCGTCACACTGATCAGTTTGGTGTTTGGCGTTTGGCGTTTCGCGTTTGAAGTTTGGCCCGCCGCAGGCGCCTCCCACATTACGATGACCTCCCGCATTCTCCTCGCCGCTCTCCTCCCCACGCTCGCCCTCGCCCAAGCCAGCTCCCGCGAGGGAAATCTCGATGCCCCGCCGTCCACACCCGAGCAGCAGCGCGCAATGTTTCACCTGCCGCCCGGTTTTGAGATCCAGCTCGTCGCCGCCGAGCCCGCGATCCAAAAGCCGATGAACCTCAACTTCGACGCTGCGGGCCGGCTGTGGGTCACCGGCAGCGAGATGTATCCGTGGCCGGCGAAAGTGGACGCGCTCGGCCAGCCGATCGCCGGCTTCGACGAGACGTGGAAAACGATGTCCGGCGCCTTCGACGCCGCAAAGGCGCCGCCGCCCGCCGAGCGCGCGACCGACACGGTGCGCGTGCTGAGCGACTTCGCGCCCGATGGCCGCGCGCGGAAGATCGAGGTCTTCGCCGATGGCCTGAACATCCCCACCGGCATCATGCCGCTCCCGCGTAGGCCTCCACCGATTCCACCGATTTTCACAGATGGAAAACCGGCCGGCGCGTCTCCCGAAAATCTGCGAAAATCTGCGCAATCTGTGGACCCAAAAGGCGACAGCGTCATCGTCTTCTCCATCCCGAAAATCTGGCGCCTCACCGACACCGATGGCGATGGCCGCGCCGACTTGCGCGAGCCGCTCTACGGCGACTTCGGCTTCCGCGACACGCACGGCATGTCGAGCAACTACCTCTACTGGATCGACGGTTGGATCTACGGCTGCCACGGCTTCGCCAACCACAGCGTCGTGCGCGACGGCGCGGGCCGCACCACCGAGATGCACAGCGGCAACACCTACCGCTTCCGCCCCGACGGCTCGCGCTTCGAGATCTACACGCACGGCCAGACGAACCCCTTCGGCCTCGCCGTCGATGATTGGGGAAATTTCTACTCCGCCGACTCGCACTCGCGCCCCGTCATGCTGCTGCTGCCCGGCGCGCACTACGCGGGCATCGGCAAGACGCACGACGGCCTCGGCTTCGCGCCGACGATCATGGATCACGACCACGGCTCGAGCGCCATCGCCGGCCTCGCGTGGTATGGCGCCGATCATTTCCCGCCCGAGTTCCGCGGCAACACCTTCAACGGCAACCCCGTCACGCGCCGCATCAACCGCGACCGCTACGAGTGGCACGGCTCCACGCCGCGCGCGATCGAGATGCCCGACTTCCTCACGTGCGACGACCCGTGGTTCCGCCCCGTGCAAGTGAAGCTCGGCCCCGACGGCGCGCTGTGGATCGCCGATTTCTACACGCCCATCATCGGCCACTACGAACAACCCCTCGCCGACCCGCGCCGCGACCGCACCCACGGCCGCATCTGGCGCATCGTGTATCGCGGGGAGAAAGGGGACGCGCCTGCGCCGGTGCTGCCGGACCTGGCGAAGTTGGACGCGAAAGCCCTGATCGAAAAACTCGGCGACGCGAACATCACGACGCGGACGCTGGCGACGAATGAGTTGGTGGAGCGGGTGGGGAAGGAGGCGATGCCGAATCTGCAATCGGAGCTTAAGCCTCCGCCGGAAGCCCTGAAGCGAGTCAAGGGTCGCGATGGAACCGAGAGGGACATCGTTGCGCTTGATTGGAAGAACGCTCCGACGACGCGCATGCACGCTCTCTACGTGCTCGACCGCATGGGCGCGTTAGAACAACCGGCGCTTGATCTCGGACTTGCCGATGAAGCACTGGTGCGTGTCCACGCTCTGCGATTACTCGCCTCGATGTCGAGTGAGCCGCCGCGGCGGCTCGAACGGCTGGGCACATACATCGGCTACCCTTTCGACGGCATGACACAACGTGCGGCTGTTGATGGGATTCGACTTCAGAGCGCACCGACCGTGAAGGACAACATGAGCTTGAGCCTCCTCGCCGCGCTCTCGGTCGCTGGGAATCGAGTGGAAGTCGCGGACACGCAATTCGGACACGCCTTCCGCATGGCGGTGCGCGATCGACTGTTGCGTGAAGACGGTTTCATCCATGCCGCTGTTCTTGCTGGCGAAGATTTTCCCGGAGTCGAAGAGCGCAGAGAGCATCTCGCTGAGATTTCTCTCGCCGTTTCCACTCCTGGCTCCGCCGCCTTCCTCCTAGCTCACCTCCAGCGCACCAAGCTCACCACGCGGCGCGCGGGCGAATACCTGCGCCACGCAGTGCTGAACCTGCCGGACGAAAAGCTCGCCGCCGTGAGCGCGCTGCTCCAGGCGCTCGCCGACGCGCCGCTCGCGCAGCGACTCGCGCTCGCCGATGGCCTCGGGCAGGCCGCGCGCGAACGTGGCTGGAAGCTTCCGGACGGACTCGCCGATTGGACGCAGCGCACGCTGCTCGCCGCGCTCGACAGCCCCGACGCCGACCGCGCCATCGTCGCGCTGCGCGACGCGACGTGGCCGGAAAAGTTCGCCCCGCTCCAGCAGATCGTCCTCGATGCGAAACGCGACGGCACCCGCCGCGCCGCCGCGCTCGAAGCCGCGCTGAATCACGACCGCGGCATCGCCCTCGCTGCACAAGCGCTCGCCGATCCCACCTCGCTCCCGCTGCGCAAGAAAGCCGCCGACATCCTCGGCCGCACGCCGGACGACACCGCCCGCGACGCCTTGCTCGCCGCCCTGCCCACCGCGCCGGCCGAACTCGCCCTCGCGATCACCGCTTCGCTCGCGAAGACCGACCCCGACTTTACCGCGCTGCTCGATCTGCTCGAAGCCGGCAAAGCCTCGCCCGCGCCGCTGCGCAACCGCCTCATCGCGCTCCTCGTCACCCGCCGCACCGAAGCCTTGCGCGCCCGCGCCGACGCGCTCACGCGCGACCTCCCGCCCGAAGACGCGCGCCTCGATGGCGTCATCGCCGATCGCGTGAAAGCCTTCGCCAGCGCGAAGCCCGACGCCGCGAAAGGCGCGCAGGTTTTCGCGCAGCAGTGCGCCGTCTGCCACCGCTTCCGCGGCGAGGGCGGCAATGCCGGCCCGAACCTCGACGGGCTTGCCGCCCGCGGCACGCACCGCGTCATCGAAGACATCCTCGATCCGAACCGCAACGTGGACCCGACCTTCCGCCAGACGATCATCGAGACCACGGACGGAAAGGTCGTCGCCGGCATCAACCCACGGCTCGGTCGCGTGCGGCTTGAGATGATCGCCGGCGGGCCGGCGACGCATCCGGCGATGGACACCGTCACCCTCACCGATGCCTCGGGCAGGGACGTGCAGGTCTTTCGCAAGCACATCAAATCGCAAACCCTCTCGCCGCTTTCGCTCATGCCGCCGGGTTATGAAGGCACGATCGCCGCGGACGACTTCAACTCGCTGCTCTCTTACCTTCTCGGCAAATGACACCCGAAGCCCACGAACACCTCAGCGATTGCTGCCCCGTGATGAAGCGGCTCATCAAAACCCACGGCCCCTGCGCGCTCCTGCCGGATTCCACCCGCTCGCCGTTCGCCGCGTTGGCCAGCGCGATCGCGCATCAGCAACTCCACGGCAACGCAGCCGAGGCGATCCTGCGGCGATTCTGCGCGCTGTTTCCGCGTGGCACTTTTCCGACGGCGCAAAAGCTCGCGAGCGTGAGCGACGCGGACCTGCGCGGATGCGGCTTCTCCGGCGGGAAGATCGCCGCGCTGCGCGATCTCGCCGCGAAGACGATCGACGGCACGGCGCCTCCGCGCGCGGCGGTGGCGGCGCTGAGCGACGACGAACTCATCGCGCGGCTCACGGAGGTGCGCGGCATCGGGCGCTGGAGCGTGGAGATGTTTCTCATCTTCACGCTCGGGCGCCCCGACGTGCTGCCTGCTGATGATTTCGGCGTGCGCAACGGCTACCGCATCGCCTTCGGCCTAGACGAAATGCCGAAGCCGAAAGAGCTGCTCGCCTACGGCGAACGCTGGCGTCCGCATGGAACAACTGCCGCGTGGTTTTTATGGAGGGCCGCCGACGCGGCGAAAGAACGTGCTCCACTCGCGGGCGTGAATGCGTAACAATGCACGCATGACCGACAAGACCGTCTCGCTCATCACCGGTGCAAACAAAGGCATCGGCTACGAAATCGCCCGCCGCCTCGGCGCGCTCGGCCACTGCGTGCTCGTCGGCGCGCGCGACAAGAAGCGCGGGCAGACAGCGGTCGATCAACTCAAGGCCGGCGGCGTGGACGCGCACCTCATCATCCTCGATGTCGCGTATCAGCCGTCGGTGGATCGCACGGCGATGCTGATCGAGCAGGACTACGGGCGGCTCGACGTGCTCGTGAACAACGCGGGCCTCATCCACGACCGCAGCCTCAAGCCGAGCAACACCCCGCTCGACACGATCCGCGAGGTCTTCGAGCCGAATTTCTTCGGCCTTGTCGCGGTGACTCAGGCGATGCTTCCGCTACTCCGCAAGAGCGCCGCGGGCCGGATCGTGAACATGTCGAGCGTCCTCGGCTCTCTCACGGTGCAGTCTGATTTCGCCGGCCCGTTCGCCGACTTCAAGGTGCTCGGCTACGACTGCTCGAAGACCGCGGTGAATGCGGTGACGGTCCACTTCGCCCATGAGCTGCGCGACACGCCGATCAAGGTGAACTCCGCCTGCCCCGGCTGGGTGAAGACCGACATGGGCGGACCCGAAGCACCCGGCACCGTCGAGCAAGGCGCCGACACGCCGGTGTGGCTCGCGACGCTGCCTGCCGATGGACCGAGCGGCGGATTTTTCCAGGATCGCAAGCCGCTGCCCTGGTGATTACATGACCCACAAACCCGTCTCCAACGATACGCTGCTCGCGCAGCTCCAGTGGCGCTACGCGACGAAGATGTTCGATGCGTCGAAGAAGATCGCCGACGCCGACTGGGCGGCGCTCGAGCAGTCGCTCATCCTCACGCCATCGAGCTATGGCGCGCAGCCGTATCGCTTCGTCGTGATCACCGATGCCGTGACGAAGGAGGCGCTCGTGCCTTTCTCGTGGAAGCAGCGTCAACCCGCGGACTGCTCGCACTACGTCGTCTTCGCGGCGCGCGAGGCAAACACCGAGGCCGACGTGGATCATTACCTCGCTCGCATCGCCGAGGTGCGCGGCATCGCGGTCGAGTCGCAGGCTGGTTTCAAAAAGATGCTGATGAGCGACATCGTGAACGGCGAGCGCGGGCGGATCGCACTCGAGTGGGCGACGCGTCAGGCTTACATCGCGCTCGGCAATTTCATGACCGCCGCCGCGATGCTCGGCATCGACACGTGCCCGATGGAAGGCATCCAGCCGGACAAATACGACGAACTGCTCGGCCTGCCTGCGCGCGGCTTTCGCACGGTCGTCGGCTGCGCAGCGGGCTATCGCGCGGAGGGCGACAAATACGCGGCGATGCCGAAGGTGCGGATGCCGGCGGACGAGTTGATCGTTCGGGTCTAAGCCTCCACCGCTCGCGGCACCTGCCGGCCGGCGTCGGGCTTTGCTTCTTCGTGGTATTCGGCGTCGGTGTTCACGTTCCAAAGATCGAACGCGCCGCCGCCGTTGAGATTCTTCGCGGCGAGGATCGCGGTCATCATCGAGTGATCCTGGTTGTTGTATTTGTGCATCCCGTTGCGACCGACGGGCTGGATATTCGCGAAGCGTGAGAGCGCGGCGCGGATGATCGCGACGTCGTCGTTGTAGCCGGGGCCATAGACGGGATACGCCTTTTCCATCCGCACCACGGCGCCGTCGAAGACGTCCTCCGGGTTCACGAGTCCGAGCTGCGCGAGTTCGCGTTTGCCGAGCTCGATGAGGTCTTCGTCGCGCATCGACCACAGCCCGTCGCCTTCGAAACAAAAATACTCGAGTCCAAGACACGTCGTGCCGGCGTCGGGCACGAGATGCGGCGACCAGTTGTTGAAGTTCTGGATACGCCCCAGCTTCACGCTCGGGTCGTGGACGTAGATCCAGTTGTCGGGGAAAAGGTCGGTCTTCCGCACCATCAGCGCGACGGTGAGAAAGTCGCGGTATTGCAGCCGCTTCGCCGCGGCGAGCGCCTCAGCCGGCAGCGGCGGGTTGAAGGCGAGCACGGTTTCCTGCAGTGGCATCGACACGATGAAATCCTCACCCTGCCAATCCCGCTCGACGCCAGCGGAGTCGCGCGTTGTTACCGAAATCACGCGCTCGCCGAGCGTATTGATCGCCGTGACCTGCTCGCCCATCTCGACACGGCTGCCGGCGGCGATCACGTCGTCGCGATGCTTGTCCCACATCTGGCCGGGGCCGAACTTTGGATACTCGAAAGTGTCGATCAGCGTCTTCACGACCTCGCCGCCGCTCTTCTTTTTTTGCGGGACGAGCGCGTGCCAGACGGCTTTCAGGAGCGAGAGGCCCTTGATGCGCTGCGCCGCCCAGTCCGCGCTGATCTTCTCGCACGGCATCCCCCAGACCTTCTCGGTGTAGGTGCGGAAAAAGATCGAGAAGAGCTTTTTCCCAAAGCGATTCGTGACCCAGTCCGCGAAGGATTTCTCCGGCTTGATCGGGAAGATGCGCGCCATGACGTAGCTGAACATGCACGCCATGCTCGTGAAGACGCCGAGGCCGAAAAGCGCGTTCGCTGCCTTGAGCGGGTAGTCGAAAAACTTGCCGTTGTAAAAAATGCGCGACCCACGCCGGACGCTGATGAATTCAGAGCCGAGCCGCTGCTTCCAGCGCGCGGTCACCTCGTCGCTCTTGCTGAAAAACCGGTGACCCCCGATGTCGAAACGGTAGCCCTTGAATTCGACGGTGCGGGCGATGCCGCCGACGTAACGCGGGTCTTTCTCGAGCACGACGACCGGGCGGCCGGCCTCGGCGAGATCGACGGCAGCCGACAGGCCAGCCGGCCCCGCGCCGACGATGACGACGCGACGAGGGGACGCAGGAAGATGTGATTCGATGGACATGGGCACGTGGGCAGAGAGCAGAGCTTTTGCCACGCGTCCAGCTTGTGCCCGCGGCACGGTTCCCGCAGTGTGCGCGCCCATGTCGCCCGAAGTCGCAACGAAGCTCCGCACCTGGCTGCTCGCCGCAGTCCTGCTGATCGTCGGCGCATGCCTGCGGCTCGGCGCGGCGCAATCGTTCTCGGATCCGTCCAACCGGCCGGGCCAGGATGAGTTTTACTACGCTGGCTACGTGCAGATCCTCGCGCAGCACGGGCTCGGCGTTTATCCGGAGCTGGTCGAGCGCTACATCGCCGAGCAGCAGACGCGCACCGCGGTGCTGCCGCCGATGCGGGCGACTTACATCATCGCGGGCGTCATCGCGCATTGGGCCACAGGCCTCGACGCCCGCGCGAGCCTCAACGCGGTCTCGGCCACGTTCAGCTTCCTCATGCTCCCGCTCGCGCTGCTCTTCGCGTGGCGCGCCGCCGGCCCGCGCATCGCGCTCGGCACGCTCGCGCTCATGGCCTTCGCGCCGACACAGCTTTTCATGGCGCGGCACGCATTGATCGATGTCGTCGTCGCGTTCTGGGCGCTCGCGGCGCTGTGGGCGCTTTGGGAAAGTTTGCAGCAGCCCGGCGACGCACGCCGGCTCGCCGCGCTCGGCCTCTCGCTTGCCGTGCTCGTGCTCACGAAGGAGACCAGCTTCTTCGTCGTGTGCGGCCTCGGCGCGCTGCTCGCGCTCAATCGCTGGCTCAAATTCGGCACGCTGCATCGGAACATTTTCATCGCCGCGGGCGTGGGCCTGCTTGCGGGGCTTGCGATCATGGTCGTGCTGTGCGGCGGGATCGATCGCGTGTTCGAGGGCTACCGGATCTTCGTCGCGACCGCTGCGGAGCTGCCCTACGCGATCGCGACCGGCGACGGCCCGTGGCACCGCTACATCTTCGAGCTCACGCTCGTCAGCCCGCTCGTCGTCATCCTCGCGCTCACGATGCTCGCGCGGCTCGAAGCCGGCACGCGCCCGCAACTCTTCATCGCGCTTTTTTTTCTCACGACCTACGCCGCGATGGCCGGCGTGCGCTACGGCGTGAGCCTGCGCTTTGCGAACCTCTGGGACTTCCCGCTCTGCTTCCTCGCCGCGAGCGCGGTCTTTGCGCTGGTGGAAAATCTGCGCTGGCGCCCGCTGCTCGCCGCCACTGCGGCACTCGTGCTCGTCGCCGCGAGCGAGATGCATCAATACCGCCGCATCTTCGTCGCGCGAAACGTCCACGATCCGATCACGCCCGAGCTGCTGCGCGCCGTGGACATCCTCAAATGAACCCCGACAACGCCTTGCCAAAGCGCGACCCATCTGCTTTCGCTGCGCGGTGACTTCCCGCCCGAGAACCTGAGCGACCATGTCCGACGCGGCCGATCCAACGCAGACCACGACCAAGCCGAAATACCACGCCGTCATCGCATACGTGCCGGAGGAGTTCGTGTGGTGCGACTGGCTCCACCGCCAGCTCGACGGCGTCGCGGTGCCGCCGGACCTCTCGGAAAAGCGGACGCGCCACGGCTTCACGCGCCCGTCCCTGCTCCGCGTCTTTCCCGATCCGCGAAATCCCGGGCACCTCGCGCGTCACGCCACCGCGCTGCCGCCATGCCGCCATCTCGTCGTCGTTTGCTCGCCGGACTCTGCGAAGGCACCCGCGCTCGACGAGCAGATTCGCTCCTTCAAATCTACCGAGGGCGAAGAGCGGATCATCGTCCTCGTCGTCGATGGCGATCCCGACCACGACCAGGCGCCGCCGGGTTCGGACGACGCCGACTGGCTGCCCTCGTGGCTGCGCTGGCGGCTCGATGACAAGGGCCGCTTCCGCCCCGCCGAGGCGAGCGAACCGCTGATCATCGATGCACGCGGCGAAAACCGCAGCCCGGCGGAGACGCGCGCGCAGGTTCTCGCGGCGCTGCTCGACGTGCCGCGCGAACAATTGCGGGCGCACGGCGACCTCGTCTCTGCGCACGGCTCCGCCACGCTCATGGCCGGGGAAGACGATCCGGACCCGTCGCCCGTCGCCGCGTCCACATCGTCATCGCGCGGCACCGCGCTGTTCTTCCTCGCTGCGTTCGTGACGATCGCGCTCGGCGGATTGTATTGGTGGAATCAACGTGGCGCGGATCGCGGCGGCGCGACCGCTTCGACGACGCCGGTGACGCCCGAGCCGCTTGCCGCGCCCACGCAGGTGCGAGTCGCCACGCCAAAGCCTGCGACTCCCACGCCAAAGCCAGCCACGCCCAAGCCCGCGACTCCGACGCCCGCACCGACTCCGAGCCGTCCGGAGCCGACGCCTGTTCCACCCAGCCCGGTCGCGAAGAAAGCGCCGCCCGCGAGACCCGCGACTCCGCCGAAGAAAGTTGTGCCGATGTTCCCGTCGGGCGCGGATTCGCAGTCTGCAGTGACGCAGATCGCGCCGCCGAAAGCCTCGCCGCGAGCCAGCGCGACGCCGGCGCCCGGCAGCAAGGACTGGCAGCGCCTGCGCGACCTCGGCGACACGCTCATGGCAAACGGCAAGCGCGACACCGGGATGATCGCTCTCTCGCAAGCGGTCGAGAGCGGGTTGCGCGCAGCCGCGGCACCCGGCGCGAGGGCGACGGACCGCATCGAGATCGGTCGCCTCTGCTTCCGCGTGGCGGCATTGCAAAAGCAATTCTTCACTCCCGCTGAGGCCCGCCGCACGCTTGAGGGTGCGCGCGCGATGCTCGAGTCCGTGCGCGCACGGGGCGAGCAAGTCGCCGAGCGCGACGGCTTGATCGGGGACATCGATCAGCTATTGCGCGGCATCCCGCGATAGCCACTCCGCGAGCCACTCGCACAGCGCGCCCTTGTCCGGCACGTGCGTGAGCGTGCCGTCGCGCGCGAGCACGCCGAAGCCCTCGCCATACGCCGCGCCGTTCACCGCGCACGCATCCGTGCGGAAAGTCTCGATCTGCGCGCGGCCCGCCGCGAGCGCGTCCTCGCGCGTTCCGTCGAGTTCGTATTTCCACCCGACGAGACGGGCGCGCGGGAAGAGCGGGCGGAGCCGCGCGATCAGCTTTGTCGCCGGCACGAGCATCAGCTTCACGATGCCGCCGCGACTTGCGATCTTCCGCTCGCCGCCCTCGCGCTGGACCTTGAAATCCGCGAGCGCCGCCGCGTGCAGCACCGCGTCCGCGCCGCCTTCGCGCGCGAGCGCTTCGAGTTTCGCCTGCAAGTCTTCATTGGTCGAAAACGGAATCATCCTCGCCGCGTCGCACGCTCCTCGGAAGATCGCCATCTTCCCGAGCAGACACACGACCTCGAAGCCCGACGCCGTGAGCCGGTTCGCCAGCCGCACGCCGAGTTCGCCGGACGACGAGTTCGTGATCCGGCGCACTTCATCGATGGGCTCGTAGCTCGGCCCGCAGGTGATGATGACTCGTGGCATGACGCGCACCTTGCGCCGCCCGCCCACGCGCGGCAACCTCGCGCTCATGGACCGCCCGACCGCTGCTCAACAAATCCGCGACCTCTGCAACACCATCTCCAGCGCTGGGATGAAGTTCCACCCGCTTCTCCCCGCGCTCGACGACGAGCCGACCAAGGCCGAGATCGTGAAGGCGCTCTACGAGATCACCAAGAATGTCGAAGTGGTGAAGAAGCAGGTGATGCGGCTTGAGAAGCGCGACGACAGCACGCTGCTGTAGCGGCCGTGGCTCACGTTGAGGCAACGTGAGCCACTATCTGCACACACTCCGCAGCGCGCCGACCGTCCAGATGAGCGGGTAAAGCCGCTCGTGATACCACAGCTTCGCGAAGTAAAAGCCGATCGGCGCTGGCGCACGCCATGCGCCCGACTCGACCCGTTCGACCAGCCACGCCACGCCGCGATCCGTCGCGCCGACGTGCCGCGTGCCGGCGAGCGCTTCGACGGCGAGCGCGGTTTCCTCCGTCGTCGAGAAGATCCCGCGTGCCCCGCCCCATCCGCCGTCGTCGTTCTGCGCCGTGGCGAGGAAGTCGGTCGCGCGATCGAGCAGTAGGCGGGTGAAGAAGCCGCGCTCGTCGAGTTCACGCAGCGCGACGACCACGTGCGTCGTGCCGTAGATCGGATTGATGTCGTCGGGCGCGTGCTCATTTCCGAACCACAGCGGCAGCCAACTCCCGTCCGTGCGCTGCGCTTTCCCGAGAAAAGCGAGCGCGCGAGTGATCGCCCGCTCGACCCGCACCTTCGTCTGCTCTGAAAGATGCGGCAGCCACGCGCTCCACGCGCGCAGCGTGTGCGCGGTGAGATCGGGCGAACTGCGATCAAACGGCAGCGCGCCCCAGCCGCGGCAGAAGGTCGGAATGCCACCGTCGCGATTCTGCACGCCGAGCAGCCAGCACACGCCGGCTTCGGCCGCATGTTGCTTCTCGGAATCGACGAGCCCGAGCCGGAGCAGCGCGAGCAGCGCGCCGGGCGTGTCGTCGGCATCGGGCACACCGCCGGGCAGATCGGTCCACGCCCAACCGCCCGGCGCTGCGTGCGTGTAGGGATGCTCGACGCTATACTGCTGGCCGAGCAGCCACTCGCGCAGCGTGAGCTTCTGCTCCGGCTTCAGCGCATCGGCAGGAAGCGCCTTGATCGCGAGCGTCGTCACCCACGTCGCGAGGTTCGTGTCGATCGGCCAACTCCCGTCGGGACGCGCGGAGTTCACGAGGAAGGTCACACCCTTGCGGATGACGCGGTGATCGCGCAGCCCCGTGGATGCGAGCGCCATCGTGACGAAAGACGTGAGCGGCGTCGCTTCGAGAAAGCCGCCGTTGTCCGGCTGGATGCGCGCGAGCACGTCGAGCGTGCGCGCCTTGGCTGCGACCCGAACGATGCGCGCGAGCGGATTGCGCGACGGCGCGTGATGATGAATCGCCTGTCCGATCGCGATGAGCGCCGGCAGCGCATAGCTGACGACGGGAAGTTGCAGCGCGCCGAAAAGCTGATGCGGCAGCGCCGCCAGCTCGAACGGCAGCGCCATCACCTCGCGCCAGTCGATCCGCCCGCAGATCGCGAGATGCATGAGGATCGGCACGGAGAAGGTGCGGTCCTTCCCGTAGCGCGCCGCGATGGCGGAAGTGAGCGAGTCGCCACCACTCGCTTTCGCCAGCCACGCTGTCGCCCGATCGTCTCCCCCGCCGAGCGCAGCCCAGCAAAGCGCGGTCGTGCTGATGTTGGACTTGCTCCGCGTCGTGTCGCCCCAGCCGCCATCCGTGTTCTGATTCTCCCTCAACCACTGCTCGCCGCCGCGGATCAACACCGCGTGCTTCTCCCGATCCACCGCGCCGAGCGCCACGATCGCCGTCGCCGTCGAGAGCGCGCTGCTCGAAAGCTCGCCGGTCCAGTGCCCCGCCGCGTTCATCTCCGCGAGCAGCGCATCCGTCGCCGTGCGCAGTGCGGCGCGCAGACGATCGCTCACGCCAGCTTGTCGTGCTCGCGGTCGCGCTTGGGCAGGATCGCGCACGCGTCCTTGCAGCCGAAGAGACGGCTGATGCCCTGGCGATTGTTCGCGATGAGCCGATACGCGATTTCGGCGATCCAGATCACCCCCGGCAGCCACAGCACGAGTCCGAGCGGCACGAGCAGCGGCATCCGCAGCGAGAGAAAGCGGATGCAACGCGCGCCGCGATGAATCTTCCCGCCGGCGGTGACGACGTGCATCGCAGAGCGCAGCGTCTCGCGATCGAGTTGCGGCGCGACTTCGCGCGCGCGCTCCGAGGAGAGCGGCATGAGCGCGGCGACGTTCAGCCAGTCGAGCCACGTCAGCAGCTTCATCTGGAAAACGCACATCGGGCATTCGTCGTCGTAGAGCACGAGATGCTTCATTTCACCCGCACCCTAGGCGCTCAAGTGCCCGAGCGCCAGCAGCCCATAGAACGTGTATTCGGCGTCGAGTTCGTCGTCAGCCCAGTGGCCGTGGAAGCCGCCTTCCGCGTTCCAAAGCGAGTCGATGAAGTCGAGGCATCGCTCGCGCATCGCGGTGGGAAGCGGGCGGTCGAGGCACGCGAGCGCGTGCAGCGCGGTGGCCGTCGAGAGCAGGTCGGGAATCGGCGCGCCGGGCACCGCGATCCAGCCGCCTTGCGGATGCGCCTGCGCGAGCAGCCAGTCGCCGACGGCTTCATTCAGCGGCATCCCGAGTTGGTGGAGCAACGTGATCGCAGCAGCCGTCGCTGGCACGGTGCCTTGCTTCATCCCGCGAAGATTTCCCCACGCGCCGTCGGGTGTCTCGAGCAGCTTGAGGCACTGCACCATTCGCAGCGGCTCGGGCTGCTCGCGCGCGAGGTCTTGATACGCGCCGAGCGCGACGAAGCAGCCGTAGGCGTTGCCGCGCTCGGCGCCGGGCTCGACGTCGTAGCCGCCGTCGCGCGACCGATGGCGCTCGCTGCGCGCGAGAAGTTCACCGGCGAAGTCGTGCGAGCCAATCGCCGCGCGGCAGCGCGCGAGCGCGCCGAGGTGGATGAAGTCGAGTCCGTCGCCGTCGCCGAAAGAACGCAGGAAACTCGCGATCTCCGGCATCGGCTCATCGAGAGCCTGCAACCCCGCGAGCACAAAGATCGAGTAGTAGAGATCAGGCTTCCCCGCGCGATCGAGCCCCGCCCCGCTCGCATCGACACGGCTGCGCAGGAAGGCGCGCACGAGTTCCGTCGCGTCGCCGAGCGAGCGCGGAGCGAGGCGGGCTACTTGGAGCATGTGGAGACGGAGACTCATGGTCGGGCAGTTGGAACACGCACGCGGCTTGCATCGCCAGCGCGATTTCGCCTGTATGTGCCGCCGCATGCCTGAATCCCGCCGCCCACTCACCTCCCGCGACACGCGCTGGGCGAAGGCCTTGTCCGGCGCGCTCGCGCGGCGCGGCGTGACGCCGAACGCGATCTCCGTCGCCGGCATGATCTTCGCGAGCATCGGCGCGCTCGGGCTTGCGGCGACTCCGTGCGGGTGCGTTCCGTGGACCCTCGGAATGGTGCTTGGCGTGGCGGGCGCGCAGCTTCGGCTGCTGTGCAATCTGCTCGACGGCATGGTCGCGATCGAAGGCGGGCTCAAGGGAAAGGCGGGCGATCTTTTCAACGAGGCTCCGGATCGCTTAGCGGACATCGTGCTGCTCGTCGGCGCGGGCTACGCAGCCGGAGCGCCGTGGCTCGGCTGGATGGCCGCGAGCGCGGCAGTGCTCACAGCGTATGTTCGCGCATTTGGCGCGTCGGTCGGGCAGGGCCAGGATTTCTGCGGGCCGCTCGCGAAACCTCACCGGATGTTTTTCTTCAGCGTCGGCTGCCTCGGCGCGATCGCACATCCGCCGGCGCTCGCGTGGTCGCTGTGGCTCGTCGCGATCGGCGCATTCTTCACCGCGGCGCGGCGGGTCGTGCGGCTCTACCGCAAGCTGCCATGATCGCGCGGCTGTTTGCGTTCGGTGCGCGAGTCTTCACCGGAGCGATCCCGCGCTGGCGCGGGTGCGCGCCGGAGCCGCGGCTGCGCGTGTATTTCGCGAATCACTCGAGCAACCTCGATGTCGTGCTGCTCTGGTCGTCGCTGCCGGGCGTGATCCGCGCGCGCACGCGCCCGATCGCGGCGCATGATTACTGGACGACCGGCGCCGTGCGCCGTTGGCTCGCCACGCGCGTCTTTCGCGCCGTGCTCATCGAACGGAGAAACGTGACCCGCGAGAACAACCCGCTCGCGCCGATGGTCGCCGCGCTGCGCGAGGGCGATTCGCTGATCATCTTTCCGGAAGGTGGGCGCAATCCGTCGGGCGAGATCGGGGAGTTCAAGCCGGGCATCCATCACCTCGCGCGCGAAGTGCCGGACGCGGAGTTCGTGCCCGTCTTCATCGAGAACCTCAACCGCGTGCTGCCAAAGGGCGAAGTGCTGCCCGTGCCGATTCTCTGCTCGGTTCACTTCGGCACGCCGATCCGCCTCGAAGCCGGCGAGAACAAACGCGACTTCCTCGCCCGTGCGCGCGGCGCGGTGCTGGACCTCCGGGCGACATGAAGCTTCCCGACACGCAAATGCAGTGGCTCCTCGGCGGAATCTTCGCGCTGTTGCTCGTCGCGAGCATCATCGGCCAAATCCTCCGCCGCACACTGCGCGGCGAAGGCGCAGCGAAAGTCGTCGCGAACCTCAACGCGCGCGTCTTCGCGTGGTGGGTCATGGTCGCGGTCTTCGGTCTCTCGGTCGTTCTCGGCAAGGCGGCGACGATGATCCTCTTCGGGCTGATGTCCTTCCTCGCGCTGCGCGAGTTCATCACGCTCACGCCGACGAAACCCGGCGACCATCGCTCGCTGTTCTGGGCGTTCTTCGTCATCCTCCCGCTGCACTACCTCACGCTCGGGCGCGGTTGGTATGAGATGACGGTGCTGCTCATCCCGGTCTATGCGTTCCTCTTCATCCCGATCCGCAACGCACTCGCGGGCGACAGCGAGCACTTCCTCGAGCGCACGGCGAAAATTCAGTGGGGCCTGATGGTGTGCGTCTATTTCGTGAGCTACGCGCCGGGCCTGCTGCAGCTCCGCGTGCCCGGCTACGAGGGGCAGAACGCGAAGCTGCTCTTCTTCCTCGTGACCGTTGTGCAGATGAGCGACGTGCTGCAATACGTGTGGGGCAAACTTTGCGGCCGCCGCAAAATCGCGCCGCGCCTCTCGCCGAGCAAGACGCTCGAAGGCCTCGTGGGCGGCGGACTCAGCGCCGTTGCGCTCGGCGCCGCGCTGTGGTGGATGACGCCATTCACGCCGCTACAAGCTGCCGGCATGGCGGCGATCATCGTTGTGATGGGCTTCTTCGGCGGCCTCGTGATGAGCGCGATCAAGCGCGACCGTGGCGTGAAAGACTACGGCGAACTGCTCCCCGGCCACGGCGGCATGATGGACCGCATTGACTCCCTCTGCTTCGCCGCGCCGGTGTTCTTCCACGCGGTGCGGTTTTGGTGGACGTGATTATGCCGGCGCGAGGTCGCGGCGCTCAATGCCGTTCTTTTGCTCGAACTCCTTGCACCAGCCTTTGATTTCCGTGTCGTTGAAAATCTTGCCGATGACGCGGCGGAGCAGGCCCTTGAGGCTTGGGTTTTCGAGGTCGCGCAGGCTGCGGATGGCTTCCTCCTTGTAGCGCTCGAGCAGGTCGCGGCAGCGGTCGTCAGCTTTGAGTTCGGCGTAGAGTTTCTCCACGTCGGCGACGGTCCAGCCTTCGGGCATCTGGCGCGACCAGAGTTGCGTGGTGGAGATGCGACTGTCGCACTCGGCGCGTTCGTGCGCGGTCGCGAGGAGCAGGCTCGGGCGCAGGCCGGAGATGTCGCTGGTGTCTTCGCTCTGGCCGAGGTCGGCGAGGTCGTCGCGGATCTGGTAGGCGATGCCGAGCGCTTCGCTGAAGTCGGCAAGCGTGCTCTCGACTTCCTCGTAGTCTGCGAGACCGGCGTAGATCGCGCCGAGACGGAGCGCGACCTCGAAGGCCGGCGCGGTCTTGCGGCGGAAAATGTCGAGCACTTCGACGCTCGTGAGCGGCTGCGGCTTGCGCGCCCAGCACAGCTCGGCGCCCTGGCCGCGGCAGAGTTCGCGCTGGCCTTCGGCGGCGACGCGGAGCATCACGGCTTTCTGCTCGGCGGTGGCGCGGCAGGCGGCGAGAAGACGGTAGCCTTCGCCGATGAGGAGGTCGCCGACGTTGAGCGCGACGGCGACGCCGTGCTCGGCGTGCAGCGTGGGCTCGCCGTAGCGCTGCGTGTCTTCGTCTTCGATATCGTCGTGGATGAGCGAGGCTTTGTGGAAGCACTCGATGGCGACGGCGACTTTGCGCAGATCTTCGGGCAGCGGTGCCTTCGACTCGCCGCGCAACGCGCGATACGCGCCGACGGTGAGGAAGGGGCGCCAGCGTTTGCCGGCGCGCATGAGCCACTCGCGCGCGATTTTTTCCGTCTCGCCCTGCGGCGCGCCCATGATGGCGTCGAGGTTCAGCGGCGTGAACCAGAAATCGACTTCGTCGCGCAGCGCGCCGAGGTCGAGCCGGCGCGTGTGGTCGTCGCCGGAGAGGTGGATGTATTCCCAGACCCAGTCGAGATCGACGTTGGTGTCGATGCAGTCGTCCTGGAGCAGCGGCACGGCGACGCCGGGGATGGCGGCGGCTTCCATGTAGGGAAAGGCGCGCTCGAGCACGCTGATGCAGCTCACGCCGACGATGGCCTCGATCTTCCCGGTCTGGATGAGCGACATGACGATCGCGCTGCCCTCCGCGACGAGCACCGCGTAGCCGAGGCGCTCGGCTTCGGCCTGAAGATCCTGAATCGAACAAAGGCCACACTGTTTGCAGAGCAGGCCGAATTCATCGAACGGCGCGGGGCATTTGCTCTCGACGCGCAGGCACTTCGGCAGAAGGAGAAGTCGGCGCTCGTATGGCACGGCGGCGAGTTGCTCGCGCCACATTTCGTTGTTGATGAGCACGCCGCAGTAGTCGCGATAGACCGGGTCGATGCGGTGCATCGCGACGAATCGGTCCGCGTGCTCCTTGAGTTGGTCCTGCGGCAGCGGCGGCACGGGATTGAACTCCGCGACGTAGGCGCGCGTGAGGTGCAGGATGCGCGTCCGCTCGATCGGCGTCTGCGGGACGTTCTTTTTCGGCGGCCGGATTTTCTGTGTCGGGACCGCGCGGGGAAGGGAGAGGGAGATGGGCGGAGCGTCGGTCCGAGCGGGAGTCTGCGACATGGTGGGCGATTATTCGAGTCGGGTGAACAAAGCGCAAGGTATGAAGTTTCTTAGCTTCGCGGGCGAGTGCTCAAATGGGTGGGCAAAAGAAAACCGGCGCCCGCGGTGAGCGAGCGCCGGTCGTTGGAGCTTCGATGGAAGCGGGGAGTTACTCCTTCTTCGCGTCGGCTTTTTTCGCCGCGGGCTTTTTCTCGCCCTCGGCTGCGGGTTTCTTGGCACCCTCCTTCGCGGCTCTCGGAGCGGCGGGGCCGAACTTCGTGATCTTCACGACCTCGTATTCGGTCTCGCTCTTCTTGATGCGCGAACCGGCGACCGTGTCGCCGACCTTGATGTCCTCGAACTTCGCCGCCGCGCCGGCGTTCTTCACCTCGGCGGTCGGGGACAGGACGTGTTTGACGTCGTAGCCGTCCTTGCGCTTGGTGACGAAGCTCTTCGCCGCCACGTCGATCGAATCGACGCGGTTGTTCATCGCGATCGGCTTGGTGGCCGCGCCTTCGGCGGCGGGTTTCTTCGCCTCGGCGGCGGGGGCCGCGCCTTCCTTCTTGGGTGCTTTCTTTTCCGCCGCAAAGGTCGCGGTCGGCACGATAACGGCAATCGCCGTGAGGATGCTCAGTGAGCTGAACAGTTTCATGGTGTTATCTAGTTTTGTTTCCAGGGTTTAATGGCAGTCCGCGGGACCGAACTTCAGCCTCGCTTGCCACCTCGCGGGCTAGCGGAAATCCCGCCGCCGCGTCAATCACGATTTTTCGGTTTCGCGGGGTCGCCCGGAGGCGCTACGGGAAGGCCATGCGCGCCGTCATCCAGCGAGTCAGTTCCGCGAGCGTCACCGTCGAAGCCGAAGTCGTCGGCGCGATCGGGCGTGGGCTGCTCGTGCTCGTGGGGAAAGAGGACGCGGATACCGCGGAGGATATCGAGTGGCTGGCGGGGAAGATCGTCGCGATGCGGCTCTTCGGCGACGACGCCGGGCCGTGGGCGAAGAGCGTGATCGAGATCGGCGGCGAGGTGTTGGTGGTGAGCCAGTTCACGCTGCACGCCTCGACGAAGAAGGGCACGAAGCCGAGCTGGCACCGCGCCGCGAAGCCGGACATCGCAATCCCGCTTTACGAGGCGCTCATCGCGAAGCTCACCGCGCTCCTCGGCAAGCCGCCGCAGACCGGGCGCTTCGGCGCGATGATGCAGGTCG
Organism: Chthoniobacteraceae bacterium; assembly: GCA_040081625.1. Lineage (GTDB taxonomy): Bacteria > Verrucomicrobiota > Verrucomicrobiia > Chthoniobacterales > Chthoniobacteraceae > VFJQ01. Next base: position 57,569 of record JBEBGD010000009.1, read on the forward strand.
CGCTCGTGAACGACGGGCCTGTGACGATCATCATCGACACCAAGACCCGCGAATGATTCCGCTCTACGCTCGACGCATGAACTCACGCCTTACCGCTTTCATTCTGCTGGTCCTCGCCTGCTCCGCGCCTGCCGGCGAGTGGCAGGCGATTTTCAATGGCAAGGACCTGACCGGCTGGAAACCAAATCGGCAGCCGGAAGCCTTCACCGTGGTGGACGGTGCGATCCGCACACACGCGACAGAGCCCTACGCACACCTTTTCTACGTCGGCGACGGATCGCCGGAAGCGGGGCGGTTCAAGAACTTCGAGATCGAGGCGACGGTGCGCGGCGAGCCGAGCTCGAACTCGGGCATCTACTTCCACACCGACATCGCCAGCGGCGAAGGCCCGCGCTTGAAGCTGACGAAGGGCTACGAGGTGCAGGTCAATTCGACGGAGAAGGAAAAGCGGAAAACGGGGAGCCTCTACGCGGTCGTCGATCTCGCGGAATCGCCGGTCGATGAGGCGCAGTGGTTCAAGCTGCGCATCCGCGTCGAAGGCCGGCGCATCGTGGTGCATGTGAACGACAAGCAGACCGTCGATTACACCGAGCCCGACAACGCGCCGCGGCTCAAAGGATTCACGGGCCGATTGCTCGACCCGAGCGGCGGCTCGATCGCGCTGCAAGCGCACGACCCGGACAGCGTCGTGTGCTTCAAGGAAATCCGCATCCGCCGCCTGCCCTAGGCGTGGCTCATCGATCGATGAAACACATCCTGACCGCAGCACTAGCATTCATCGGCTTGCTCCACGCGGAGGAGCCCGCGGTGCCGCCGGGCGCGGTTGCGCTGCTTCCGGTCACGGCATTGAAGCCGACGAACCCGAAGCCGGAGGAAGGCACGATCACACAAGCGGATGGCGTGTGGCGGCTCACGTCGCCGGGGAAGCTCGAGAAATCCTACAACCTCGCGGTGAGCCGCACCTTCACGCAGCCGATCGCGAAGGATCAGGTGTGCCTCTTCGTCATCAAGGCGCGCGCAGTGCAGAGCGAACGCGCGGATGGAAAAGGCAAGCTCACCGCTGCGGTGCAGAACACGAAGGACTACGCGAGCGGAGTCTTGTGGCGGAATTGGGTCGTCGGCAAAGAATGGGAGACGACGTTCTTCGCCTTCCAGGCCGAGCATGAACTGCCGGGTGGCGTGGGCGTGGCGAAGCTGAACGCGGGCGAAGCGAAGCAGGTGATCGAGATCGCGGACTTCCAGGTGTATCGCTTTCCGGCCGGCTTCGATGTCTTCAAGGCGCCGCAGATGAAGAAGACCTACGGCGGGCGCGAACCCGATGCGCCGTGGCGTGAGGAAGCTGAGGAACGAATCGCGAAACTGCGCCGCGGCGAACTGCTCGTGCGCGTCGTCGATGCCGAAGGCAAGGCGGTCGCAGGCGCGAACGTGAAGGTCGCGATGAAGCGGCATCTGTTCGGCTTCGGCAGCGCGGTGGATCCGGTGATGCTTTCCGCGCTCGACACAGAACTCCCGTCCGACGACCAGCGAAAATACCGCAGCACGACCGACGAGCTCTTCAGCCGCATCGTGCCGGAGAACGGGCTGCGCGTGAACCAGATCGACGTGGACGACGATCCCTCAAAACCGTGGGCGACCGAGTATCAGCGCCGCAATCGCGCCGCCACGCTGTGGATGATGCAATGGGCGCAGGATCGGCGGATGAGCACGCGCGGGCATTACCTCGTGTGGTGCTATCTCGAGGAATGGGCGCGCAAGATCGTGAAGGAGCGCGGAGTCGCCGGCCTGCTCGACGCCTACGACCGGCATTTCCGATTCGTGCTGCCCTTCTGCGCGCCCTACGTCGCCGAGTGGGACGCGCTCAATCATCCCGTCCCCTTCTACGAACCCGACGCGCTCTACAAGGTGATCGGCCCCGACTTCTACGCGGACATCTACAAAAAGATCCGCGCGCAAACCGACAAGCCGCTCTTCGTGAACGAAGACGCCTTCACAGCCGAGCGCGCCGACGGCTTCGAGAAGCACGTGCGCCGCATGATCGAGCGCGGCGCCACGCCCGATGGCTGCGGCTTCCAAAGCCACTACCAGGACTACGAGCCGCCGGCACTCGACGAGATCTGGCAGATGTGGAATCGCCTCGGCGCGCTCGTGAAATACCTCACCGTCACCGAATACGATTTCCAATCGCTCGACGACGAACTGCACGCCGACCACATGCGCGACATGCTCACACTCGCGTTTTCGCATCCGCAGATGACCGGCTTCGTGATCTGGGGCTTTTGGGAAAAGCGGCACTGGAAGCCGACGGCGGCGATGTTCCGCGCCGACTGGTCCGAGCGGCCCGCGGTGAAAGTGTGGCGCGACCTCGTGAAGACGAAGTGGTGGACGAACGCCACGCTCACCAGCGATGCCGACGGGAAGGTGACGCTGCCCGCGTATTACGGTTCGTATGACATCACCATCGAGAAGGACGGCAAAACGAAGGCGCACGAAATCAAACACGTCACGAGCAGCGGCAGGCCGGTGCTGAAACTCGAATGAACAATCTCCTCGCGATCGAGATCGGCGGCACGAAGACGCAGCTCTATGCCGGCACGGACCGCGGCGAGATCCTCGAGCGGCGGCGCTTTGCCGTGCGGCGCGACGCGGGTGGCGCGGGCATCCGCGAAGACCTCGCGAGTGCGCTGCCGGAGATGATCGAACGGTGGAAACCGGCAGCGATCGGCGTCGGCTACGGCGGGCCGGTGGACTGGCGGAGCGGGCGCATCGTGAAGTCGCATCACGTCGCGGGCTGGGATGGATTTCCGTTTGGTGAATGGCTCGCGGAGCGCGCTGGCGTGCCGGTCTTTGTGGAGAACGACGCGAACGTCGCGTGCCTCGGCGAGGCGTTGCAAGGCGCGGGCCGCGGGTGCGATCCAGTCTTCTGGGTGAACATCGGCAGCGGCGTCGGCGGCGGGCTCGTGAGCGGCGGGCGCATCTACCACGGCGCGACACCGGGCGAAGTCGAGATCGGCCACGTGCGGCTGGAGCGCGACGGGACGATCGTCGAGGATCGTTGCTCGGGCTGGGGCGTGGATCGGGCGATCCGAACGGAAGTCGCCACGAACCCCGCGAGCGCGCTGGCGCAGATCGTCGGCGCGCATCCGATCGGCAGCGAAGCGAAGCACCTCGCACCGGCGCTCGCGCAGGGCTGCGCTGCGGCGGCGAAAGTTTTGGCGCACGCGACGCGGGAGCTGGCCTTCGCGCTCTCGCACGCTGTGCATCTGCTCCACCCGGAGGTCATCGTGGTCGGCGGCGGCATGTCGCTGCTCGGCGAGCCGCTGCGCGCCGAACTCGCGGAACACCTTCCGGGATTTCTGATGGACGCTTTCAAGCCCGGCCCGCGCGTCGCGCTCGCCGCGCTGCGCGAGGACGCGGTGCCGGTCGGCGCGCTTGCCCTTGCGGCGCAACGGCTCACGGCTTAAGCGCACGCCTTTCCCATGCAAGACTGGATCACCGAATATCTCGCCGCCCAAAATCGCGCCGTCGATTCCATCAAGCCCGCCGACGTGGCCGCGCTCATCGACACGCTGCGTGCGGCGCACAAGGCCGACGCGCAAATCTTCGCCTGCGGCAATGGCGGCAACGCGGCGAACATGTCGCACTTCATCACCGACCTAGGAAAGAATTCGAGCGAGGCGATGGGCCGTCCGTTCCGCTGCCTGTCGATCAACGACAACGTGTCGTGGATGACGGCGATCGGGAACGACTACGCTTACGAGGACATCTTCTGGCGGCAGCTCCAGAATTATGCGCGGCCCGGCGACGTGCTCATCACCTCGAGCGTGAGCGGCAACTCGCCGAACGTCGTGAAGGCGCTCGAGTGGGGAAAGACTCACGGCTTGAAAAGCATCGCGCTCGTCGGTGGAAAGCGCGGTCGCGCGGCGCAGGTCGCCGACCAGGTGCTCGTCGTCGAAGACACGCACTACGGCCGCGTCGAGGACGCGCAGATGCACGTGCTGCACATGCTCTGCTACGGCTTCGTCGAGCGGGCGGAAGCGCGCGCATAGAGGCACGGCGGACGCGTGAACGCGGGTGGTGGGCGGCGGGTTTTCTGCTAACGGTTCGGGAGTTCCCCGCTGCCATGCATTGGATCAAGATCCACGTCTTCCGCCCGCTCTGCGCGGCTTTGCTCCTCGTCGGAGCGGGCCCGGCACGCGCGGAGTTGGTGCATCGCTGGTCGTTCGATGAACCGGCGGGTGCCGTCGCTGCGGGCACCACATTCAGCGATTCGATCTCCGGCGCGCCCGCCACAGTCGTCGGGATCAATGCCTCCGCGAGCGGCGCTGCGCTAACGCTGCCGGGCAGTACCTCGGCCGCGACGACGCCGGCCAATTCGATCCCGGCTTACCTCGATCTGCCGAATGGAATCATCTCGTCGAAAACGAACCTCACCGTCGAGATCTGGGCCACGCCGCTGGCGACCCGCAGCAATCAACACCTCTTCGATTTCGGGCGGATGAACATCGCCGGCATCGGCCCCGGCGCCGCCCCCGGTGAAGTGACCAACAACTCGACCACCGCGACCGGCACGACCACTCCGAGCGACAGTCTAAGCCTGAATATCTCGCGCGGGAACGTGCTGAACCAGAATCGGCTCTCGGGCCAGATCAACGGTGGCACCGCCGTGCAACTCGACACCACGCTGACCACGGCGACGGGCACGCAATATCAATACGTCGTCGTCTTCGCGGACAACGGCGCGGGCGGAGGGCGGGCGAGCTGGTATCGCGATGGCGCGCTCATCGGCTCGATCGACCTCGCCTTCCGGCTCGCCGACATCGAGGACGTAAACAACTGGCTCGGGCGGTCGCAAAACAGCGCGTTCTTCGTAGCGAACGTCGCCTACGACGAGGTGCGGATATACGATCACGCCTTCACGCCGGTCGAAGTCGCGTCGAGCCGGCTGCTCGGGCCGAACCCCGCGCTGCCTGTCGCCGCAGCCGACGCGATCACCATGCGGCACGGACAGAAGGCGGGTCTCGCTGTGCTTGCGAATGACACGAGCGAGGTCTCGGCGCGGGTGGTGCAGGCGCCGCTGTCCGGCACCGCCGTGGCGGTCTCGAATGGCCGCATCCTCTACACTCACACCTCCGGCGCGCCGGCGACGGACAGCTTCACTTATTGCGCTGTGAACGCCGCTGGCGAGTCGGAGACCACGGTGACGATCACGTTTGCCGCGAGCCTGCGTCTGCCGGGCCCGTGGACCGACGTGCCCGCCAATCCGCCGCCGACCACCTATCAGCAGGTCGATGCCTTCTCGCCAAATATCACCTTCACCGACCCTACGTGCCTCGCGACGCCGCCCGGTGAGACGGACCGCCTTTTCGTCTGCCAAAAGGGCGGGCTGCTCCGCGTCGTGCCGAGCATCTCGGCGACGCCGCCGACCGCGAGCACGTTCATGAACCTCTCCGCGCTGCTAGCGTCGCGCGGCGAAGCGATCAGCACCACGAGCGAGCAAGGCCTGCTCGGCCTCGCCTTTCACCCGAACTACGCGGTGAACGGCTTTTTCTATCTCTTCTACTCCGTCACCGTCGGTAGTTCGGTCTATGAGCGCGTGTCGCGTTTCAACGCGGATGCGACGGATCCCAATCTCGCCGACACGACCTCGGAGCTGGTGCTCATCGAGCAGCGCGACGACGCGGGCAATCACAACGGCGGCGACCTGCACTTTGGCCCGGATGGCTATCTCTACGTTTCGCTCGGCGACGAGGGGAACCAGAACGACTCGCTGAACAACTCGCAGCGCATCACCAAGGACTTCCTCTCCGCGATCCTGCGCATCGACGTGGACAAGCGCCCCGGGAATCTCGAGCCCAACGCGAACCCGAACCCCGCGATCTATCCCACCAATCCTCCGCCGGACGCGGTCAAGCGCGACGCAGGCATCGCGCGATACAGCATCCCGGCAGACAACCCGTTCGTGCCGCCGACGCCGGGCAACCCGCCCGGCCCGTGGAACGGCAACTTCAACGGCACGGCGATCCCGACCGCGGACCTTCCCTATGTGCGCTCGGAGTTCTGGGCCGTCGGCTTCCGTAATCCGTGGCGCATGTCCTTCGATCCCGCGACCGGCGAGCTGTGGGTCGGCGATGTCGGCGGCGACGCGCGCGAGGAGGTGGATGTCGTCACGGCGGGGAAAAACTACGGCTGGGCTTATCGCGAGGGCTTCATCAACGGGCCGAAGTCCGCCTCGGCGCCCGCGAATTTCGACGCGGTCTATCACACGCGGCCCGTCTATGAATATCACCACACCGTCGCGACGGGCGATCCGAACTTCGAGGGCGACTCGGTCACCGGCGGCGTGGTCTATCGCGGCTCTCGGCTCTCGAATCTCGTCGGCGCCTACATCTTTGCGGACCATGTCTCGGGCAACGTGTGGAGCCTGCGGCGCAACGGCGCGGCTGCGCCGACGGTCGAGCGGATCTTCGGGTCGGGCGGCATCAGCGCTTTCGGCCGGGATCCATCCAATGGCGACGTGCTCATCGCCAACCTCAGCACCGATCGCGTCCGGCGGCTGGTCGGCAGCGCAGCGCCCACCGCATTTCCGCAGACGCTCGGCGCCACCGGGCTCTTCGCCGACCTCACCGATCTTGCGCCGAATCCCGGCCTCGTGCCTTACACGGTGAATCTCCAATTTTGGAGCGACCACGCGCTCAAACGCCGCTGGTTCACGCTGCCCGTCGGGCTCCCGGGCATGACGTGGTCGCGCGACGGTCTGTGGGATTTTTCCGCCGGGCAGTTCTGGGTGAAGCACTTCGACCTCGAACTCGAGCGCGGCAATCCCGCCACCGCGAAGCGCATCGAGACGCGGCTGCTCGTGCGCAATGCCGCTGGCGTCTATGGCGTGAGCTATCGCTGGGACGATGCCGGCACAGACGCCACCCTCGTCGCCGATGAAGGCGTGGAGTTTCCCTTGAATGTAAGTGTCGCCGGCACGCCGACGGTCCAGACCTGGCGCATCCCGAGCCGCGCGCAGTGCGTGAGCTGTCACACCGCGCAAGGTGGCCATGCGCTCTCCTTCACCACTCGCCAACTTAACCGCGACGACAACCTCCAGGGCGCGATCGGCAACACGCTCGACCTGCTGCGCGTCCACGGCTACTTCGCGAATGAGCCCGGCCCGCCGCGCACCCTGCCGCGCCACGTCCGCGCTGACGAAACTACCTACACGATCGAGGCGCGCGCGCGCAGCTACCTCGCGGTGAACTGCGCCTACTGCCACCAGGCTGGCGGCACCGCCGGCGTCGCGCAGTGGGATGGCCGCCCCGAGCTGAGCCTCGCGCAGACCGGCCTCATCCACGGCGTGGCGACGAACAACGGCGGCAACCCGGCGAACCGACTCATCGTCCCCGGCGACGCCACGGGCAGCATCGTGCTCCAGCGCATCGCTGCGGCAAACGGCTTCACGCGGATGCCGCCGCTCGCGACGAGCGAGAACGACCAGGCCGGCATCGATCTCATCACGAACTGGATCGGCCACGCCGACCTCGTGAACCGGCAGAGCTACACGCAGTGGCGGCTCGCGCAGTTCGGCTCGGCCATTTCGCCCGAGGGCGAACCCGGCGCGAACCCCGACGGCGACGCCTTCACAAATGAGCAGGAATTTCTGCTCGGCACGCTGCCGCTGAGCCCGAGCGCGACCGCCGCGCCGCAATTCGCGATGGACGCCTTCAACGTCAGCGTCACGATCGAGATCCCCGCCAACCGCGCCGCCCAAATGGAAGCCGCGACCGACCTGGACGCGTGGGCGCCGTGGGATGTGCCCGGCAACGACGCCCTCCCGCGCCCGCCCGGCCCCGCCACCTTCATCGGACCGCGCACGGGTCCCGCGCAGTTTTTCCGGCTGCGGGTTTGGGAGAACTGAAACCCGCGAACCGGGCTGCACATTTCGCCAGTTGATCTGTAGGCGGCCGGGGGGCGAAAAGATTCATCGCGCGCGGGCGCAGCGCGCTTCGAACTCGACTCCCCGATGAAGACTACTCCGAAACTTTCCGTCTGCCTCGCGGCAGCCCTTCGCACCGTGCCGGTATTCATCAAAGACAGGTCACCGAACGCTCCATGAAACACGCACTACTTTTCCTGACGCTCGCGGTCGTGTCGCGCGGCGCCGACACTGCGGACTGGCCGCAGTTTCGCGGCGCGCAAGCCGACGGCCTGGGCGTAGGCGCGACGCTGCCGGAGACGTGGAGCGTGACGGAGAACGTCGTTTGGAAGGCGTCCGTGCCGGGCTGGGGATGGTCGTCGCCCATCGTGTGGGGCGACAAGATCTTCGTGACCTCGGCGGTGGGTGAGACGGAGCTTCCGACGCCGCGCGTTGGCGGTTATCCGGGCGGGCATCTCACGATCGGGGAGACGCATCGGTGGATGCTTTACTGCCTCGACTTCGAGACGGGAAAAATCCTCTGGGAGTTCGAGGCGCACAAGGGCATCCCGCCGCAGCAGCGTCACCCGCGCAATTCCTTCGCCTCTGAGACGCCGGTCACCGATGGCGAGCGCGTCTATGCCTACTTCGCGAACATCGGCGTGTTCTGCTGCGACATGGACGGCAACAAAATCTGGGAACGGCGCTGGCCCAGCTACCCGATGCGCGATGGCTGGAACTCGGGCACGTCGCCCGTGCTGCACGGCGGACGCGTTTTCATCCAGAACGACAACGATCAGGAGTCCTTCCTCGAAACGCTCGACAAGCTCACCGGCACGACGCTGTGGCGCGTGTCGCGCGATGAGAAGAGCACGTGGTCCACTCCCTACGTTTGGGAAAACGGGACACGCACCGAGTTGGTGACCATCGGCACGAACAAGATTCGCTCCTATGCGCCGGAGGACGGTCGCGTGATCTGGGAACTGCGCGGCACGTCGGGGCTCGTCAGCCAGATCCCGATGTCGAAGCACGGGCTGCTCTACGTGGGCGCGGCTTACCACTATGGGCCGCTCTACGCCATCCGCCCCGGCGCGTCGGGCGACATCACGCTCGAAGGCGACGCGACGAGCAACCAATGGATCGCATGGTCGCAGAAGCGCGGATCGAGCATCCATCCGGGCTACCTGATCAGCGGCGATCGTCTCTTCGTTTGCTACGATTCAGGACTGCTCGGTTGCTTCAACGCAAAGACGGGCACGGAGATCATCCCGCGCACGCGGCTGAACACGGGCGGCGGGCGCTTCTACGCGTCGCCGTGGGCTTACAACGGGCGCGTCTTCATGCTGAATGAAAACGGCGACACGTGGGTGATCGGAGACGGGCCGGAATTCAAACTGGTGCGCAAGAACTCGCTCGGCGATGTCGCGTGGGCCACGCCGGCCATCGCGCGCGGCAGTTTGTTCATCCGCACGTTTTCGTCGCTGTTCCGGCTCCAGGGCAAAAAGTAACCCGTCATGAATCTTTCTCGCATCTTCATCATCGGGGCGGGCGGCGCGATGCTGCTCCAGGCTCAAGAATCTCAAACGATCAAAGCGGTGAAGGACCGCTCCGAACGCGGCACCTTGAGCGATCAGCGTCAGATGGTCCGCGGCGACACTGGCAAATGGAGCGACAAATCCACGCTCCAGCACGCGCCGCCGCTCCGGCAGAAACCGCAGGGTGTGTCGCTCGACGACTGGGCGGATCAATTGGCGGAAAAGAATGTCGCCACAACGTCCGGCGACGACAACTGGCTCATCTTCCGCTCGCGCCAGCTCGACGACAACGACCGCGTGTGGATCGAGAAGATCGAGCGGCGCGGCAGCGAGTTCACCGTCGTGCTGCACGAGGCGATCTGGCAGGGGAACTACTTCAAGACGTTCACGTATTACGAAGTCACCGCCGTGAATCTCGGCCCGCTGCCGCCGGGGAATTACTCGGTGAAGTGGCTGGTGAAACCGCTGACGTTTAAACAACTGGAGAAGCCCGCGCAGCCCAACCGGGACAACAAAGACAACTGGCCCATCGACGAGCAACCCGCTGCCGGGAAACCCGTCGGGTTGCGCGCCGCGTTTTCGGTCCGGTGAGACTCGCCGCGGCGATCACGAAATGCGGCGTGGCGCTCGTCGCGCCGGCCGCCACGCTAGAGGCAGAGCGCGTCCTCCACGGCGCGCCGCATGACGCCGGGGTCGGGGGTCGTGCCGGTCCAGTATTCGATGCTGACGACGCCCTGGTTCACGATCATCCCGAGGCCGTCGATGGCGCGGCAGCCGCGCGCCCCGGCATCGCGGATGAGGCGCGTGCGCGGAGGGCTGAAGATCACGTCGGCGACAACGAGGCCGGGGGCGAGCGTGGACTCGTCGAGCGGGATTCGCGCCTCGGCGTCGTAGAGGCCGATGGAGGTGCCGTTGATGAGGGCGTCCGTGCCGGAAGGGACGGCATAGTCGCCGAGCCACGGGACGAAATCGGCGGAGAGCTTCAGCTTCTCACGCAGGAGCGAGGCCAGGCCGGCGCCGCGCGCTTCGCCACGATTCACGACGGTGATGTGCTTCACGCCAGCGAGGCCGAGTTCGACGGCGATGGCGCGCGCCGCGCCGCCGGCACCGAGCAGGACGACGGATTTTCCGCGCGGATCGAGGACTTCGCCGAGCGACTTGAGAAATCCTTTGCCGTCGGTGTTTTCGCCGATGAGTCGATCGCCGCGGCGCACGACGCAATTGACCGCGCCCATGATCGCGGCGGATTCGCCAAGAGCGTCGAGGTGCTGGATCACGGCGACCTTGTGCGGCATCGAGCAATTGAACCCGCGGAAGCCCATCGCCCGCGCACCGCGCACCGCGTCGGCGAGATCGGCGGGAGCGACTTCCATGTTCACGTAGCGCCAGTGCAGGCGGTGGTGCGCAAACGCGGCCTCGATCATCGCGACGGTCGGGTTGCCCGCCGCGCCTTGTGACATCGAGCCGACGAGCTCGTGGAGGAAGTTGGTGGTCATAGGTTGGGAGGGCGCGGGGCCGCGCCGCGATCAGAACTGCGCGAGGAAGCGCTGATCGTTGTCGGTGAAGTAGCGGATGTCCGGCGTGCCGCTGAGGATCATCGCGAGCCGGTCGAGGCCGAAGCCAAAGGCGAAGCCGGTGAAGCGCTCGGGGTCGAAGGCGTGGTCGCCGCGCTTCGCGTTGATCTGCTCGAAGACGGCCGGATCGACCATGCCGCAGCCGGCGATCTCCAGCCACTTGCCGCCGAGCGCGCCGGCCTTGATATCCACTTCGTAGCTCGGCTCGGTGAACGGGAAGAAATGCGGACGGAAGCGGAATTGCGCGTCGGGTCCGAACAGCTCGCGGAAGAAGAACTCGAGCGTTCCCTTCAAGTCCGCGACCGAGACGCCCTCGGCGACGTAGAGCCCTTCCATCTGCGTGAACTGCGCGAGATGCGTCGCGTCGATCTCGTCGCGGCGATACGCGGCGCCGGGCGCGATGATGCGGATGGGCGGCGCGGTCTTCTCCATCGTGCGGATCTGCACCGTGCTCGTGTGCGTGCGGAGCAGGCGGCCGTCGGCGAAATAAAACGTGTCCTGCTCGTTGCGCGCGGGGTGGTCGGGCGGCGTGTTTAGCGCGTCGAAGCAATGCCACTCGGTCTCGATGTCCGGGCCGTCGGCGAGCGCGAATCCCATGCGACGGAAGATGGCGATGGTGCGGTCGAGGAGTTGCGTGATCGGGTGCAGCGTGCCGGTGCGCGGCGCGGTGCCGGGGAGCGTCACGTCGATGCCGGCGAAGGCGGCCTTGTCCGCGTCGCCTTGCAGCGCGGCCTTGCGCTCATCGAGCGCGGCGGTCACGGCGGCGCGCACGTCGTTGAGCAGCTTGCCGAGGCGCGGCTTGTCCTCTTTCGACACGTCCTTCATGCCCTTGCTCACCGCGGTGAGGGTGCCGCTCTGGCCGAGGAAGCGCACGCGCAGTTGTTCGAGCGCGGTCTCGTCCGCCGCGGCGGTGATGGCGGCGAGGGCTTCGGTGCGGAGTAGTTCGAGTTGGGCGTCCATGGTCGGAGCGGGGGCGGGGAGATTGCCGCGCACGGGGAGCGGCGCAAGCGCGGGGTTGCAGCCGGGCGGAGCTTTCATTTTCTTTTTCTTGTTCTCTTTCTTGTTCGCCGCCACGTGCCCCATGCGGCGACCCGCCGCAGAAAAAGAACAAGAACTCCAAACCGAAAATGAACCAACCGCCACCGATGCCCCGGCACCTTCCGACGAATCGTCCGCCCGATGGCGGGTGGAAGAAGGCGCTCGGGTGGCTCGGGGCGATCGGGCTGCTCATCCTGAACTTCGGCGGCAAGCTGAAGTTCATCATCGCGCCGGTGCTGAAGTTCCTCCCGGTCATCCTCAAGTCCGGCGGCTCGATGCTGCTGATGATCGGCGTTTACACCGCGATGTGGGGCTGGAAATACGCGGTCGGTTTCGTCCTCCTGCTGCTGCTCCACGAGTGCGGGCACCTCGTGGCGGCGAAGCAGTTCGGGCTGAAGGTGAGCGCGCCGATGTTCATTCCGTTCATGGGCGCATTCATCGCGCTGAAGGAGGCGCCGCGGAATGCGTGGATCGAGGCGTGGGTCGGCATCGGTGGGCCGTTGCTCGGCTCCGCGGCGGCGCTCGCCTGCCACGGTGCGGGCCTGGCGATGGATCTGCCGCTGCTTGTCGCGCTCGCGTGGACCGGCTACTGGCTGAATCTTTTCAATCTCACGCCCATCGGCCAGCTCGATGGCGGACGCATCGCCACCGCGCTCTCGCCGTGGCTGTGGATCCCGGGGCTGGGCGTGATGGGCTGGATGGCGTGGACGCGGCCGCAGAACTTCATCATCTGGCTGGTCATCCTGCTCTCGCTCCCGCGGATCTTCTCGCTCTTCCGCAAGCGCACGGACGAAGAGCAGCGCTTTTACGAGATCGAGCCGGCGCAGCGGTGGACGATGGGCGCGCTCTATTTCGGGCTGATCGCCGCGCTGGTCTTCGGCATGAACACGGCGGACTTGCAACTCAACAGCGTCCGCGCGCGCGGGACGCAACTCGCGAGCGCGCGTTGATTCGCGCCTTGCGCTGCGGCGCGCCCCCGCAATCCTCTGCGCCCTTCCGCGAATGACCGATCGCAAGCGCACGCTCCATCTCATCTTCTGGACCATCTTCATCAACATGGTCGGCTTCGGCATCGTCATCCCGGTGCTGCCGATCTATGCGAAGTCGGAGCCGTTCATGATGAACCCGACCCAGCTCGGCTGGCTCGTGGGTGTCTTCTCGCTCGTGCAGCTTTTCTCCGGGCCGATCATCGGGAAGATCTCCGATCGCGTGGGGCGAAGGCCGGTGCTGCTCGTCAGCATCGTCGGCACGGCGGTTGGTTACTTCGTCACCGGTGCGGCCTTCGCGCCGTGGATGCTTTTCCTCGGCCGCATCATCGACGGCGCGAGCGGCGGCAACATCGCGACCGCGCAGGCGTGCATCGCCGACGTGACGCCGCCCGAGGAGCGTTCGCGCGCGATGGGGCACATCGGCGCGGCGTTCGGGCTGGGCTTCATCCTCGGCCCGGCGATCGGCGGCGTGCTCAGCCACTGGTCGCACGCGCTGCCGTTCTACTTTGCCGGAGCGCTCTCGGTGCTGAACGGGATCTTCGTCTATGCACGTCTGCCCGAGACGCTCACCGAGGAAAAGCGACTGCACCCCGCGGAGAAAGGGCCGATGGGCGAAGTGTTCGCGGAGGGGCGCGGGATGTTCATCGGCCTGCTGCTCGTCGCGACGCTGCTCACCACGACGGGGTTCTCGTCCATCCATCTGCTCTTCGCGCTCTTTTGTCAGGACCACGCGGGCTACACACTCCAGCAGACCGGCTACGCCTTTGCGTATGTCGGATTCATCGCGGTGCTCGTGCAGGGCGGCTTGTTGCGGCGCTTGCTTAAACGCGACGGCATGGAGAAACCGGTCGCGCTCACTGGCGCGGCCTTGCTCGCGCTGAGCCTGTGGTGGATGCCGCGCACGGGCAGCAATACCTCGTTCCTTTTGGTGAACGCCGTGATGGCGCTCGGCAACGGCCTGCTCGTGCCCACCCTCTCCGGCATGGCGTCGCGCCACGTCCACGGTCGGGCGCAGGGGCGTGTGCTCGGTCTTTCGCAAGGAGCCGGCGCACTCGGGCGATTCCTCGGCCCGGCACTCGCCGCGCTGCCGCTACCCGCGCTCTTTTCGGAAATGTCGCGCCCGCTGACCGGCGAGTTGCTCGCCAGCGTCAATCGTGGCTACACCACCGCCTTCACCGCCGCCGCCGCGATGCTGGTCGTCGCGTTCGTCGTCATCGCCGTGATGAAGCCGCTCGAGATCGAATCGCCCGCCGAAACCTGAACCCCAAAACCCGAAACCCGAAACCCATGCCCATCCCACTCGAAGACTTTTTCAACGACATCGTCGGCAAAGCCATGCGCGGTCTCGGCCTCGCGGACAGCGCGGTCGCCGAAAAAGCCGGCGTGAGCGCCGCCGACGTGCAGAGCCTGCGCGAAGGCGCATGGAACGCAGCGACCGCGCGCAAGGTCGCGCCGGTGCTCGGCCTCGGTGCCGACGCGCTCGTGGGGCTCGGCGAGAAAACCTACCACCCAGCGGACGTGAAGCTCGACGGACTCGCGCAGTTCAACACGCCCTTCGAGGACATGACGGTGAACTCCTACCTCGCGTGGGACGCCGCATCGAAGGAAGCCATCGCATTCGACACCGGCGCGGACTGCACCGGAATGCTCGACACGCTCGCGCAGCACGGCCTGAAGCTGAAGCTCATCCTGCTCACGCACACGCATGGCGACCACATCCTCGAACTCGACCGACTTCACGAGAAAACGGGCGCGCCCACCTTCGTCGGCGACCGCGAGCCGATCGACGGCGCGGAGTCCTTCGCCGCCGGGCGCACATGGTCGGTGGGAAGCTTGATGGTCGAGTCACTCCTGACTTGGGGCCACTCGAAGGGCGGCATCACCTTCGTCATCCGCGGCCTCGCGAAGCCGGTCGCCGTGGTGGGCGACGCGATCTTCGCCGGCTCGATGGGTGGCGGCGGCGTGAGCTACGCCGATGCGCTGCGCACGAACCGCGAGGAAATCATGACGCTCCCCGACGACACGATCGTCTGCCCCGGCCACGGACCGCTGACGACGATCGGCGAGCAAAGACGGAACAATCCGTTCTTCGCTTAAGCGCGCTCATCAAACGCTTTGCCACAGGGCGCAGAGGGGTTATCTGAACGCCATCCTCCGAGCATGAGAATCACGCCCTCGCCCACCCGCCTCACCCGGCACCTCGCGCCAATCCCCCGCGCGGTGCTCGTGCTCGCGGTGCTCGTGATGAGCGCGCTCGCGGCGCCGAAACCGCCGAAACCGCCGAAGCCTCCCAAACCGCCGAAGTCCAACGCGGCGCTGCTGCTCCAGCAACATGCGAAGGCTGCCGCCCAACAGCACCTCCTCACCCAGCGCGCCGCCAGCCAGCAGCATCACCTGCTCACGCAGCGCACGGCTGCTTCGTCGCGGCAGCAATTGCTCCGCACGTCCGCAGCATCCTCGCGCCACCATCTCCTGCTCGCGCACTCAGCCCAGTCCGCGCGTCATCTCCTGCTCAACCAGTCGGCGGCGTCGCACCGCCACCTCCTGCTATCGCAATCGGCGGCATCGGCGCGCCATCATCTGCTGCTCACGTCGGCGGCTTCCGCACGGCATCATCTCCTGCTTTCGCAGACGGCCCAATCCGCGCGTCACCTCCTGCTCGCGCAGGCGGCCGCTTCACATCGCCACCTGCTCCTCGCCCAGACCGCTCAGTCCGCGCATCACCTTCTGAACAGCCGCGCGGCTGCCTCGCGCCATCACCTTTTGCTGAACCAGACGGCGCAATCCGCGCATCATCACCTGCTCACGACCGCCGCGGCTTCTGCGCACCACCACCTCCTGCGCTCGCAGAGCGCCCAGGCGGCCCATCACCTTCTGCTTCAGAATGCAGGAAAACATCGGCCGCAGCCCGGCGCCGGCGCGGGGAACTCGCACAATCTTCAGCGCATCCAGCACCAGCAGCAGCAGGCGCACAACCGCCAGACGGCGCAGAAAGCGCAGGCGCACCGGCAGCACCTGCAGCAGCAGAAAAAGACCACGCAGGCTCAACTGCTCGCCCAGCGGCAGAAGACCGCGCAGCAGCACCTGCTCAGCACGCGCAACTCCACGAACAAGCACCAACTCCTGCTCCAGCAGTCGCGCAAATCGCAGATGTCCCTGCTTCAGCAAGCTGCGAAGGACGATCCGCGCCCGCCCGCCCGGCACCCGTTCGTGAACCAGCCTGCCAAGCCGTGGTTCGTGCGCGACGAAGAGCCCGTTTCGCGCATCGAGCCGCCACGCGAGCCCTGAAGCCCGGCTGGTTTTACCCGAAGATCTCGGCGAGGAATTTCTTCATCGCGGCCCACGATTCGGCGTCGGCGCGCTCGTTGTAAGCCTGGCCCTTGCTGGGATCGTCGCCCGCTTCCTTCTTCGTGAAGCTGTGCACCGCGCCGGGATACGCGACGAATTTCATCTTCGCCTTGGACTTCGCCATCTCGTCCTTGAACGCATCGACTTCGGCGGGTTTCACGAAGGGATCGTCTGCGCCGTGGCAGATGAGGACGCGAGCCTTGATGCCGCCCTCCGCGGCCGGCAGTTTCGTGCCGAGCCCGCCGTGAAAGCTCACCACGCCGCGCACATCCGCGCCGCTGCGCGCGAGCTCGAGCACGCTCGTGCCGCCGAAGCAGTAGCCGATCGCTGCGAGCCTGTCGGGCTGCACGAGCTTGTTCTTTTTCAACTCGCCGAGTGCGAGCATCACGCGCCGGCGCAGCAGCGGCAGGTCGTTTTTGTAAGTGCCCGCCTGCACTCCGCACTCCTTCGGATCCGTCGGGCGCACGCCCTTCCCATACACATCCGCCGCGAACGCGACGTAGCCCAGTTCGGCCACCATCGCCGTGCGCCGCTTCGCGTAGTCCTGCAGGCCGGTCCAGTCGTGGATCACGAGCACGCCGGGGCGGAGCTTGGTGTTCGAGTCGTCGTAGGCGATGAAGCCCTCGAGCACCGTGTCGCCGTCCTTGTATTCGACGGTTTCCGTTTTGATGGCGGCGAAGGCGGCGCTGCCGAGCGCGAGCACCGCGAGGGAGAAGGCAATGGTTTTCATACGGCGCAAAGCATGAATCGCCGAGAGCCCCGTGACAACTTCGGAACCGGTCAGTGGAGCGGCTCGACCGTGCCGCCGCGCTCGACGATCATTCGTTCGACGGTCGTGAGGTCTTCGTGCGGCAGCTTCTTCCGCTGGTATTTGCGCCACAGCACCTCGCGCAGTTCCGCGAGATCCTCGATCGTCGGATTGTCAAAATAAGTCCACGTCTCCTCGCTCTTGAGCTTCGCCTGCAACCGCCAGCGACCGCCAAATTTCTCGGCGCGGATCTCGCGCTTCTCGCCTTCGGCGGTGGTGGACTTCCATTCGTGGACGTTGCGGGATTGGGGCGATTTCGATGGCACGGCACGGACATATGGCGAGAATCGGCGCCCTTGAAAGACCTCTTGAAGATCGTCGCCTATTTCCTCGCCGTGATCGTGGCCGGCGCGCTGCTCGCGCCGGTCCTGTATTGGGCGGGGCGCTCGTTCTTTCCGGGCACGGAGTTCCAGAGCTTCTTCAACCGCGGCCTCCTCGTCGCCGCGATCGCGATGATCTGGCCGATGGTGCGGTGGCTGCGGATCGACGGGATGCGCGGGCTCGGGCTCGATCCCGATCCGCACGCATGGAGCCGGTTCGCCGTGGGCTTCGCGATCGCCGCGCTGTGCGTGAGCCTGCTCGCCGGGGGCTACATCGCCGGCGAGATCTATCGGTGGAAAGGCACGCTGCCATGGAGCAAGCCGCCGTCGCTCATGCTCTCGGCGATCACCGTGGGCCTGATCGAGGAGGGGTTGTTCCGCGGGGGAATGCTCGGGTTGTTCCTCCGCTCGATGCGCCCCGGCGTCGCGATCGTCGCGACCAGCGCGATCTTCTCCGTCGTCCACTTCCTCAAGCCCGACGAAACCTTCCAGGTCGCCGAGGTCGGCTGGACCTCGGGCTTCGCGCTCATCCCGCACCTCTTCCATCAATTCGGGAATCCGCTCCTGCTGCTCGGCGGCTTTACCACGATCTTCGTGCTCGGCCTCATGCTCGCCGACGTGACCGTCCGCACCCGCTCCCTGTGGATGGCGATCGGCCTGCACGCCGGCGTCGTCTTCGTGAAGATGAGCTTCAGCTCCTTTACCAAGCGGCAGGAAGTCCACCTGCCGTGGATCGGCAAGGAATTGCAAATCGGCCTCGTGCCGGTCGCCGCGCTGCTGCTCGGGTGGTGGCTCGCCCGGCTCTGGATCCGCCATGCTCGGCGCACTGCGTAGCACCGGCGAAGCGCTGCTCTCGCTCTTCTATCCGCCGCATTGCGCCGCATGCGGCTGCGACACGAGCGCGGGCCTGCATCTCTGCGCGAAGTGCGGCGATGGGGCGCGGCGGATCGAGTCGCCATTCTGCCGCCAGTGCTCGCAGCCCTTCGAGGGCGACATCACCGGCACCTTCACCTGCTCAAACTGCGGCGACCGCAGCTTTCACTTCGACTGCGCCGTCGCACCCTTCCTCGCGCGCGGCGTCGTGCGCGAGTTCATCCATCGGTTCAAATACGAGCGCGAATACCACCTGCGCCATCCGCTCGCGGAATGGGCCGCTGCCGGACTCGACGACGAGCGCATCCGCGCGCGCGCCATCGACGCCCTCGTGCCGGTGCCGCTGCACCCGGCGCGCAAGCGCGAGCGCGAATTCAACCAGGCCGAGGCCATCGCCACGCTGCTCGCCCGCCGCGCCGGCGTCCCGATGCGCGACGCGCTCCAGCGCACCCGCTACACGACCACTCAGACGCGCCTCGACCGCCACGAACGAATGGAAAACTTGCGCGGGGCCTTCCGGGTGCGACATGCTGCCGCCGTGCAGAACCGCCATCTCATCCTCGTGGACGATGTTTTCACCACGGGCTCAACCGTGGAAGAGTGTGCGCGCGTCCTGCGCGAAGCCGGCGCCGCCAGCGTCCGTGCCATCACCGTCGCCCGCGGCTAAATGGAAACACCGCCACCTGATCCAACCATGGGACTTTTCAACAAACCCGTATTCACCTCCGAGAAGAAACGCGAATTCCCCGAGGGCCTCTGGCAGAAATGCCCCGGCTGCGAGGGGATGATCCACAATCTCGAGCTTCTGCAAAACCTGCGCGTCTGCCCGAAGTGCGACCATCATTTCACGCTCACCGCGCGCGAACGCATCGATCAGTTGCTCGACGACGAATCCTTCGAGGAGCACGACGCCGGGATGACGTCGGTGGACATCCTGAAATTCACCGGCCAGGCCAGCTACACCGACCGGCTCAAGAGCTACCAAAAGAAGACCGGCCTCAAGGACGCCGTGATCACCGGCCGTGGCCGCATCGACGGCCAGGGCGCTGCCATCGGCGCGCTCGATTTCAACTTCATCGCCGCGACCATGGGCTCGGTCGTCGGCGAAAAGCTCACACGCATGATCGAAGGCGCGACGAAGGACCGGCTGCCGGCGATCATCGTCTCCGCGTCCGGCGGCGCGCGTATGTATGAAGGCGTCGTGAGTCTCATGCAGATGGCTAAGACGTGCGGCGCGCTCGCGCTCCACGCCCAGGCCGGCCTGCCCTATCTCTCCATCCTCACGCACCCGACCACCGGCGGCGTGAGCGCGAGCTTCGCCACCGTCGGCGATGTGATTCTCGCGGAGCCGAAGGCGATGATCGGTTTCGCCGGCCCGCGCGTGATCAAGGAGACCACGCACCAGGACCTGCCCGCCGGGTTCCAGACCGCGGAATTTCTCGAAGAGCACGGGCTCGTGGACCTGATCGTGCATCGCAAAAAAATGCGCGAGACCGTCGCGCAACTGATCCGCTACCTCGCGCCGAAACCGGCGCCGAAGTCCGCGAAGAAGTGACCTATCGCGAGGCCGTCGCCTGGCTCTACGGCCAGCAGCTTCACGGAATCCGGCTCGGGCTGGAGACGATGCAGCGGCTCTGCGTGGCGGTCGGCGTCGATCTCGCACCGACGCCCGTCGGGCGCGGAAAGGCCGCTCCCGCGCTGAGCGTGCGCCGCTCGACGCTCGGCGGAAGCGAGCGCCCGTTTTTCATTCACGTCGCCGGCACGAACGGCAAGGGCTCCGTCTGCGCGATGCTCGATGCGATCTATCGCGCCGCTGGATTTCGCACCGGGCTCTACACGTCGCCACACCTCGTCACCTTTCGCGAACGCATCCGCCTCGACGGCGCGATGATCCCCGAGGCCGACGTCGCGGCGGGCCTGACGGAAATCCGCAACGCGACGGCGCAATGGGATGAGCAGCCGACCTTCTTCGAGATCGCGACAGCGCTCGCGCTCGGCTGGTTTCAAGACGAGCGCGCGCAGGTCGTGGTGCTCGAGACCGGCCTCGGCGGGCGGCTCGACGCGACGAACGTCGTCGTGCCCGCCGTCTCTGTGCTCACGCCCATCGACCTCGATCACCAGCATTATCTCGGCGACACCATCACGAAGATTGCGGCGGAAAAGTGCGGGATCATCAAGCCGGGCGTGCCGGTGGTCTCCGCGCTGCAATGGCCCGAAGCGCGCGAAGTGATCGAGCGCACCGCAGCGGCCCGGGAATGCGCGCTGCACGAGGTCGTGGACGAGGTGGAGCCCAGGCTGCCCGTCAGCCTCACCGGAACGCACCAGCACTGGAATGCAGCTCTCGCCCGGACGGTGATCGAAGTGGCCGCGGTGCATACTCGTTTTCTTTCGGTGCCCGCCGAGGCGGTGGCGAAAGGGCTGGCCTCCGTCGGTTGGCCGGGGCGTTTCCAGCGGGTCGGCGGGCGCATCGTGCTCGACGGCGCGCACAACCCCGCCGCCGCCGCGACGCTCGCGCACACGTGGCGCGAGGTCTTCGGCGCGCAAAAGGCGACGCTCATCCTCGCCGCGATGCGCGACAAGGACACGCGCGGCGTTTGCGCGGAACTCACGCCGATCGCCGCCCGCGTGTTCACCGTCCGCGTGGAAAACGCGCGCTCGTGCACCGCGGAGGAACTCGCCGCGATCGCGCAACCCGCGCAGGCGATGCCATCGCTCGCGGCCGCGATCGAGCACGCGAAAACGCACGCCGAGCCCATCCTCATCGCCGGCTCGCTCTTCCTCGTCGGCGAAGCGCTCGTCGCGCTGGGCCTCGCCGAAAGCGAGGGCGAGCGCAGCGAGCAGTGATCAGCCGCGCATCGCGCGGATCGCGCCTGCCATGTCCGGCGCGGCATACGCGCTCGTGCCGACGACCAGCGTGTCGGCGCCGGCTTCGCGCGAAAGCTTCGCGGTCGGCAAGTTCACGCCGCCATCGACTTCGATGCGGTAGCCGAAGCCGCCGCGCGCGCGGTGATCCGCCGCGGCTCGCACCTTCTCCATCATCTCCGTCATGAACGGCTGCCCGCCGAAGCCCGGCTCGACGGTCATGATCAACACGAGATCGACTTCGGCGAGATGCGGCTCGATCGAGGCGAAGGGCGTGCCGGGCTTGAGCGTGATGCCGCACGTGCAACCGGTCGCACGGATCGCCGCGAGCGTGCCGGCGATGTCGCACGCGGATTCGACGTGGATCGTAATGTTCGCGGAGAATGCCGTGAATCGCGGGAAGTAGTGATCGGGCCGGTTGATCATCAGGTGAACATCGATCGGCTTGGTCGCGGCCTTTGCGGCCGCGGCGCAGAACGCTGGGCCGAAGGAGATGTTGTCCACGAGGTTTCCGTCCATCACGTCGAGGTGGTGCCAGTCCGCGCCTGCGGCCTCGGCGCGGCGGATCTCGTCGTGCAGACGGCCGAAATCACAGGCGAGGACCGATGGAGCGATGACGATGGAATGCATGAGGCGGAGTGAAGGCAGATTCCCTAGGCGCGGCAAGCTGTAGCCACCACGCGAGCGTGAAGTAGAGCGCGAGGGCGGCGAGGTCGGCGATCGCGAGCGTGAACGGACCGGCGGAAATCTTCGGGTCGAGCTTCATCGCGTGCAGCGCAGACGGCACGAGCAGACCGGCCGCGCCGGCGATGACCATGCCGCCGGCGATGCTGCCGCCGATCACGCCCGCCGCGCCCAGTTGCCCGCGCCAGACCGCGGCGATCGTGAACACGATGAGGCCGCACGTCACGCCGATCAGCAGCGAGGTCGCAAGCTCGCGCGGCATGTTTTTCCAAAACCAGCTCCACGTCGGCTGCCGCGTGCGCAGCGCCTGAAGCGTGAGCGTCATCGACTGAATGCTGATCGACTCCGCGAGCGCGAGCACGAGCGCGAGGAAGAAGGAGAGCACGAGCGTCTTCGAGAGCGTCTGCTCGAAAAAACCCGCCATGAACGCCGCGCACGTGCCGCTGGCGACGGTCGCGAGCAGCCACGGGAAGCGGACCCGGAACGCCTTCCACGGCGAGGCGCCGCGCAGTTGCTCGAGGTGAAAGCCGAGCGTCTCGAAGAGCGTGTCGGTCGGCTCGGCGGCGTTAAGGTCGAGCAGGCCCTCGGTGAAGGCGTTCACATCGATCACGCCCACGACGCGCCGCTCCGCGTCGAGCACGGGCAGCGCGTAGAATTTGTGCATGACGAAAAGATCGCACGCATCGAGCAGCGTGGCCGTGTGCGGGAGCGCCACGACGCGGCGGATCATCAAGTCGTTCAGCTTCGCCTCGGGCGCTGATGCGAGCAGCCGCCGCGTGGGCAGCACGCCGACGAGCCGGTCATCCAGATCGACGACGTAGAAATAGATGATTCGCTCGCCGACGCCGTGTTCGCGGATGACCTCGAGCGCGCCGGCCACGGACATGTCCGCGTGGAGCTTCGGGAAGTCGGTGCGCGCGACTTCGAGGACGGGGCGCTGAAAGTGCGCGGGTTCGGGCATGGCTCACGGCATCTGGCCCGGCGGGCGCGGTGGAGGCGGCGCGGAGCTGCGCCACTCCACGACACAACCCACCGCGACGGCAAAACCGAGCACGAGCAAACCGGCGACGATCTTCCACCAGAGCGGTGGATCGGTGCGGGGCGTCACATCGGCCACCGCGTGCGCCCGCTTATTCCTCGACGAGCGTGTCGATCTTCTCGGCTACCTCGAAGTCGAGATCGGTCAGCCCGCCTTCACTGTGCGTGGAGAGTTCGATCCGCACCTTGTTGTAGCGGATGTCGATGTTCGGGTGGTGCTCGTCTTCTTCGGCGATCTCGGCGACGCCGTTCACGAAGTCCATCGCGAGCGTGAAGTCCTCGAATTCGAAGAGGCGTTCGATGTGCTTCTTTTCGAGATCCCACTCGGGCAGTTTCTTGAGCCACTCCTTGATATCTTCTTTGTTCAGCAGGTCGGCCATAATTCGTGTGTGTGTTGAGGTTGAGAGAGCGCGCTGGAATAGCTACGGGGCGGGGCAATTCAAACGCAATTTTGCGCGAATCGCCTTTGCCGCCGCACTCCGGTCGGGAAGTGGAAAAGCGACCTTGCCGCCCGGCGAGCCCGGCGTGTAGATAGCCGCCCGCCTTCCAAAAAACCAACACCAAGACTTTATGGGCCGCCTTTATAACAACATCATCGAAACCGTCGGCCGCACGCCGCTGGTGAAGCTCAACCGCATCCCCGCCAGCGCAGGTATCGACCCCGGCACCGTCGTCGCGCTCAAGTGCGAGTTCTTCAATCCGCTCGGCAGCGTGAAGGACCGCATCGGCATGTCGATGATCGAGGACGCGGAGAAACGCGGCGTGCTCACCAAGGACACGGTCATCATCGAGCCGACCAGTGGGAACACCGGCATCGCGCTCGCCTTCGTCGCGGCGGCGAAGGGCTACAAGCTCATCCTCACGATGCCGGAGACGATGTCGCAGGAGCGCCGCGTGCTGCTCGCGATGCTCGGCGCGAAGCTCGTGCTCACGCCCGGCAGCGAGGGGATGAAAGGCGCGATCGCGCGCGCGGAGGAGTTGCTCGCCAACACGCCGAACTCGTGGATGCCGCAGCAATTCAACAACCCGGCCAACCCCGCCATTCATCGCACGACCACGGCGGAGGAGATCTGGGAGGATACGGATGGAAAGGTCGATTTCGTCGTCGCCGCGGTCGGCACGGGCGGCACGATCACCGGCTGCGTCGAAGTCATCAAGCCGCGCAAACCTTCCTTCGCCGCGATCGCGGTCGAGCCGGCCGATTCGCCGGTGATCAACCAGACGCTCAAGGGCGAGCCGGTAAAGCCCGGTCCGCACAAGATCCAGGGCACCGGCGCCGGCTTCGTGCCAGGCAACCTGCACCTCAAGGACGAGGCCGGGAATCCGCAGATCACCGAGTGCATCAAGGTCAGCAATGACGATGCCTTCGCGATGGCGCGGCGGCTGGCGAAGGAGGAAGGCATCCTCGTCGGCATCAGCACCGGCGCGAATGTGGTCGCCGCGCTCGAAGTCGCGAAGCGGCCGGAGAACAAGGGCAAGACGATCGTCACCATCGCGTGCTCGACCGGCGAGCGTTACCTCTCGACCGCACTGGCCGCGGACGCGCGCGCCGAGGTGGGCGGCTAGGCGTGCGCCCCGAGCTGCGAGTCCGCCGGCCGTGCTGGCGCGCACGAATCATCGTCGCGTTGTTTGCGACGGTGCTCGCATTCTGCGCCGGCGAGCTGCTCACGCGGATGCTCGCACGCGAGACGGCGATCCTTTTCCCGCGCTACCACACCGGCGCGACCTACGGGGAGTATCAGCTCCGACGGCTGCGGCCGAAGACGACATTCCTGCACACGAGCGCGGATGGCCGATGGGCATTCACGACGAATGCTCAGGGTTTTCGCGACAGGCGCGACTGGACCCACGAGCGCACGCCCGGCGTCGGCCGCGTGCTCGTGCTCGGCGATTCGCAGACGCAGGGTTTCGAGTGCCGGCAGGACCGGACGTATTGCGCGATTCTCGAGCGGCGGCTGCGCGCGCTCGGCAAGCCGACGGAAGTGCTCAACACCGGCGTCTCCGGCTTCGGCACCGCGGAGCAGCTCGCCTTCCTCGAAAACGAAGGGCTCAAGTATCGGCCGGATGCGGTCGTGCTCGGATGGTTTGCCAACGATCTCGACGACAACGTGAAGGCCGGCCTTTTCGCCGTGCGCGACGGGAAGCTCGTGGCGACGGAAAAACGCGCGCACCAGCCCGGCGTCGCGGTGCTCGACGCGCTCAATCGCTGGGCGCCGATGCGATGGCTGAGCGAGCACTCATATTTCTACTCGCTGCTTTTCAACCGCGTGTGGGAATGGCGCAAAGGTCTGCTGACCCGGGAAGCGAATGCGTCCGTCGCGAAGGAATTCGCCGGCGCCGCGCCGACACCCGACGCCGCGGTCGGCGACTACCAGCGGCTCCTCGCGGCGAAGCTCGTCGAGCGGATGGCAGCCGTGTGCCGGCAGAATGGCGTGCGCTTCGTCATCGCGGAAATCCCCGCATTCAAGACGACGGGCGACTTCGACGCGTCGCCCTCCGCGCCTCTGCTGCCCGCCTTCCGCGAGCACTGCTACGCTCTGCTTCCGGCTGAGGAATGGCTCGGGCCGTATCGCGGGCTGACCGATCTTTTCGTCGCGCACGGCCAGCAGCACATCTCGGAGACCACGCACCTCATCCTCGGCGTGGCACTCGCGGAAAAGCTCGCGCGCTGACCTCAGCGATACCGCACCGCGTCGTTGTGAATCCGCGGCGCGAGCTGGCTGATGAAGCCCTCCAGCATCTCGTTCACCGCCTTCTCATCCCGGCCGAACTTGCTCTGTCCCGCGGTGATATTCGCCGCCACCATCATCATCGCCCAGCGCTGCACGTAGCCGCCGCCGACGCGATCGACCGTGTCCATCCACACGCGTTCGGTGTGCGATGCCGTCAACTTGCTGCTCCCGGCGAACCAGTAGTAGCAGACGTTTTCCACGGGCACGAGCACGCCGCCGCGCCGCTGCTCGGTGCGATGGTTTTTCAGCCGCGTCGCCGGCAGTCGCCCCTCGCCGGGCACATCGATCGCGACGCTGCCGCCTGGCGTGACGGCCCAGCCTTGCGCAGGCAGACAGCGCTCGGGGCGATGAATGCCGGTCATCATGTCCTCGCCGGCCAGCACCATGGAGACGAGCACGCTGTCGCCACGGCCATTCGAGTATTCCTTGCGCGCGATCTGCGTGTCGGCGCCGAGCACGTCGTGCTCGTGCTGCGTGACTTCGATCTCGCGGCCCCACCACTCGCCGAGCCCCTCGGGGAGGTTCACCACCACTCCGACGGGCATGTAGCCGAGCTGCTTCGGCAGCAGATACACGCTGCTCAAGCCGGCGAGCATCAGCGCGAGCAGAATCGCGAGACGGCTAGTAGTCATACGAGATCGGGCCGGGCTCGGGGCGCTTGGCTTCGCCGGGTTCCGCGGTTGCGGCCGGCGCATGCGCGGGCTTTTCGGGCGTAAGCCAGCGCGCGGTGAGTTTCGAGAAGTCGATCTTCAACAACTCGTGAAACCCGAGCATCGCGCCGATGGCGATCGGGATGGTGATGATGAAGCCGGAGATGTCGTGCCACGGCCCGGTGCCAAACTTTTCGCCGAACCATTTCGAGGCGAGGATGATCGTGAACACGCGCACCAGGTTCCCGAGCACGGTGGCGGGCAGCGTCGTCGCGACGATCGCCACCTTTTTCCAAAACCGCCCCTCGTTGAAATACGCGTAGAGCAGGCTGAGCATCGTCATGGCGATGAGTGAGCGCACGCCCGAGCAGCCGCCCGCGACCTGGCATTGGAAGCTGCGATCCTTCGCGATGAGGTTCACTCCATCGCGATCGATGCCGACTCCGACGAGATTCGAAAGGCCGGTCACCGCGGTGGCAACAAAGCGCTGAAGCGGCTCCGTGTGGCCGAGCAAAAAGCCGATCGGCACCATGAAAAGCAGCAGCCCGCACGGAAACGACGCAAGGCGCGCCGCCGGCCAGCCCCAGAGGAACCACACGACGCCGAGGATCAACACTGGCAGCGCCACGAGTGCGTAGCGGCCCTGCTGCGCGCGCGCGGCGACGACGAAAATGAAGATGCCGACGAAGAGTGGGAGTAATCCCACCCACGACGAGCGCTTCGCGACAGCGGCGAACGACTCGCGCTGAAACCACGCGACGACGATGGCGCCCGGCAGGATCAGCGGGCCGTGCTCGAGATCATTACCCTCGTTCCACGCCTCCTGCGCCCAGCGCCAGAAGGAGTGCGGATCGTTCGGGATCAGCGGCGTGTAACCGCCGTAGAACCAAACCAGCGTGCCGACCAGCGCCACGAGCATCGCCGCCGCGGGCGCATTCGCCATGCACCAGTGGCCGAAACGGCGTAGTCCGTCGAGCACCGTGGCGGGTGCGCGCGAGCCTGGATCGATGCTGGATGAAGCCGGGGCGCTCATCGCGGGCACGCTAGCGCGATCCATCGAGATCGTCGAGCGCTCGCGGCATGGCCGATGTGCCCGACGTGAGTGGTGACTCTGCCATGCATGGTCATTCGATGAGTTCGGCCAGGCGAAGGCGAGCGATCTTCGCGACTTCAGCGAGCGCCGTCTTGAACTCGAGATCGCGCGGGTTTTCGAGCCTGGCGCGGAGGGCGGCGAGGATGGCATCTTTCGGGTGGCGGGGCGCGCTGACGATGAACGGGAAGCCGAAGCGCTCGCGATACCCGGCATCGAGACGCTGAAACTCGGCGACTTCGTCCGGCGCGAGCGCGTCGGGGCCGGCGCTGGATTGCCCGGGCGTAGTTGCCGTCGGGGGCGTCGTCACCTGCGCGATGAAGCCGGGATGCGCGCGGAGTAATGCCAGCCGTTCAGTCTTTGGTGCGCGCTCGATCTCGGCAATGAAGGCGCCTTGCAACTCGTCGAGCGAGGTGAAGGGCCGTGCTCCCGCGACCCGCACGGCGAAGTGAGGTGACTGCTCGATTATTCCGCGGAGCGCGCGGACGAATTTCTCGCGTCTGATAGTGTTGAGAGCGGCGAGGGAAACTCGGGCTTCGGAAGGAGGTGGCATGGCGGAAATTGCGAATCCATGAAACGGTCCGTTTATCGATTCGGCAAGCGGTTGTGTGCAGGCGCGGGTGAATCGAGACGACGATCGAGAGCGAACAGCCAACCAAGGTGTAGTTGCCGCCGCCGCGATGCCCCGGCTTAGTCCGACCCCTTCACCCATGCTCAAGACCATCCTCCTCGCCTCCGTCCTCGCCCTTCCCTGCTACGCCGGGAAAAACACCGCGCTCAAGCCGATCCTCGCGAAAGCGGGCAAGACGGTGCTCGAGCAGAACTTCGACAGCGCCGCGCTCGACAAGCCGTGGACCGTCGCAAAGGGCGACTGGCAGATCGCGGGCGGCGCGATCGTCGGCAGGGAGAAGCCCGAGGACAAACACGCGGCCGTGCTTTCGCTCGCGCTGCCGAGCAAGGATTCGATCGTCCAGTTCTCGGTCAAGCTCGACGGCGCGAAGGGGGTCAGCCTCAGCTTCAATCACGCGAAGGGGCACCTCTTCCGCGTCGTCATCAACAACGCCGGCTTCACGATCAACAAGGACGGCGACAAGAAGGACAAAAGCATCAAGGCCGCCGTGCTCGCAAAGGCGGCGGGCAAGTTTGAGCCGGGCGAGTGGGTGACGATGCTCGTCGAGGTGAAGGGCGAGAAGGTATCCGTCCAGGCCGACAACGGCGCGAAGGCCGAAGGCAGCGACCCGCGGCTGGCGATGGAGAAGGTGAACTACCGCTTCGTCACTCAAGGCGCGTCCGTGCAGATCGACGATCTGAAGATCTCGCTGGCCGAATAGACGCAGGCCACCATTTCGCTCCCCCCAATGAGCCCGACCCACCTCTTTCCCCGACGGGAATTTCTCAAGACGACCGCCGCCGCGCTCGCCGGCAGCACCTTCGCCCGCGCTGCCGCTGCGCCGGTGAAGATCGGCGAGGGCAACTGGACTTACACGCTCGACGCGAGTTGGGGACGGTTGCCCGAGGGGATGGACTTCGGGCTCGGCTGCGGCGTCGTGGCTGACGGGCGCGGGAGGATCGTCGTCACGTCGCGCTCGGCGAATCCGTGCGTGGCGATCTTCGACAAGTCGGGCACGCTGATCGAGACGTGGAGCAACAACTTCGCGGAGAAAGTCGGCTTCACGACCGAGCAGGTGAAGCAGACCGCGCACGGCATCTACTGGAGCAAGGAAGGCGCGGATGAGTTTTTCTACTTCACCGAGAACGTGGCGAAGGAGGACCCGAAGCTCGGCAGGCGCGTGTATAAGACCGACCTCAGCGGCAGGATCCTCTACACGATCGGCAACGTCGCGAGCGCGGACGTGACGCGCCAGAAGTTCGACTGGACGAGCCCGACCGACGTCGCCGTCGCGCCGAATGGCGACATCTACGTCGTCGATGGCTACGGCTCCCAGCGCGTGAGCCGCTTCGACAAATCGTGGAAGCATCTCAAGACGATCGGCGCGAAGACCGACCCGAAGGACAAGGGAGCGAAGGCGCCGAACGACACGTTCTTCACCTGCCACGGCATCTGGGTCGATACGCGCAGGAGCGAGCCGGAGATTTACATCGCCGACCGCAGCAACGCCCGGCTGCAAGTCTTCACGCCGGCGCTCGACTACAAGCGCACGATCTCCGGCGATGCGGTGCGCAATCCGTGCTGCTTCTACCAGCACGCCGGCCACCTCTACGTGCCGGACCTCGCCGCGATGGTGACGATCTGGAACGACAAGGACGAGTGCGTGGCGAAGCTCGGCGACGGCCGCGGGCTCGCCGGCGGCGGCGCGAAGGCGGCACGCGACATGGACACGATGCATGGCGGAAAGTTTTTCGCGCCGCACGCGCTGACCGTGGACGACGAGGGCAGCATCTACGTGGTCGAGTGGGTCGGATGGGGCCGGGTGCGGAAGTTCCGCCACACGCCGGCGTAGTCGCTCCGTGCGCGCTGTCCGGATGCGTTGTTGCTCCGCGCGCTGCCGTATGGCTGCCTCGCTCCCCGCATGAATCCCGCTCCCGCCGCCCCGCCCGTCCGCACGCCCGACCCGCGCGTCGAGGTCGCGTGGTTTTCCGCGCTGTGCAGCGACGACTACGAATTCCTCGGCGTGCCCGATGGCGCGCTGCGCAGCAGCTACGAGCATTGCGGCGACATCGTGAAGACGGCGGACGCGCGCGGGTATCAAAACATCCTCCTGCCGTCGGGCTGGATCGCGGGGCAGGACCCGATGACGTTTGCCGCGGCGATGGCGGCCCAGACGTGGCAGATCAATCAGCTCGTCGCGCTGCGAATGGGCGAGGTGTGGCCGCCGATGCTCGCGCGGGCGATCGCGACGGTGGACCACATCGCACAGGGGCGGCTGACGATTAACATCATCTCGAGCGACCTGCCGGGGCTGAAGGAATCGAACGAGGACCGCTACGACCGATCGAGCGAGATCATCCAGATACTGCAAAAGCTGTGGACGGTGGACGGACCGCTGGAGTGGAAGGGGCGCTTCTACAACTTCACGCTGCCGAACACGACGCCGGCGAAGACGTGGCAGCAGAACGGCGGGCCGCTGCTTTACTTCGGCGGCATTTCGCCCGCGGCGCAGGAGCTGTGCGCGAAGCATTGCGACGTGTTCCTCATGTGGCCGGAGACCGAGGACCGGCTCGCGGAGACGATGCGCGGCATGAGCGCGCTCGCGGCGAAGCACGGTCGCGTGATCGACTTCGGCCTGCGCGTCCACGTGATCGTGCGCGAGACCGAGAGCGAAGCACGCGACGCGGCGAAGCGGCTGATCTCGAAGCTCGACCTGGCCAAGGGCGCGGAGATCAAGGCGCGCTCCCAGGACAGCAAGAGCGCGGGCGTGACCCGGCAGGACGAGTTGCGTGCGAAGGCGGACGCGGACCTTTTCATCGAGGAGCGCCTGTGGTCCGGCGTGGGCCTCGCGCGAAGTGGCTGCGGCAGCGCGATCGTGGGCGACCCGGATCAAATCGTGGCGAAGCTCGAGCGCTACATCGCGATGGGGATGCGCTCGTTCGTGCTCTCGGGTTATCCGCACCAGCCGGAGTGCGAACTTTTTGCGCGCCACGTCCTGCCGCGGCTGAAGACGTGCAAGCTCAACGAAGTGCAGGGGCGCAAGATCGCCGCTCCCGCGACGCCGCTCACGACCGCACCCCGTTTCTAAAACTATGTCTCAACCAGTTCGTTTCGCTCTCATCGGTTTCGGCGCATGGGGAAGTCATCACGCTCGCGCGATGGCCGAGTCACCGCGCGCGGAGTTGGTCGCGATCGCGGCGCGCTCGGAGAAAAGCCAGGCCGCGGCGCGCGAGGCGCATCCCGGGGTGCGCGTGGTGGGCGACTATCGCGAGTTGCTCGGCGATCCGGCTATCGAGGCGGTCGATGTCGTGCTGCCGTCGCACCTGCATCATCGCGTCGGGCTCGACGTGCTCGCGGCGGGCAAGCATCTGCTCATGGAGAAGCCGATGGGGATCAGCGAAGCGGAGTGCGCGGACCTCGTGGCGAGCGCGGCGGAGCGCGGCCTGAAGCTCGCGGTCGGGCACGAGATGCGGCTCTCGGCGCTGTGGGGCAAGGCGAAGCAGATGATCGACGACGGGGCGATCGGCGATCCGCTCTATGTGCTGATCGAGCTGTGGCGCCGGCCTTACCGCCTCGGCGCGGATGGGTGGCGCTACGACATCGAGCGAGTGGGCAATTGGATCCTCGAGGAGCCGATTCACTTTTTCGACCTCGCGCGGTGGTATCTCTCGAAGCTCGGTGACCCGGTGAGCGTGTTCGCGCGGGCGAACTCGCGGCAGGCCGGGCATCCCGAGTTGCAGGACAATTTCAGCGCGATCGTAAATTTCCCCGGCGGCGCCTACGCGGTGATCTCGCAGACGCTCGCGGCGTTCGAACATCATCAGGTCGTGAAAGTGACGGGGACCACCGGCGCGCTGTGGGCGAGTTGGAGCGGCGCGAAGGATCGCACATTCACGCCGACCTACGGGCTGAAGCATCTCGCCGGTGAGGAGGTGCTCGACGTGCCGATCGAGAAGTCTTCAGGCGAGGTCTTCGAGCTGGTCGATCAACTCACGGCGTTTTGCGCGGCGGTGCAGGATGGCGCGCCGCTGCCGGCCACGGGCGAAGACGGGCGCTGGAGCGTGGCGATGTGCCTGAGCGCTCAGCAGTCGGTCGATGCCGGGGAACCGATCGCGTTTTAACGATGGATACTCCGACGAAGTGGTATCACGGAGTAACGCGCTACCAGTGGCTGGTGGTGATCATCGCATCGGCGGGCTGGGTGTTCGATGCGTTCGAGGGGCAGCTCTTCAACATCGAGCGCAATCAGATGCTCTCCGACATCCTGCGCGTGCCGCAGAATCACCCGGACGTCCGGCGATGGGGCGAGAATTTCCTCGGCATCTTCCTGCTCGGCGGAACGCTGGGCGGGATTTTCTTCGGCTGGCTCGGCGACCGATGGGGTCGAAGGCCGACGATGGTGCTGACGATTCTGTTCTACTCGATCTTCTCGGGGCTCACGTATTTCGCGGACTCGCTGTGGCATGTAGGGGTGCTCCGTTTCCTCGTGGCGATGGGCGTGGGCGGGGAATGGGCGGTGGCGGCGGCTCTTGTCGCGGAGGCGGTGCCGCAGCACGCGCGCGCGCACATGTCGGGGCTCTTCCACAGCACGAGCGTGCTCGGGGCGTTCTTTGCGGCGTGGGTCGGGATCGCGGTCGGCGAAAACTGGCGGCTCGCGTTTCTCATCGGAGTGCTGCCGGCGCTGCTGGTGGTGTGGGTGCGCGCGCGGGTGAAGGAGCCGGAGTCGTGGCACGCGGCGAAGGAGAAGGGTGCGCAGCTCGGCAGCTTCCGCGATCTGCTGCTCAATCCGCGCTGGGCGAAGCGGGCGATCTTCGGCGTGCTGCTCGCCGCGGTGGGGCTGGGGACGTTCTGGGCGGTCACCGTCGCGGGACAGGATCTGGCGAAGGATTTCCTCATGCGCGACGGCGTGCCGGTCGCGGAGGCGACATCGCGGGCGAAGTTTGCCTACGGCAATGTGCAGGCGCTCGGGGCGGCGGTCGGGATGCTGGCGTTCGGCCCACTCGCGGTGAAGTTCGGGCGCAAGCGCGCGTTCGTTTTCTATCACCTCGCGGCGCTGGTCATCGTGCCGGTGATCTGTTTCGCGCCGACGAGTTACGCGATGTTCCTGCTGCTGCTGCCGATCTTCGGCGGATGCACGCTCGGCATCCACGCGGGCTACGCGGTGTATTTCCCGGAGCTATTCCCGAATCACCTGCGCTCGACGGGCACGGGCTTTTGCTTCAACGGTGGACGCTTGATCGCCTCGTCGATGCTCCTCTTTTCCGGGTGGCTGAAATCGCTGCCCGGAATGGATCTGCGCATGGCGGTGAGCCTGATGGCGCTGCTCTTCCTGCTCGGCTTGCTGGTGCTGGCGTTTCTGCCGGAGACGAAAGGCCAGCCGCTGCCGGAGTAGGGCTCAGCTTAGAAGCTAAACCACTTCTCCGGGACGACGATGATGTCGTTCGGCTCGAGTTCAACGTCGGGCTTCCTGCCTTTCTTGAGGTCCACGAGGTTGACCGGAATCTTGCGCTTGGTGCCGTCGGGCATCGCGCGGAGGACGTGCGCGTTCTTCTCGTCGGCGAAGCGGCTCAGGCCACCGCCGTGCTTGAGGATCGCGCCGTAGGCGGAGAGATGATCGCCTTCCGCCAGGCTGAAGCTGCCGGGACGCCGGACGTTGCCGGTGATGAAGACGAGGTTTGCGGGTCCCGCGGGGATCGTGATCACGTCGCCTTCGGTGAGGGTGATGTCGGAGTTAAGGCCACCGCCGGCGAGGATTTTCGCGAGGTCCACTTCCTCGACGACGCTCTTGCCGCCGGCCATGCGCATGATTTTTACACGGGTGATGTCGGCGTTCTTGGTCACGCCGCCGCAGCTCAGGATGAGGCTGACGAGGGTCGGAGCGGTGCCGCTCGGGATGCGGTATGGGCGCGGGTTCTTGAATGCGCCGGAAAGAAAGATGAGCGGGCCAGTCTCGACATCGAGGCCGGAGATGCGCTCGAGCATGACGGTGGCGCGAGTGAGCTGGGAGCCTTCGAGCGCGCGCTTCACGGCCGCCTCGGCCTGCGTGAGGGATTTGCCGACGAGCATGACGCGACCGACTTGGGCGAGGATGATGTAACCGCCGCGGCGCACCTGATAGCGGCCGTTGAACGACGGGTCTTCATTCACGAAGATCTCGACGTTTTCGCCGGGGACGATGACGTCGTGTTCGCCCATCATCGGCGAGGGGCGCAGGCGGTTGATCTCCTGCTCGACGGCGTCGAGTTCATCGCGGCCGACTTTGACGCGAGCCTCCCAGTCCTTGATCTCGGTGCTCAGCTTCTCGACCTGCTCGGCGTTGCCGACGGCGCTTTGGACGGCGAGCTTTTTCTGCGCCGCCTCGAGCTTGGTTTTGCCATACTGGATCTCGCGCTCGAGCGTCTCACGCTTTTCCTCGAGGTCGTCGATACTCGCGGAGCCACGGCTGGCCGGGTTCGGAGTGACCGGCGCGGGAGTTTCGTAAATGCCGATTTTCGGGTCTTTGAACCCGGGCGCGCCCGGCGGCCTGCTCTGAGCTTGAGCCGCGAGGTTGCCGAGCAGCAGGGCGATGAAACCGATGACGATTGGAATGCGATGAGTCATTCGAAGGAGGGATGGTTGGTTGGTTTTTGGATGCGGAGAAGACTGTAGATTCCGAGAAGCGCGACGGCGATTAGCGAAACAGAGACGGGGCGTCAAGCGAGTCTCACGCCAAGCTTTCTGTCAGTAAAAGAATTTGGTGAGACTTAAGAGGACGAGGTTTTCGTAGTAGGTGTCGCCGGAGAAGGTCGATTCGCGATCGATGTAGGCGTAGCTGAGCTGGCCTATAAATGAGTCGGTGAAGTGGTAACGCAGGTCGAGGTGGACCGAATGCGAGGTGTATTCCTGCCGGATCTTATCGGATTCTTCATCGGAGCCGCGGTCCGCCGGGAAGAGGAAGCTCGTGCTGTCGGACCAGACGTGTGAGTAAAAGTAACTCAGGCGTGCGCTGGTGCGAGGGCCCGGCAGCGTGGTCAGCCGGATCCCGGCGCGGAATGATTGCCGCTCATCGTCGGTATCGTCGAGCGCGTGGTGGACGTTGTAGGAGGCGAGCGCGTCGGCGAAAATCTTCGGCCCGAGCACCTGATGGATGTTGTAGGAGATTCGATCGACGACCTCGGTGGTGAGGTAGTAATCGAGGACTTCGCGGCCGACGAAGAGCGACTCGAAGGTATAGGGGCCGGCTTGATGGCCCAGTCGCATTCCGGCGATGAAGCGATTCCGGCCGGAATCGCCCTGGTGGAACAAGCCGGAGTAAAGGTCCACGATGAGTTGATCGGTGATCGGACCGCGAAGGCCGACGACAGCGAGTTGATTGGGCAGATCCTGCCCGTCGCTGAGCGTGATCTCGTATCGGGCGTAGGGCTTGAAGCGCAGATTCTCGCGCTGCGAATCGACGAGCACCGCGGCGCCTTCGCGGAACCGCGGCAAACCGCGCTGACCCTGATTATACCAAAGATCCTCGCGATAGGCTCGCAACTGGACGTGCAACCGGCCGGGATACATGCGGTGGGCGCCGGCCTCGATGCGGTTGCTGTATTGGCGGGCATCGAGCGAGAAGTCGGTCAGCCGGCTGCTGCTCCGCGAATCACGATCCAACGGACGCTGATGACCCAGGTAGCCGTAACGGTAGCGTCCCGCCTGGTCGATCTCGTTGAAGCTCGATCCCTCGAACAACGTCTGGTCGTAGATGTAGGACTGGAAGAGTTCGCCGCCTAGCGGGGCGTAAATCCGGAACGTATCCGTGACGTAATATTCCCACTCGCCGATCTTGCCGTCCCAGCTCACTTGCGCCGCCGGGATCCGGTTGTCGGTGTCGCTCGTGAGATTGAGATCGAAAAGCCCGGAGCTGGTCGTCAGGCCCACCTTCCCCTTGAACGGGAGCCAGATCAGCGTGCCGCCCGCGGCGATGCGCAAGCTTTCGGTCAGTTGCGCCACCACGCTGCCCGAGAGTCGCGCAATGGCGATCGCGCCCGATTCGCGGTTGGTCTCGGTCGCGTTGACATTGTCACTCGCGAGCACCGAGGCAGAGAGTGCGCGCAGCTTGAAATACAGCGGTCCGACCTTGAGGTCCGCATCCTCCGGTTCGAAGCCGCGCGAGAGCAGGTTGAAGCCGTGGACGCCGTTGAGGCGGTAGCCCAGGCGAAAGCCCATCACGTCGAGGCTCGTCGCGGCCTGCCCGCCGCCTTCCCCGGGAATCGACTCCCGGAAATTCACTCCGGTCCGGAAATTGGAGACCGGCCCCTGATAGCCGATGCCGGTCTCGGCCGCGCCAGTCAGCGGCGAATCCAGCCCCACCTGGCTGTCGCTACGCAGAGGCGTGCGCGTGTCGCGAAACAAGCTCCGGTAGCGAATGCCCACCTCCGGGTCGGAGCGGAACGCGTCCCGCGGCAGTGGCCCCGGTCTTCCCGAGAGTTGCCCGGTGCCCTCGGTGATCTCCGTCGTCGGTGCGTCCGGATCATCCTGCGCAAGCACGAGGGCGCTCGCGGATGCGATCGCCATCATGCCGATCAGCGCGAGTTTCCGAAACACACGGCGCCCGCGCGCCGCCGAAAACTCCGCCGACGGCCGGATGTGGCCGGCAGCAGGCTGGCTCATGCCGCGTCGTCGGGGCGCGTCAATTTCTTTACCTCGGACCGGACTGTGGGGCGATGCCGCGGCTTGTTGGACCGGAATCGGAAGTAGTGCGGCATCTCATCGCGCCGCACCGAGAAGGGCAGGTAGGCCAGCAGGCCGACGACTGGCACGGCTGCGACAAAAACCATCCACATCCGCTGCTGCACTGCGCCCATGCCTTGCGAGCGGATGCTTGAGATCGCGCACGCCAGGATCACCAGCCAGATCAAGGCGAGGCAGGCGGCCACCCGGAGATCCCAGTAGGCGGTCTGAAAATCGAAACGATACAGCAGTTTATATACAGTGGACATGGCGTTGGGCTGGGGGCGTCGGCTGGTAGCACGAACTACTCCAACTCGAACCGAAGTCTTCAAGCAGACTCCCGCACAGAGGGCAACCCCTTAGTTTATGGCCGCCAAGATTTTGACCAGTCTCACAAGCCTGCATCCTCGGTCGGCAGGAACATCCGGAACCGGTTCTTGTCGATCGCCTTCATGTAGGCCTCGTGCGGGCTCACGATCCCCTGCTGCATCACGTGCCAGATCGCGTCGTCCATGAACTGCATCCCCTGGCCTTTGCCGCCGACGATCACGTCCTGAAGTTTCTGCGTCGCGCCCTCGCGGATGATCGCGCTCGCGGCCGAGTTCACGACCAGGATTTCGTTCACCGCGAGGCGCCCGCCGCCGTCCAGACGCTTGAGCAGGAGCTGCGCGACCACGCCTCGCAGCGAGTTCGCCAGCATCGTGCGGACTTGCGCCTGCTGGTCGCTCGGGAAGACGTCGATCATGCGGTCCACGGTCTTGCGCGCGTTGTTCGTGTGCAGCGTGCCGAAGACGAGCAGGCCGGTCTCCGCGGCGGTGAGCGCGAGCTGGATGGTCTCCAGGTCGCGCATTTCGCCCACCAGCACGATGTCCGCGTCCTCGCGCAGCGCCGCCTTGAGCCCCTGCGGGAAATCCGACGAATGCTCCGGCACCTCGCGCTGGGTGATGATCGAGCGCTTGTTCGTATGCACGAACTCGATCGGCTCCTCGACGGTGATGATGTGGCGCGAGAAGTTCGCATTGATGTAATCGAGCATCGCCGCAAGCGTCGTCGATTTTCCCGAGCCCGTCGGCCCCGTCACAAGCACCAGCCCGCCGCGGATGTGGCCGAACTCCTTCACGATCGGCGGGATCCCGAGCTGCTCGAGCGACATGATCTTCGTCGGGATCAGTCGGAACACGCAGCCGTAGCCGTGCGATTGCTTGAGGAAGTTGCACCGGAACCGCGAGTGCTCATCCATCTCGTAGGCGAAGTCGAGATCGCCGCCCTCGTTGTAGCGCTCCCAGCGCTCCGGCCCGCACATCTCGCTCATCATGTAGGCCATCTCGTCGTGCGTGAGCACTTCGTTGCGGATCGACACGATCTCGCCGTGACGCCGGATTTTCGGCGGCTGCCCCTCGCCGAGGTGCAGATCGCTCGCGCCGGCATTCACGAGGACTTCGAAGAATTGGTCGATGTAGGCCATGGATCGGAAAGGCTTAGCGGTGCTGCGCGAGGTGCTGGCGCATCAGCACTTTTTGCTCGCAGCGCGCGTAGGCTTCCTCGGCGGAGATCGAGCCGTTGTCGAACAACTCGGTGATCGCGTCATCCATCAGCCGCATCCCAGCCTTGCGACTCGTCTGGATGATGCCCGGGAGCATGAAGGTCTTGGCCTCGCGGATCGTGTTCCCGACCGCCGGCGAGTTCGTGAGAATCTCCAGCGCCAGCACGCGCCCGCGCCCGTCCTTGCGCGGGATGAGCTGCTGCGAGACGACTCCGCGCAGCGACTCCGAGACCATGATGCGGATCTGCTCGCGCTGATCGACCGGGAACACATCGAGCACCCGGTCTAGCGTGCGCGAGGCATTGCCGGTGTGCAGCGTCGCCAGCACGAGGTGGCCCGTCTCCGACGCGGTGATCGCGAGCTGGATCGTCTCCAGATCGCGCATTTCGCCGACCATGATGATGTCCGGATCCTCGCGCAGCGCCCCGCGCAGCGCCGCGCCAAAGCTGCGCGTATGCGTGTGAACCTCGCGCTGCGTGACGTGGCAGTTCTTCGACTGGATGATGTATTCGATCGGGTCCTCGAGCGTGATGATGTGGTCGTGCCGCTGCTCGTTGATGTAATCGACCATCGCCGCCAGCGTCGTCGATTTGCCCGAGCCGACCGCGCCCGTCACGAGGATGAGTCCGTTGTGATACTTCGTGAGCTGCTTGAGCACCTCGGGCAGCTCGAGCTCGTCCATCGTGCGCACCTTCGTGTTGATGATGCGGAAGACGATGTCGATGCCGAGCCGGTGCCGCACGACCGACGCGCGGAATCGGCCAAGCGAGTTCTGGTAGGCGAAGTCGATGTCGCCGCGCTCCTCGAGCACCTTCTGCTGCTCGGGCGAGAGGAAGCCGTAAGCGAGCCGCTTCGTGTCCGCGGCGGTGAGCTTGTCGGCTTGCAGCCAGACCGGCTCGAGTCCGCCGAAGCGTCGCCAGATCGGCATCGCATTCACGCCGAGGTGAATATCCGACGCGTCCGAATCCTGTCCGACTTGCAGGTATTGATCGACGTGGTCCAGCGTGTGGACGGCGCCGTCTTGAGGTCCGAGGGAGGCTGTTTCGGCCATTTGATGTGGAGCGCGCGATTGCTATTTGTCCGCCGCCGCTTTGCAACCCTCAACTTCGCCCAATAGCTCCGCGAGTCGCTGCGTGCGCAGCCCGTGGAAGGCCAGCAACTCGCGCAGCTGCGCGCGCAATGGCTTAGGGTCGGGCGGATTCGCGAGCCGCTGCGCCGCGATCATCACGTTCTTGCTCGTGTGCTCCGGCGCGATGAACTCGAACACCCGCGCCTCGTAGCCGTGAATCTCCAGCACCAGCGCGCGGATCGCGTCGGTGAGGATTTCCGCGTGCCGCTCGAGCAGGATGCCGTGCCGCAGCGCCGGCGCGAGCACCGTGGGCGCGACGATCTGCGGTCGCAGCTCCTGATGGCAGCAGGGCGCCGCGACGATGAGCCGCGCGCCGCTGCGCACGCCGAGATGGAGAGCGTCATCAGTCGCCGTGTTGCACGCGTGCAGCGCCACGAGCACATCGAGCGCGCCGCCGGCCTCGAAGCCCGCAATGTCTCCCGCCACAAATTCCAGCCCGTTCATCGACGATTCGCGCGCCGCGCGGTTCGCGCCTTCCACCAACTCCGCCCGCACCTCGATCCCCGTCGTCTTCACCTCGACGCCGCGCCGCTGGAAAAAATCGTGTGCCGCGAAAGTCAGGTAGCCCTTTCCCGCGCCGAGATCGGCGAGCCGCACGCTCTTCGCCTCGCGCAGCGCCCCACCCTCGACGAGATGGCCGAGGATCTCCGCGAAGCGCTCGATCTGCCGCAGCTTGTCCGCCATGCCCGCCCGCGCGGTGCCGTCCGCCGCGGTCACGCCGAGCGCCACCAGCCACGGTGCCGCCGCGAGCGCCTTCGCCTTCGGCTTGTCGTGATCGAGCGCCCCTTGCGCGGCGAAGGTCGGCCGCTTCGCCTTGAGCCGGCCGTCACCCGGGCCGCGCCAGTGCCAGTCGCCTGTCGTGGTGAAAAGATACGCGTGCTCGAACCCGCCATCGAGCAGCTCATCCACCTCCGCTTCCGCCTCCCGCAGCGGCACGTTCCTGGTCACATCGCGCTGCGAATAGCGCCACACGAACTGCACGCGCCGCCCCTCGCGCAGCTCGACCAGCCGCGCATACACATTCCGCAGGTGCAGCTCCCCGCTCAACGGTTCGCTCAGCGTCAGCTTCACAAATCTCTCTTCGGCGAGCGCGTCGCGCAATTTCTCGAGGAAGCGCTCGCGCGCATTGGCAGGAATCATTGCTCCCACCTTGCCAGCGTGCGCGATGCGCGCAATGGTCCGCGTGGCTGGCCGATGATCGCTGCGCGGATTTATTCCGTGCAGAGGAAAGTCCGGACACCACCAGGCACCGTGCCGCATAGAATGTGCGGGAGCGTCGGGCGAAAGCCCGGCGCGACGGAAAGTGTCGCAGAAAACAAACCGCCCGTGGCCGCAAGGCCGCAGGTAAGGGTGAAAAGGCGGGGTAAGAGCCCACCGGCCCGAGAGCGATCGAAGGCGCACGACAAACCCCACGCGGTGCAAGGCAGAACAGGAGACGCCGGGCGCCTGGCCCGATCGGCGAAAGCCGGTCCGTCTCCGGGTATTAGCCGCACCTGCGCAAGCAGGCGGTCCGCGCGAGCGGGCCGAGAGAAATGATCATCCCCGCGCAAGCGGCGACAGAATCCGGCTTATGGCCACCACAATGAAGGCGCTCGCAGCGAAAGCCGCGGGCGCCTTCGCTTTTCCTCACTGTCCGCCGAAAAACTTCCGGAACGATTTCAGCAGTCCCGTCTCAGGCTTGCGCGGTTCATCGCGCCGCGTGACGACGCTGCCGCGATGCACGTGACACGCATCGTTCGGCACGCGGGCGAGCGGGAGATCAATCGAGTAGGCCGTGCCCGCGCGCTGGCAGGCGTCGGTCGCGAGTTCGTTCGAGGATGAGCACGCCATCGTTCGCCGCAGATCCGGCGCGGGAAATTCCTTCGCCGGGTAACGCACGGCGGGCGCGGCGGCCATCACGTCCGCCCAGATCGGCAGCGCGAGCGCGGCGCCGTAGCCTCTGCTCACGATCGTCCGCGGCTGGTCGAGCCCGACCCACACGCCGCACGTGAGCGAGGTCGTGTAGCCGACGAACCACGCGTCCACGTAATCGTTCGTCGTGCCCGTCTTGCCCGCGCACGGCTTCGCGAAGCCCTCAGCTTTCACGCCTGCGCCGCTGCCGCGTTCCATCGTCTTCGTCAGCGCGGCCGTGGTCAGCCAGCAGATGCCGGAGTCGAGCATCCGCGGCGCGACGCGCGGCGCGCGGTAGATCGTCTCGCCAAGCGCGTCGTCGATGCGCTCGATGATGTAGGGCTGCCGCTTGATGCCCTGGTTCGCGACGAGCGCGTAGGCGGAAGCGACGTCGGTGAGCGTGGACTCGAAGGCGCCGAGGTAGATCGCCGGCTGCCGCGGCACGTCGTCGAATCCCGCCGCCGTCGCGAGGCGGATGACTTCGCCGATGCCGGCGCGTTCGCCCACGCGGACGCTCATCGTGTTGCGCGACTGGATCAGCCCTTCCTCCGCCGCGAGCGCGCCCTTGAATGCGCCGTCGGAATTTCCCGGCTGCCACGTCGGCGCAGCGGCGATCTCGCCGCGCCGGATCGGGCCGTCGTCGATGAGCGCGCCGGGCAGCATCCCGCGGCCGAAGGCGGCGGCATAGACGAAGGGCTTGAAGGTCGAGCCGGTCTGCCGCCGGGCGCTGCGTGCGCGGTTGAGCTGGCTCTCGCCGTAGTCGCGTCCGCCGACGATCGCGCGGATGCTGCCGGTGCGGTGGTCGATCACGATCGCCGCGCCCTGGAGGTAAGGCGTCTGCGTCTTCTCATCCTCGGGCAGCGATGCGAAGCGCGAGCGCGGCGGATGCGCGTAGCCGGGGCGTTGCTCGATCTTGCGGAGGTTCGCCTCGATCGCCTGCTCGGTGCGTTTTTGCAGCTCGGGATCGATCGTCGTGTAAATCTTGAAGCCGCCCTCGGCCTGTTGCTCGTCGCTGAGCAGCACCTCGATGTCCTCGCGCACGGCCTCCATCGCGTAGTTCTCCTGGAGCATCAGCCGCGGGCGGCGCGAGAGCGCGATGGGCGCGCGGCGCGCGGCGTCGGCTTCGCTGCGCG
Source organism: Chthoniobacteraceae bacterium (assembly GCA_040081625.1). GTDB lineage: Bacteria > Verrucomicrobiota > Verrucomicrobiia > Chthoniobacterales > Chthoniobacteraceae > VFJQ01. Next base: position 100,009 of record JBEBGD010000009.1, read on the forward strand.
AAAGTTTCCCGGTCTTCACGAGTCGATCGAGCACCTGGTCGCGCTGGGCGAGCGCGCCCTTCATGTTCTTGCGCGGCGAGTAGTAGGTCGGCGCGCGGATGATCCCCGCGAGCATCGCGCCCTCGCCGAGCGAGAGATCCTTCGCGCTCTTGCCGAAGTAGGCGAGCGACGCCGTCTCCACGCCATACACGCCGGCGCCGAGATAGACGCGGTTCATGTAGTGCTCGAGGATTTGCTCCTTGGTGTAGTTCTGCTCGATGCGCGCGGCGACGAAGGCTTCGAGCAGCTTGCGATGCACGTTCTTGCCGCCGAGCGGGAAGGTGTTGCGGGCGAGCTGCTGCGTGATCGTCGAGGCTCCCTGCTTGGCGGATTTCGAGGTGATGTTTTTCACCAGCGCGCGGGCGATGCCGATCGGGTCCACGCCGTGATGGGTGAAATACCGCGAATCTTCGCGCGCGAGCAGCGGCTCGACGAAGTTCTTCGACACGTCGCGCCGCGAGACCACGATCCGGTTCTCACCCTGCAGGCGGGAGTAGAGCCTGGCGTCCATGTCGAAGACCATCGAGCGCTGCGGCATCTCCTTCACGAGATTCAGGTCGAAGGTGGAAGCCCAGAATCCATAGACGAGCACGATCACGACGAGCACCGCGAAGCCGGCCAGCGCCGCGCGCACGAAC
>JBEBGD010000070.1:0-28742 GCA_040081625.1 Chthoniobacteraceae bacterium
GCACAGGGCCGGCGCTCAAGACGGGATCATCTGCGCTCGCCAGCGACCCCGTCGTCGTCGTCACCGATCTCGCGCGCGGCTGGATCGGGCACGCTGCTTTGATCCGCGAGAGCTAACTATGTTAGTTTTCTTTTAGATGCCGGGGCATTTTTTCCCGGCCCGCGCTCATACCACGGCCGTATCTTCGCCCCGCGCAAATCGATCCCGTCGGTGAGCATCGCGAACGCCTCCGCTCGCGGCAAGAGCGGAGGCGCACCGATCTCCTCCGCTTGCGGCCACGCAAAGGTGCCCTGCTCGAGTCGCTTGTTTATCACCCACAGACTGCTGCAGTCGAAGTAGAGCGCCTTCAGCCGTGTGCGCCGCTTGTTGATGAACACGAACAACCCGCCCGAGCGCACGTCCTCGCGCAAGCGCTCACCCACCAGCGAGTGCAGCCCCTCGAAGCCCTTGCGCATATCGCACGGCTCGACCGCCAGGAACAAACCCGCAGGCTGCCGGCAAAACTCAACACCGCCCGCCTCCGGCCACCAGCGCCCGCAGAAGTTCCGCCGCCAGCACCGCCTGCGCAGCATCGGCCACCTCCACGCGCGCCCCGCCCGGCAGATGGACCACCAGCGCCCGCGACGCACCCCCGCTCGTGGCCTCCACGCTCGCCTCCACCCACTGCAAGGCTGCACGCCCGGAAGGGTTCACTGCATCGGCTTCGCTCCGATCCTCCCGCCGCCTCCGGATCCACGAGGCGACCGTCGAAGCCTTCATCCCGATGTGTTGCGCAAACTTTGCCGCCGGCAGCCCGCTGCGCTCAAACTCATCGAGCACCACCTCCCGCTGTTCTCGCGGCGTCCACACGCGCCCGCCCGCGTCCACTTTCAAAACTCGATCAACCTGAGTCATAGATTGCGTAGCGTAACCGCTACGCAACTTAAGACCACCACACCTCAACGGTGCGGGGCGTGACGCTCACAGTCGAACTGCACTTCGCGCAAATCAAGACCCTGCTCAGCCTGGACATCCTTCGCTGCAAACGCCCGGAGCAGATCGAGAAAGAAACCGCCATCCAACCTGATCGCCTACAACCTGGTGCGGCTCCTGATGCAGCGATCCGCCGACGACTACAACGCGGAGCTGGCCCGGTTCAGCTTCAAAGGCACGCTGGACACGGTGCGGGACTTCGCCGCCGCAATCCACGCCGCCCGTGCGTGGCTTACTATCCTTCGTCGTTCTTTTCACTCTCCGCTTCTCCCGGTGGCCCCAGAACCGGGGCGAGCTTATTCGCGGGTTGCCGCACTGCCGGGCCCGCCTACGCTGTGCGCATGAACTCCCGCCGCTCGTTCCTTCACTCCGCTGGGGTCGCCGCCGCTGCGGCTGCGCTTGCTCCGCGTCTTTATGCTGCTGACATGAAAGGCCGCATCAACCACTCGGTCTGCAAATGGTGCTACCCGAAGATCGCGCTCGAAGACTTGTGCGTTGCGGGGAAGGGGATGGGCTTGCAGTCGATCGAACTGGTCGCGCCCGCCGACTTTCCGACGCTGAAAATGCATGGGCTGATTTGCGCGATCACGACCTTTCCGACAATCGAAGGGCCGGATGGAAAGAAGCTCGGGACCATTGAACGCGCGTTCAATCGCACCGGGCATCACGAACTGCTCGTCAAAGCCTACGAGCCGGCGATCGCCGCGGTCGCCGATGCGGGCTTCAAGCATCTCATCTGTTTCTCCGGCAATCGCGACGGCATGGACGAGGAGACCGGGCTGAAGAATTGCGCCGAGGGCCTTAAGAAACTGCTCCCGCTCGCGGAGAAGCGCGGCGTCGTTCTCGTGATGGAACTGCTCAACAGCCGCGTGAATCACAAGGACTACATGTGCGACAAGAGCGCTTGGGGCATCGAACTCGTGAAGCGCATCGGCTCGGCGAACTTCAAGCTGCTCTACGACATCTACCATATGCAGATCATGGAAGGCGACGTGATCGCTACGATTCGGCGCGATCATCAATACTTCGCGCACTACCACACCGGCGGCGTGCCGGGGCGGCATGAGATCGACGAGACCCAGGAGCTGCAATACCCGGCGATCATGCGTGCGATCGTCGAGACGGGATTCAAGGGCCACGTCGCGCAGGAATTCATCCCCGCGAGGCCCGACGCACTCGCGTCGCTTCGACAGGCGGTTGGTATTTGCGACGTGTGAGCAAACCCGCACCCGAAACCTGTCCCGTCTGCGGTGAAGACGTGCCGCGCAACGCGCTCGCCTGCCCCGAGTGTGGCGCCGATCACAACTCCGGCTGGCGCGAGGATGCCGACTCCGTCGACGTGAGCGGCAGTGACTTTGACTACGACCAATTCGTTGCGAACGAGTTCGGCACTTCGCCAAAACCGGCGGGCATCAAGCCGCTTTGGTGGGTCGTCGCGATATTCGTTCTTGTCGCTTTCGTGCTCCTTTACGTCGTCAGGGGATAACCGGCAGCACGATGTGCGACGGATGCTCGCGATCGTGGACGATCGTGTTCACCGCGGTCACGACGCGGCGGTGATCGTTGAGCGGTTCGCCGGTGTTTGGGTTTACGTCGAATCGCGGGAAGTTGGAAGATGAAATATCCACGCGGATGCGGTGACCTTTCTTGAAGACGTTCGACGTCGGATAGAGCCGGATCGTGAAGGGATACGTCGTGCCGGGCTCCATCAGCTTTTCCGTCTTGTCGGAGTCGCGGAAGCGCGCGCGAACGATGCCGTCGCCGATGTTGAGGTCGAACCCGCCGTGCCAGTCCGCGCTCGCGGGATACACGTCGATGAGCTTCGCGGTGAAGTCGGTGTCAGTCGCCGAGGATGACGCCCACACCTTCACTTCGATCTCGCCCGTCACCTCGATTTCGTGTTCGAGCGGTTCGCTTTGGAAAACGACGATGTCGTTTCGTGAGGAGAGCGGCAGCGGGAGTGTCCAGTTCCAGATGTCCGGCCCGCCGCGCTGATCCCGCGCGCCTTGCAGCATGATGCCGTCGCCGCTGGAGATGTTTCCGCCGATCGTCGGCACCGGGTTGCGCGGGTCGAAGGTGAAGCTTGTCGCGCTCTTTGCGCGCGCCGGTTTGCTCATCGAGAGCGCTCCGCCTTCGCCGAAATAGTAAGGCGTCCGCTTCTCCCGCGCGAGCGGCCACTCGCGCTCGTCGCGCCACGATCCGCCGTGATTCAGCAAGCCCTTGTCCGTCTTGCGCCCGTCGCCGGTGCCCATCACGAAGACGCGCACCTTCGTCGCGAACGGCGCAGCTTTTCCGACTGAGTTTTCCACGCCCTTGAGCCAGTGGTCATACCACTCGAGCCGCCACGCGAGCTCGTCGGCGATCGCGGCGTCCTTGCCAAAATCGACGTGCCCGTGCGCCGACTTCGACTGCTGCCCGTGAATCCACGGCCCCATGATGAGATACACCGGGCTCTTCAGCGTTTTCGTCAGCGCCGCGAAATTCGCCGTCGTATTCCCCGCCCATGAGTCATACCAGCCGCCGACGAGATACACCGGGATGTCTTTATATTGCGCCGGGTTCGCGAGGATGTTGTTCTGCTTCCAGAAGTCATCGTTCGCTCCGTGGCGCATCGCATCGACCAGCCACTCCTCATACTCCGGCGCGAATTTCAGCGGCGTCGTCCCGCGCCGCAGCGGCAGATTGAAAAGGTAGTTCGTCCGCTCCTTTGCCATGGCCCCGAGCATCGCCGCCGTCGCCGGATCGTGCGAAGCGCGGCTGCCCTTGCCCGCATTCAGCATGATCCAATTCCAAAACCGCAACTCGAACGCGCCCGCGTTGCGCATCGACTGCCGGCCGGGATTCGACACCGCATCGACGGGGATCACCGTCATCAATTCCGGCGTCCTCTCCAACGCCATCGCGTGCTGCGTGCCGCCGACGTAAGACGTGCCGATCATCCCGATCTTCCCATTTGACCAGGGCTGCGCGCCGATCCACGCCGCGCAATCGAAGCCATCGCGCCCGTCGTCGGTCATCATGTGCCACACGCCTTCGCTGCCGAACCGCCCGCGCGTGTCCTGCGCGACGAAGACGTAGCCGTGCGCCGCGTAGTATTCGCCGTGCTTCTTCGCGCCGTCTTTCTTGTAAGGCGAGCGCGTGAGGATGACCGGAAACTTTCCCTCGCCTAGCGGGAGATAAACGTCGGTCGCCAGTTTGATGCCGTCGCGCATCGGCACCATCAGGTCGGTTTGGACGACGATTTTGTCCGCGCCGAGACATGGTTGAAGCGCGAGCGCGACGAGAATGAGGGAGCGCGGGAGAAAGTTCACGCGCTTCGTTTGAGCCACCGCGCGGGTTGCGGCCATCACGAAGTGCGGCACGATGGCGGCGCCTTGCTCCGCTCACTCAAAGTCCGTCACTTCCGCTGCTTCGATTCGTTCGAGACCGAGTTTGCCGACGGACTGAACTTCATCGTCGGTCCGAACGCGCGCGGGAAGACCTCGCTGCTCGAGGCTGCGTGCGTTCTGCTGCGGCTGCAAAGCCCGCGCGTGACGCGGCTCGCGCCGATCGTGCAGCATGGGCGGCGCGGGTTCGTCGTCGATGGGCGTGTGGATGAGCGGCACCTCCAGTTTTATTTCAGCAAGGAGCGCAAGAAGCTCGCGCTCGACTCCGTGCAGCAGACGACCGCGCACGAGTATCTCCAGCTTGGCCGCGTCGTGTGGTTCGCGACGGCGGACATCGACCTCACACGCGGCGCATCCGAGCTGCGGCGGCGCTTTCTCGACTTCGTGTGCGTGCAGCGCGAGTCCGGCTACCGGACCGTGCTGCGCGAATACGAGCGTGCGCTGCGCTCGCGCAATCTGCTGCTGAAGAAGTCGTCGCCGCCATGGCGCGAAATCCACGCCTTCGACGCGCCGCTGCTCGAGTCCGGCCAGCGCTTGATCGATGCACGCGCGCGATTGTGCGACGAACTCCAGGCGCCCGCCGCGGCGATGCACGGCGCGATCAGCGAAGCGAAAGAGCATCTCCACATCGAATACAGCCGCGGAGCGGGCGAGGACTTCGTCTCCGCGCTCGCCGACTCGCGCGACGCCGATGCGCGTCTTCGCCAGACGACCGTCGGCCCACACCGCGATGACCTCGCGTTTTCGCTGAATGAGGTCACCGCCGACCACGCGAGCGAAGGCCAGCAACGCACGCTCGTGCTGGCGCTGAAGCTCGGCGCGGCGCATCTGCTCGCGGCGCACTTCGACGCGCCGCCGTTGCTGCTCATCGACGACGTCTTCGGTGAACTCGATCTGCGTCGCCGCAACGCGCTGCTCGCCGCGTTGCCGAAGTCCGCGCAGAAGATCGTGACGACCACGCATCTCGACTGGCTCGGCGAAGAGCACGCGCATCACGTGCTGCGGCTGTAGCCAGGTCACCACGAGCATTTCCACTCCCATGAACGCCCCCGCTACAACGACGCACTATCGCTGGGTCATCTGCGCGCTGCTCTTCTTTGCCGCGACGATCAACTACATCGACCGGCAGATCATCGGCATCCTCAAGCCGACTCTGCAGGAGCTTTTCCAGTTCGATGAGCGCGCCTACGCGGCGATCGTGTTCAGCTTTCAGGCGGCCTATGCGCTCGGGTTGCTCTTCGCGGGGCGCGTCATGGATCGTGTCGGAGTGCGGCGCGGCTTTGCGCTTGCAGTCATCGTCTGGAGTATCGGGGCGATGATGCATGCGGCGGCGGATTGGTTTCCGTCGCTGAGGCTGCCGACGGTCTCGATCGATCCGGCGGCTATCGTGCTGCTCGGCGGCGCGACTGCGGGCTTCGCTCTCTCGCGACTTGTGCTCGGGCTTGGCGAGGCGGGAAATTTTCCGGCGTCGATCAAGACGGTCGCCGAATGGTTTCCGAAACGGGAGCGCGCGCTGGCGACGGGTATTTTCAATTCCGGGACGAACGTCGGTGCGCTGCTCACGCCCATCCTCGTGCCGTGGATCACGCTGCGCTGGGGCTGGCAATGGGCCTTTCTCTCCACCGGGCTGGTCGGTTTCGTGTGGGTCGCGTGGTGGTTGAAATCGTATCGCCCGCCGGAGCAGCACCCGCGCGTATCCGCCGCCGAACTCGCGCACATCCAAAGCGACCCCGCCGAGCCGACCGAGAGCATCCCGTGGCGCCGCCTTTTTCCGCTCCGGCAGACGTGGGCTTTCGCGGTGGGCAAGTTCATGTCGGACCCGATTTGGTGGCTCTACCTTTTCTGGGTGCCGGATTTTCTCAAGCGCAATCACGGGCTCGACCTCAAGACGATGGGTCTGCCGCTGGTGACGATCTATCTCGTGGCCGATGTGGGCAGCATCGGAGGCGGGTGGATTTCCTCTCACTTGCTTAAGCGCGGATGGACGCCGAACGCTGCGCGCAAGACCGCGATGCTCGTCTGCGCGCTCGCGGTGGTGCCCATCGTTTTCGCCGCAAAGGCCTCGAACCTATGGCTCGCGGTCGGCCTCGTGTCGCTTGCCGCCGCGGCGCATCAGGGCTGGTCGGCGAATCTTTTCACGCTCACGTCCGATATGTTTCCGAAGCGCGCCGTCGGCTCCGTCGTCGGCATCGGCGGGATGGCGGGCTCGATCGGTGGCATGCTCATCGCGCTGGTCGTCGGCGAGATTTTGCAGACCACCGGCAGCTATGTGCCGATCTTCATCATCGCTGGGTCGGCCTATCTCGCGGCTCTGCTTCTCATTCAACTCCTCGCGCCGAAGCTGGCGCCGGCGAGACTGTGAGTGCGTTGCTGCTTGTGATGCGGGGCGTGCTGGAAAATGCTGCCGCGAGAACGGATCAGCATCCATGAACCCGCGACTCCTCATCAACTCCACGCTCGGGATTGCCTGCCTCATTTCCACGACGGCGTGCCAGACCCGCACGCAGGACGCGTCGATCGCGTCGCGAGCGGACCTGGAACGACAGCTCGCCGATTCGCGCGAACTCGTGAGCCGATACGAAAAGCGCTACGGCAAGCTGCTGCCGAGCCGGCCTGCGCACGATCTGCGCAAGCTGCGAGTGCAGTTGAAGGGCAAGCCGGCGAGCGCGGTGGTCGCGCTGCTCGGCAAGCCTGCGAAGGTGTTCACGACTGGAACGAGCGAGTCGTGGGACTACGTGAACGTGGCCTACGATTCGGCCTCCGGCCGCACGGTGCGCACACTTGAGATCTGGCTCAGGGGCGGCGTGGTCGAATACATGAACGCATCGTATTGATGCGGCTCGTCGCGCCTTTCTCGTGATCTTGAATGCGGTCGAGAAGAGGAAGCCGACGACGGCACCAGCCGCGCCGGTGAGGAAGATGACGAGCGCCTGCGACATCCGGATTGACCAGACGAGGAAGCGGACTTCGACGACCGTCGCATTCTGCGTGGCGAAGACGATGCCGCAGACGAGCAGGAACGCGCCGAGCAGTAGTTTGATTTTGGTAGTCATGGGTTCGTGCGTTTCACGTCAGGCTGGCGGCTTCGCGCCCGGCAGTCAAAGCCGCCGGATCTGAATCGTCGGGTTTGCGCAGGCGCGGTGCGTTCTGGCAGAGTAGGGTTCGACTGCCAATGCACTTTCGCGCACTCCGGGTTCTATCTCTCGTTGTCATGCTGCCGCTCGCGACGGGTTCGCTCCGTGCGCAGAAGCAGGAGGAACCCGCCGCCGCGGCTGCCAGTGGCGAGGCGCGCTCGGCGCCGGCGCTGCGCGCGCTGATGGCGAACATCGACGCGGCGGCGGCGGAGATGGCGCAGAAACGCGCTGTGTTTCAGCAGGCGGTGACACCGGAGGAGAAGGCCGCGGCAAGCAAGGAAATCGACGCGTTGCGCGAGAAGATCGACGGGCTTCGCCTGGACTTCGCGTCGCTCGCGGCGGGCCGGAACTGGCGGACGGTGAGCGCCCCGGTGTCCGAGAAATTCGACATGGCCCAGGAGGTCGAGCAGTTGCTCCGGCCGATCCTGCGGGAGATGCGGGGACTGACGGCGAACCCGCGCGAGATCGAGAGCCTGCGCTCGATGGTGAATGATCACCGCAGGCGCGAGGTGGAGGTGAAGGCCGCGATCGATCACCTCGCGGCGCTGGTGGAATCGCTCCCGGAGGGCGATTTGAAGCCGCGCTTGCTGGCTCTGCGTGGCGATTGGGACATGCAATTCGAGCAGATCCGCAATGACCTCGAGGTCGCGCAGTTTCAACTCGCCGAGAAGCTCGCATCCCAGCGCACCGTGCTCGGCACGTTCCGAGAATTCACGGCGAGTTTTTTCCGGAGTCGCGGGAGGAATCTTTTGCTCGCGGGCTTCGCGTTTGTCGGAGTCTTCGTGCTGCTGCGGTTGATCCGCTGGTATGTGCTGAGGATTCACGCGATTCGCAGCCGTTTCCGGCGCTCGTTCGCGATCCGGTTCCTCGACATTCTGTATTACGTTTTTTGCGTGCTGGGCGCCACGACGACGATGCTCGTGGTGCTCTATTCGTCCGGCGACTGGGTGTTGCTGGGCGTGGCGATTCTTTTCCTCGCGGGTTTCGCGTGGGCGAGCAAGACGGTGCTGCCGGGCTTTTACGAGCAGGCCAAGCTGCTGCTCAATCTCGGCCCCGTGCGGGAAGGCGAGCGCGTGGTTTTCAACGGCGTGCCGTGGGAGGTGCAGACGATCAATTTCTACACCGAGCTCGCGAACCCGGCGTTCGAGGGCGCGCGGATCCGGCTGCCGCTGCGCGATCTCCTCGCGCTCAATTCGCGCCCGACCGAGGAGTCGCTGCCGTGGTTTCCGTGCCGGCGGAATGACTGGGTGCGCCTGAGCGACCAGACGCGCGGCAAGGTCGTGGAGCTGACGCCCGAGTGGGTGCGGCTCGTCCTGCTCGGCGGCAGCCGCAAGACTTACACCGTCGCAGCTTTCCTCGATTTGCATCCGGAGAGTCTCTCGCACAATTTCCGCGTGCGCGTGCGGTTCGGGATCGACTACGCGCATCAGGCGGACGCGACGACGCGAGTCCCGGAGTTGATGGAGAGCGCGGTGAAGGCGGGCCTGCTCGCGATGATCGACCACGCGGACTTGAAGAACCTCAGCGTGGATTTCTGCGAAGCTGCCGCGTCGTCGCTCGACTACCTGGTGCTGGCGGATTTCTCCGGCCATGTCGCGCCGAGGGCGGAGCAGCTCGAGCGGGCGATCCAGCGGATGCTGGTGGAGGCGGCCAATGAGCACGGCTGGGTGATCCCGTTCCAGCAGCTCACGGTTCACCAGGCACATTGACCGCGCGCTCCGCGACCGCGCGCCAAATGGTGTTTGTCATTCCGGCCCGGTTGTCCGTAGGTGTGCGCCTGTGACTTCGCGTTCATCGCCTCTGCCCGCTTCCGATTGGGAGTTGCTCGCCTGCCACGATTGCGACGCGCTTTTCCGCACGCGCGATTTGCAGGTCGGAGAGAGCGTGGTCTGTCCGCACTGCGCTGCGAAGCTGCACACGCATCGGGCCAATGGCGTCCATCGCGCGGCGGCGTTCGCGATGAGCGCGGCGTCGTTTTTCTTCATCGCGAACGTCTTTCCTTTCATCGAGATGGAGTCCGGCAGTCAGGTCAACACCATCGTGCTCGCGCAAAGCGTCTCCGCACTCGACGCGCACGGCAGCCCGTGGCTGGCCGCGGCGGTCGCGGTGTTCATCCTCGGCGCGCCGCTGCTGATGATCGGCGGGATGCTTTATCTCCTCGTGCCGCTGGTGCATGGGCGCCGTCTGCCGGGCGCGACCCGCGTCTGCCGCTGGGTCTATGGGACCGATACGTGGAACATGATCGAAGTCTTCCTGATCGGCGTGCTGGTGAGTCTGCTCAAGCTCGCCGATATCGCCACGGTCACGCTCGGCGTTTCGTTCTGGGCCTTCGCGGGGCTGATCATCTGTCTCGCCGCCTCGGTCTCGGCGATCGATCGGCGCGATCTTTGGGACCGCCTGGAGGTCGCGCGCGCATGAGCACGTATGCTCCCGAGACCGCTGCCGCGCGCGGACTGGCCGCCTGCCATTGGTGTGGAAAAGTGCAGCCGCTCGAAGTCGTCCGCTGCGCGCGCTGCGACGCCGCGCTGCACTTGCGCAAACCGCACAGCCTCCAGCGCACGTGGGCGCTCACGCTCGCGGCGGCATTCCTCTACGTGCCCGCAAACCTCCTTCCGATCCTCAAGTCCGCCCGCATCGGCGGCGGCGAGGAGAACACGATCCTCGGCGGCGTCATCATGTTCTGGGAACATCGCGCCTATCCGATCGCCATCGTCGTCTTCACGGCGAGCGTCGTCATTCCGATCCTGAAGATCATCGCCATCGCCGCGCTCTGCGCCTCGACAAGACGCTGCTCGCGACCGCGCGCGATGACCCGTGTCTATCGGCTCACCGAACTCGTCGGCCGCTGGTCGATGATCGACGTTTTCGTCGTCGCGATCCTCGTCGCGGTCGTGCAACTGGGCACGCTCTGGTCCATCGAGCCCGGCCCGGCTGCGCTTGCCTTCGCGGGCGTGGTTGTCTTGACGATGCTCGCCGCGATGTCATTCGATCCGCGGCTGCTCTGGGACGCCGCAGGCGGTCCCGGTGTGCGCCCACATCCAGAGACATGACCGAAGAAACCGAAGACACAGAACCACCAGTGCGCGTCGCGCCGATCGTGCGCGACCGGCGGCGCCTGTCGCCGGTCTGGATCATCCCCATCATCGCCGGGGTGCTCGGCGCGTGGCTCGTGTGGGAGTTTTACGCGAGCAAGGGGCCGCTGGTCGAAGTGCGCTTCGAGACCGCGGAAGGCGTGGCCGCGAAGAAGACCGCGGTGCAATGCCGCAGCGTGAACATCGGCATGGTCGAGACCGTGCGGCTCGCGCACGATCTGAAAAGCGTCGTCACCACGCTGCGGATCGATCGCGACGCGGCCGGGCTGCTGAAAAGCGACACGCGGTTCTGGGTCGTGCGTCCGCGGTTCGGCGGCTCGGGCATCTCGGGCCTCGGCACGCTGGTCTCGGGCACCTACATTGAACTCGATCCCGGCGTCGCGCCCGACGAGATGGACCGGTTCGAGGGCCTCGAGAATCCGCCCGTCACGCCGCAGGGCGTTCCCGGCCTGCACGTCACGCTGATCGCGGACAAGGCCGGCTCGGTCGGGCCCGGCTCCTCGGTTTCATACAAGGGCATCAAGGTCGGTCGCATCGAAAGCCAGGACTTGAACGCAAAGGAAGGGCGCGTCGAATTCGGCGCCTTCATCGAGGGCGACTTCGGAAAGCTCATCACCAACCGCACGCGGTTCTGGAACGTCAGCGGCCTCGATCTCGACATCGGCGTCAACGGCGTCCGCCTGCGCACCGGCACGCTCGAAGCGCTCGTCGTCGGCGGCGTCGCGTTCGAGACCAGCGAGACCGGCGCAAACGTGTGGCCGGCAAATGACGGCGCCATCTTCCCCCTCTACGATAGCTACGACGCCACCGAGCAGACGACGCTCAACCCACGCCTGACCTATCTGCTGCTCTTCAAGGACAGCGTGCGCGGCCTCAGCCCCGAGGCACCGGTCGAGTTCCGCGGCATTCGCGTCGGCACCGTCACCGGCATCTCCTTCGACTACCTGCCGAACGACCCCGAGCGCCGCGTGCCCGTCCTGATCAAGATCGACCCAAACCTCATCACCGATCTGCCCGACGACGACATCTCCGCCGGACCTGCGGTGATCGCGCAGAGCGTGCGCAACGGACTGCGAGCCACCTTGCGCGCCGGCAGCCTGCTCACCGGTCAGCTCTTCGTGGATCTCGACATGCAAAAGGACGCGGAGCCCGCCGAGGTCGTCGAGATCGGCGGCTACCGCACGATCCCCACCATCTCCACCGGCCTCGCGCAGTTGCAGGACAAGCTCACCGCCGTGCTCGACAAAATACAGGGCCTCAAGCTCGAGCAGACCGTGGACAACGCCGCGGCCGCGCTCGCCGAGGTCAAGATCGCCGCCACCGACTTGAAAGGCGCCGCCGCCGGCCTCGACAAGCTGCTCGCCTCCAAGGACACGCAAGCCCTTCCCGGCGACCTCAAAAAGTCGCTCGCCGCGCTGCAAAAGACCCTCGACGGCTTCAACGAAAACTCCCCGGTCTATCGCGAACTGGTCGCGACGATCCAGGACTTAAGCAATGCCATGCGCTCGATCGACTCGCTCAGCTCCACCATCGAACGCAAACCCAGCTCGCTGCTCTGGGGCAATCCCAAGGGCAAAGTCAGCCCGCCCAAAGGCAAGCCGGCCCCCTGATTTCATGACGACCCTGCGCCTCCTCACGCTCACCACCGCGCTGGCCCTCGCCGCATGCACCACCGCGGAAACCTACTACCGCCTCAGCTCCGACGGCCCCGTCCCCGCGAACCTCTCCGGCTTCTCCCTCGGCGTCGGCCCCGTCACGCTGCCCGACTACATCGACCGCGGCGAAGTCGTCTTCCAGAGCGAAGCCAACCGCTTCGAAGTGCCCTACGACCATCGCTGGGCCGGCTCGCTCCGCGAGACGACCACGCGCGTCCTCGGCACCAATCTCGCCCGCCGGCTCGGCACCGGAAACCTCCACCTCCACCCTTGGGCGCCGGGCACGACCGTGCGTTATCAAGTCAGCGTCGATGTGCGCCAGTTCCACGCCGTCTCCGGCGGCGACGCCATCCTCCAGACCGCCTGGCGCGTCGAGGATACGCAAAGCGGAAGAGTCGTCGTGCGGCAGGCCGGCAATTTCACCGAGCCGGTGCAGGGCGATGGCTACGAAGCGGTCGTCGCCGCCGAGAGCCGCCTCCTCGCGCAACTCGCCGACGCCATCGCCGCGGGTTTTCCGCGCCGGTAGCCGGCAGTCCTGCTTCTGCTCGAGCGTGGCGCACTCGGCTTCGCCGTTGGTTCGGACATGCCGCCTCCCAAACCCCGCGAGGACCCTCCCGCGGGGCGGCTTTCGGGAACCGGGCGTTCGCACTTCACAAGTAAGGCGCGAACAGCCGCGCGATGCCGTCGCGCAGCCTCACCGGCAGCGGGCGCGCGTCCATCTCCTCGAGCGTCACGCGGCGGGCGACGGCGCGCTTGCGCTCGACGAGTGCCTCGAGCCGGGCGCCCAGTTCGGCGCTGTAGCACTCGACATCGAACTCGAAGTTCAGCCGCAGGCTGCGGGCGTCCCAGTTCGCCGAGCCGAAGAGCGACCACTCGCCGTCCACGAGCAGGAGCTTGGAATGGTCGAACGGGGCGGGCGCGCGCCACACGCGGCAGCCGCGACCGAGCACCTGCCAGAGCTGCGCGTCGCTCGCCCACTCCACATGCCGGAGGTCGCCACGGTCGGGCAGGATGATATCCACCTCGACGCCGCGCAGCGCGGCGATGTTCAGCGCGGAGATGAGCACGCTGTCGGGCAGGAAATACGGCGTGAGGATGCGCACCGACTTGCGTGCGACGGCGAGCGCGCCGTGGATGGTCCACCGCAACCGCTCGAAGTTTTCGTCCGGCCCGGTCTCGAGGCCGCGCGCGGCCATCGCGCCGCACGAGGCGAGTGAGGGGAACCACTTTTCACCCGAGAGCACTTCGTCGGTGGCAAACTGCCAGTCGGCGGCGAAGACCTCCGCGAGGTGCGCCACGACGGGGCCGTGCAGCCGGAAGTGCAGGTCGCGGCTGCACTCGTCCTGGCCCCAGTAATCGCTCGCGATATTGATCCCGCCGGTGAAACCGACGCGGCCATCGGCGACGAGGATTTTGCTGTGGTTGCGGAGGTTCGCGACCAGGAAGCGTGCGGGGACGAGCGTGGGATTGAACACGCCGACGGTTACGCCGGCTCTGCGCAGCGCCGGTGCGGCGGAGCCCCACGAGAAGCGCGCGTCGGTGTCGTCGAGCAGCACGCGCACTTCGACGCCGCGCGCCACGGCGCGGCCCAGCGCATCGACGAATCGCTGGCCGATGCCGTCGCGGTCGAAAATGTAGGTCGCCAGCGCGAGTGATTCGCGCGCGCCGTCGATGGCTTCGAGCATCGCCGGATACGCCTGCGCGCCGTCGATCAGCGGTTCGATGCGATTGCCTGCCAGTAGCGCGCGCGGCACGAGCTGGCCCACGAGCTGCGCCAGCGGCCGAAGCGCCCCGGGCACATCGCACGCACTCGCGTCGTCCCGCGGCGGAGTGTGTGCGCGCGCGTCTTCGCGGCGCAGCGCCGTCGCGCGGCGCTCGATCCGGTTGATGCCCAGCAGCAGGTAGAGCAGCGGCCCCGCGAGCGGCAGCAGCCAGATCACGACGCACCACAGCACCGCGGAGCGCGAATCGCGTTTCCAGATGACCGCGTGGCCCGATGCGAGCAGGGCGGCGAGCAGCGTGAGCGTGACGGTAAGGTAGCGCCAGCCGTGCGAGAGCCAGTCGGTCCATTCCATCGGCTCAATACACCCCGGGAATGAGCCGCCGCACCCGCCGGGCGTAGGCGTCGTAGTTTGGAAACAATTCGCGAAGCCAGCTCTCCTCGAGGCGGGCCTTGGCATCGAGCAACATGGCGAGCGCGAGTGCGGCGACCAGCGCCGGCCCGCTCCACCACAGCAAGGCCCAGCCGATCGAAATGAGGCACAGGCTGGTGTAGAGCGGATGCCGCACGATGCTGAAGATGCCGTGCTCGACCAGCCGCGCGTCCTCCCGTGGCTTCGGAAACGGGGTGCGATTGCGGCCCAGCGCGCGCACGCCGGCCACGCCGAAAAGCGCGCCCGCCCCGAGCAGCAACGCCCCGGCCACGATGCCAGGTCTGTGCGACTGCTGACTGCGGAGAACCGGACCGAGCGCGAGCACGGCGAGCGTCAGGAAATTCTGCGCCCACACCCACGGGCTGCCGCGAGCGAGCCAGTCCGGCGGCTTCATTTTTCGGCGAAGACGAGGTCGGCGGGTTGCCACAGCGGGCAGTCGGCCTCGAGGAATGCAGCCATGCCGCCCATCACGTTTTGCAGTTTCGTGAAGCCATTGGCCATGAGCAGGCTCGCGGCGATCGAGCTGCGGTAGCCGCTGCCGCACATCACGGCCAGCGCACGATCGCGAGGGATCTGTTCGAGACGACGCGGTAGCGATGGCAGTGGGACGTGAAGCGCGCCGTCGATGTGCTGCTTGGTCCACTCGCCCGGCGTGCGCACATCGAGCACGAGCGGAGCTTCGCCGCCGTGGAGGGCGGTGCGCAGGTCGCAGACGCTGAGTTGGGAAAGTTGATGCGTGCGGGTGAGCGCGCCGGCTTCGATGAAGCCGGGAACGTCGTCGTAGCCGATGCGCGCCAGCTCCAGCCTCGCCCTGGTCGCGTCATCGGCGGATGCGGTCACGAGCGCGATCGGTCTGCCGAATGGGACGATGAAGCCGACCCAGGTCGAGAAGAGCGCGGCGTCGATGCCGATGTTCACGCTGCCGGGGAAATGTCCCGCGCCGAATGCCGCGGCGCTGCGCGTGTCGATGACGATGCCGCCGGCCTTCAACTCCTCCTCCGAAAGCGCGCGCAGCCCAGGCAGCTCACTCAGCGGCTTCGCGCCTTGCAGGTTCATCTGCACGTCGTGCGCGAAGTAGGCTGGGCGATCCGGTAGATTCGCCACCATCGCTTCGACAAACTCCGCGCGTTCGCGAATCGCGAGCGCCCAGTTGTCCGCCCGTTCCTGCCCGATCGTGGTGAATGGCGCGGAGGAAATCTTGCGGCCGCAGAGCGAGCCGGCGCCGTGCGCGGGGTGGACTTCCGTCTCGTCCGGCAGCGCGAGGAGCTTCGTGAAGAGTGAATCGTAGAGCGCATCGGCGAGGACGGTCGGCTTCTCGTCGGCGTCGCGCAGGTCGGGTCGGCCGACATCGCCGACGAAGAGCGTGTCGCCGGTGAAGACGTGGACGGGGCGGCCGTCTTCGCGCACAAGCCAGCTCACGCTGTCGGGCGAATGGCCCGGCGTTTCCATCGCCACGATCTCGATCCCGCCGACGGGAATCACGTCGCCATCGCGCAGAGGCACGCGTTCGTAAGCGGTCTTCGCGAGGTGCGAGATGTAGATTTTCGCACCGGTGCGCCGGGCCAGTTCGACATGCCCGGAGACGAAGTCGGCGTGCGGATGGGTCTCGAGAATTGCGACGATGCGCAGTCCTTTGGCCGCGGCGTCGGCGATGTAATCATCCACGTCGCGCTTGGGATCGACGACGGCGGCTTCCCCGCCCGCGCCGACGAGATACGAAGCGTGGGCGAGACCTTCGACGTAGTAACGCTTGAGAATCACGCCGCCGCCTCCGTCTTGCAGCACGCGCCCGCGCGCCGGTTCCACGGCATCCGGGCGATGAGCAGACCCATGCCGCACCAATCGGTGATCCCCGCGAACATCAAGCCCGCGCCGACAAAACCCGCGAGCCAGATGAACGCCGGATGGATGAAGTGTGCGAGCAACACGCCGACGAGGACGATGCCGCCCGCCGCGATGCGGACCTGCCGCTCGAGCGACATGACTTTCGCGCCCTTCGTCACCGGCAGTCCGGCGGCTTCCCACGCGCTCACGCCGCCCTCGACGACAGTGACATTTTCCAGTCCCGCGCTGGCGAGTTGATCGGCCGCCTTGCGAGCGCGACTGCCGCTGCGGCAGAAGACGATGCACCCGTCGGTCGCGTTCACTTCGCGAGCGAGCGCCGCGGCATCGAGTTCATCGAGCGGGATCAGTCGCGAACCGGGAATGTGCGTCTCGCTGTATTCGAGCGGCGTGCGGACATCGAGCAGCACGGGCGCGCCGGGACCGTCCTTGCGGCGTGCGGCTTCGGCGGGGCTGATGGTGGGGACGGTGGTTTGCGTGGCTGGTGTCATGGCGGTTGGTATTTCGCCCGTGATCGAGTCGCGAGCGACGAAAAGCTTGCGAACGCGGTGGCCGCGCGCCGACTCGGATCAGAGCGTGATCGTGTCGCTCAGCACGGGAAGCTGGGCGTTGATGCCGTGGCGGCGGCGGATGAGTTCGGCGAGCGGCTCGCGACCGCGGGCTTCACCGTGAGTCAGGACGACCTTGGGTTTGCCCGGCGTGAGGTGGGCGAGCCACTTCATCAGCTCGGTCTGGCCGGCGTGGGCGCTGAAACCGTTGAGCGTCTTGATCTGCGCCTTCACGGAAATCTGCTCGCCGAAGATGCGGACGGACTTTGCCCCGTCCACCAACTGCCGGCCGAGCGAGCCGGTGCCTTGGTAGCCGACGATCATGACGACGGTTTCCATTTTCCAGAGCCCGTGCCGGAGGTGGTGAAGAATCCGCCCGCCGTTGCACATGCCGGAGCCGGCCATGATGAGGCACGGGCCGGGCGTGTCGTTGAGCGCCATGGAGTCCTGTGCGGACGGCGTGGCTTTTACGTGGCGGTGCTTGCGCGCGATCGCGCTGCTGCGGCGCAGGTCGCGTGTTTCGTCGTCGAGGAGATCGGGGTGACTCTCGTAGATCTTCGTCGCTTCGATCGCCATCGGGCTGTCGATAAAGACGGGGAAGGGTTTCATCGCGCCGGTGCTGAACAGCTCGTCGAGGTGATGGATAATCTGCTGCGTGCGGCCCACGGCGAAGGCGGGCACGAGGATGCGCGCCTTGTCCCGCACGACCTGCTCGATGATGCCGCGAAACTCGGCGAGCGTGTCGGCGAGCGTGCGGTGGTCGCGGTCGCCGTAGGTGGACTCGAGAAAAATGAGATCAGCGCGCGCGGGCGGCTCTGCATCGCGGATGAGCGCCATCCCGTGCGGTCCGATATCGCCGGAGAAGACGATCGTCTTTCGGACTCCGCTCTCCTCGATGGTCAGCGCGATGCTCGCCGAGCCGAGCATGTGGCCCGCGGCGACGAACCGCGCGGTGATGCCGGCGGCGACCGGGATCGGCGTGTCGAATTCGACCGGGCGAAAGCGCTGCAACGTCTGCTCGACCTGCGCGGCGTCGTAGAGCGGCTCGATCGGTCCTTTGCCCGCGCGCTCACGCTTGCGGTTGATGCGCCGGGCATCGAAGGACTGCACTTTCGCCGAATCGCGCAGGATGAGGCCCGCGAGCTCGATCGTGGGCTGGGTGGCGAGGATCGTGCCGGTGTAGCCGCCTTCGATCAGCAGCGGCAGCCGGCCGGTGTGATCGAGGTGCGCGTGGGTGATGAGCACGGCGTCAAGTCGGTGCGGCTCAAGTCGAGCGGGGAGCACGTTCTTGGTGTCGCTGTCCCGGCCGCCTTGAAAGAGCCCGAAGTCCACGAGCACGCGCGCGTGTCCGGTCTCGACGAGATACGCTGATCCAGTCACTTCGCCGGCGGCGCCGTGCAGGGTGATCGTGATGGTGCTGGGTTTGGTTTTGCGGCGGGATTTCATGAGAGGGCTCCGATCATAGCAGGGTCTTGTAGATCAAGCCCAGCACGCCTGCGCCGAGCACGACGGGGATGACGTCCCACTTCCCGCGCACCATGCCCGCGAACGCCGCGGAACAGATCGCTACGGCGAACCAATCGACGGGAAACAACACGTGCAGACCGAACCAGACGGCGAGGTTGAGGATCACTCCGACGACCGCGGCGGTGACGGCGGAGAGCGCGGTGGTGAGCTTTTCATTGCCGCGCAATTGCTCGATATGCGGAGCGCCGAGGAAAATCCAAAGGAAGCACGGGATGAAGGTCGTCCACGTCGTGATGAATGCGCCGAGCGTGGCGCAGAGCAATGGCGGGAGGGTCCCGGGCTGATTCCAGCCGCCGAGGAAGCCGACGAATTGCAGGACCATGATGAGCGGGCCGGGAGTCGTCTCGGCGAGGCCGAGACCGTCGAGCATCTGCGGTGCGGAGAGCCAGTGGTGGGTCTCGACGGCTTGCTGCGAGACATACGGCAACACCGCATACGCGCCGCCGAAGGTGACCATCGAGGCCTTGCTGAAAAAGATCGCCTCCCGAAACAGCGTGTGGTCGGTGCCGAGCCACAGCGCGAGCAGCGCGATCGGCGTCCACCACAGTCCCAGCCATGTCGCGCAGACCTTCAGCGCCCGGCCGGGAGTCGGCCGCGTATGCTCGGCCGAGGCGTCATCGTCGCCGATCACCGTGGTCTCCGCCGCACCCGATTTCGGACCGTGTCCGCGGATGACCAGGAATTTGTCGCGCCGCACTTTCCCGCCGATGAAACCGACGAGCGCGGCCATCGCGATGATGAGTGGGAACGGCGCTTTCAAAAAGTAGATCGCCACGAAAGAGAGCGCGGCGAGCGTCCACATCACCTCGTTCTTCAGCGCCTTTCCGCCGATGCGGATGACGGCTGCGGCGACGATCGCGAGCACCGCCGGCTTCAAGCCGTAAAAGATCGCCGCGACCCACGGCACTGCGCCGAAGGACACATAGACGAAGCTCAGCGCCCACAGGATGAACATCGACGGCACGACGAAGAGCGCGCCGGCCACGACGCCGCCCCACGTCTTGTGCAACAGCCAGCCGACATAGGTCGCGAGCTGCTGCGCCTCCGGGCCGGGCAGCAACATGCAGTAGTTCAGCGCGTGGAGGAACCGCGACTCGCTGATCCAGCGCCGCTTTTCCACCAGTTCCTCGTGCATGATGGCGATCTGCCCGGTTGGCCCGCCGAAGCTGATGAAACCAAGCTTCAGCCAAAAGCGGGACGCCTCGGCAAAGCTCGGATGTCCGTTCGGCGGCGGATTCAAAGAGTGGTCCCGGTGAGGAAGGGTCCGGCGGTTTCGAGCGCGAGGATGTTCGTCGTCGTCACGCGCGCGATCTCGCCGAGCGCTTCGCGGGTGAGGAAGGCCTGATGTGCGGTGATGAGGACGTTCGGGAAAGTGAGCAGGCGCGCGAGTTCGTCGTCGGCGAGGACTTGCCCCGAGAGGTCCTCGAAAAAGATGCCTTCCTCCTCCTCATACACATCGAGCGCGACGCCGCCGACGTGGCCGGACTTGAGCGCGGCGATGAGTGCGCCGGTGTCGATGAGTTTGCCGCGGCTGGTGTTCACGATGAAGACGCCGGGCTTCATCTGGGAGAGCGTCTTCTCGTTGAGCAGTTGAAGCGTTTCGGGCACCAGCGGCGCGTGCAGCGAGACGATGTCGCTCGCGCCCAGCAGCGTGTCGAAATCGACGTATCGGACGCCACTCGCCGCCGCCCAATCCTGCGTGGGGAAGGGATCGTGGGCGAGCACCTCGGTGCCGAAGCCGCGGAAAATCTGCGCGGCAATGCGGCCGATCTTCCCCGTGCCGACGATGCCGATGGTCTTGCCGTGGAGGTCGAAGCCGACCAGTCCGCTGAGCGAGAAGTTTAGTTCGCGCACGCGGTTGTAGGCGCGGTAAATCTTTCGGTTGAGCGAGAGGAGCAGCGCCACGGCGTGCTCGGCGACGGCGTGCGGCGAGTAGGCGGGGACGCGCACGACGGCGAGGCCGAGTTCGCGCGCGGCCTTCAAGTCCAAGTTATTGAATCCGGCGCAGCGCAGCGCGATCAGCTTCACGCCGAGCGCGGCGAGCGACTCGAGGCAGGCGCGATCCACGCGGTCATTCACGAAGACGCACACGGCCTGCGCGCCCCGCGCCGTCGCGGCGGTTTCGCTGCTGAGACGGAAGTCGTGGAAGCGCCAGTCCACGCGATCGTGGCCGGGCGCGTGCGCGAAGAATTCACGGTCGTAGGGTTTGGTGTCGTAAAGGGCAGTCGTGAGCATGTGGGTGGTGTTATTTCGCAGGCACGGAACTGAACCCCTTTTTCGCGAACGCCGAAACCGTGAACTGAGACGATTCGCGCGCATTGCAAGCCGGTTGAATGAACGGGTCGCCTTTGATTGGAAGGTGCTTCATATGAGGTTCAGAGCGTCGCCGCCGTTACGGCGGCGATGGCGCCGTAGAGCAGCATCGGCCCTACGGTCTTCTTGAGGATCTCGCCTTCCACGTTGTTCAGGCCGAGCACGGAGCAGACGGCGACGATGTTGTGGATGGCGACCATGTTGCCCATCGCGCCACCGACCGATTGCAGCGCGAGCAGGGTCGTGCGTTCCAGCCCCATCCGCGTGGCGATGGAATCCTGGATCGGGCCGAAGGTGAGATTGGAAATGGTGCAGGAGCCGGCGAAGAACGAGCCGAGTGCGCCGAGGTAAGTGGCCAGGTATTCCCACCAGCCGCCGGTGCCGGAAGCCAGCGCATGGCCGATGAGCATCGCGGAGGATCGCTCGCCGCCGACCATCATCATCCGGACGAAAACCAAGGCGCCGAGCAGGGCGAGGATCGGGTTACGCATTCGCCCGGCGGTTTCGCTCCACACTCTTCCCGCGGTGCCCGGCGGCGCGGCCAGCAGTCGCCACGAGATGAGCGAGATGAGGACGAACGGGATCAAGGACGGGACGTAGAGCACCTGATGCGTCCAGTCCGTGTCGGTGCCGAAGATCCCGCGCAGGCGAAGCACCAACGCGGGGCTGATGGAAAACGTGCCGATGCTGCCGAGGCCAAGATCCCACGCGGGCGTGGCGGCGGTGAGCAATCCGCGCAGGCCGAGCGCGGGAATCCGCGTGGCCAGCAGCACGAGCACCGTGCCCCAGATCGGGAAGAGCGCCTTCACGATCTCGCGAGTCGCCGGCACATCGGCCGTGTCCACGGCGGCATCCTTTTCATCACCGAGGCCAATGTCGTGGCGCGCGAGCCACACGGCGGCGAGCAGTCCGATCAGCCCACCGGCGACGGCGGGGAATTCATCATCCACCAGCGCGAGCAGAAACATCGGCACGACGCTCGCCGCGATCGCGAGGTAGATGAACGCAAGATTGCGCCGGATTTCCTGCCAGCTCAGCAAAAGGCGGAAAGCCAGCAGCGGGATGATGCACGCGGCGGCGCAGTGGATGAGCGCAGTCTTCCATGCGACGGCGCGAAACTCCTCCGCGCTCAATCCGAGTTGCCCGAATCCAAACCACGTCGGTGTGCCCACCGCGCCGAACGAGACGGGAACGCTGTTCAGAATCAGACAGGCCATCGCCACCCGCAGCGCCGGGAATCCAAGCCCCACCAGCAGCGGCCCGGCGAGCGCGGCCGGCGTGCCGAAGCCGCTCGCGCCTTCGATAAGAAACTGAAACGACCAGCCGATGATGACGACCTGCGCGACTCGATCACTGGAAAGGTGATTCAGCCAGCGGCGGATCGTCTCCATCGCCCCGCAGTGCTCCATCGTGCGGAAGAAAAAGATCGCGCCCCAGACGATGAGGATCGGAGTCAGCGCGACCAGCAATCCC
The DNA here is from genome assembly GCA_040081625.1 of Chthoniobacteraceae bacterium. Taxonomy (GTDB): domain Bacteria; phylum Verrucomicrobiota; class Verrucomicrobiia; order Chthoniobacterales; family Chthoniobacteraceae; genus VFJQ01. The sequence goes on from JBEBGD010000070.1 coordinate 22,096, forward strand.
GCGAGGACCGAAGCGCTCACGAGCGTGGCATCCGTGCCGAACCACGCGAGCCGCGCCAGGCAGGCCGCGAGCGCCGCGAGCGGCAGCGCCTTCGCCGAGGGCATCGGCGTCTTCTTCGTCATCAGGAAGACGAGCAGCAGAATCGGCCCCGCGGCGAAAAGCAGATCGGCGGAAGGCATCGCTCAGGAAGCCTTCATTTCACGTGATGTGAGCGAATCTGCGGCGCACCCATTTCTCAAACTCGACGACGCAGTAGGCGGCGAGGCCGACGCCGGTGATGTAGAGCCACGAGCCGGCATCCAGGGGCGCGGTGTGGAAGAGGCGGTTCATGATTGGCGCGTGGGTGAAGAGTATCTGCGCGGCGAGCATCGCGGCGATGCCGCCGAAGACCCAGAGGTTGCTGAAGACGCCGACGCGGAACATCGAGTGCAGGAGCGATCGGCAGTTCAGCAGATAGAAACATTCCACCATCACGATGACGTTGATGACGGTGGTCCGCGCTTCGACCACGTTCTTTCCGCGCACTTGCTGTTCCCATAGAAATGCGCCGAAGGCGCCCGCGAGGATGAGCAATGAGACGAGGCCGGTGCGCATGAAAAGCGGGAAGGTGAGGATCGGCTGCTTCGGATCACGGGGCGGGCGCTGCATGAGCCCGCGCTCCTTCGGCTCAAAGACGAGCATCAATCCGAGCAGGATGGCGGTGACCATGTTGATCCAGAGAATCTGCACGGGCAGCGCTGGCAGGGCGGTGCCGAGCACGATGGCGGCGAGTAGAATGGTCGCCTCGCCGACATTTGTCGGGAGCGTCCAGATGATGAATTTGGTGAGGTTGTCGAAGACGCCGCGGCCTTCCTCCACGGCGGCTTCGATGCTCGCGAAATTGTCGTCGGTGAGCAGCATGTCGGCTGCGCCCTTGGCCACGTCGGTTCCGGTGATGCCCATGGCGACGCCGATGTCGGCCTGCTTGAGCGCGGGCGCGTCGTTCACGCCGTCGCCGGTCATCGCGACGATGTGGCCGCGCGATTGCAGCGCGCGCACGAGCTTGAGTTTTTGCTCCGGCGCGACGCGCGCGAAGACGGCGGCGCGCTCGGCGAGTTCCGGGAGATCGGCGTCGGACAATCTTTCGAGCTCGCGACCCGTCACGGCGATGAGCTCGCCGCCGTCGCGGCCGCGCAAGCCGAGTTGCTGCGCGATGCTGCGGGCGGTCAGCGCGTGGTCGCCGGTGATCATCTTCACCTGCACACCCGCCTCCTGACACAGCCGCACCGAAACGATGGCCTCCGCACGCGGTGGATCGATCATGCCCTGCAGACCGAGGAAGGTGAGGCCCTCGCGCACGTGGTCGTGGTGCAGTTGGTCGTGGTCGTGCGCCACTTCCCGCCGCGCAAAGGCCAGCACGCGCAGACCGCGCGCGGCCATCTGCTCGACGGCGGCTTGAATCGCGGCGGCGTCGAGCGGCGCGAGTTCGCCGTCGTCGCGGAGCGAGTGGGAGCAACGCTCCAGCAGCCGCTCGACGGAGCCTTTTTTGAAAATGACCCGCGGCTCGCCCTCTCCGCGACTGTGCAGCGTGGCCATGAACTGGTGCTCCGATTCGAACGGAATGACATCCAGCCGCGGATGCTCGGTGTGCGTGTCGGAGGTCATCCCGGCTTTCTGCGCGGCGACGATGAGCGCCGCCTCGGTCGGGTCGCCTTCGACCTTCAGCCGATCGCCATCGCGCACGATTTGGGAGTCGTTGTTGAGCAGGCCGGCGAGCAGCGTCTCTCGCAATGCCTCGTGCTGATCGAGCGCGGCGCGCTGCCCGCCCGCCAACACTTCGCCGCTCGGTTCGTAACCGGAGCCGGTCACATCGTAGAATGTTCCGCCGGCATAAACCTGCTGCACGGTCATCTGGTTTTCGGTCAGCGTGCCGGTCTTGTCCGAGCAAATGACGGTGGTGCTGCCGAGCGCCTCGACGGCAGGGAGCTTGCGGATGATCGCGCGGCGTTTCGCCATGCGCGAGACGCCGATGGCGAGCGTGATCGTGACCGCCGCGGGCAGTCCCTCGGGAATCGCGCCGACCGCGAGGGCGACCGCAGCCATGAACATCTCGACCGCGCTTTCGCCGCGCGCGACTCCGATCGCAAACGTGATCGCTGCCAGCCCGAGGATGACCCAGAGCACGAGCCTGCTGAACTGCGCGATCTTCCGCGTGAGCGGCGTGGAAAGATTCGGAACCTCGTGGATGAGCCGCGCGATGCGGCCGGTCTCGGTGTGATTGCCGGTAGCCATCACGACGCCTTCGGCCTGCCCGTAAGTGACGAGCGTGCCGGCGAAGGACAGGTTCTTTCGATCGGCGAGCCCGGACCCGCTGGCGAGCGCCGCGGACTGTTTTTCCACCGGGACCGATTCGCCGGTCAGCGCAGATTCATCCACCTGCAAACTCCGCACATGCAAGAGGCGCAAGTCCGCCGGCACCTTGTCGCCGGACTGGAGCAGCACGATGTCGCCGGGCACGAGTTCCGCGGAGTTGACGCGGTGCTTTTGCCCGTCGCGCCGCACGGTGGCCTCGGTGAGAACCATTTTCGAGAGCGCCTCGATGGCCTTCTCCGCCTTGCTCTCCTGGAGGAAGCCGACGAGGGCGTTGACGAAGGTGACGCCGAAGATCACCGCGGAATCCACATACTCGCCGAGCGCCAGCGTCACGCCTGACGCGATGAGCAGGATATACATCAGCGGCTGCGCGAACTGCAGGAGGAAGCGCTTCCACTCGCTCATGCGCTTCCGCGCCGTCATCTCGTTCCGCCCAAACTGCCGCAGTCGCGCCTCGACCTCTGTCTTAGTCAATCCGCTCGCGCGGTCGCTTTCCAGCAGGCTCACGGCTTCCTGTTCGGAAAGCTCGTGCCAGTTGGTTCCGGCGAGTTCCTTCATCAGCTACTTTGCGCTTTCCGTTTGGAGAATCGCCAGCGTGGTTTTCAGCACGGTGTCGGGATTCAGCGAGATGTTGTCGATGCCCTGCTCGACGAGGAACTGCGCAAACTCTGGATAGTCGCTCGGCGCCTGGCCGCAGATGCCGATCTTGCGGCCCTTCGCGCGGCAGGTGGCGATGACCTGCGCGATCAACTTTTTCACCGCCGGGTTCCGCTCGTCGAAGATGGGCGCGACGATCTCGCTGTCGCGATCCACGCCGAGGATGAGCTGCGTAAGATCGTTCGATCCGATGCTGAAGCCGTCGAAGATGTCGGCGAATTCCTCGGCGAGGACGACGTTGCTTCGGATCTCGCACATCACGTAAATCTCCAGCCCGTCCTGACCGCGCTTGAGCCCGTGCTTTTCCATCTCGGCCTGCACGCGCCTGCCTTCCTCGATGCTGCGGCAGAAGGGGATCATCAGCTTGAGATTCGTGAGCCCCATCCTGCCGAGCGACGCATTCTTTCCGCCGACCTGCGGCACATCCTCGATGCGGATGTCGCGAACCATTTGATGAAGGGGTGTGAGTTCGGTGTGCTCATGGTGTCGTTCAGCTATGGTTTCGAGCGGCGTGTTTTTGGCGGGCGATCACGTTCACTCGCGAGGCCCGCGACCATCGCGTCGAGCTCCGCGAGGCCGAAGCTGATCTTCTTGAAGAACGACGGATTGTGCCGCACGAGGATGAAACGCGGGTGCTGTGCCCAGAGTTTCCGCAGTTTCGCATCCAGCGCCGCGGCCTGCGCGAGCGTTTCGTTGCGCACAGGATTGCCGCCTTCGATACCCATTCCTCCGACGGCCGCGCTCTCGAAAAAGATCACGCCATCGTAGCGCGCGAGTTCGTGTTCGAGCGTCGTGCCGAGCGTGGCGAAGAATTCGTCCGGTGCGCCGGGCCAGTAAGCCGCGCCATCCACCGTGCCGCGGTCGCAGAGAAGGATCCGATCCGGGTAGAGCGCGGATTGCGCGTCCTCGAGGTTTCGCTGCACGTGGAAGATCGCGTGCTGCGCCGCGATGATGCCGGGCGGCTCGGTGCAGCGCGGAAACCCGCCGGAGAAGACCAGCGTCGCCGCTTCCGGCACGACGACGACACGTTCGCCGATCTCGCGGCGAAACAAATCAGCCGCCGTGGTCTTGCCGCCACCGGGTCCGCCGGTGAGCACGATGCGGCAGCGGCGAGACTCCATCGCCTTGAGCCGCTTCCTTACTCTTGCACGCCTCGCTTTGTCGGGAGGGGCGGGCGCTGGACGATGCGTGGTGATGGGTTTGCGCTTCATGGGTTTCCTGAGATGCACGGAGCGGACCGCTCTCAATGATACTATGTCTTGCCGCGGCGGTTTGCTCGCCGCGGATTGCGGATTGCTCCCCTCATCTTGGCCCGGGGGATCGAGCTCGATGCTGCGGCGGCCTATTCGATGCGGGCTGGATCGGGCTGGGCGGATGCCCTGGCTTTCGCTCTCGCGGCGTGGACGATCGAGGCCACGATGGCCGTCGCGAGGATCGCGGCCACCACGCCGAGGGCCACGAGGGTGTCGATCTTCCACGCGGTGTGGCCGAGCAGCATCTTCACGCCGATGAAGCTGAGCACGCCGCCGAGCCCGAGCTTGAGGTAGTGGAACATGCCCATCATCCCGCCGAGCACGAAGTAGAGCGAGCGCAGGCCCATGATGGCGAAGACGTTCGAGGTGTAGATGATGAACGGGTCGAGTGTGACGGCGAAGATCGCGGGGATGGAATCGACCGCGAAGATCACGTCGGTGACTTCCACGCAGACGAGCACGACCATGAGCGGCGTGGCCATGAGCCGGCCGCTCACGCGCACGACGAGCTTGTCGTCGTGCTGGCCGGTGCTCACGGGCACGAGCCGCCGAAACCAGCGGATGATCGGGTTCTGCTCGGGATGCACTTCCTCGTCCTTTCCGAAGATCATCTTCAGCCCGGTGAAGATGAGAAATGCGCCGAAGACGTAGAGGATCCAGTTGAACCGGCTGATGAGCGCGACGCCTGCGAAGATCATGATCACCCGGAGGACGAGCGCGCCGAGGATGCCCCAGAAGAGCACCTTGTGCTGCCACTGTGGCGGCACGGCGAAGTAGGAAAAGATGAGCGCGAAGATGAAGACGTTGTCCGCGCTGAGTGAATACTCGATGAGGTAGCCGGTGAAAAATTCGAGCGCCTTCTGCGGGCCGGCGAAATACCAGACGCCGGCGTTGAAGCACATCGCCAGCGTCACCCAGACGCCGGTCCACGTGAGTGCTTCCTTGAAGCTGACGACGTGGGATTTTCGGTGAAAGACGCCGAGGTCCAGCGCCATCATCGCGAGAATAAACAGGGTGAAGCCACCCCAGAGCCAGATCTGCGGGTTCATCTAGAATGCTTCGTGAAGGAGTTCAGAGGCCGCACCGAAGTGCGCGGGCAGAGGTCGGGAGGCAGGGGCGTGTTTCAAGGTCGGTGATTCGATCAGATGGGTGGTGGGTTGTGGGAAGCACTTTGTCCGCGTGCCGGACTCGGGAAATGTTCGTCGCGTCTGGCACCGCACGTGCGCAGGATGAGCGATGCGCATCGCACTTCTCCTCGTCGCCATCGTGGTGATCTTTCTCGGGCTTTGGCTGATTGCGTCGGGTTTCATCGACCCCGTGCCGGCTGCGAGCGGCGCGGCGCAGGTCGTTGCCGCTCCGCGGCAAAATGCGAATCCCGGCGTGCTCGGCGTCGCCTTGCTTGTGGGTGGCGTCATTTTCCTGATTCTTCTTGGCCGGCGGCGCTAGCGTCGACGGGCACGCACACCACGCTCATCGGCGCGTGACGCACGACACCGCGTGAGACCGAGCCGTGCCGCAGTCGCGCGAGGCCGTGGCGCTGATGGGTGCCGACGACGAGCACATCCGCCTGCGCCGCGGTCGCGAGCTGCACGAGGTGCGCGTCCACCCGGCCCCAGCTGGCGCGCACACAGATCTCCACGGGCGCGTCGCCGAGTGCGGCGGCGACTTTCTCGCGGAGATCATGCTCGAGGATGCGCTGCACCTCGGGCGGATTTTCCGTCAAGCTGGGCACGCCGTGGATGCCGCGCCTGCTGCCTTCCTCCGCCGGGGAGTCCACGTGGGCCGCGGTGATCTCGCACGGACCGAGTTCGCGCAGCCCGGCAACCCAGCGCAGCGCCGCGTCGGCGCCCGGTGAAAAATCGGCGGCCACGAAAACCTTGAGCGCCCGCTCGCGGCGCGCCCACGCATCGAATGGCGCGGCGTCGCGCACGACGAGCGTCGGCGCGGGCGCGGCCTCGGCGAGGTGCTCTGAGACGCTGCCGAGTGTCCATCGCGCGAAGGTCGTCTTGCTCACCGCCGAGACGACGAGGAGATCGGCGGATTGTTCGGCGATGAAGGCGAGGATCGCATCGGCCGCAGGCTGGCCATGGCGGATTTCCGCGGTCACTTGCGCGCCGCCCGCCGACAGGCGCTGCTTCTCGGAGTTCAACTGTTCGCGAACCGGGCGCAGGAAATCCTCCAGGTGCTGCGCGCTGTCCGAGTGCGTGTTGAATTCGTCGGCGGCGTGCAACAGCAGCAGCGGCTTTTTCCAGAAACGCGCCAGGGCTGCCGCGGCGCTGGCAGCGTGCGCGGCATTGCGGGAGAAGTCGGTGGCGCAGACGATGGAGCGCGGCAGAGGATGGTTCATGCGACGACGGTCATAGCCCCACTTGGCTACATGTCACA
>JBEBGD010000163.1:0-8094 GCA_040081625.1 Chthoniobacteraceae bacterium
AGGCGCGCAGGCTCGCCGCCGCAACGAACGCATCGGCTTCGTCTTCCAGGGCTACTTTCTCCTCGCCGAGCTGACGGCGCTCGAAAACGTAATGCTACCCACGATGATCGGCGCGCACGTCAGCGAAACCAAGGCGCGGGAGTCGCTCGAGCGCGTGGGTCTCGGCGAGCGGCTCAATCATCTGCCGGCCGAGCTCAGCGGCGGCGAGCAGCAGCGCGTGGCCATCGCGCGCGCGCTGATCAACGATCCCGCCGTCGTCTTCGCCGATGAACCCACCGGCAACCTCGACTCGAAGACCGGCGAGGGCGTGATGGAAGTGCTGCTCTCACTCGTTCGCGAGAAGAGCAGGACGCTCGTCGTCGTCACCCACGACGCGAACCTCGCCGCGCGCGGCGGGCGCCGACTCGAGATGCGCGACGGGATGCTCATGGCTTGAAGTCGCGGCGCAACTTTGGCAGTGCTGTCCCCGTCCCCATGAACCTCCTCACCGATTGATGCTCAAGGCGCTCGACCTCTGGCTCCCGTCGTGGATGCGGCGCAAACGCGATCATGCTCCGCTCGGCTCGCGCCACTTGATCCTCTCGGTGTGCGACCACTTCGAGCCGCTCCAGCGCGGCGACAAGCCCGGCGCGCTCGAACGCATCGGCGCGTGGCGTCGCGGGTTTCCGGGATCCGTCGCGGGCGTCGTGGACTCGGGCGGACAGGCTCCGCGGCACACGTTCTTTTATCCCGTCGAGAAATACGACCCGGACATCGTCGGCGAGATCGCCGCGCTCTGCGCGGAAACCGCGTGCGAAATCGAGGTGCATCTCCACCACGACGACGACACTGCGGAGAATCTGCGCCGCACGCTTCGCGAAGCCACGGGCCGGCTCGCCGGCCATGGCGCGCTGTGTCGCGATGAGTCCGGTGCGCTGCGCTTCGGCTTCATCCACGGCAACTGGGCGCTCGACCACTCGCACCCGGATGGCCGTTTCTGCGGCGTCCAGGATGAACTCGCCGTGCTTCGCGAGGCCGGTTGTTACGCGGATTTCACGCTGCCCAGCGCACCGGAGCGCACGCAGACGCGCCGCATCAATTCGCTCCACTACGCGACCGAGGACGGCCAGCCGAGATCGCACGAGCGCGGTCGGCGCGTCGTCGCCGGGCGCGAAGTCCGCGAGCAAAGCGCCGACGAACTGCTCATCGTGCAAGGTCCGCTTGGCTTGAACTGGGATCGCCGCAAATTCGGAGTCCTGCCGCGCATCGAGAATAGCGATCTCACCGGCACGAACCCGCCCACGCTCGACCGGCTCCGCGTATGGCTGGAGTGCCGCATCTCGGTGCTCGGCCGGCCGAACTGGATCTTCGCCAAGCTCCACACGCACGGCGCCAAGCCGGAGAACACCGCCATGTTTCTCGGCGAACCGATGCGCGCCTTCCACCGCGCGCTCGCGCAGGTCGCCACGGATGATCCGTCGTTCCGCTACCACTACGTCTCCGCGCGCGAGATGGTGAACATCATCCACGCCGCCGAGGCCGGCCACAGCGGCGACCCCGGGCAGTTCCGCGACTTCCGCTATCGGCGGCTCAAATCCTCTTCGCCAGCCGCTCCGCCAGCCGTCCCAGTGCCGCGGAGTGATCCAGCGGATCCAGCCGCACATCGATGAGGCAGTAGCTTTCCGTGTGTTGCGCGGCGGCGTCGAGCGCGGCGTCGAGTTGCAGCTCGGTCTCGACGAGAAATGCGCGACCCGCGCCGAGCACCTCGGGCAGCTTGTGATAATTCCACGCGAGCACGTCGTTGAAGGGGCCGTCGTGAATGTGCCGTTCAGTGCCGTAGCCGGCGTTGTTGAGCACGACGATCACCGGGTTCAGCCGCTGGCGCACGATGGCGGAGAGCTCCATGCCGGTCATTTGGAATGCACCGTCGCCGACGAGCACGAGCGGGCGGAGTTCGGGCCGCGCGCATTGCGCGCCGAGCGCCGCGGGCATCGCGAAACCCATCGACGCGTAATAGGCGGGGCCGAGGAATTCCGTGCGCCTGTGGATGAAGAGATCCATCGCGCCGAAGAGCGCGTTGCCCACGTCGGCGACGACGATCGTATTCTCGCCGATGAATGCATTGAGCCGCTCGAAAAGCCGCGCGATCGTGACGCGATCTCCCTCGCGTGGCGCGAAGGGCTGCGGTCGCGGCGGTGTGGGAAAGGGCGGCGGCTCGTGCCGGCGAAGGTCGGCCGCGACCAGGCCGCGCAGGAAATCTTTGAAGCGCACATTCTCGAACGTGTGGTAGCGGATCGCGAGTCGCTCGCTCGTCGCGTAGATGCTCCGGCCGGGATCGAGGCGCGCGGTGAAGATGCCGAGATTGATGTCGGTCATGAATGCGCCGAGCAGGATCACGCAGTCGCTGGCCTCGACGTAGCGCTGCACGTCCTCCCTCCCCATCGCGCCTTCGTAGATGCCGAGATAAAGCGGGTGCTGCTCGCTGATGACCGACTTGCCGAGGATCGTCGCGGCGACGGGGATGTTCGCTCGCTCGATGAATCTCATCACCTCATCCTGGAGCGCGAAGCGATGCACCTCCACGTCCGCGAGCACCACGGGATGTTCGGCCGCGTTGATCATCGCCGCCGCCTCGCCCAGCGCTTCGCCGAGCACGAGTGCGTCGCTCGTCTCGTGGATCTCCGGCGTGTGATGGTGCGGATGTCCCGGCACCGTCACCATGTCGCGCGGCAGCTCGATATACACGGGCCGCTTGTAACGTAGCGCGGCGTGCAGCACGCGGTCGATCTCCGCGAGCGCCGTGTCAGGATTGTCGAGCACGGTGGAAGCGACGGTGATGTGCTCGAACACGCGCTTCTGCGTGTCGAACTCGCGCACCTTGTGATGCAGCAGCGGATTCTTGTCCCGCTCGCGCATCCCCGGCGCGCCGCTGATGACGACGACGGGCGACTTCTCCGCAAACGCACCCGCGACCGGATTGACGACCTTCAATCCGCCCACGCAATACGTGACACACACCGCGCCGAGCCCCGCGACGCGTGCATACGCATCGGCGGCGAAGCCCGCGCCCTGCTCGTCGCACGTCGTGACGATTTGCAGCGGGCTCGCCCGCAGCTTGTCGTAAAAGCCGAGCACGTAATCGCCCGGAATGCCGAAGACATGCCGCACGCCGTGCGCGTGGAGCTGCTGGATCAAGTATTCTCCGATCTCGATTCCGCGTTTCATGCAGCGAGCCTACGGGCGTCGCCGCGGGTGGGCAATGCGCCCCGCCGTGAAAATTCGCGGGAGGCGGGACACCGCTGAAAACCACGGCGGACTTTTCACTCCCGGCATCGCGGCGATGTGCCACACTGCGAGCTTGAAAATCTGGCATTACCTCATCTCGCCCACCGCGCGTGAATCCGCGCCCGAATCGCAGCTCGCCGGCCTCGTCCTCGCCGGGACGCTCAAACCCGACACGCTCGTGTGGACCGACGGCATGGCCGAGTGGAAGCCCGCCGGGCAGGTGCTCGCGCAGCTATTCACGAAGAGCGCCGGAGCGCCTCCGCCGCTCCCGCCGAGTGCCGCCGCGCAGCGTTCGCACGTCATCGACTTCGAGATCCACGGCGACGATATGCAGATGGTCGAAGTCGAACTCGACCCCGGCGAGACCGTCATCGCCGAGGCCGGCGGCATGTGCTTCATGGAGGAGGGGATCGAGTTCGAGGCGAAGATGGGCGACGGCTCCGCGCCGGTCAGCGGCTTCATGGGCGCGCTCAAGGCCATCGGCTCGCGCGTGCTCACCGGCGAGTCGATCTTCATGACGCACTTCACCCACCGCGGTGGCGCCGGGAAGCGCAAGGTCGCCTTCGCCGCGCCGTATCCCGGCAAGATCGTGCCGCTCAATCTCGCCGAGCTCGGCGGCGAAGTGCTCTGCGAAAAGGACGCGTTCCTCTGCGCGGCGTTCGGCACGAGCGTTGGCATCGCCTTCAACAAAAAACTCGGCGTCGGCTTTTTTGGCGGCGAAGGCTTCATCCTCCAGCGCCTGCGGGGCGACGGGCTCGCATTCATGCACGCCGGCGGCACGATCATCAGGCGCGAGTTGAAAGGCGAAACGCTGCGCGTGGATACCGGCTGTCTCGTCGGCATGACCACCGGCATTCAATACGACATCCAGCGCGCGGGAAATTTGAAGAGCATGATCTTCGGCGGCGAAGGGCTCTTCCTCGCCACGCTGCGCGGTCACGGCACCGTGTGGCTGCAAAGCCTGCCCTTCTCGCGCATGGCCGACCGCATCATCGCGCACGCGCCGTCGAGCGGCGGCAGCGCGACCGGCGAAGGTAGCGTGCTCGGCGGCATCGGGCGGATGTTCGACGGGAACTGACGTTTCGTCTCCGCCAGGCCTCGGGCACTGAAAGCGCGTTAGTCCGTTTGGGCCAATGGCCACCGCTTCGCGTGGAAGAGAACTATGGTTCCCTCCACACAAGTGATCCGAGCTCCCGCTTCCGCCCTCATCGCTCTTGCCGTCGTGCTCACATCGGCGTGCGCGCAGCAGAACGCCATCGAGCCGTCGGCCGCGATGAAGCTGGCGGCGATGCACAACGCCGCGATGCAGGCGTTCAACGCGGGCGACTTCGCGGCCGCGGCGGATGGACTGGAGAAGGTGATCGCGCAAATCACCGATCCGCTCGAGCGCGCGAAGATCGCGCCTCTCTTTTACACGCTCGGCGCCGCCTATTTTAACGCGAAGAACTACGCGAAGGCGGCGGACACTTTCGGCACCTACGTGGCGCAGTATCCGCAGGCCGAGCGCGTCGGCGAAGCGCGGCTCGCGATCGCGCGTGCTCTCTTCATGAACAAGGACTACGCGACCGCGGCGAAGCGGTTCGCGGAACTCGAAAGCGTCCCCGCGCTGCGCGAGCAGGCGCTGTCGGCGCAGGCGGCCTGCTACAAGGCGCTCGGCCAGCCGGACGAGCAGATCCGCATCTTGGAAAAAATCATCGCGCCCGAGATCAAGACGGCCGCGCAGGCGAGCGCGGGCGTGACGCTCGCGGAACTCTACCTCTCGAAGAATCTGCCCGACAAAGTGCTCGCGCTCGCCAACTCGCTGCACGCGAAAGTCGCGCTCGTGGACAATGTCGTCGCGCTCAACGCGGTGACCGTGAAGCTCGGCGACGAGCTTGCGGCGGCGAAGAACTTCACGTCCGCACTCGCGGCATATCGCATCGTGCGCACGCGCGAGCAGGTGATCGCCTTCCAGGCCGCGCGCATCGCGGCGATGGAGAAGCGGATGCAGGAAAACCTCGACCGCGCGCGCGGCAACCCGCAGGCCTACATGGCCGCGCAGCAGGCGAACGAACAAATCAAGCTCCAGCTCGTGCAGGCGAAGCAACTCCACGAGGAACTCGGCAAGCTGCCCGACTACATGCCCGGCGTCGTCTTCCGCATGGCGAAGGCGTGGTATGACTGGGACCGCAAATGGGAAGCGATCGTCGTCTTCGACCGCCTCCTCGCCGACTACGCGGAAGCGAAGGAAGCCGAGCCGGCGATGTATTCCATGATCGTCTGCTACGCGGACCTCGCGCGCATCGAGCGCACGCAAAAGCTCTGCGAGGCGTATCTCGAGCGCTTCCCGAATGGAGCGAACGCGAACACCGTCGGCTACCTGCTCGGCGCGACGTCGCTGCAGGCGAACGATCCGAAAAAGGCGGCGACGTTTTTCGGCACGATCCTCGAGAAGCAGCCCGACAGTCAGTTCCGCGAGCAGATGCGGCTCGGACTCGGCAACGCGCACTTCATGCAGGGCGAGTTCGAGAAGGCGCGGGAGCAATACCGCAAGTATCTCGCCGACTTTCCGAAGGGCCAGTTCGCCGAGGAGGTCGCGTATCGCGAGGCGCTCGCGACGCTCTTCCTCGGCGAATACGAGCCCGCGCTTGCCGCGCTGAACACGTATCTCCAGGCGTATCCGGCCGGCGCGTTCGCCGCCGACGCGGGCTATCGCGTGATGGTCTGCAAATACGCCGGCTCGCTCTACGACGAAGTCATCGCCGACGCGCAGGCATGGCACGCGAAGTTCGGCGGCGACCAGATCGCCGGCGAGGTGTTCTCGCTCGAAGGCGACGCGCTCGCCGCGCAGGGCCGGACCGCCGACGCGGCGAAGGCCTACACCGACGGATGCAAGGCCGCGACGAGCGACGAGGTGCTGAACTACGCGCTCTTTGAAGCGAGCAAGCAGCTCCAGAAACTCGGTCAGTGGCCGGAGGTCGCGCGGATGTTCGAGGAGTTCGTCACCGCGAAACCGGAGCACCCGACCGTGGTCGCGGCGATGTTCTGGATCGGCAAGGCGAAGGCGCGCGAGGGGAAGACCGAGGAGGCAAAGACGTTCCTCGTCGAGCAGCTCAGGCGCTACCTCAACGAGCCGAAGCGCGAGGCCGTCGAGCAACTGCTCCAGCAACTCGCGCAGCTCTGCGCGAAGCGCCCGCGCGGTGCGGACAGCGCCGCGACGCCCGCGCCTTACGACGCGATCGCCGAGCTGAAGAAACAGCTCGCGCCACTCGAAGCCGGCGCCAGCGCGACCGGCAAGGCGCGCCTGCTCTACGCCGAAGCCGAGCTCGCGAAGCTGCTGAAAAAGGACGCCGACGTGCAGCGCATCTACGCGGAGATCGCCGGACGCTTTAAGCCCGGAGACCTCTCGCCCGTGCTGCTCGCCACCGTGGGCGAGGCGCTGCTCGCGAAGGGCGAACGCGATCGCACCGCGCAGTTCTTCGAGCTGATGCGCACCGACTTCCCGAAGAGCGACTACCTCGATTACGCCTTCGTCGGGCTCGGCGAGATCGCGATGGCGAAGGGCGACCACACGATGGCGCTCGAACTTTTCACCCATGCCGCGGACGAAATCGCCGGCGCGAAAATCAAGGACGCCACGATGGGCAGGGCGCGCGCGCTGCTCGCGCTGGGCCGCCACGCCGAGGCAAAGAAGTTGTTCGAGCAGGTCGCCGGCATCCGCGAGTGGCGCGGCGAATCCACGGCTGCGGCGATCTTTTACCTCGGCGAAGCGGAGCGGATGCAAGGGCGCTGGGCCGAGGCGATCGCGCACTACCAGCGCGTCTTTGTCGCGTATCAGAAATTTCTCCCGTGGGCCGCGAAGGCTTACGTGCGCAGCGCGGAGAGCTTCGACAAGCTCGGCAGGCGCAAGGAAGCGATCGGGCACCTGCAGGAGATGATGCGCAACGAGAAGCTGCGCGGATTTCCCGAGACGAAGGAAGCCGGGAAACTGCTCGGCGAATGGGGGGCGGCGTGATGAAGGCGGCGCTTCTGCTTCTCCTGCTCGCGAGTGCGCTGCACGCGCAGAGCATCGTCATGAAGGATGGCCGAGTCATCGCGACGAAGGCGATGCGCCGCCAGGGCGACAGCATCGTCGCCACGGTCGAGCTGCCCGGCGGCGACCCGAGGAAAACCGGCGAGCTGGGCTTTCCGCTCGCGCAGATCGCGAAGCTCGACTTCCCCGAACCGCCGCAACTGCGCACCGCGCCGGACCTCATCACGCGGGGCAAAGCCGCCGACGCGATCGCGCAGATCGATCCCGTGGTGAAGTTCTACGAAGCCTTCCGCGATGCGCCGGGGAGCTGGTGGGCGGAAGCGGCGATCCTCAAGGCGCAGGCGCTCGCCGCGCTCGGACGCGACGCGGAAGCGGCGCCGATCGTCGAGCAGGTCGCGCGCATCGCGACCGATCCCGAGACGCAGCGCGCCGCCGAGGTGCAACTCGCCGCCGGGCTTGTGAAGAAGGGCAATCACACCCGCGCACTCGAGATCGCGCAGCGCGCGTTGAAGGAAGCCACGCGACCTGCGGTGCGCGCGGCGGCGGGCGTGATCAAGGGCGAGTGCCTGCTCGCCGCGCAGCAATGGGACGCCGCCGTGCTCGCCTTCCTGCAAGTGCCCGTCTTCTTCCCGGGCGAGAAGGTGCTGCTGCCGCAGTCGATGCTCGGCGCCGCGCGCGCGCAGTTCGGCATGGACGATCTTCCCCGCGCGCGGGCGACGCTCGACGAGTTGCTGGCGGCGATCGAACTGCACGACCCGCGGCAGTTGAACGCGGTGTTCGACCGCGGGCTCGACGCCGCGGCGACGGTGCGCGAGCGC
>JBEBGD010000071.1:0-28336 GCA_040081625.1 Chthoniobacteraceae bacterium
ACCGCGGCGCCCATCCCACCATTGCCAGAACCGCTCGACGAACCGGAGCCGCCGCTGCCCGCGACGACCGCGAGCGCGGCGAAGTAGGGAGTCCCGAACAAGTCGGCGTAAGGCACGCTGCTCGCGAGATCGGTTGCGATGATGGTGAGCGTGCTGATGCCGCCGGCATGTCCGCCATGGCCAGCCGTGCCGAGCGCCGCTCCCCCATCGCCGCCGAAGACGCCCAGCCCATTCATGAAGCCGCCGGCCTTGAGCGTCGTATTGGCGATCGAGCCGCCCTTGCCGCCGCTCGACTTCTCCGAGCCGACGCCGCCGAGGCCCGCGGAGACATTCGCGTCGCCAGCGATCGCGCCCGTGGCGATGAAGGTGAGCTTGTTGATCGTGCCTCCCATCGAAGCGGTCCCGCCATTGGTCCGGCCCATCGAGCCGCCGTAGCCCGAGTCGATCGTCGCCGAGCCGGGCATCGTGCCGAAGTTGATCGTCGCATTCGTGATCGCGCCGCCCACTGCGGAGAGGCCGCCCACCAACCCCGCCGTGCCCGTGCCGCCGTCGCCGCCATTGCCGCTCCGCAAGGTGAGCGAACTCAGCACGCTGCCGACGTTCACGCTCAGGCCGGTCACCGCGCCGCCGGCGCCACCATTGCCCCCGATCGACCCGCCGGAGCCACCGATGCCGCCGGCGAAGCCCTCGATGCGCAGCCCCGTGTTCGCGGTCCCGTCGCCCACATCGTTCGACACCGTCAGCGTCACATTCGTCATCGCGCCACCGGCGCCGCCCGCGCCGGTGCCATTGCCCGCGCCGCCATCGCCCACATGGAGGACGACATCGCCGAGCACCGAACCGTTGACCGTGATCGTCGTCGTCGTGACGCTGCCACCCGCGCCGCCCGCGCCGTAGCTGCCCGCTGCCGTGCCGCCAAACGCACCGCTGAACGCAGTAACGTCGAGAAGTCCAGCGATGTCGCCGGTGACGAGCTTCAATCCGTTCACCACGCCGCCGCGACCGCCAGCGGCTTTGCTCGCATCCGTCAGGCCTGCGCCGCCGGCCACGACCGTGACGGTTTGCGCATCGCCGATGGTGAACTGATTCGACGGCGAAATATCGCCGCCATTTCCGCTCGCGATGGCCGTGACGCTGCCGAGCGGGAGGATGTCGCCGCCATCGCCAGCGCGTGCATCGAACACACCGCCGGAGAGGTCGGAAGTCGTGACCACATTGCTCCCGATGCTGCCGCCAGCACCGCCGCGCAAGCGTCCGTCGCCGCCGCGTCCGCCAAAGATTCCCACGCCGACGCCGGTGGTCTGAAATGCGCTCTGGATGCTCGCGGTGTTGCCGAGCACCGCTCCTCCGGCGCCGCCATTGCCCGACGTTCCTGTCGCGTCTCCCCCGGCGCCGCCGACCCAATCGAGTGTCGCAATCGCTCCGCCGCTCGACGGCAGAATCGCCGAGTTGCCGGAAACTTTGCCACCCGCTCCGCCATTGCCGCTGCCCGTATTCGCACCACCCGCACCGGCGACGAAATCGAGAACGGGGGCGTCGAAACCGACAACGGGAGTCGTCTGCTGCGCCGGATCCGTGTCCGTGACTTTTAGATTCAACACGTTGCCACCGACACCTCCCGCACCGCTGCCTGCCGACGCGCCGCCCGCGCCGGCCAGGATGTGAACGCGACCCCAATTCCCCGCGATGCTGACATGCGGACCGGCCACGCCAGTGACCGCGCTGATCGAGCCACCGGCGCCTCCCGTCGTCGTCCCAGCGCCGCCGTCGCCCGCGACCAACGCGATCTCCCCGCTGCTGGAGCCGACCGAGGTCGCGAGCACCGCCGAGCGGACGGTGATGCTCCCGCCCGCGCCACCCGTCGCACCCGAGCCACCGTGCCCGGCGGCGATCCGCGTGTCCTGCTGGAGCACCGGCATGCTCGCGACCACGAGATTCGTGATGCTGCCGCCCGCGCCACCGGCACCGCCCGGCTTCGCCGCGCCGTCGCCAGCCTCGATCGCCCCCGCGCCCCCGGCGAGCGTCACGTTCGCCATCCCGCCGCCACTGGTTCCGGCGGCGACGACTGGCAGCGCGAATGTGATCGCGTGTGCCGCATTCCCATCGAGCGTGAAGACCTCCCCGGTCATCGCCGTGCCGGTCACTATCACATCGACGCTGAAACCCGTGCCCGGGCTGACGCCGTGGATCTTCTGCCCCACCGTGAGCTGCTGGATCGACCCCGCAGCGATGTAATACCCCGCGCCGCCGTCGATCGTGAGGTTTGTGATCGTAGCGTTGTGGAACTGCACAACATTTCCAGGCGAAGACCACGCGCCCGTCGAACTGAGGGCTGGGATGATGTCGCCGCTCACGTCGGTGAAAATGCGCGCGTTCAGTCCGTGGCCGAACGCGACGCCCGACATCTCGTCGAGATCGAAATCGGTGTCGCCATTGATGTCCTTGAAGAACACCCGCGCGAGGCCGGCGGACACCGTCATCAGCACCGTCTGGTCGCCGGCCGTCGCTGGATTGCCGTCCGCGTCGTGCCTCAACGAATCACCCGCGCCGAGCCGCACCGTGGCATCGGCCAGCGCGACGGGCAGCGCCGTCGGGCCGTCGCCGACCAGCGACATGTCGCCGAGCGCGGAGTTGTAGATCTTCAAATCGCCGACGGCGCCGCTGACGAAAAAGATCGCCGGGGCGATACGGGCTTCGAGGATTTCGATCGTGTTCGTGTTCGTGTGCATGGTGGGCCTTTCGTTTTCGGGTTTTGTTTTGGGTTTTGCCGCCAGCCGCGCGCCCGCATTCAAACTCGATGGGGCCGTTTGCGGACGCGTTGCGGGCGTCGTGATCTCACCCGCGTCTAGCAATTTGGCCTTGCGGAAAACAAGGGAAAAATCTTCACCTCTTACACTTACGTCGTAGAGCCCGGGTCCGTGGACAGCGGCAGGCTCCTTGCTAGTTTCAGGGTGCATGACGAGCGACCCCATCACGCTGGCGATTGAAACTTCCTGCGACGAGACCGCCGTCGCGGTGCTGCGCGGACGCACCATCGTCGCGAGCGAAGTCGCCTCGCAGATCGATCTTCACGCGCTCACCGGCGGCGTCGTGCCGGAGGTCGCCGCGCGCGATCATCTCCGCAAAATCCGCCCTGTGCTGGAACGGACGCTCGCCGAGGCGGGCGTGACGGTGCGCGACGTGGATGCCTACGCCGCCACGCGCGGGCCTGGCCTGGCGACTTCGCTGATGATCGGCACGTCGATCGCGAAGGGGCTCGCGCTTGCGTCCGGCCGGCCATTCGTCGGCGTGAACCATCTCGAAGGTCACCTGCTCTCGCCGTTCTACGGCGGCTTCGTGAAGCCCGCGGTCGGCCTCGTCGTCAGCGGCGGGCATACGCTGCTCGTGAACATCGAAGGCGTCGGCAGATACAAGCCGATCGGCGGCACCGTCGATGACGCGGCGGGTGAGGCTTTCGACAAGGTCGGCAAGCTGCTCGGCCTGCCCTACCCCGGCGGCCCGCACGTGAACCGCCTCGCCGCCGATGGCGACGCGGCGCGCTACGATTTCCCGCGGAGCATGATGGATTCAGGCGATTACAGCTTCAGCTTCAGTGGGCTGAAAACATCGGTTCGTTATCTTCTGCCGAAGCTGAAGGAATATCGCGTCGCGGATCTGTGCGCGTCCTTCCAGGAAGCCGTCGTCGATGTGCTCGTCGCGAAGACGCTCAAGGCCGTCGCAGACACCGGTCGCGGCTGCATCGCGATCAGCGGCGGCGTGAGTGCGAACACGCGGCTGCGCGAGCGCTTCGAGTCGGAGTGCGCGGCGGTCGGCGTCGAGTGCCTTTTCGCCGCGCCGGAGCTCTGCACCGACAACGCCGCGATGATCGGCTACGTCGCCGCGCTCAAGCTCGCGCGCGCTGAAATCTCGCCGATGAGCACCGACATCGACCCAAATCTGCGGCTGGTCTGATCAAACGCCCGGAACGCGCGAGAGAAGCTGGCGGGCCTTGTCCCGGGCTGCGTCGTCCGTCGCCGCCTCGATGAATTGGTTGAGCACCTTCGTGGCGAGCTGCGGCTCCTGGCGCTCCAGGCGCAAACGCGCGAGGCGTTCCGCCGCAGGCCAGTGGTCCGGTCGCAACTCGTGGGCGCGCTCAAGGTGTGTAATGGCCGACTCGACCTGCAAGGCCGCCAGTTCCGCCTCCGCCCAGTCGGCGCAGAGTCCGGCGAGATCGGCGGCGAGATCGGTTGCGCCCTGCGCGAGCGCGTTCTCGAGCACCGTGGCGACCGCGTCGAACTGCCTCGCCCGGCGCGCCTCATCACACAGGCGGGGGGCACCGTTGCCGTCGAGCAGCGCGGGGTAATCTCCCGCGAGCCGCACCGCGCCCGCCACGTCGCCCCGCGCGAGCTCGGCATCGAACACCGCACCGCGCAGCTCCAGCAGGGCCGTCGGCGGGAGGTGAAAGTCCGCCAGCTCGGATTCGAAACGAGCGAGCTGCCCGGATGCGACGAGGAATTCCACGATCAACGGAACCGGGTTCGCCGCCGGGTTGCGGCTGAGGATTCGCAGCTCGGAACGCGCCGCATCGAACCGCTTCTGCCCGAGCAGCAGCCGCGCATAAGCCGTGTGAAGCTCGACCTTCTGCCCTGCGGGATCGGCCGCCGAGATCTGCTGGTAGAGCTCGACAGCGCGCGTCGGATCACCGATCGCGAGGTAAAGCTCGGCGGTGGAGCCGAGCAGCCCGGCGTCGAACACCGCGCGCGCGGCGAGTTCCCCCGCGACTGCGGCCGCCTTCCCGCGATCTCCAGTCGAGTGCAATGCACGAGCCCACGCTGCCAGACGCTTCGGGTCCGCCGCATCGAGTCGCGCGGTCCGCTCGAGGATCTCGAGGCGCATCGGCGGCACGCCGTCAGGCGGGAACGCATCGAGCACCGGTTGCAGGGCCGAGAAATCCAGGCCGGCGTGCGCGGAGAGCTGCGTCCACGTCTGCGCTGCGCCGGCCCGCTCGCCGCTACGAATCTGCCAGGCCAGCCATGCGGCCCCGGCGACGACATCGCCCCGCCCAGCGTCCCATGCGTGGATCACCTCGTCGCGCAACTCGGGCTCGATCTCGAGCCGCTTCGCCTCACGCTGCGCGAGCGCGAAATAAGCGCTCATCGCCTGGCTGTCGCCATCCGCGGCCTGGCGCAGCCGGCGCATCTCGCGCAGCGCATCGGCGCGATTCACGGGCAGCAGCTCGACGAGGCGCGACTGGAGCGCGAAGCCCATCTTCGAATTGCGCGTCCGACCGAGCGCCACGCGCAGCAGCCGCAGCGCGTTGTCCCCATCGCCGCGCGACTTGAGTTCATTGGCCGTTGCCAGCACCACGCGGGGCCGGTCCGCCTCCGGCACTCGTTCGAGAGTCGCGAGCGCTTCCTCGAGCCGGTCGGCCTTCACGTTCAGCGTGGCAAGCCGCGCGTCGATCTCGCTTCCCGTGACCTTCTCGAGCAGTTCGATCGCCTCGGGCGTCCTCTCCATCGAGTCGAGGAGGGTCGCGAGCGAGAGCCGGGCGGCGGCGTTGCCTGGCTCGATGGCGAGCACACGGCGCCACGCCGCCTCGGCATCGGCCGGCTGGTCGCTGCGCTGATGCAGGTCGGCCAGCTTCGCCGAAGTGCGCGCGTCGAGCGGGCCGCCGGTGCCGATCGCTGCGAGCTGCTGGCGGGCGCCGGCGAAGTCCCCGCGTCGCGCGAGCGCATCGACGAGTTGATGAACGAGATCGCGGTGCGCCGCGTCGTTCGGCCGGAAATGCCCCTCCGAGACGACGCGGGTGAGGATCGCCTCGGTCGTTGTCCAGTCGTTCGCGTTGCGGCAGGCACCGAGCGCATTGCGGAGCGCGTGCGGATTCGCGGGCTCGAGCGCCCAGAGCTGGCGGTAGATCGTCACCGCGAGCGGATTTGCGCCGAAGGCCTCGAGCGTCTCGGCGAGCGGGAGCAGCCCGTCGGGCGGCGCGTAGTGCGCGTAGCTGTCGATCACCGCAGCCGCATCGTCCGGCTCGCCGCGCATGAGCCTGAGCGCGGTCAGTCGCGTGCGCACCTCGAGCGCGCGGGCGCGGATCGCGTCGCCTTCCGGCGCGGGTTGCTGCACTTGCAAGGCGATGGCGGCATCGTCCGCGAGCGCGCGCTCCCACAGGTGCGCCGCGGCCCACGGCAGGTGCCAGTTCACGAACTGCACGCCCGTGCCGAGCACGAAATCCCACTGCCGGGTCGCCGCCGTCGCGCGTCCATCGAGCGCCGCGGACATGGGCCGAAGCGCGATCAGCCGGTCGAGTTGCGCGGTCGCACGCTTCTCATCGCCGCCGAGCGCCGCGAGCAGCGCGCGCGTGAGCGCCGACTGCACCGGTCGCGTTGCGTCGTCGAGCTTCGCCTCGAACTCCTGCGCGAGCACGATCCGCTCGCGCGGCGGCAGCAGCAGGTGGAGCGTGCGCAGCGCGGCGTAGAAAGAGGCGTTGAGCGTGTCGTGGGTGCCCTCGATCGAGCCGCGCAACGTGCGCGTCGCCGCCGCGAGATCGCCGAGCTGCACGTGCCACAGCGCGAGTTCGAGCGCGCCCTCGGCGCGCTGCGTGTTCAGCCGGTCGAGCACCCGCGTGCCGAGCTGCACGGCCGCGCGGAGGTGGCCGCGTTGCGCGAGCCCGGTCGCCGCCTGCCAGAGATTCGCGCGGTGGCCGTCGGGGAAAAGATTCTCCACCAACCCGGCGGGAACAGCGCCGCGGTGTGCGCCGAGATATTGCTCGAGCGCGAGCATGAGAAAGTCGCGTTCCACCGGGGTGCGAGTCCGGTCGTTGTTCCAGGCGCCGAGGCGCTCGAACTCGCCGGTCTCCAAGGCGAGCCAGATGAAGGCATTCACCCGCCCGGCATCGTCTGGCTTCGCGGCGATGAGCTTTTGCACCTCGTCGAGCAGCTGCGTGCTCGCGCCGGAAAAATAGAGCGCCCACAATCGCTCAGTCGGCGCGACTTCCGGCCGTTGCCAGCGCTCGACCCACTGCGCGAGCGAGCCGGGGTCGCCCTTCGCCGCGGTCAGCTCCGCAAGATCCTGGATGGTGGCGAGCCGCGACGGGACATCGCCCGCCGGGGCGCGGACTCCCGACTTGTCCAGCCAGAGCGTGCGAAGCGTCTTGAGCGCGTCGGCGCTCGGTTGCACGGTGCGCCGCAGGACGGTGCTCCGATAGCTCATCTCGAGCCGGCTCGAATCGTCGGGGACCACCGCGGGGTAGAGGATGGGCTCGCCCGGTTTCGGCGGCTCAGTCTGCGCGAGCATCTGCTCGAGACACTCTTCCGCCTCGGCGGGCTCGCCGTCGGTGAGGCTCAGTTCGGCGAGTTGCGCGAGCGCGCGTTGATTCCCCGGCTCGATCTCGCGGATGCGCCGGAGCAGCAGGATGGCGCGCTGGGGCCGGCCCCACGTGCGCGAAAACGCCGCCGCCTTCTCGAGCACCGACACATCGCGCGGAAACTTGGCGGTCAGCCGCGCCCACGTGGCAGCCGCGGCTTCAGGTTGCAGGCTGCGCTCCTGCAACTCGGCGAGGCGCAGCCAGCCTTCCGGCCCGGCCTGCGGCACGACGCGCACGTAGCGGTCCTGCAACTTCACCGCGGCGCCGAGCCGGTGCAGCTCCTCGGCTTCCCGCACGAGTTCGGGCAGCGCCTCGGCGGGATCGGGCGCGGAGAGCGCGGCGTCCGCGAGCACCTCGAACGCGGCAGCCTTGTTGCCCTGCGCCTTCAGCACGCGGCCGAGCGCGATCTCGGTGAAGTAATCGTCCACGCGCAATTTGTGACGCGCCTCGAACTGCGCGCGCAGCCAGTCGAGCAGCCCATGGCGCGAGCAGTGCGTGAGCAAGTCGCTGAAGTGCGCGAACTGCTGCTGCGAATCGCCCCCTCCATCGATTTGCTGGAGCAGCAGCTCCGCCGCCTGCGGCCGCAGGCCGAGCCGGTCGAAGACGCGAAGCAGCGCGGTGACGACGTCGTGTTTGCGCGACGCGGGGCTGATGGCGTGGAGCTGCTTGAGCGTAGCGAGCGCCTGATCCCACTGCTCGCCGCGCTGCTGCGCGATTGCGAGGTCGTTGAGCGCATCGAGGTCGCCGGGGGTTTCGCTCACGAGCAGGCGGAAGGTGGTGAGTGCGTCCTCGACCTGGCCGGCCTGGAGCTGCACCTGGCCGAGCCGGCGCAGATACGCGGGTCGATTGGCGGGATCGAGCCGCGCGAGATCCCGCAGGTGCTGCTGCGCGCCCGCGCCCTGTGGATCGCCCGCGAAAAGACGCGCGAGAAAATCGTGCGCTGGAATCGAGCCGGCATTGAGCGCGAGCGCGCGCTCGGCGGCGTCGATCGCGCCGCGCGGGTTGCGGCTCCACTGCTGCCAGCGCGCGACGCGCAACCAACGCTCCTCGCCCGGCTGCTCCACGGCCGCGCGAAGCAGGTTCAGCAGGTAGGACTGCGCCGCCGAGCTCGTGGCCATCGCGGCGGATTCGGGGCGCGGAACGCCGGGCTGCGGATCGTCTTCGCCGGGCTGCTTCTGATTCCGCAGGCTGTCGTAGAGCCGCTGGTCGGCCTCGGTCGCCTCCGCCGGGCTCGCGCTCAAGGCGAACGCGCGCTCGAACGCGACCTCCGCTCCGGCGTAACGCCCCGCGGCGGCCTCGAGTTCGCCCAGCATGAAATGAAACTCGCGCGCGTCCTCGCGCAGCTCGATCGCCGCGCGCACGGCCTGAACGGCGCCGGCCATGTCGTTCTGCGCCTTGAGTTCACCCGCGATGCGGAAGTGCGCCGCAGCGCGCTGCGCGGGAGGCTCGGCTGCGTTGACGAGTCGCGTGAGGGTGGTGCGCGCGTCGGCTTCGCGATGGCTCGCGAAATAGAAACTCGCGAGCGCGACGATGGCGTCGGGGGAATTGCCGGCGGCGTCGGCGCGCAGGTGCGCCTCGGCGAGACTGTGGAGCCGGTGCGTGTGGTAAAACTCCAGCGCCTTCGTGCGGATGCCTTCGTCGTTGTCGGAGCGCGCGAGGAGCGCGGCGATGCGATCGCCCGCGGCGGTCGGCAGCTCGAGCTGCACGTCGATGCGCGCGCGCTCGAAGACGAGGTCGATGTTTCGCGGCTCGGAGCCGAGCAGCTCGTCGTAGGCACCGGCCGCGCGGTCGAGCAGATCCATCTGCGCGAGCAGGCGCGCGAGGCGCCGCCGGTATTCGAGATTCTTCGGCGCGACGGTGACGAGCTTCTCGACCCACACGAGCTGCTGTTCGTGGTCGCCGAGACGTCCGTAGAGTTCGATGAGCTGAAGATACGCGCCGAGGTCGCGTGGGTTGTCCTCCGCGAATTTCCTCCACTTCGCCTCGAGCTCCGGCGTGCGGTGGTAGCGCTCGTGCAGGCGGATGAGCTGGCCTTCGAGTTCGGCGCGCAGCCAGTTGCCGGGGCTGGTGAAGGCGAGCGCCTTCTCGATCGCCACGATCGCCGCGTCCTGGTCGCCGTGGGATTGATGGATCGCGCCGATCTGCTGGAGCGCTTCCGCGCGTTCCTGGGGCGCGCCGTGCCCGACGATGTAGTCGAGATGCGGGATCGCGCGCTTGCCGAGTTGATTTCGCACGTAGGTGTCCGCGAGCTGGCGGCGCAGCACGAGGTCCGTCGGCGCGAGCGTGGCCGTCCGCTCCCACGCCTCGGCGGTCTTCTCGAGATCGCCGGACGCGATTGCCGCCGCGCCGAGCTGGAGCAGGGCGTCGGTTTTCTGCGGGCCGTCGGGCAGCAGGGCCGCCGCTTTCTCGAACCACGCGAGCGACTCGGCGTGATGCCCGAGCGCGCTTTCGGTGCGGCCGAGCGCGAGGGCCGGCGCGGCACTGCGTGGATCGGAGGCGGCTGCGCGCTGAAAAGCCGCGAGCGCATCGGCGTCGCGCCCCGCCTTGCGCAGCAGCAGGCCGAGGATCATCTGCGCGGCGTAGGTCGGCTGGGCCTCGAACTGCGCGATCAACGTGCCCGTGCGCCCGTCGGCGGCGTAAGCCTGCCAGAGCCGGTCGAGCGCCGTGCCTTCGGCGGGATTTGCCTCGAGCATCTGCACGTAGCGCTCGATCACTTTCGCCGAAGGCGCCTGTGCAGCCGCGAGCGCGGGCAGGAGCGAGATGGCGAGAAGGCGACGAAGCATCGCCGGAGTATTCGCGTGGCGTGGCGGATGGCAACCGCCGTGCGCGCGTCGTTACTCGATGTGGAGCGACGCCTTCAGCACGAGCGAGATGGCCTTCACGCCGAGTTCGTGGAGGTTGAAGGGCTTGCCGATGAAGTCGTTTGCGCCGCTGAGGCTCGACTGCACGCGGTTTTCCATCGTCGTGAGGCCGGTGAGGAAAACGACGGGCGTGTGCGCGTGGTTGGGCAGTTCGCGGATGTGCTTGCAGAGCTCGAAGCCATTCATGTCCGGCAGCGCGACATCGAGGAAGATGAGGTCGTAGTGATCCGAGCCCAGCTCGGCGAGAGCGATGGCCGGCTCCTGCGAGTAGCGCGTGCGCATGAAGACGGTCTCGAGCGCCATTCGGATTGCGTCGCAATTTTCCGCGTCGTCCTCGACGGCGAAGACTTTCGCCTGGGTGGGATCCTTGAGCCTGGCGTAGTTTTTCTGTTTCAGCAGAATGCCGAGCAAATCGATGGTCTGGCTGATCGTGCGCAGCGTCGAGGGATTCACCTGCTCGGGGAAGCGGTAGAGATCCTGGGCGAGCTCGGCGAAGGCGTGCGAGAGCCGGTGCAGCGCGAGGAAGCCCGAGACCCGCGAGCGCTCGGCGAAGTGCTGCACGTGGCAGTGGAGTTCGTTGAGCAGGCTGAAGTCGGTGGGCGCTTTCGCGAAGGTCGTGTGGCAGCGCTTGATCTCCGCCAGCAGCCCGCGCGCTTCCTTCTCGCTGAGCGCCTCGGCGTCGAGCTCCGCCTGCGTAGGCGGTCCGGCGGACGGAGTTGATGCGGGCATCGCCGTCGGCAGCGGTGGCGGCGTCTTTGCGCGCGCGGCGCGCGGCGTGGAGGACATGGCGCCGAGCCGCGTCTCGGCGAGATCGGCCGTGAGCCGCCGGATCTCGCGGCGCGCGGCGTCGAGCTGCGCGGCGATATCGATGGCGGCCAGGCGCTCCTTGTCAACGTGCCGGGATTTCTCGATGGCCTTCTCCTTCTCCCGCTCGGCGGCGGCGGCGCGCTTCTCGGCCTCGGCGAGTCTGGCGTCCTGCCCGGAGAGTCGCTCCCGCGTGGCGGCGAGGGCGTCCTCGATCTCGAGCGAACGCTTGATGGCTTGCTGACGCTGTTGATCGCGCTCGCGGCCGATGTGGTCGATCTGCTTTTGCGCGGCGGCGAGCGAGACGAGGGCTTCGTCGCGGCTCCTGGACACCGCTGCCAGTTGCGGCTCAAACTCCGCGACCTGCGCGGCGAGGCGGGCGCGTTCGGCGTCGAGGGTCTTGACGCTATCGCTTAGCGCGTCGCGCTCGGGAGAATTCATGTCGCCGGCGGCGGCTTCAGCGCGGGCGGTCTGGAGCGCGGCGCGAAGCTCGTCGAGCTCATGGACCTTTTCCTGCGCGCGCGCGCGGGCGGCCTCGCGTTCCTGCGTGAGCTTGATGATTTCCTCCCGCGCCTTTGCGAGCGCCTGCGTGGCCTCGCCCGATTGCGTGCGGTGCATCTCGAGATCGCGTGACGTGGTCTCGATCCGCTGCGCGAGCTGGTCGCGCTCGACGAGGATTTCATCGCAGCGGCGCCGCAGTTCGGCAGCCCCGCCGGAGAGTTTCCGGGCCTCGTCGCGCTCGTGGGAAAGCTCCGCGAGCTGGTCGGTGAGGTGCTGGATCTTGTCGGTCGATTCGCGGCTATGAGCCTGGGAAGTGTCGCGGGCCTGGCGCAGCGACGTGGCTTTCTTCTGTGCCTCGGCGAGCTTTGCGCGCGCATCGTCGCGATCGCGCCCGAGGAGGACGAGCTGCTCGCTCAAGCGCCGGATCTGCTCCGTGGGATTGCCGCCCGCGCCGGTCGGGGGCGGCATCGCGAGGGGAGCCCCGGCGCGCGCGTCGCGTTTGGACGCGGAATCGTAGTCGAGTTTGTGAAGGGGCTGAGACATTGAGCGGGCACATCGGTGCAAGACCGCGGCTTTGGCGGGGGTGATAAAGCAGCCCATGTGCCCTTCAGCCGGGCTGTCCCGGCCTACTTTACGCCCGCGACCTGGAAGCCTTCCGACTCGAGCACCGCCCGGATGCGCCCGGCCTGGTCGCCTTGCACTTCGATGGTGCGTCCCTTCACCGCGCCGCCGCAGCCGCACTGCTGGCGGATCTTCTTCGCTATGGTCTCGATGACCGATACGGGCAGGTGCGTGGCGAAGTCGTGGACGACGATCACTGTCTTGCCGCCGCGCTGGGCGGTTTCCTTTCGCAGCACGACCCGGCCGAGCTTCCAGATCGCGGCTGGTCCATCCCGCGGCGGCTCGGGCTTTGGGCCGTCGGGCAGCGGGCCGAGGTCGAGCTTCGCGAAGGCGGCGTTCAGGCCGGTCTGCGGCTCGCTGGTCGGGACTTTTTTCTTCGGCTCGGGACGCATGGCTACATCAAGTCGGCGGCGACTTCCGCCATCTCGCTGCGCTCGCCCTTGAAGAGGTTGATGTGCGCCATGAAGGGCTGCCCCTGGAGCCGGTTGCGCGTATAGACGAGGCCGTTGGTGTGCGCATCGACGTAGGGATTGTCGATCTGCGCGAGGTCGCCGATGAGGATGATCTTGCTGCCTTTTCCCATGCGCGTGACGAGCGTCTTCGCCTCGTGCGGCGTGAGCTGCTGCGATTCATCGACGATGAAAACCGCGCGCGGGATCGAGCGGCCGCGGATGTGTGCGATCGCTTCGATCTCCAAGACGCCGGCCTGCATGAGCGGCTCCCAGGGACGGAGCATCTTTCCGGCGCCGCCATTGGTGGGGATCGGTCGCGGCGCCGACTCGGCCTTGCGGCGGGACTGTCGCTTGTCCTCGAAGTGCTCGGGCCTGCGCGGGTGCGAAAGCAGCAACTCGAGCGCGTCGTAGGCGGGCTGCACCCAAGGCTGCATCTTCTCCTCCATGCGCCCGGGCAGGAAACCGATGTCGCGACCGGTCGGCATGATGACGCGGGTGATGAGCATCTTCTCGTATTCGCCCGCCTGCACCTGCTCGAGCGCGGCGCCGACGCTCAGCAGCGTCTTGCCCGTGCCGGCCTTGCCATAGACGGTCACGAGCGTGATCGCCGGGTCGTAGAGCGCGTCGAGAAAGAAGCGCTGGCCGAGGTTCGCGGCGCTCAGCGAGCGGCCGCCGCGGATGACGATGTGGTCGTGGCGAAGCTTGCGAAAGTCGCCGTCGCCGACGTGCCGCGCGGGCACGCCGTGGGAGGGCTCCTCCTTGTTGCGCAGCAGCACGTAGTGATTGACCGGCAGCTTCGCCGCGCCGCGCAGAGTCACGTGGCCCTGACTCGCAAACCCTTGCAGCGTATAGCCGTCGATCTCGATGAACTCGTATTCCTCCTGCCCGCTCCTGCGCTGCGTGCGGCGGATGTCGCCATCCTCGACGCGGTCGGTGCGGTAATCCTGCGCCTCGAGCCCGAGCACGCGGGCCTTGAGCTGCATGTTGATGTCCTTGGTGACGAGGATCGTCTTGTCCTTGTTCGAGTCGGCGAGATAGACCGCGCTGGCGAGGATGCGGTTGTCGTTGAGCGAGAGGTCCGGGAAGAGCGCCTTGAGTTCCTTGAACTTCTGCGCCTCGCCCAGCAGATGCCAGCCGTGGTCGTCGAAGACGACGTTCGAGTTCACGCGGATGCGCAGCTCGCCGCCATTCTCCATCCGCACGCCGGTCTTCATCTCCCCGGTGGTGCGGAAGCGCTCGCTCAACCGCCGGTGAACCTCGCGCGCGTTCGCGCCGCGTGTGGTCGATTCGGATTTGAAGCGATCGAGCTCCTCGAGCACTTCGACCGGGATGTGAACGACGTTGTCCTCGAACTGGAACATCGACTGCGGGTCGTGCAGCAGGACGTTCGTATCGAGCACGTAGTGTTTTGGCGGGGCGGGTTTGGTTCTTTTTTTTGCGGCCATGGATCAGGTGAGAGAACGGACAAGAGGTTGGGTTGCGGCGACGGTCCCGGTGCCTTCGTCGGTCCACTCAGCGGCACCGAGCCATCGCACCGCGAGCACGGAAATATCGTCCGCCTGCGGCTGGTCGGATGCGAACGCGCGCACGTCCTGGATGACCGAGCGCGTCATGCGCTGCACCGGCATCGCGCAGGCATCGCGCAGAATGACCTGGAGGCGCTCCGACGTGTAAAACTCCCGCGCCGAACTCAGCGCCTCGGTGACGCCGTCGGTGAAGAGGAACATCGAATCGCCCGGTGCGAACTGGTGTGTCGCGGTGGAAAACGGGAGCTTCTTCGAGAGCGCGAGTGCCTGCGCGTGCGCGCCGTCGAGCGGCCCGACCGTGCCGTCCGCACCGAGCAGGAACGGCGAGAGATGGCCCGCGTTGGAGTATTCGAGCAGGCCCGTAGCCGTATCGAGCACGGCGATGAGCAGCGTGACGAACATGCCCGCGTCCGCCTCCTCGCACAGCTCGTCGTTGACGTAGCCCACCGCCGTCGCCAGCGGCGCGCCGCGCATGATGTTCGCTTTGATCAGCGCCTTGGAGACGGCCATGAAGAGCGCCGCCGGCACGCCCTTTCCCGACACATCGCCGATGAGCACGCAGAGCCGGCGCTCGTCGATGAGGAAGAAATCGTAGAAGTCGCCGCCGACTTCGCGGGCCGGACGCACGACGGCGTGGACGTCGAACTCCCGCCGGTCCGGAAATGCGGGAAACACTTTCGGCAGCAGGCTCATCTGGATATTGCGCGCGGCGCTCATCTCGCCTTCGAGCCGCTCCTTGATCGTGGTCGTGTGGCGCAGCTCCTCCATCCGCAGCCGCAGGTCGCGCGTCATCTTGTTGAAGGCCTCGGTGAGCTGCACCACCTCGGCGATTTTGCCGCGGCCATCGATATTCAGGTCGAGATCGCCGGCTGCAATTTTCTGCGCTCCCGCCGACAGCTCGTGGATGGGCCGCGCCACCGAGCGGGCGACGAGCACGATCGCGCCGAAGACGAGCACGAGCCCCGCGGCCCCGAGCGCGAGCTGCTGGAGCATCACGCCCTTCGCGTCGGCGAACGCCTCGTCGGTCGGGCTCACGAATGCCGCGATGAGCCGGCCTTTCGCGATCGGCGCGAACCCGACCACGGAATCGCGATTCCACAACGGACCGGGCATCCGCGCGTGGCCGCCGCCCGGGCCGTCCTCGACGGTGAGCGCAAGCAGCGGGCTGTCCGCCGGGAGCGGCGCGCTCGGCTTTGGAAAGGCTTTCGGCACCGCCTGAAATGCGCCGGTGCGATCGACGAGAAACGCGTAGCCTTCGCGCCCAACGACGATCCGCGTGATCTCCTCGACGAGCTGCGTGATCGCGATGTCGATGGTGACGATTCCATTGAACGCACCGTCCTTCCGGAACGGCACGGAGTAGGTGATCATCAGCGCGTTGCCGCCGCCTTCGTCGAAATACGGATCGCTCCACAGCGCGGTGCCCGAGTCGCGCGGCGCGCGATACCAATCCCACTGGAAGTAATTGTATTCAGGCTTGGCGAGCTGCTCGGAGCGCAGCCCGTCGTCGCCGCGATAGACGTAGGGCGCGTAGGCGGCGAGCTCCGGCAGAAAGCCGCGCGGCCGGAAAGCGGCGCAGCTCCCATACACTTCCGGGTTGGTCTCCACGATCCAGCGCAGCCACGCCTCGAGCTTCTCCGTCGTGTCGAATCTCCCCGTCTCGAGCTCCGCGGCCATCATCTCGGGGATCTTCTGCGCGTGCTGGAGTGCCGAGTCCATTTTCGCGGCGTGGTAACGCGCCATCTCCTCCGCGCGCGCCTCGGTCCGCTCGACCGCGCGGCGAAACCCGTGCAACGCCGCGAGCACGAGCACCGCAGCAGGGGCCAGCGCGGCTGGCAGTCCGACCCACAGGATCAACCGCGCGGAAAGCGTTCCCTTCAACTAGTCGCGGTGGGAGGAGCGCCGAGTTCGCGCAGTGCCTCGTCGCGCGTCGGCACGATTTTCATGATCCGCGTAAAGCCGATCATCTCGAAAATCATGAACACGCTCGGCTGGAGCGAGCTGATGACCATCCGGCCGCCGAGCGGCTCGAGTTTCTTGGCCACCATGAGGAAGACTTTCAGCCCCGCGCTATTCACGTAGGCCAGCGCCGCGCCATCGATCAAGATCTTGAGCGCCCCGGCATCCACAAGCCCGAGCAGCCGCTCCTCAAACTGCGGTGCGGATGCCGTGTCGAGGTGGTCGTCGATCGTCACGATCGTCACGTCGCCCTGTTTATGTTCGTTGATCTGCATGGTCGCGCGGTGCGGAGCTTAGCGGAAGTGTTTGCGGATCGTCAGCACATTCTTGTCGTCATCGCGCGAATAACCGACGTGATCCATGAGCGAGCGCACGAGGTGGATGCCAAGCCCTCCCATGTCGCGTTCCGCGAGCGGCGCGGCAAGATCGGGCACCTTCGCATCGAGCGGGTTGAAGTGCTTTCCCTCATCAGTCACCGAGGCCACCAGCTCGCCGGCGGCTGCCGCGATGCGCACAGTGATCTGCCGGCCTTGCGGATCGTCGAAGCCGTAAAGCACCGCATTGGTCACCAGTTCATCGAGCGCGAGGTTCACCGCGTAGAGCGTGCGCGACGGCACCTCGTGCAACTCGCCAAACCGCCGCACGAGCTGGTTAAGCCGCTCGATCTCGCGGACATCGGCGGCGACGTGAATGGTGATGCTGCCTTCATGCATGGGGTGGCGCTTTGAAAGCAGCAACGGGACCCTTCCGCAAGCTCCCTCCTTGGTCCAAACTCGGGACACGCGCCGCCCGTGAAGACTTTGGACTTTGGACGCTTGGACTTTGGACGTTTTAGGTTATCCGTCCCGCCCGCTTATGGAAAACGTCATCATCGTCGGCACCGGCTGCGCCGGGCTGACCGCCGCCATCTACACCGCCCGCGCCAACCTCGCCCCGCTCGTGCTCGAAGGCCACGAGCCCGGCGGCCAGCTCTCCACGACCACGCTCGTGGAGAATTTCCCCGGCTTCAAGGAAGGCATCGACGGCCCCGAGCTGATCATGAACATGAAAGCGCAGGCCGAGCGTTTCGGTGCGCGGTTTCAATACGCGAGCGTCACCGGATTCGAGCCCGCGCAGGGCCACGTCCGCGTGAAGCTCGACGACGCGTGGGTCGAGACGAAGGCGCTCATCATCGCCTCCGGCGCGAGCGCGCGTTACCTCGGCCTGCCCGATGAAAAGAAGATGATCGGTCACGGACTCACGAGCTGCGCGACATGCGACGGCGCCTTCTACCGCAACGTGCCCGTGTGCGTCGTCGGCGGCGGCGACAGCGCGTGCGAGGAGGCGACCTTCCTCACGCGCTTCGCGAGCAAGGTGTATCTCATCCACCGCCGCGACAGCCTGCGCGCCTCGAAGATCATGGCCGACCGCGCGCTCGCCAACCCGAAGATCGAGCCGATCTGGAACAGCGAACTCACCGAGTATCTCACCGACGACCAGGGCGAGATGCGCGCCGCGAAGGTGCGCGACGTGAAGTCCGGCGCCGAGCGCGAGCTGGAGTTGAAGTGCGTCTTCGTCGCCATCGGCCACACGCCGAACACCGCGCCCTTCCGCGGCCAGCTCGACATGGACGAGAACGGCTACCTGCTCCAGCGCGAAGGCACGTCCACGAAAATCCCCGGCGTCTTCGCCGCGGGCGACGTGTCGGACCACGTCTATCGCCAGGCCGTCACCGCCGCCGGCCAGGGCTGCGCCGCCGCGCTCGACGCGGAGCGGTATCTCGCAAACCTGTAAGCGTCACGCGATCGCACGGCTGCGCACTTCGTCGAGGATAGAGACCAGCTCCTCGACCTGCGCCGGGGTAAAGACGCCATCGACGCCGCGCGGACTGAAATCCGTGTAAGGCGATTCGTAGAGCCGCGCCACCTCCATGCAGCCGTGCTCGGTCAGGTGGTTCACGATCTCGTCCATGAACTCGATCTGGTTCGCGCGGAGTGTTCCATTGCTGAAATGCGAGAGCGCGGCTTTCGCCGCCTGCCGGTCGAGGCCGACGAGCGAGCGCACGAACAGCCCGAGCCCGTGGCTCTCCTGCCTCGCGTTCTCCACGTCGTCCGTGGTGCCGACCTCCGCGAGCATCCGCTCCAGCTCGGCGAGGTCGGTCGGGGTGAGCGGCTCGTTCGTGCGCAGCTTGTGGATGGCGAGGTGATCTTCATGCGCTTTTAGGAACTGCCGGGCCTTCGCGCGGAAGCGCGCGTAGCTGTCCGGCGACGCGAAGCCCGGCAGCGTGACCTCCGACTCGCTGCCCATCTCGTCCTCGAAGTCCGTGTAGATCGGCTTGCGCGCCTGCTTCTCGATCAGCTTCACGAGCAGCCGTAGCCGCTTCCGCGCTTGGTCGAGCATCGGCACGGTCACGTCCTGCCACCATTCGTCGGTTTGGATTTCCTGAATAAGCGCGAGCTGCTGCTGCACCATGGGAATGCTGGCCCTTTCCTCGAGCAAGCCGCCGATTGCCTTCACCTGGGCGCGCAGCCGCGCGAAGCCCGGCTCGCTGCGGAGCTGCGCGAGCTGGAGGCCCAGCATCAGCAGGTCGAAGCGCTTCGCCTCCTCATCCTCGGGCTCCAGTTCGGTGGGAAGACCGGCGATTCCCTGCGCGAGTTCGCCGAGCGATTCAGTCGTGAGCGTCGTCCACGCCTCGGCTGCGGAATACTTCTCCACAAGCCGGCGATGCGGGCGGACGATGAAGTTGTTCACGTTCATCGCCGTCACCTCGCCGCGCAGCAGATCGGCCACTTCGCGCCGCAGCTCGTCGGGACGCTCGCCCACCACGAGGCCGGCCTGCTTGTCCAACTCGCCGAGCAGTTCCAGCCGCGCGGTGAAGAGCCGCTGGCCCAGCGAAGCGCCGAGCGCGCCGTCGCTCGTCTCCGGGTTCTGGCTGAAGAACTCCAGGTTCTGGCAGTAATCGAAGACGAAGAAGAACTCCTTGTCCTGGCCCGGCCCGAACAGCTCCGGGCACAGCCGCGTGCCGCGCCCGAGCATCTGCCAGAACTTCGTCTTCGAGCGCACCAGCTTGAAGAACACGAGGTTCGCCACCTCCGGCACGTCGATGCCCGTATCCAGCATGTCCACCGAGATCGCGATGTGCGGCGCCTTCGCCGGCTGCGAAAAGTCATCGATCAGCGATTGCGCATAGGGCAGCCCGCAGTGGATCACCCGCGCGAATTTCCCCGCGAGCGCCGGGTAGTTCACGTCGAACCGCTCCGCGATGAACACCGCGTGCGCCTGGTTCTTCGCGAAGATGATCGTCTTCGCCAGCCGGTCGCCGCCCGCGACCTTCTGCCCGCGCGTCATCAGGTGCGCCAGCGCCTTGTCCACGGTGTCCTTGTTGAAGAGCCACTTGTTCACCGCGTCGGCCTCCACGCGATCGGGCACCTCGCCCTCCTCGCTCCATTCCTTCGCGTCCCACTGCTCCTTCTCCTCGTCGGAGAGGTCGTCGTATTTGATCCCCTCGCGCGCAAACTTCAGCGGCACCGACACCGCGCGCGGCGGCACCAGGAAGCCATCCTTCACCGCGTCCTCGAGCGTGTAGGAGTCGGTCGGCACGCCCTTTTCCAAATCGAAAAGCCCATACGTGTCGCGGTCGATCTCATCGCGCGGCGTCGCCGTCAGCCCCACGAGCAGCGAGTCGAAGTAGGAAAAGATCGCCCCATACTTCTGATACACCGAGCGGTGCGCTTCATCGATGATCACCAGGTCGAAGTGCCCGACTCCGAAGCGCCGCTGACCGTCGGGCGTCTCGTCGATCAAGCCCATCATCGTCGGGTAAGTGGACACATACACGCGGCCCTGCGCGCTCTTCTCCGTCACGAGATTCACCGGCGAGGAATTCGGCAGATGCCTTTTGAAGGCGTTCACCGCCTGCCGCACCAGCGCCACGCGATCCGCGAGGAAGAGCACCCGCTTGGCCCAGTTGCAGCGCATCAGCACATCGCACAGCGCGATCACCGTGCGCGTCTTGCCGGCGCCCGTCGCCATCACCACCAGCGCCTTGCGCTCCCGGTCGCGGTCGAAGGCCTCGCCGATGCGGCGGATCGCGCGCGTCTGGTAGTAGCGCTCCACGATCGCGCCATCCACCTCCGCATCCGCCGGCGCCTTGCGCGTCCCGCGGCGCAGGATCATCAGCTCCAGCTCATCCTTCTTGGCAAAGCCCTGCACCGCGCGCGGCGGATAAAAGGCGTCGTCCCACAGCCAGTGCTCGTAGCCGTTGCTGTAATAGATCAGCGGCCTGCGCCCGAACTGCTTCTCCAGGCAATCCGCATACAGCTTCGCCTGCTGCTGGCCGATCTGCGCGCTCTTGCGCGTGTGCTTCGCCTCCACCACCGCCAGCGGCAGCCCGTCATCGCCCCACAGCACGTAATCCACGAACCCCTCGCCTTTCTCGTTCGGCATCCCCGTCACCCGGAACTCCCGATCCCGCTCCTGATCCAGCGCCCAGGCCGCCTCGCGCAGCAGCAGGTCGATGAAATAATCCCGCGTCTGCGCCTCCGAATAATCGTGCGTGTCCGGCTGCGCGGCATTCGCCGCCTTCGCCGCCGCCACCTCGGCGCGCAGACGCTTCAGCTCCTCATCGAGCGCCGTCTTGTCGGCGAGCAGCGTGGAGAGCTTCTCGTCGCGCTCGCGCAGTTGCGCCCCGAGCTGCTGGAGCTGCGCGGGAGACTGGACCGGCGCCGCCGCGGTGGACAGGAGGTCGGAGTTGAAAGTGACGCCGTCACCCGGCTTCGTCCCGCGCGCATACGTCCGCGCCAGCCAGTAGGAAAAGTGGAAAAGCTCCCGCACCGCCGCCAGCGCATCGAACTGCCGCACCGGCCCGGTGCTGTGCACCGCATCATTCCCCAGCCGCTGGATCACCCGCGCCTTGGCGAAGACCGCCTCGCCCGCCGCCTTCTTAAACGTCGGCTCGTGCAGCAGCGCGCTGAGGTGATCCTGATACGGCAGCCGCAGCGCCGCATCGTTCCTGTAAAGCCACTGCACCGCCAGCTCCAGCGTGCGCCGTGCGTAGAAACACGCCGCCCGCGCATCCACCAGCGCCAGCCGCTCCGCCTGCACCGCCGGGGCGTGGAGCAGGGGCCATTCGGACTGGAGGAAGGTGAAGTTGGAAGCGCTCACGACTGGGGGGCGTGGAGTGGCAGCCGAGCCGCGCGAAGTCGAGCCTTTCCTTCCGGTGCGCAGCCCCTCCTCGTTCCCAAACTCCAGTTTGGGAACGCCCCTGCGGCGGCAACTCCTGTTGCCGGGGGCCGGCCGCTGCGAAGCAGAGCTTCGCCCCGCACTTACGTTCCCAAACGGAGTTTGGGAACGAGGAGAAGCGCGTCGTCGAGCCTTTGTTTACCCGCCGCAACGGCCCCATCACCGCCGGTGACGGGGGCACATCCTGCCGCACCCGCCCCGCATCCCGCTGCAGCGGCCTCCCATCCTGCTGCAGCGGCCCCACATCCTGCTGCATTGGCCCCACATCCTGCTGCATTGGCCCCGCATCCTGCTGCATTGGCCCCGCATCCTGCTGCATTGGCCCCGCATCCTGCTGCATTGGCCCCGCATCCTGCTGCATTGGCCCCACATCCTGCTGCATTGGCCCCGCATCCTGCTGCATTGGCCCCGCATCCTGCTGCATTCAGCCTCATGCAGCCTGCTTTCTGCAAAAAGCAGGTGCTTTTTGTTCACTGCAAGCCGGCGCCTCCCTAGGGCCAACAGAGTAAGTCCTCTGAAAGGCCGCGAAACAGGCCAAAAACCGCCCCCCGGCTAAAGTTCCCCGCGGAAGGCGCGGTGCTGGAGGGTGGCGAAGAGCGCGTCCAGCTCCGCCAGCGACGCGCGCTGCGCCGTCTTCAGCGCCTCCACCGCCGTCACTCGCCGGGCGAATTCGCGCTGCAAGGGGATGGGGGGAATTAGCAATGGGAAGCCGCGCAGTTGCGTCATGTTGATCGAGGCGATGCCCGTGGTCTGCTTCGCCGATTTGAGGAAGTATCGCTTGCCGCGCGGGCCGCTGATGAGCCAGTTCGCGAACAGCGGCGCGATTCGGTCTGACGTGAGCCTCACGCGGAAGATGTGGTTCTGGTGGATGCACTCGGAAAGTTCGCCGTTCCAAAGCGTGCCTCGCCCAAGTTTGTCGGGGTCGCCACCTTCCGTAAGCACGAGGTCGTTGGGCTGGAGTTGATATCGTGCGATCTCCTTCTCGGTTGCCTCAATGCTCTTGATGGCGGCGAGATTGAGTGCGCGATCTTGCACGTTGGCGACCGCCAGATAGGGCACCTCGCGAACCTTCTCCCCGTTGAGCTTTCGCCCTTTCGTGATGCCAGAAACAATGTCGGCCATGTCTCCGAGTAATGTGGTTTCGGGCCAGCCTTTCGGATTCGACACGGGGTCGCCGAAGAGGTCGAGGAAGAGGGATTGGGTGAGGGAGTCGAGTTGGGCGAGGGCGGCGCGGCGCTTGGCCCGCAACGCCTCCGCCCGGTCCAGCACCTCCGCGATCCGCCGCTGCTCCGCCAGCGGCGGCAGGGGGAACTCGTAGCGCGCGAGGTCTTGCCCTGTGAAATGCTTGATGGTCGCGCCGGTAAGGTAGTCGCCGAGCCGCCCGTTTTGATGGTCGGCCATCAAGCGATGGACAAAGAAACGATTGTGCAGCCGAGGGCCGGGACGAACACGATGGATTGCCTTTTGGAATTTCAGGTCGGGCAAGCGTCCGTCCCAGATGGCAGCGCGTCCGGCTTCGCCGCCTTCGCAAATCACGATGTCGCCAGCTCTCAGGCCATAGCGTTCGTGCTCGTGGTCCTCGAACGGCATCAACTGCAAATCGGAGGTGTCCACGTCGAACCAGCGGACGTTCGGATTGCGGAGATACGGCATCAAGCGCCCTTTGTTCTTCTTCGCATCGAGCATCTTTCCGAGGCACTGCTCCGCTACGTCCGCGAGCTTCACTTCGGGCCATTCGCCATCCGTGTTTTGGCGTTCGGACCTCACTTCAGCATCCCCTCCAGGTCCTTCATGCCCTGCTGAATCTCCGCCTCCAGTTGGCCGAGGGCTTTGAGGATTTCGCCCGGCGCGGCGCTCATGGGAGGAGGACGATGCGGTGCCCGGCGGCGAAGGATCCCTCGATGCCCGGCCACGCAGCCTCAAAGCGGGCGAGCAACGCTGCGGTGCGGCAGTTACCCATGCGCACCCATAGAAACTGCCCGGAGTCGCCGGGCCGGTTGGCGAGGTCGAAGAAATCTTCGTCCTTTGACACGACGATCCGCATCTCCGCGCCTGCGCGCGACCAAATCTCCGCATCCGGCGTGGTGTCCAGGCCAAGATCGAGCACATGAACGGCGTCCGCACCGTGCGCGGTCATCCAGCGGGCGAGCACAGCCGGCAGTTGATTTATCCACGAGAAACCTCACACGAGGGGCAGGACCACATGGTCCGTCTGCCGTGCAGCGTAGAGGAGCGCAGCGGTGATGTCGTCAGGCTCGAGGAACGCATAGTCGCGAAGAATCTCTTCATGGGACGCACCGGCGGCG
Organism: Chthoniobacteraceae bacterium; assembly: GCA_040081625.1. Taxonomy (GTDB): domain Bacteria; phylum Verrucomicrobiota; class Verrucomicrobiia; order Chthoniobacterales; family Chthoniobacteraceae; genus VFJQ01. The sequence continues at coordinate 23,593 of JBEBGD010000071.1, forward strand.
AGAAGCTCGATCAAATCCATCACGCGAAAGCGAGTGCCGCGGATGCAGGGGCGGCCGCCACATTTGCCGGGTTCGACGGTGATGCGATCGAGTGGTTTCATGGGGGCAGGTTACTTCGCGGGGGCGGGTTTTGCGAGCATCGTTTCCAGTTCGCTCATGCCCTGGACGATCTCTTTTTCCAAGTCCGCAAGGCTGGCGAGGATTTCGCGCGGCGGGCGGTGCGCGACTTCGGCGTGGACGACTTCCTTGTAGCGGTTGAGCGAGAGGTCGTAATTCTGAGTGCGGATTTCGGAGAGCGGAATGCGGAAAGATTGCGCGGTTCGCGGGCGGTCTTCCTCTTCTTTCCGCACTCCGCTTTCCGCGTTCCGCAATCTGGCCCATCGGGCCAAAATGTCGGGGAGGTTGTTCTTCGCGTGGTCGTCGGCGGTGAGCGCGGTCCGGGGCACTGGGCCGAGCTTTTCCGGCGGGAGGAGTTCGGTGCGTTTGTCGTCGAGCGACATGCCGTCGGCGTCCACGTCGTAGAACCAGACGTGGTCCGTGCCGCCGGAGTTGGTCCTGGTGAAGAGGAGGATGGCGGTGGAGACGCCGGCGTAGGGCTTGAACACGCCGCCGGGCAGGGAGATGACGGCGTCGAGTTTCTGGTCCTCGACGAGGATGCGGCGCAGGGTCTTGTGCGCGTTGGACGAGCCGAAGAGGACGCCGTCGGGCACGATGACGGCGGCGCGTCCGCCGGGCTTGAGCAGGCGCAGGAAGAGGGCGAGGAAGAGCAGTTCGGTCTTCTTGGTCTTGACGATTTGCTGGAGGTCCTTGGCGCAGTTCTCGTAGTCGAGCGACCCGGCGAAGGGCGGATTGGCGAGGACGAGGGTGTATTTTTCCTCCTCGCCCGCGTGGTCCTGCGCGAGGGAGTCGCGGTAGCGGATGTCGGGATTTTCCACGCCGTGCAGGAGCATGTTCATGCTGCCGATGCGGAGCATGGTGTTGTCGAAGTCGAAGCCGTGGAAGAGGTGGTGGTGGAAGTGTTCCTTGAGCTTCGTGTCGCGGAGGATTTCCGGGTGATGGTCGCGGAGGTATTCGCCCGCCGCCACGAGGAAGCCGCCCGTGCCGCACGCGGGGTCGCAGATGACATCCCTGGCCGTGGGCGCGGTGAGTTCGACCATGAGCTGGATGATGTGGCGCGGGGTGCGGAACTGGCCGTTCTGCCCGGCGCTGGCGATCTTGCCGAGCATGTATTCGTAGAGGTCGCCCTTGGTGTCGCGGTCCTCCATCGGCACGGCGTCAATCATGTCCACAACCTTGGCGAGCAGCGCGGGCGTGGGGATGGTGAAGCGCGCGTCCTTCATGTGGTGCGCGTAGGTGGAGCCGTCGCCGCCGAGCGTGCGCAGGAAGGGGAAGACGTGGTCGTTGACGACGGCGAACATTTCCTTGGCCTCGAAATGCTTGAAGCGCGACCAGCGGAGGTCGTCGTAGGGGCGGCCTTTGGGGTCTTTGCCCTCGGGGAAAACGCGGCGCTCCAGCTTGGACAGCTTCAGGCGCGCGGCTTTGTTTTCCTCGAGCGTGTGAAGGTCGTCGAGGCGCTTGAGGAAGAGCAGGTAAGTGATCTGCTCGATGACTTCGAGAGGGTTGGAGATGCCGCCGGTCCAGAAGGCATTCCAAAGGGCATCGATCTTACTGCGGATATCGCCGGAGAGCATGGGGCGGCGAGCGTTTCACCGGGGCGGGACTCGCGCGAGCGAAAAGGGCGCGTGTGCAGACTTGCCGGGAGGCGCGGCAAGGCCGTTACTGCGCGCCCATTTTCCACACCCGATGAAAGTCTCGCTCAACTGGCTCCGCGAATACGTCGATCTCCCGCCGACAACTGATGAACTCGTCTCGCTGCTCACGATGGCGGGCGTGGAAGTCGAGGGCGTCGAGACGACGGGGTGCGCGATCGCGAATGTGATCGTCGCGCAGGTGCGCGAGAGCGTGCAGCATCCGAACGCGGACCGGCTGAGCGTTTGTCAGGTGGATGACGGCTCGGGCGCGGCGCGGCAGATCGTGTGCGGGGCGAAGAATTACAAGGTCGGCGACAAGGTGCCGCTCGCGCTGCCGGGCGCGCAGATGGCGCCGGATTTTGTGATCAAGGTCGGCAAGCTGCGCGGCGTGGAGTCGCAGGGGATGATGTGCAGCGCGAAGGAACTCGGCATCGCGGAGGATGCGGAGGGGCTTTTGATTTTGCCGGAAGACGCAAAGCTCGGCGCGCCGATCGGCGAGCTTTTCCCCGGCGACACTGTGCTCGATCTGGAGATCACGCCGAACCGCGCGGACTTGCTGAGCTACGCCGGCATCGCGCGCGAAGTGGCGACGCTCACCGGCAAGCCGCTGCGCTCGCCGGTCGCGCTTTCAACGCTCAGCTCTCAACCCTCGACGCTGTGCGTCGCGGACGCGGCGCTGTGCCCGCTCTACACGCTGCGCACGATCCGCGGGGTGAAGGTGGGGCCATCGCCGGACTGGCTCCGCACGAAACTCGAAGCGGCGGGACTTCGGTCGATCAACAACGTGGTCGATGTGAGCAACTACGTGCTGCTCGAACTGGGGCATCCGCTGCACGCATTCGACGCGGCGAAGCTCACGGGCGATTTGCAGGTGCGCCTCGCGACGGAGGGCGAGGAGTTCCTCGCGCTCGATGGGAAAACGTATCGGCTCGCGACGCGGGATCTCGTCATCGCCGATCAACGGCACGCGGTCGCGATCGCGGGCGTGATGGGCGGCGAAGAAACCGGCGTGACGGAAGCGACGACGGACTTGCTGCTCGAGACCGCGGTCTTCCAGCAGCAGAGCGTCCGGCGCACTGGGCGCACGCTCGGACTGGCGTCGGATTCGAGCTATCGCTTCGAGCGCGGCGTGGATCCCGCGGGTGTCGCGGCTGCGGCGCAGCGCGCGGTGGAATTGATCGTGCAACTCGCCGGCGGCACGGCGGAGCCCGAGGCGCGCGTCGGCGAACCACGCGCGGCGATCCGCACCGCGCTCGGCATCGTGCCGCTGCGCGCGGAGCGGCTGCGTCTGCTGCTCGGCATCGATGTGCCGGCGGAGCGCGTGCGGGAGATTCTTTGCGGCTTCGGGCTTCGCGAGACTGCGCAGGGCTGGGAGGTGCCGAGCTTCCGCCCGGACCTCACGCGCGAAGCCGATCTCATCGAGGAAATCGCGCGCGTGATCGGGATGAGTGCGATCCCGTCGCGCGTGCAGGCGCAGTTTTCCGCCGCGAGCGCGAGCGACCGCGCCTACGATCGCGCGATGGAACTGCGCCGAGCCTTCGCTTCGCAAGGCCTGCACGAGGCGCGCAGCATCACGCTCGTGCCCGCGGAGCCGCTCGCGATCGGCGCCACGCAGGTCGCGACGGAGCATCTCCAGCGCGTGAAGAACCCGATGATCGACGACCAGGTCGTGCTGCGGCCGAACCTGCTCCACGGCTTGCTCAGCGCGCTGCGCGAAAACTTGCGCGCCGGCGCGGCGAGCGTGCGGCTCTTCGAGTTGGGCCGCGTCTTCAGCACGCGCAAGCCGGAGGAATTCCCGCACGCCGCGCTCGTGCTCAGCGGCGCATCGAGCGAGCGGAGCTGGCGCGCTGCGGAAGGCCGCGCCTACGACCTCTTCGACCTCTACGGGCTGGTTGCGTCCGTGCTCGGCACCGGCGTGAGTTTCGAGAAATCCGCGAACGACACGCTCGCGCTCGCGCTAGTGGTGAATCTCAACGACAAGCCCGTCGGCTTCGCCGGCCAGCTCTGGCCCGCCGACGCGCGCGCGCTGGATGCGACGGCGCCCGTAGTCTTCGCCGAGATCGACCTCGCCGCGCTCGCGAAAGCGGAGACGCAATCGCTCGCGAAGAAGTATCGCGACATCCCGCGTTTCCCCGAGACCACGCGCGACATCGCGATGCTCGTGCCGCTCGATCTTCCGCACGCACGAGTCGCCGCGACGCTCACCGGCGCTAACGAACCGCTGCTTGCGGGCGTCGAGTTGTTCGATGTCTTCGCCGACCCGAGCGGCGCGAAGATCCCCGCCGACCGCCGCTCGCTCGCCTACTCGCTCACTTATCGCAGCACCGAGCGCACGCTCACCGCGGACGAAGTGAACGCCGCACACGCGAAGCTCAAGGACCGACTCAAGGCACTCGGCGCGACGCTGCGCGAGTAACGGTGCTGACACTATTTTCGGTTCTGCGCGATTGACGTAGCGGGCACGGCTGCCCAGACTTCGCGCAGTTCTTTCCAAAAGTTTTCGTGCGGCGCGAGCTGCACAACCCATTTGCCCTGCGTTGTTCGACCAAGAAGTGGTAATCCCGCTCCCGTAATTCAACAAAGACAGGACGCCGGGGTGGGCGTGTTTAGGTCATGCCTCTCTAGGAAGGCCGAGGCCCGTCCCAGGTGTCCACCGTTGTTCCTCAGGGACATCGGATCTCCACTTCGACGGCAAAGGTGGGGCAAAATCTTCAAAGCGCCGCGGGCCCGACGGCTGAGTCGCCCTGCGGCGTTTTGCTTTTCAGGAAGACCCGGCCGCCGAAAAAATTTGCGGCTTTGTGTAACGCCGGAGCCCGTTCGCGACAAACAGGAGACGAACCACCAACTCAATACCCGTCATGAACACCGAACCCAAACTCTTCTCCGCCGCCAAATATCACCGTGAGCACACGCCGTCGTTTGACGATGTGTGTTTTACCCGCCGGCAAATGCTGCTGCGCTCGGGCATGAGCGTGGGGGCGCTTTCGCTGGCT
>JBEBGD010000072.1:0-28211 GCA_040081625.1 Chthoniobacteraceae bacterium
TAAGAGACAGGTAGGTGCAGACGGCGGGGGTAAAGCCGGCGTCGCCTCCGCGGTCGCCGCTCGCAGGCATCCCCCCCGTCGCAGGCCGGCTGGTCTTTTTCGGCGGGAGCGGCGAAGTCGCGCGGACAGTAGGCGCAGGCCGAGCCGGCATCGTCACAGGAGCATCGGCGGCGATGCTCGTGAGCGGATCGACAGGGATCGGCATGGCCGGCTCGACGACAGGCGGCGGAGGCTGTGCGGGCTCGGGAGGCGTAGCGGGAGGTTCGACTTGTGGTGGCTCCGCGACGGGCGGCTCATCCACGACGAGTCCGAATGTGACGCTTGGCGTGACCTCGTTCCCGGCGGGCAGGTGCGGGCGGCCGATCGTGAACGTCGCGACCGCCGCGAAGAGCGCGGCGTGCAGCAGCATCGAGACGGAAAGCGCGACCGGCGCGCGGCGCGCGGCCTTAGAAACGCAGCGTTCCCCGCACGCGGAACGTGCGCGGTTCGGTCGGATGGAGATGGATGTCGTCGATGCCTTCATCGGGTTCGCCGGGAAGGCGGGAGGTGTAGAAGTATTCGATGTCGTTGTCCTCGCGATCAAAAATGTTCAGGCACTCGACGGCGACCTCCCAGCGCTCGGTGCGGTAACCGATGACGCCGTTGAAGAGGATGCTGTCCGAGCCCTTCACGGAATTGTCCTCGACGAGCGGGCGCTGGTCGAAGACCCGCGCGCGGATGCTGCCGAACGGCCCGTGCTCCCTGCCGGCCGTCACGCCGGCATTGAGCATCCACGGCACGCTGTCCGGGATGCGGTCGAGCCCGCCCACGTCGCGGAAGCGCGCGTGCGTCGCCGCGAACTCGGCGTCGAGTGTGAACCAATCCGCAGGCCGGTAGTAGGCGGCGACTTCCACTCCGTAGCGCCGCGATGCAGGGCCGGGTTCGTTCGTGCCGGCGTCGCCGACATAGACCAGTTCGCTGTCGTTATCGAGCCACCAGAACGCCGCGGTGAGCGTGAGCTTCGGCACCACATGGGTGCGGATGCCGACCTCGTAACCGAACGTGCGCACGAGCGGATCGACCGGCTGGACGGAGTCGCCCGTCTCGGGATCGCGCGCGGTGTTCACGCCCCGCGCGTCGTTCGAGTGGAAGCCGGTGCCGGCGTTGAGATACAGCTCGGTCTCCTTCCACGGGCCGAAGACCGCGCTGAACTTCGGGCTGATCAGGCCGCGCGAATCGGAGCCGGAGTTGCGCCAGTCGCCGCTCGCCACGTCGAACCAGAAATAGTCGCCACGCACGCCGAGCGTCGTGCGAAACCAATCCGTCCAGTGCGACGTCGCCTCCGCGAAAAGGCCGACGCTTCCCTCATACACCGAGTCCTCGCGCACCGTGCGGAATCGCTGGCGCGCCTCGCTTTTGTAGAGCCCGATGGGGTCGATCCAGTCATGCCGGGTCTGCACGCCGAGCACGAAGCTGCTCATCACGCCGAAGACCTGCCGGTTGTTCCACTCGCGCGCCGCTTCGCCCCCGGCGGTCCAGCGCTGCTCGGCCTGTTCGAACTGATCGCCGCGCTCCGGGTCGTCGAGGAAGTAGGTGAAGTTCGAGAACAGATCGAGGTCGTAGGAAAAGCCGTAAGCGTTCGCGCGCCATACGTCGTCGATGGTCGGTGCGACGGGTGGTGCCTTGTCGATCAGTGATTTGCCGACCGCCTTGCCCGGCTCGGGCGCGACGCCGCCTTCACTGCGCCGCCAGTCGAGTTGCAGGCTGTAGCGCTGGCTATCGCCGCCCGCGCGCGGATCGACATAGCCGAAGCGATCGAGCCGTCCGCCCACGATCGCGCGCTGCGGAATCTGGTCGCTCGATTGCCACACACCGCGATAGCCCATGGCCGTGATCGAGAAGTGATTCTCCGAGTCGCCGGTGAACCAGCGCGCGAAGCCGTTCCAGCGGCTCGTCTGCTCGGGCAGCGCCCACGGTCCGTCCACATAGGTGTATTCGAGCGCGAGCGTGAGCTTCGCATGCGCGCCCGCGCTGAACGAATCGGCGATCAGCCCGCGCCAGTAATTATGCTCGCCCCACGTGACACTCGCGATGCCCTGCGGCAGGTAATCGTAGAGCTTGAAGTGCGCGGCGCCCGCGCTCGAGAGGTCGCCATTGCGCGCCGCATACACGCCCTTCTCGTAGTCCACGCGCTCGACCAGCTCAGGCAGGAGGATATTCAAGTCCGCGTAACCCTGCCCATGCGAGTGCGTGCGCATGTTCACGGGCATCCCGTCGATATCGATCGCGAAGTCCGTGCCGTGATCGAGGTTGAAGCCGCGTAGGAAATACTGGTTCGCCTTCCCGCCGCCCGCGTGCTGCGTAATGATGACGCCCGGCACCACCTCGAGGATTTCCCCGCGCCGACCATACGGCCGCGCTTGAATCTCCGCCGCGCTCGCCTGTCCCTTCGAAGCCGACGTCGTCACGCCGAGCAAGTCTTCCGCTTTGCCCGTGATGACGATCTCCGGCAGCGTGGTGGGTGTGGCGTCCTCGGCATGTCCCGCCCATGACAGGCCCGCGAGTGTGGCGAGTAGGAGTCGTGTCAATTTCATAGTCAGGTCGCGTGCTTAGATACGCCGCCCTTCGCGGCGTCAAGCCCGTCATCCCGAGCACAAATGCCAGCTTGCAGTTCCATGCACGTTCGACACATTGCGCGCCTCGCCGTGCTGCTCCGCCTTTCCAAAACCCTAGCACTCATCGCCGTCGTGCAGATCCTCGGCGGCAACTGGATCGCGCTGCAGTCAGTCGCGTGGGTCGGGATGGTGATCGACTACTCGAAGGAAGCGCCGCTCAGCGTGGCAATCGAGAAAACCTTCGACGGCGCGCACCCGTGCGGCTTGTGCAAGACGGTGAGCGAGGGACGCAGCAAGGAGCAGAAGAGCGCGAAGACCAGGACGCTCGTGAAGTTTGAAGCGGTGCTCGCGCGCGGAGTGGTCATCATGGAGCCCGCTTCCGAGGCATTTGAATTTCCGCGTCTCGTCGAGACGCACTCGTCGCCGGCCCTCGCGCCGCCGACTCCGCCGCCGCTCGTCTAGCTCCCGGCATCCCTGCAGCCACCGCGCTTTCGCGCCGTGCTTCGCTTTGCGCTGTCACGCGTGGCTGCATCTGCCGCCCTCGTTTTTTCCGCGAGGGGATCGGAGTCCACGGAGCGCGCCTGGGAAGCGCCGCGCCCGACACAGTTGAGGTGATGTTCATAGACCTCCGTGGCTCCGCCCCCTCGCCGGAAGCTTCCTCTCCCCTTGTCCGTTCGTTTCATGCCTTCACCTCATCGCCTGTTCAGCCTCGCTTTCGTGCTGCTCTGCGCCGCCGCGTTTCCGCTGCGCGCCCAGGGCTACACGCATTTCGAGGCGCGGCAGACGCACTCGATCGCGCTGACGCCCGACGGCAATCGCCTGCTCGCGCTCAACTCGCCGGATGCGCGGCTCGCCGTCTTCGACGTGTCGAACCCGAACGCCGCGCCGGTGCTGGTCGCGGAGATCCTCGTCGGGCTCGCGCCGGTCGCCGTGCGCGCGCGGACGGATGATGAAGTGTGGGTCGTCAACGAAGTCGGCGACAGCATCTCGATCGTCTCGCTGGGCAGGAAAGCGGTCGTCGCCACGCTGCGCGCGCCGGATGAACCGGCCGACGTCGTGTTCGCGCAGGGAAAGGCGTTCGTGACGTGCGGGCGCAATAATCTCGTGCGCGTCTTCGACACCGCGACGCGGCTGGAGGTGGCGTCGATCCCGCTCGGCGGGCTCGATCCGCGGGCGCTCGCGACGGATGCCGCGGGCACGACGGTCTATGCGGCGTTCCTGCTCTCGGGCAATGCGACGACCGTCCTCGTCAAGGAAGCCGCGCCCGCTCAGCCGCCGCCGACGAACACCGCGCTTCCGGCGGCGCCGCAGACCGCGCTTATCGTGCCCGCGAACGATTCGCGCATCCACTACACGGTGCTCGATCGCGACGTGGCGCAGATCGACGCGGCGACCGGGACGGTGACGCGTTACCTCGGCGGCGCCGGGACGAATCTCTTCGACCTCGCGGTGCATCCGGTTTCCGGAGACCTGTGGGTGGCGAATACCGAGGCGCGCAATCTCGTGCGCTTCGAGCCGGCGCTGCGCGGACACATCGCCGACCACCGGCTCACGCGGCTCGCAGCGGGCGACGGCGCGGCGACGGTCTTCGACCTGAATCCCGCGCCGCAGGCCGGGGCGCTCGCGCAGCCGACGGCGCTCGTTTTCTCCGCCGACGGCAGCGAGGCGTGGGTCGCGGCGTTCGGGAGCGATCGCGTGGCGAAGATCGACACGGCGACGGGCACAGTGCTCGACCGCATCGACGTGCGCACGGGCGGTGGCGGTTCGGACGTGATGCGCGGCCCGCGCGCGCTGGCGCTGCATCCCGCGCAGCCGCGGCTCTTCGTGCTGAACAAGCTCTCCGACACGGTCACGCTCATCGCCACGGACACGGGCGCGGTCGTCGCCGAGGTGCCGCTCGCCAGCCACGACACGATGCCGGCGACGATCCGCGAAGGACGCGGCTTCCTTTTCGATGCGCGACTTTCCGGCAACGGAACCGCGTCGTGCGCGACGTGCCACCTCGACGCCGATCGCGACGGGATCGCGTGGGATCTCGGCGACCCGGGCGGCGACATGGTGACGGTGATCGGCGCAAACCTCGTCGCCCACGACACGAGGCCGCGCGCGCGGACGATGCACCCGATGAAAGGGCCGATGGTCACGCAGACGCTGCGCGGCATGCAGGACGGCGCGCCGTTCCACTGGCGCGGCGACCGCGCGACGCTCGCGGACTTCAATCCGACCTTCGACAGGCTCATGGCCGGCTCGGAGATCGCGGCGGACGACATGAGCGCGCTCGCCGCCTACTTGCTCGCGCTGCGGCATCACCCGAATCCGAACCGGGAGAAGGACGGCGCGCTGCCGCTCACTTTCGACGGAGCGAATCCACTGCGCGGACAGACGCTTTTCACATCGCACGTCAATCACTGCGCGGTCTGCCACGAACTGCCACGCGGCACGAACAACAACATCGACCTTCACCAGGAAGTGGGCGCGTCGCAGCCGATCAAGACGCCGCCCCTCGCGACGACCTATCAGCGCATCTTCTTCAATCCGCGGACCGGCCAGCAATCGCTGAGCGGCTTCGGCATGAACCACGACGGCACCGGCTTCGCGCTGCCGACGGCGCATCCCTACGTGCTCGATACGCTGAGCACGCCCGCGGATTTCGCGGACGTGACGGCGTTCGTGATGTGCTTCGACAGCGGCACCGCGCCGGCGGTCGGCGACAGCGTGACGGTCGATGCGACCTCCGCGCCGCTCGACGAGATCGCGCGCATGGAGACCGCGAACCAGGCCGGCGCGGCGGACCTCGTGGTGGAAGGGACGATCGGCGGCGAGCGGCGGCACTTCGTCTTCTCCCGCGCGCTCCAGCAGTATGTGCCCGGCGTTTTCGGCGAAGCACCTCTGAGCCGCGGCGCGCTGCTCGCCGCGCTCAGCGGGGACGACACGCTCACCTTTCTCGGCGTGCAGCCGTTCGAGGGCGCGCGCTTCGGCAGCGACGTGAACCGCAACGCCGTGCTCGCGGACGACTCGTTTTTCACGCGCAGCAAAACGGCGCCGCTCGTGGTCGCCGCGGAGCGCGGCGTGCTCGCGAATGACACACGCGTGGCCGCGCCGGGCGATCTGGCGGAGCTTTCATTTTCGGCGGGCCGGGGCGATGCGGTGCTGGCGTCCGACGGCGCGCTCACTTACACGCCGGGACCGGACTTCGGCACGGCGGAGATCGACATCTTCGCCTATCGCGTGCTGATCGCGGGCGACGCGGGGAATGCGACCTCCGCGGCGAACGCGACCGTCAGCACGATGGCGTCCGCGGCGGCGCGATACACCGGGCACCTCAAAGCGGATGGAAGCCAGGCGGTCGCGGGTTTCGTGAACGTGATCGTGACCCGAACGGGCGCGTGGAGCGGCTCGGCGCGGCTCGGCGCGACAAAGCAGGCGCTCAAGGGCAGGGTCGAGGTGAATGGCGAGCTGCGTCCGTCGCGCGCGCCGGCGCTCGACGTCGCGCTTCGGCTCTCCGCACGGCCGAACGGCCATCGCAGCGTCGGCGCGTTCGTGCGCAGCGGCAGCGATCTTTTCACCGGCACGATGGAGCGTTCGCCGTTCACGCGCCTCGCGCCTGCGCCGGGCGCCGGCCGGCATGTGCTGAATCTCACGGTCGCGAGCAGCACTGGCACCGCGCCAGCCGACGCAGGCCGCGCGACATTGAAGGTAAGCAAGCTCGGCGTCGCCACGATCGCGGGACGACTGGGCGACCGGACGAAGTTCTCGTGCGGCGCCGTCGTCGCGCCGCGCACCGGCGGCGGGTGGCGGCTGCCGGTCTATTCGGTCGTCTATAAATTTCCGCCGGGCACCGTGAGCGGCTCGCTCGAGTTCGATCCCGCGCTCACCACCGGCGTCGCCGGGACGCTCCACGTCGTGAAGCCACCGCAAACCCGCACCGGCCCGTTCCAGGACGGGTTCACGGTCGATTACGCCGTCTCAAACGCACTCACCCCGTAGCCCGATCCAATCACACCAACACCACATCATGATCCCATCCACCATCCGCCAACTCACGTGCCTCGCCGTCGGCGTCGCATCGCTCACCACGGCCTCCGCCCACATCGGCTACACGAACCGGAACTTCGGCAGCTTTTCCGGCTCGGACAACAAAGCGGTGCTCATCTCAAACCAAGGCATCTCCGGCGCCTCCGGCTGGGCCGATGCGACCGACGAAGACTGGGGCGATTCGCACAAGGGCCGCTACTTCCGCTTCACGCTGCTCACGGCGGCGCGGGTGACCATCAAGGTGGAAGCGTCGGACGATGGCGGAACTAAGCTTGGCACGTTGATACCGGCGTTCTCGCTCTACTCGGGCCTCGCCCATCTATCACCGGCCGGGGCGGACCACGATAGCTCGGCGATCAGCGTGGCTTATCTCGATTCCGTTCCCGGCACGCAGGAAGGCGTGCTGCGGACGCTCACGAACTTCGACATCGGCAACGACGACGCGGTCGCGCCCTACGATTTTGAGACGCAGCTCACCCACTTCATCTACGTCGGTCACGCGGCGGATGGGACGTCGGCGAACTTCGGCACCGCGCCCGGCATCCAGGGCGACGGCGTGCAGGACGGCATCGTTGAAAAGTCGTTCGAGCTGCCGGCGGGCGAATACACGCTCTTCGTCGGCGGCGCGGACTACAGCCTCGTCGATGCCGGCACCTACGGCGCGAAGGTAAGCGTGAGCGTCGGGCCGAATCCGGGCAGTGGCGTCACGCCGATCGCGGAGCCGGGGCAAACCGGCGTGCCTTACAAATGGACGGTCAATCTCGGCCAGGACGACGAGGTCGAACTCGTGACTCATGTCGGCGCGTGGAGCTGGGAAGACGACAGCCTTTTCAACGCCGCCAACAACGAACCGCCCGTCGGCTGGACGCACACCTCCGTGTGGGCCGGGATCACGCTGAGCCAGCCGAGTCACCTGACCGTGCTGATGGAGCAGCAAGCGGGAGTGTCGTGGCCGAGCGTCGATAATCCCACGCGCACCGCGTCCACGGCGTCGATGTTCCCCTCCTTCACCATCTGGCAGCATTGGGACGAGGACGGCGGGCAGGAGCACATCTACAACAATCGCGGCAACGTGGCGTGGGCGGAAAAGCTTGTGTTCATCGGCTTCGTGGACAACTCGACCGCGCCGTCGGTGCAGCGCTCGTTCAATCTGCCAGCGGGCAAATACACGATCGTCTTTGGCAGCAATGCAGCCGCCAACGATCTCGACCGGCAGGGCTTCAAGGCGACACTTTCCACCGCGCCGATGGCGCAGCCGGTGGCGATCACCGGCGGCGTCGTGCCGGGGCTGCCGGGCGTCACGTTCAAGACGCTCGGCTCGCCCACGATGAACGACGAGGAACAGGTCGCCTTTCGCGCGACGCTCTCCTGCGCCGATGTCCGGCCCGGAAATGACACCGCCATCTTCAGCGACACCGGCTCTTCGCCGCTGCGCCTCATCGTGCGCGAAGGCCAGGTCGATGCGGCCACCGGCGGCAAGTTCGGGTATCTCGGCGATCCCATCACCGACAACGCGGACAACGTGCTCTTCTTCGCGAAGCTGCGGCTCGGCTCGGGCGTGAACGAAACCAACGACTGCGGCGTGTGGCGTTACGTGGCGGCTGCGGACTCGCTGCAACTGATCGCCCGCGAAGGCACGGTCGCGCCGGGGGTCGAGGACGGCGCCGCGTTCAGGTCGTTCCCCTCCATCGTCACCGACTCCGCCGGCGGCGCATTCGTGGCGAAGCTCGTGATCCGCGGACGCGTGACGGAGGCGAATGACGAGGGCATCTGGCTCTTCAACGATCACGGATACATGACGCTGCTCGCGCGGGAAGGGAAGCGGTTCACCGTCGCGCCCGGCGACGTGCGCATCGTCAGGACGCTCGACTTCATCGAGCCGAAGCCCACCGTCAAAGGCGTGGGACGAAGCACCAATGCCTTCGGCGGCCGTGTGCTCCGGCTCACCTTCCGCGACGGCACCAGCGGCATCTTCCATCTCGCACCGTAAGTTTCAGCCCCGACCTTCCTTCACCTCGTGAAAACCATCTGCCTCCTCCTCGCGCTCGGCACCGCGGCGCACGCCTGCGACCTCTGCGGCACCACGCTCATCCAGCATGCGCCCGACTCGGGCACCGGCTTCACCCTCGGCGCGAGCGAACAGTTCACCCGCTTCCGCACGCTGCAGGACAGCGGGCACCGGATCGACAACGACGCGGACCAGAAGCTCGACAGCTCGATCACGCAGATCTTCCTCGGCTACCACATCACGCCGCGCTTGAGCGTGCAGGTGAATGTGCCGCTCATCCGCAAAACCTTCCACCGCGGCACCGAGACGGGCGGGATCGAGAATGGCCGCGTGCAGGGCCTCGGCGACGTCTCGCTCATGGCAAACTGGATGGCGCTCGACCACCACGCGGGCGATTTCACGTTTCACCTCAGCGTGAATGCCGGCGTGAAATTCCCCACCGGCGACAGCGATCGCGTGAAGGAGGAAGCCGCCGAGGGGCACGGCCATGGCGCCGAAGCGCCGGAACCCGCTGATGCCCACGCCGACGAGGTCGCGGAAGACGGTCACGCGACACGGGGCCCGCGTCACGGCGGGGTGGCGCATGCGGCGCAGGGCCACGTCGAGGCCGCCGCGGATGCCGGCGAGGCTCCCGAGACACCCGAGCCGCTGCCGCACGGCATCCACGGACACGATCTCGCACTCGGCACCGGCTCGCTGGACGGGCTCATCGGCGGCAGCGTCCACGCGCGCTGGAAGCGCATCTTTTTCAACGGCGAAGTCCAATACGCCATCCGCGGCGACGGTGAGCACAACTACGATTTCGCCAACGATCTGCTGTGGAGCGGCGGCCCCGGCGTCACCCTCATCGAACGCGACACGCACACGCTCTCCGTGCAGCTCGTCTGCTCCGGCGAGACGAAGGGCGAGGACGAGTTCCGCGGCAGGAGGGCCGCCGACACCGCGACGACGCAGGTCTTCCTCGGGCCGAAAATCAGCGGCACGTGGCGCGAGCGTTTCGCCGCCGAAGTCGGGCTGGAAGTCCCGATCCATCGGGACAACTCGGGCGTGCAGATCATGCCCGACTACCGCCTGCGCGCCGCGATGAGCTGGTCGTTTTAGGCGCGCGACCTTCGACACGCCGCGGCGGCTGTGCGATGGGACGCTCCGCCTCCGCCATGCACACCGGCTCCATCCCGTCACGCCCTGCTCCGCTTGCGTCGCTCGGGTTGTCCGTGTTTCGGAGGCGCCTCTTCGTCGGGCTCGCGCCGGCGCTCGTCGGGCTCGCGGTGCTCGATCCCCTGCCGTTCTTTCGTGCCGGCTCGGTCCCCGGCATCGCCGCGATCGTCGTCGGGCTCGCGGTGCGCGCGTGGGGCGCGGGCTGCGCCGGACTTCACACCCGCTCCGCGCGGATCGAAGCGCCGCGGCTCATCACCGGCGGCCCTTACGCGCACGTGCGGAATCCGATCTACTGCGGCACGATCTGCATCGGCCTCGGCATGGCGGCGCTGCTCGGCGATCCGCTCGCCTTCGTGCTCAGCGCGATCGCGTTCGTGATCCTCTACGCCACGATCGTGCCGGCGGAGGAGGCGTTCCTGCGGGAGCAGTTTCGCGCCGGCTACGACGAGTATTGCCGCGCCGTTCCGAGGCTCATCCCGCGCCTGGGTCCGTGGTCGGGGCGCACGCGCGCGCCGTTCCAGTGGCGCGCGACGCTCGGGGAACTGCGCATCGCCCTGCTGCTGGTCGCCATCTACGGGGCGTTTCTTTTCAAGGACCATCTCGCGCAACGCGGGCGCCCCGGAAGCGAAGTCGCGCGATCGCCCGCAATGTGGCAGCCTGCCGCATCCCCTCGATGAATCTCCGCACCTGTCTCTCGCTCCTCAATCGGCGGCAGTGGCTGAAGGTGTTTCTGCTCGGCTCGGCTGCGAGCACGGCCTTTGCGGGAAAGCGAAAGCCCATCGCCGGCCTCGCACCCACCGCGGCACCCGCGCCCCGGCCCATCGTCGCGTCGCTGACGCCGAGCTCGCACAACTCCGCGATCATCCCGGTGAGGATCAGCGAGTTTCCCGAGCTCGCGCAGAGCGGCGGCTCGCTCGCGCTCTATTTTTCAAACGTCCAATATCCGATCGTCATCAATCGGGCGGACGGCGATGTTTTCCACGCGCTCGACCCGACCTGCACCCACCAGGGTTGCCTCGTGGGCAATTACAACACGGAGACCTCGCACATGGAGTGCGATTGCCACGGCTCGCTCTTTTCGATCGACGGACGCGTCGCAGCCGGGCCCGCGCAGTTCGACCTCACTTCGTTTCCCGTGAGCTTCGACGGCAACGACCTCGTGGAGGTCGAGCTCGGCGAATTGCCGCTGCGCATCGACCGCGTGAGCGTCCACTCGACCACGCCGACGCAGACGCGGCTGCGGCTGGAGTTCCCCGGCATCACCGGCTGCAAATACAAGGTCCGCTACTACGCCAGCCTCGCGGGCGCGCCGCAGCCCGCGCCGTTCTCATTCTCCGCCTCGGGCGCGGCCGATCAGTCCGCGTTCACAGTCCCGCAATACACTCCCTCAAACCCGCTCTCGGGCGACGGACCAAAGTCCGTCTGGGTCGATGCGCCGGGCGCGGAGGGATTCTTCGCGATCGAGATGGTGCTCGGCACCTCGACGCCGCTCTAGCCGCGCCGCCCGCCCGCGAGCAGGCGCAGGCTGTTCAAGACGACGATCAGCGTGCTGCCCTCGTGACCCACGACGCCGATCGTCAGCGGGATGCGCTCGAACATCGCGAGGGTCACGAGCAGCACGATCACGCCGAGCGAGATCGCGAGGTTCTGCCGGATCACCGCGCGGGAGCGGCGGCTCAGCTCGTAGGCACCGAGGAAGTTTTCCAGCCGGTCGTGCATCAGCACCACGTCGGCCTGCTCGAGCGCGGCGTCGCTCCCGCGCGCGCCCATCGCCACGCCCACGTGCGCGGCGGCGATGCTCGGCGCGTCGTTCACGCCATCGCCCACCATCGCGATTTTTTCCCCGCGCGCCGCGAATTCGCCGATGATCGTCAGCTTGTCCTCCGGCTTCAGCTCGGCGCGGACTTCGTCGAGCGCGAGATCCTTCGCGAGCTGGTCCGCGGCGGTTTGCCGGTCGCCGGTCAGCACGAGCGTGCGGACGCCGCGGCGGCGCAGCGATTCGATCAAGCCGCGCGCCTCGGGCCGCACGTCGTCGCGCAGCAGGATGCGCCCGCACAGGCCCGGCGCGGTGAGCCAGACTTCGCTCACGCCGATCGTCTCCGGCGCGGCGACGCTCCTGCACGATTCGTGATCGGGCGGTTGCGCCCACGCGCGTTTGCCGAGCCGCACTTCGCCGCCGTCGATGTGCGCGCTCACGCCCGCGCCGAAGGTCGAGCTGACGCCGTCGATCTCGCGCGGCTCGATGCCCTGGCGCTTCGCGTGCCGCACGATCGCGCGTGCGAGGGGATGGCTCGAATGGCGGTCGAGCGTCGCGGCCAGTTCGATGACCTCGCGCTCGCGCCCGGCGGGAAAGCTCTCGACGGTCTCGACGCGCAGGTCGCCGGTCGTGAGTGTGCCGGTCTTGTCCATCGCCACGGCCTTCACCTCGGCGAGCTGCTCGACGGCCGCGCCGCCGCGGAAAAGGATGCCGCGCCGCGCGCCGCTCGCGATGGCCGCGAGGATCGCCGACGGGATCGAGAGCACGAGCGCGCACGGCGAAGCGACGACGAGCAGCGTCATCGCATTGTAGAATGCCCGGTGCGCCGTGTGACCGAACGCCAGCCACCACACGAAGAACATCGCCGCCGTGAGCGCGAGCACCGCGTAGGTGTAGCCGGAGCCGAAGCGATCGGTGAAGCGCTGCGACGGCGCCTTGCTCTGCTGCGCGTGCTGGATGAGGTGGATGATCTTTTGCAGCGCGCTCTCTTTCGCCGGCCGCGTCACGATCACCTCGACCGAGCCGTTCGTGTTCAACGTGCCCGCGAGCACCGCGTCGCCGACTTCCTTTTCCACCGGCATCGCCTCGCCGGTGAGGTTCGATTCGTCCGCGGCCGTCTGGCCTTTCGCGATCTCGGCATCGACGGGGAAAAGCTCGCCCGGCCGCACGAGCAGGCGCATGCCCGGCGTGAGTTCCTCGACCGGCACCTGCCGCTCCGCACCCCATGGCGCGAGCACGACCGCCGTCTTCGGCGCGGTGTGAAAGAGCGCGTTGATCGCGCGCTGCGTGCGGTCCATCGCGAAGTGCTCGAGCGCACTCGACGCGGAGAAGAGGAAGAGCAGCGTCGCGCCTTCGCTCCACTTCCCGATCGCAGCGGCGCCCGCGGCCACGGCGAGCATGAGGAAGTGAATGTCGAGCGCGCCTTCGCCGAGCTTTTCCTTCACGTCAGCAGCCGCAAACCATCCGCCGGCGAGATACGAGAGCACGAATAGCGGGATGCTCGTGGCCGGCCACGGCGTCCACGCGGCGGCGATGCCGAGCACGAGGCAGAGCACGCTCGCGGCGAGCTGCGTCTGCCACGGCGCTTCGTGATGGTCGTCCTCCTCGTGCGGGCCGTGGACCTCGACTTCGCGGGGCTCAAATCGCGGCAACCAGCGGCGCGGCTTTGCGGTGGCGGGCACTTCGGCGTTCATAGTGCGCGACTATTGCCCGAGCTTCCGCGCGCTGTCACTCACATCGCAACGGCGGGGCACTTTCTGCCAATTGGCGGGTCGTCCGCCGGGGCCAGTCGCGCTATGGATCCGGCGTGACGATCTACTTCGTGGACATCGAGCCTTCCGACGAAGCCTTCTACGGCGAGTGTCTCGCCGAGCAGGATCTCATCTCCGTGCGCCGGCTCGCGGAGGTGGACTCGGACGCGGAGATCGTGTGCGTCTTCATCGACGAAAAGATCGACGACCCCTTTCTCGCCGCGCACCCGAAGCTGCGGCTGGTCGCGACGCGCTCGACCTCCGTCGATCACATCGATCTGCCGGCGTGCGAGCGGCGCGGCGTGCGCGTCTGCCACGTGGCCAACTACGGCGAGGGGACTGTCGCCGAGCACACCTTCGCGCTCATGCTCGCGCTCGCGCGACGGCTCCGAGAGATCATGGATCTGCCGAAGGCCGGGCGTTTTTCCTACGAGGCGACGCGCGGACTCGAGCTGCATGGCAAGACGCTCGGGCTGGTCGGCATGGGGCGAATCGGGCGCCGCGTCGCGGTGCTCGCGAACGCGTTCCAGATGCGCGTGATCGCGAGCGACATCGACACGCCGTCCGATCTCGCCGCGCGGCTGCACTTCGAGTGGGCGTCATTCGACGAACTGCTCGCCCGCGCCGACATCATCTCGCTGCACGCGGCGCTGACGCCGCAGACGTATCACCTCATCGATGCCGCGTCGCTGGCGCGGATGAAGCCGGGTGTGCTCATCGTCAACACCGCGCGCGGCGCGCTGATCGACACGAACGCCCTTCGCGCCGCGCTCGAGAGCGGCCACGTCGGCGGCGCGGGGCTCGACGTGCTGCAAGACGAGCGCGTGCTCCGGCAGAATGCCGACGACTTGATCGCGCAGGACATCGTGCGGCATCTCCGCAGCGATGCGCGGGCGAGCGAAGCGCACGATGCGAACCGGATTCGCGAGCTCGAGGAGCTGATGCTCGGCGATGCGATCCTTTCCCGCGCAAACGTGGTCTTCACTCCGCACGTGGCCTTCAATACGCACGAAGCCGCCCGCCGCATGGCCGAGACGACCGCGGAGAATATTCGCGCCTTCCTCGCCGGCCGGCCGCAGAATCTCGTGATGCCACAGTGACAAGCACCGGCGCCTCGGCTACACGCCGCGCTGTGCCTTCTACCGAAAACAACTGGCCCGGCGTGACCGTGATCGATCATCCGCTCGTGCGGGTGAAGCTGACGCAAATTCGCAATGCCGCGACGCCGACCGGACAGTTCCGCGAACGGCTCGCGGAAGTCGCGACGCTGATGGTCAGCGAAGTCACGCGCGACCTCCGCACGCAGCCCTGCACGGTGCGCACGCCGCTGGCCGATCACGACGGGGCCGCGCTCGCGAGACCGCTCGTGATCGCGCCGATCCTGCGCGCCGGGCTCGGGATGCTCGAGGGGATGCTGCGGCTTCTGCCCGAGGCGTCGGTGGCGCACATCGGCCTCTGCCGGAATGAAGTCACGCACCGGCCCGAGAGCTACTACTTCAAGGTGCCGCCGAATCTCGCCGAGGCGGACGTGCTCGTGGTCGATCCGATGCTCGCGACGGGCTGGAGCGCCACGGCGGCGATCGATCAGCTCAAGCTGCATGGCGCGAAGTGGGTGCGCTTCGTCTGTCTGGTGGGCTGCCCGGCGGGGATCACGCAACTCCGCGCCGGCCATCCCGACGTGCCGATCTACACGGCGGCGATCGACCCGACGCTCAACGACCGCGCCTACATCGTGCCCGGCCTCGGCGACGCGGGCGACCGCTACTTCGGCACCGCCGGCTGAAATCGGCGCGTCCGGCCCGGCTTCGGGTCACGCAGGCACAGCCAGGCTTCCGCAAAGGACTGAAAATTCCCCTTCCGCTTTATTGTATGGTATTTATACTCAGGTTAGTCGTTTTACCGCTCGCAATGAAATCGCTCCGCCTTCTCTCTGTCGCCGCCCTGGCTGTTTCCTTTCTCTGCTTCGAGGTTTCGGCTGACGACGAGACGTCCTGCGACGTGCTCATCGAGCAGCGCGTCGGCGCCGAATCGGGACCCGCGATCGGCGCTCAGGACAGTCCCCTCGGCGGCGCCACAGCGTTCGAGTCGAAGAGGAATCTGAACGTTCTCTTCCCAATAATCGCGGTGCTCGTGACGGTGCTGGCCGGGCCGTTCGTGCGCCGGGCTTTCAAGACCTGAGCTTCACGCGCGATTCAGCGCGCTGAGCACGGCCTTGATCGAGGCGAGCTCGATGTTCGTGTCCGTCCCCGCGCCCCAGCGCACGGTGCCGTCGGCAAAACGAAGCTGGATGTAGGAGATCGCGCTCGCCTCGGTGCCGGCGGTCAGCGCGTGCTGCTTGAAGTTCGCGACCTCAAACCGCGCGACGCCGTGCTGGTGCAGCGCGTGGACGAACGCCGCAATCGGGCCATTGCCCTCGCCGGTCAGCTTCACCTCGGTGCCGGAGCGGCGGGCGGAGGCGCGGCAGTCGAAGACGCCATCGACGCCGTCGGCGTGAAAGTGAACCAGCTCCCACGGCTCGATGCGCTCGACGTATTCGCGCCAAAACATCGCCTTCAGTTCCGCTGCGGTCACCTCGCGGCCGAGTGCATCCACGGCGTCGTTCGCGATCGGGCCAAACTCGCGCTGCATATCCTTCGGCAGCTCGATCCCAAACTCGCTCTCGAGCAGATACGCCACACCGCCTTTCCCGCTCTGGCTGTTCACGCGGATCACCTCGCGATACTCGCGCCCGATGTCGCTCGGATCGATCGCCAGATACGGCACGTCCCAATTCTCCCGCCCGCCGCGTTCCCACTCGGCGAGCCCTTTCTTGATCGCGTCCTGATGCGACCCGCTGAACGCCGTGAACACCAACTCACCCGCGTAAGGCTGCCGCGGCGGCACCGTCATCCCGGTGCAGCGCTCGTAGATTTCCAGCAGCTCGTTCATCCGGCTGAAGTCCAGCCGCGGGTCGATGCCGTGCATGTAGAAATTCATCGCCACGATGACGATATCGAGATTGCCCGTGCGCTCGCCGTTGCCGAAGAGCGTGCCCTCGACTCGATCCGCCCCGGCCATCAAGCCCAGCTCCGTCGCCGCCACGCCCGTGCCGCGATCGTTGTGCGTGTGCAGGCTCACGATCAGCGACTCGCGGTTGCGGATCTTCCGGCACATCCACTCGATCTGGTCCGCATACACATTCGGCATCGCGACCTCGACGGTGTCCGGCAGATTCAGGATCATCTTCCGCTGCGGCGTCGGCTGCCACACGTCCATCACCGCCTCGGAGATCTCCTTCGCAAACTCCACCTCCGTCGCGCTGAAGCTCTCGGGCGAGTATTGCAGCATCACCTCCGTCCCGCCGGCTTCGAGCCGCGGGATGCGATCCTTGATCCACTGCGCGCCGCGCACGGCCACGTTCACGATCTCCTCCTTGCTCAGGCCGAAGACCACGCGCCGCTGCGCCGGCGACGTCGAATTGTAGAGATGGATGATGACGCGCCGCGCGCCGACCAGCGACTCGATGGTCCGCTCGATCAGCTCCTCGCGCGCCTGCACGAGCACCTGGATCGTCACGTCGTCCGGGATGTGCCCGTTCTCGATCAGCAGCCGGTTGAAACGAAACTCCGTGTTCGACGCCGACGGAAACCCAACCTCGATCTCCTTGAAGCCGCAGCGCACCAGCGCCTCGAACAGCTCGAGCTTTTGCGAGACGTTCATCGGCACGGCGAGCGCCTGGTTGCCATCGCGCAGATCGACCGAGCACCAAGTCGGCGCCTGCGTCAGCGTGCGCGCGGGCCAGCGCCGGTCGGGCAGATCGATCGGCGGAAAGGGACGATATTTTTGTGAAGAATTCGCGAACATGGAATGAGTGACGTTGCGGGCGGAGACAAAACAAGAAAAGCCAGCCATCGCCATCCACCCAGTCCAAAGCGACGCCAGCGCGATTACACGCAGAGCCCCTCGCAGCGCAGTCAGGCGCGGGCGAGGAGCGGTGTAAGTCGGCTGGTCAGCAGCAAGTTCACGCGCGCAAAAGAGCAGACACCCGCCGCTCCGCAACGCCCGAAAACAAAAGCGCCGCGCCCGAACGAGTC
The DNA here is from genome assembly GCA_040081625.1 of Chthoniobacteraceae bacterium. Lineage (GTDB taxonomy): Bacteria > Verrucomicrobiota > Verrucomicrobiia > Chthoniobacterales > Chthoniobacteraceae > VFJQ01. The sequence continues at coordinate 17,376 of JBEBGD010000072.1, forward strand.
GGACGCGGCGCGGGATTGACTGCTCAGCGAGCAGTGCGGCGAAGGAACTACTTGTTCTTCTTGCCGCCGGTCGCCTTGAACTCTTCGAGGCTCAGCTTGCCGTCGTTGTCCTTGTCCTTCTTCTTGAAGGACTCCTCGGACTTGGCGGCGTCCTTCGAGCCGGCCTTGAACTCTTCGAGGCTGACGGATTTGTCGCCGTTCGCGTCTTTCTTCGCGAACATCTTCTCCGGATCAGCCTTGGGCTTGTCCGCGCCGGCTGCCGGCTTCTTGGGTTCGGCCGCGAGCGAGAAGCTGGTGGCCACCGCGAGAGCGGCGAGGGAGGTAATGAGAGACTTCATGTGGATACTGATGTGTTTGTTTATGGTTTCGTTTGTTTGCTAACGCGACACCTCGCTGCCGTGAGGCGGTGGGGAATCGCATGTCGCATTTGACTCAGGCTTATCGCACCGATTCAAGCTTTCAGCCCTACCGGCTTGGGTGGGTGTGAAATTCCGGGGAAGTTTGCCGGATTCAGCCCCGGACGTTGATTTAGCCCAAGGCGACCCGACATTGTCGCGTTCACTCCCTCATGCGCCCCGCCCTCCTCCTCCCGCTGCTGTCCGTCGTCGCCCAAGCCGCGACGCTGCCGCCGCCGGCTGGGCGCGAAGTCGATTTCGTGAAGGACCTCCAGCCGCTCTTCGAGGCCGCGTGCGTGAAGTGCCACGCAAAGGGCAAGGCCAAGAGCGGCTTCTCGATCGAGACCCGCGAGTCATTTCTCAAGGGCGGCGACATGGAGGCCGGCGCGATCGTCGGCAACAGCTCGGAGAGCAGCATCGTGAAGCTCGTCGCTTCCACCGACTCCGACGAAGTGATGCCGAAGAAAGGATCGCGCTGGACCGCCGAGCAGATCGGTCTGCTGCGCGCGTGGATCGACCAGGGTGCGAAATGGCCCGCCAGCGTCACGTTCTCCAAGCCCGAGCCCTTCAACCTCACGCCACGCGCCGTCGCCGCCAAGACGCTCGATGCGCTCGTGGAAAAATACGCCGCCGCTCGCGGAGTCACGCTGCCGCCACAGGTGAACGACCGCGCCTTCGCCCGCCGCGCGTATCTCGACATCGTCGGCCTGCTGCCGACGCCCGATCAGCTCGACGCCTTCCTCGCCGCGCCCGACCGCGCGCAACTCGTCCGCACGCTCCTCGCCGACAAACGCAACTACACCGAGCATTGGCTCACGTTCTGGAACGATCTTCTCCGGAACGATTACAAGGGCACCGGCTTCATCGACGGCGGCCGCCGGCAGATCACCGGCTGGATTTACCAGTCGCTCTTTGAAAACAAGCGCTACGACCAATTCGTCGCCGAGCTGATCGCGCCGCGCGACGAGACGAGCGAGCCGTTCACGCGCGGCATCATCTGGCGCGGCGTCGTGAACGCCTCGATGCTCCAGCCCATGCAGGCCGCGCAGAGCATCTCGCAGGTCTTCATGGGCGTGAACCTCAAGTGCGCGAGCTGCCACGACAGCTTCGTCAACGACTGGTCGCTCTCCGACGCGTATGGCGTCGCCGCGATCTACAGCGACGAGCCGCTCGAGCTCGTCCACTGCGACAAACCCACCGGCAAAACCGCCGCGCCCCGCTCGCTCTATCCGCAACTCGGCGCGCTCGACCCGCAGCTCGCGCGGCCCGCGCGCATGGCGCGCTTCGCCGAGCTGATGACCGGCCCGCAAAACGGCCGCCTCTCCCGCACGATCGTCAACCGCCTGTGGGCAAAGCTCCTCGGTCGCGGCCTGGTCGAGCCGCTCGACGACATGGATCAGCGCGCGTGGTCGCCGGAGATCATCGACTTCCTCGCCGAGGACCTCGTCGCGCACGGCTACGACTTGAAGCACACGATCGCGCAGATCATCACCTCGCGCGCCTACCAGCTCCCATCGGTCGAAGGCCCCGCCGATGAGAAGCAGGACTTCGTCTTCCGCGGACCGATCACGCGCCGGCTGACCGCCGAGCAGTTCACCGACGCGATCGCTTCGCTCACCGGCGACTGGCCGCGGATGCCCGCGACGCTCGACATCGACTTCGCCGCGTGCGGCATCGTGCCCGCGCCAAAGCTGCCGCGCTGGATCTGGACGCCCGAGCCGAACGAAGTCGGCGAACTGCGCCGCGCCGAAGCTGCCGCGATCAAGGTGCTCGCGACGCCCGCGGCTCCGCCGAAGAAGGACAAGAAACCCGAGGGCAATCCCGCCGATCAGCTCAAGCACAAGGTCGTCTTCCGAAAAGTCGTGAAGCTGCCCGACGCGCCGACCGACGCGCAGGCCGTGCTGCTCGCGAGCCAGGGCGCATTCGTCACCATCAACGGCACGCGCCCGAAGACGACCGTGGCCGATCAAAGCCGCTCAAGCCGCGTCGCGCTGATGGACATCACGAAGCTGCTGCGCGCGGGCGAAAACGTGATCGTCATCGAAGCGCAGAGCCACACCGACAAAGGCGCGCTCAACGAGGAGGAGAAGAAGCTGTATCCGAACTCGCTCATCCATCTCAACGCCGTGCCCGGCGTCGCTTTCTACGCGCGTCTCACGATCTGCTGCGACACGACCGAGATCACCACCGACGAGACGTGGCGCACACGCCGCGAACCCGCCGGAGGCACCGCCGCGGCGGCGTTCGACGACTCCGCGTGGACTACCGCACAGCCGCTGCCCGAGGGCGTCGCGCCGGTCGATGAAGGCCCGACGCTCGAACCGATCCGCCGCAAGGATTACGCGAACGAGAAGATCGAACTCGGCCCGCGACTGAGAGTCGCGGTCGGCGCCGCGTGCTTCCCCGGCAAGGCGCGCAGTTCGCTGCGCCCCGCCGATCCGCTCGCCGTCGCGCTCGACCGCCCGAACCGCGAGCAAGTGGTCACCGCCCGACTCGCCGCCGCGACGACGCTGCAATCGCTCGAACTCACAAACGGCGAGACGCTCGACGCGAAGCTCGCCTACGCCGCGAAGCGGCTCACCGACGAAGCCGCAGAGGATCCGCGCGAGTGGCTCGACCGCACCTACACGCACCTGCTCGCACGCACGCCGACGGACCCCGAGCGATCCGCAGCGCTCGATTTCATCGGCTCGACCCCAACCCCGGAAAACCTCGCCGACCTGCTCTGGTCGCTGGCGATGCTCCCCGAATTCCAACTCATCAACTGATGAACCACGTATCAGTCGCGAAGCGACGTCCCGAACATAGCCGTGGGCGTCAGCCCACGGACCCAAGGCGGACGGCGTCACGTCGCGTAGCGACGGCTGAGGCGAGTCGTTCATCCGTCGCTCCGCGACGCGCGCCCAATATGCGCGAAGACCGTGGGCTGAAGCCCACGGCTACGATCAATTGCTCGCTACGTGAGCGGACCTCTCGATGACCACACGCCGCGACTTCCTCCGCACCGCCTCCGCCACCACGCTCGCCACTCTCGCGTGCGGCGCACCACGCGTCCTCGGCGCGGAGAAGATCGCGCCGACTGCGGACACGCTCATCGTGCTGTGGATGGGCGGCGGCATGGCGCACACCGAGACGTTCGATCCGAAGCGCTACGCACCCTTCGAGTCGGGCATGGACCCGAACACCGTGCTCTCGACTTTCCCCGCGATCGACACGGCGGTGGATCACATCAAGTTCTCCGCCGGGCTCGAAAAAATGGCGGCGGTGATGGATCGCGGAACGCTCATCCGCAGTTACACGGCGGGCGATCTCGGTTTCATCCTGCACTCGCGGCATCAATTTCAATGGCACACCGGCTACGCGCCGCCGCAAAGCGTCCACTGCCCGCACCTCGGCGCATTCATCTCGCGCACGCTCGGCCCGAAGGAGCCCGCCGTGCCTGCATTCATCAACATCGGCCAGCGCTTCGATCTCGGCGAAGGCGAGGAACTCAAGTCCTTCACGACCTCCGGTTTCCTCGGCAGCGAATACGGGCCGTTCAACATCCCGTATCCGCAGGACGCGACCGCCGCGGTGCGTCCGCCGCCGGGCATGACGCCCGGGCGCTTCGAGGACCGGAACAAATTCTACAAGCGGATGCTCGCGGCATCGCCCGTCGGGCAGGTCGGCAGCGCCTACCAGCGCGAGAGTTTCCTCCGCGCGATGGACAACGCGCACCGGCTGCTCAGCTCGCCTGCGGCAAAGGCCTTCGACCTCTCGCTCGAGCCGAAGGAGAACGTCGCGAAGTATCTGCCGCCCGGTGTCGATCCGACGAAGTTCAACGACGTGAAGCAGGAGCGCGATGGCAGCTACGAGAAATCTGTCGTGGGCCGCTTCGGCATGGGCTGTCTGCTCGCGCGGCGGCTGTGCGAAGTCGGCGCGCGCTACATCGAGGTCACGACTGAATACATCCCGTTCCTGAATTGGGACACGCACGAGAACGGTCACGAACGACTCGTCGCGATGAAGGAAGCGATCGACGCGCCGATCGCCCAGCTCATCCGCGACCTCGAGGAGCGCGGCCTGCTCGACCGCACACTCATCGTGCTCGCGAGCGAGTTCAGCCGCGACATGATGATCGAGGGCAAGCCCGACAAAAAAGTGCGCGACCAGGTGAAGGTGCCCGAGCGCATCGCCGACGAGAAGTATTACGGAATGCACCGTCACTTCACCGACGCCGGCAGCGTGCTGCTGTGGGGCGGCGGCATGAAGCGCGGCCATCTCCACGGCCTCACCGCCGACGAGCGCCCGTGCAAGACGATCAAGGACCGCGTCGTCATCGAGGATCTCCACGCCACGATCTACCGCGCGATGGGCATCTCGCCGAAGCATTCCTACATCGTCGAGGAGCGCCCCTTTTACGTGACTAGGGACGGACTCGGAAAGCCGATCGAAAGCTTGTTTGCGTGACTGGCGCCTGATCATCGTCCGCCGCATGAAACGACTAGTTCTCCCCCTCCTGCTCGCGTTCGCGCTCGTCGCATCTGCGGAAGACTGGCCCGGGTTTCGCGGACGCAATGGCAGCGGCATCTCGAGCGGCAAGCCCGTGCCGGCGGCGTTTTCGTTCGAGAACAACGTGCTGTGGCGGACGAAGCTCGGCGACGGCGTTGGCGCGCCGATCATCGTGAACGGCCGCGTCTTCTCGACGGCCATGACCGACGAACAGACGTTCGCGGTGTTCTGCCACGACGCGGCGAAAGGCACGCTGCTCTGGAAGCAGGATCTCCCCGCCGGCGTGCTGCCGAGAATCACGCCGCCGAACAGCCACGCGTCCTCCACTCCCGTCGCGGATGCCGAGCGCGTGTATGTCTATTTCAGCACGCTCGGCTTGATCGCGCTCGACGCGTCCACCGGCCGCGAAGCCTGGCGGCATCAGCTTCCGAAGCCCGCGTATCTCATGGACTGGGGCGCGGCGTATTCGCCCATCGTGCATGAAGGGCTCGTCTATCTCTGCCAGGACGACGACTTGAACCCGTATGTGATCGCCGTCGATGCGAAGACCGGCAAGCAGCGCTGGAAAACTCCGCGACCCGACATGCTCGCGGGCTACGCGCTGCCGCTGATTTGCGAAGCCGGCGGTCGCACCGATCTCGTCATCGCGGGCACGGGGAAGATGAAGGGCTACGATCCGGCGACGGGTGTGGAGCGGTGGACGTGCAATACGCTGGTCCGCACGATCATGGTCTCGCCGGTCGTGAATGACGGCGTCATCTACATCGCCGTGCAGAGCTACGGCGATCCGACGCGCACGCTGAAGCACGCGCTCCTCGAATGGCTCGACACCAACCAGGACGGCAAGCTCGCCCGCGCCGAGGCGCCGAAGGAATTCCACGAGCGCTTCGACCTCTCGGACAAAAACAAAAACGCGATCATCGATCCCGAGGAGATCGACACCGCCTTCCAGCATCCCGACAACATGGTCGGCGGAGGCAACATCATCCAGGCAATCCGCGGCGGCGGCAGCGGCGACGTGACGAAGACGCACTTGTTGTGGAGCATCGATCCGAAGAGCCCATCGAACCTTTCCTCGCCGTTGTTTTACAACCAGCGGCTCTACCTCGTGAAGAGCGGCGGGCTGTCCAGTTGCTACGATGCGAAGGACGGCAGGATGCTGTGGGAGCGCGTGCGGCTCGGAAATTTCGGCGACTACTTCGCCTCGCCGATCGCCGCGGACGGGAAGGTTTTCATCGCGGGGCGCAACGGCTTCATCGTCGTCCTCCAGGACGGACCGGAGCTGAAAATCATCGGCAAAAACGACATGGGCGAGGAGATCATCGCCACGCCGTCGATCGCCGACGGGCGGCTTTTTGTCCGCACGCGCGAAAGCCTGATCTGCGTGTCCGCCGAGGCCAAATGACATGAAACGACTCATCCTTTTCATCCTCGCATTTCTGCCTCTCGCGCTGTGCGCCGCAGAGCGTGTGACGATCGTGATCGGCGCCAGCGCGCCGGAGCTGGAGAAGCGCGCGGCGGGAGAGTTGGCGGGCGCGTTGCAGAAGTTGTTCAACGCGCAGACGACGGTGCAGAACGCGCTCCCGGAAAGCGGCGCGGCGATCCTCGTCGGCAGCCCCGCGACGAACGCAGCGGTGAAGACTGCGCTCGGTGCGCAATGGCCCGCGCTTTCCGCGCAAGGTCACGTCTTGAAGAGCGTCGCATCACCGCGCGGCGCGATGCTTGTCGCAGGCGGTGGCAGTCCGGTCGCGAGCCTGTGGGCGGTGCATGAACTGGGCTATCGCTTCGGCATCCGGCATCTGCTGCACGGAGATTTCATGCCGCTGGAAAAGCCGGCGTTCACACTCGAGGGCTTCGACGTCGTGCTCGAGCCCCGGGTGAAGGAGCGCGCGTGGAGCGGCTTCCTCGGCCGGCCATTCGGAGCGGAGGCGTGGAGCATCGACGAGCAGAAGCGCCTGCTCGGCCAGCTCGCGAAACTCAAGTTCACGCACTTCGTGATCCCCGCGAAGGTCACGCCGTTCGCCGCGATCCGCGTCGATGGCGACACGCCGGGGCGCAAGGCCTTCAAAGGCGCGAAGGAGTTCGCGAACGCCGACCTTGCATCGGACTACATCAAGCGCCTCAAGGCCGCTGCCGCGGAAGCCGGGATCGAGACGCGGACCGCCGCCGCGAGTGCGGCGATGTCCTCGCTGCTTCCGCACTTTCAAATCGAGTCGCTCGCTGACGTGGTGGTGACACCCGGCGACGCGAACGCCAGCGCGCACTTCCTCTCGCGCTCGTCATTCGCCGCCGATCTCACCGCCGAGCGCGCGCTCAGCGACCTCGCGACGCCCATCTGCGGGAAGGAAGTCGATGAGCGCTTGCTCAAGGGCTTCGGCGCCGTCGCGACCGCCGCATCGCTGATCGCCACGAACGACCCCGCGCTCGCCGTGCCCGATGCACGCATGATCGCGCGGCAACTCGAAAGCAGCGAGGCGCCGCCCGCGTGGTGGACGCAGGCGAAGGATCTCTACACGTCGGCCATGAACGAAATGTATCGCGCGAACACTCGCGCCCGCGACGGCGCGCGACCGTTCACGCTCTATCACGCGAAGCGCTTCGAGTTCGCCGTCCACTTCCTCACGAGCATCGAGGCCGCGCGCAAGGCCGGTAACGCGAAGGCGCAGGGCGACAAGGACGCGCAGCTCGCCGCGCTCGAAGCCGCCGTCGAGGGAATGTATAACGCGCTCAACGCCCTCGCCGATGTCGCACGCGACCCGAGCGACCGCGGCGCCATCGCCGTCCTCAACGAGCACGGCTACCGCCCGTTGATCCGCGCCCTCGAAGCGGGCGCGAATTGACGCTTACCCGCCGAAAACCTCGCGCCGCAGCACGCCGACGAAGGGCAGGTTGCGATACCGCTCCTCGTAGTCGAGTCCGTAGCCGACGACGAATTCGTCTCCGATCTCGAACCCCGAGTAGGCGGCCTCGACTTCCGCCGCGCGCGTCTTGCGTTTGTTGAGCAGCACGCAGCACTTCACGCTCAGCGGCCGGCACTCGGCGCGCAGCTTTTCGCAGATCGCGTGCAGCGTGAGGCCGGTGTCGAGGATGTCATCGATCACTAGCACGTGGCGGCCATCGATGTCCGGCAGCTCGGTTTGGTGAAAGGTCACTTCGCCCGTGCTCTCGGTGCCGCCGTGGTAGCTCGAGACGCTGAGTGCATCGAGCTTCAGCGGCAGCGGGATGCGCCGCAGCAGGTCGGCCATGAACATGAACGAACCATTGAGCACGGCGACGACCGTCAGCTCCTTGTCGCGGTAGTCCCCGGTGATCTGCGCGCCGAGTTCGTCGAGCCGGGAGAGGATCGTCTGTTCGTGGAAGAGGACGCGTTCGATGTCGTCGAGCATGGGCGGGCATTCATGCACCAAGGAATTGTGATTGCCACGCCGAGTCTTGCGCTACTACAGGATTCACCATGCCCAAGAACGCATTCCACCCGTCCATCGAAGGCGCCCAGCACGGCGCGAAATCGCTCGAAGCTTTTCTCGACTACGCCAAGGCCGCCGGCGCCGCGGGCGCGCAGCCTTCCAACTACATGCTCGGCGACGGCAAGGGCGGCATGCGCAAGGCGAAGGACATCCGCGCGGTGTTCGACGCGCGCGGCATGAAGCTCGACGGCATCAGCGCGCACTGCCCGTTCTGGGTTCACACCTCGATCTGGACCGGCACGAAGTCGGGCAACCCTTTCATCGCGCCCGACGTGCTCAAGCTTTCGCCGGAGAAGATCGAGGCCTGGCACGAGAAGTATCTGCTCAAGCTCATGGACCTCGCCGCGGAACTCGGCGTGAAATCGATGCCGATGTTCTGGGGCGTCGCGTTTGGCTGGGAGATGGCGACCGGCTATCCGTGGGGATTCTGGGGCGGGCCGGATGCGAAAGGTGGGAAGTTCGACCTGCTCGCGGAGGGGCAGGCGCGCTTTGTGAAAAAGACCGCGAAGCTCCGCGCTCACGCGAACAAGCTCGGCATCTACCTCTGCCACGAAATCCATCCCGGCACCGCCGCGAGCACCGGCGACGACTTCAACATGCTCGTGAGCATCTGCGACGGCGACAAGACGCTCGCCGTGAATGCAGACCCGAGCCACTGCTGGGAAGGCGAGGACTGGGAGACGCGTTTCTTGAAAGTCGGCTCGCGCATCTACGCCGCGCACGTGAAGAACTTCGTGGTTCGCGCCGGCTTCCCGCTGCGCACGATGGAGGGCAACTGGCCGAAGCGCGCGATGCAATTCACCGACCTCGGCAGCGGCGACCTGAACATGGTCCGCTACGCCGAACTGCTGCTGCACGTGGGCTATCAGGACCGCTACTGCAAGCTGCACAAGACCGCGTCCGCGCCTCTCGTCGTCGAGGCCGAGAGCGCGCACCAGGAACTCGATCACTGCTCCGCCGACGGCATCCGCTACGTGAAGGAAAAGCTGTGCTGGCCGGCCGCGGGCGGGAGTTTCGAGGAGGGGATGGGCGCGTAAGCGCAAAGCGCTCTCTCCCTCTGCTTCGTCATCTTCTTCATGATCCTCGTCGGCTCGCGAAGCTGATGAAGATGAAGAAGCAGAAGGAGAGTCATCAATGATCCCGCTCCAGCACCGCGAGCGTCTCGCGTAGATTGCGCTCGATCGAAAATTCCGCGCCTTTCGCGATCAGGCGCTCGCGCACGTTCTCGCGCCGCATCGGGTCCGCCCACGCGCAGAGGCTGAAGATGAGCGCGTCGATATCGTCCGGCCGCTCGAGCAGGTCGCCCTCGACCTTCGGGTCCATGATTTCCGCGAAGCCGTTCGCGCGCGACGTGATCACCGGCACGCCCGCGGCCATCGCCTCGAGGCACGCGTTAGAGAACGGATCGTAGATCGTCGGCAGCACGAACACGTCGGCCGCCGCGAGCAGCCGCGGCACATCGTTTCGCGGACCGAGGAAGCGCACGCGCGAGCCCGCATTCGTCGGCTTGCCGCGCCCGGCGACGAGCAGCAGCGGCGCGTCCTCGCCCATCCGGCGCACGGCTTCGATCGCGAAGCGCAGGCCCTTTCGCTCCCAACCCGAACCGGCGAATAGCGCGACATATTCGTCCTCGTCGATGCCGAGTTTCGCCCGCATCTCGGCGCGCGCGCCGTCCTCGACCGGCTGAGGTGGCAGGCCGTTGTAGATCACGTCGATGCGGTCCTCGGGATAGCCGGATTTCCGCACGATTTCCTTCCGCACGAACTTCGAGTTCGCGATCACCCGCCCGGCGCCGCGCTCGCAAAGGAGCGCGAACTCTAGCGCGAGAATTCCGCGGTTCGTTGGATACAGGCCGCGCAGCCAGCTCTTCCACGCCGGCGCGAACTTTGCCTGTCGTTCCAGCCACGCAGCGTGAACGCCGTCGCCCGCGCGATACACGTCGCACCGGAGCACCCGCTCGAGGCTGAAGAGCACGTCGCACTCTGTTCGGAGCGCCCGCGCGAAATTCATCGGCCCCTCGGCTTTCACGCGCACGATCTCGCCCGGCCACTGATCCGCCGGCCAGTCGCCCGCGGTGTAGAGCACGCATGTGTGGCCGCCCGTGATCGCCGCGTCGGCGAAACGCCGCGCGTAGGCTTCCGCCCCGCCGGTCTCCGAGTAGCCGCGACGAACGATTCCGATGCGCATGTTTTTCAGGTGTGTGTGGGGCGGTGGCGTTGCAAAGTGCGCGCTCTTGTCCACTCCCGCGCCCGACTTCGCCAACCTCAATCTGCTCTACGCCACTTCCGCCCGCGTCGGCGGCAGCGGGCTCGATGCGGTCGCGCACGAGAGCTTGCGCGCCATCGCCGCGGCCGGGATGGACTGGAAAGCCGTCGCCTTCGACCAGCGCGCGGACGATCTCGATTCCACGCGCATCCGCACGCTCAAGCTCCATCCGGTGCGCCTGCTCGGCGCCGTCCTGCCGACCGAGACTTATTACGGCG
>JBEBGD010000164.1:0-8005 GCA_040081625.1 Chthoniobacteraceae bacterium
GATCTTCGGGTGGCATCAGCGCAGCGATCCGAAGCTGCTCAACCGGTGCGATCCGTTCGGGCTGCATCATTGGGTCGGCGGCGTGCTCGGCGTGATCGGGAAGGAGACGCGATGGGACGAGCTGCTGCGCTGCAAGTGCGACATCGATGCGTGCCTCACGGAGTTCCTCGAGCGGCGGATCGTGTGGCAGGATGCGCGGTTCTGCTTCGTGCAGGAGCGCGACAAGAATCTCGGCGGCAACTCGCTCTTCCGCTCGTCGGATCGGATCGCGGTGGAGCGGCGCTACCTCAAGTCGAAGTGGAAGGCGCACATTCGATTCGAGGAATACAAGAGCCAGGAGCGCGTCGCAATCGACGTGACAAGGCGGCAACCGGTGGCTTTGGTGTGAACTCGCTCCTCCTATGTCCCGCATCCTCCGTGACCAAGATATCAAAAAGCTGATCGGCACTGTAATCCTCGACGGAGATGCGAGGTCAATCCGCCCCAACTGCTACGTAGTGCGCTTGGGCAAAGAGGGGGAGTTCCTCAATGTGCAGAAACAGTTCACGCTGGGCAGCAAGACGAAGGGACTAAAGCTTCCGCCCGGACATTCAGTCGCCCTCACGGCCCGCGAGACGTTGGATTTTCGCCCCGAGACAATCGGGAAAGTGTTCGCCGGGCACGCGCTTCATGCCTTGGTCACTCCGACGACGGACCTTGCCAGAGAGGGATTGGTCACTCCGACGGGGCAGATCGACAGCGGCTACCACGGAACACTCAACTTCACGGTGACGAACACGTCCGGCGAAGAGCGGATGTTTCTCTACGAGGAGAGGCTGGTCCGGATCGTTTTCTTCCTTCTCGAAGGAGCAGAGATCCCAGACGCTCACTACGACGGAGAATATCATCAGCAAATCGGTTACGTGCGATCCAGACGGAAGGGTCCACCTGCTGGAATGCGCTCAGACGAATGGGAGACTGCTGTGGTCGACGGCAGTCCCGAGGACCACTTGGATCAATTAATCAAGGCCGGATACCCGTGGGGAATGCTGGGCACGCGGCTAAAGATCATCGACCGACAGTTTCAGACGGTCAGCAACGAATATAGCGAGATCCAGGACACACTCGAAAAAGTGGAAACGAAACTCAACGAACTATCGAGGCAGAGCGACGAGATCACGCGGGACCTGGCCGGCACCGTAAAGAGCGTCCTCGATGAACAAAGTGACCACCTTCAGAATCGATGGATGATCGTGAGCGCCACGATGATTGGTGGCGTGATCGGCCTATGGCTCACACTTGCCAAAAGCGAGGAGGCTACAGCTTTCATCGCTCGATTTGGGGCAATTACTGGAATCGTGCTTCTTTTGGTGTGTGTGATCGTCGGACTGTTCCTGCTACGCGGGAAGCGGAAATGATTCCGCGCGCGTAGGTCGCTCACTTCCCGAATAGGTCCGGGCCTTGGTCTGGGAGATCGTCGAAATGGCCGCGCTGCTTGCGTTTTAAGGCGCGCTGTTCTTCACGGAAGAAGTCGGCCTTGGTCTTACCCTGCCGCCTGCCCTTGAGGGTGTGGCAGTCGAAGGCGTAGTCGGGGACTTCGACACGGCCGGCTTTCTTCAAGTCCCGGGCGAGGTCGCAGAGCTTCAGGCCGACGCGCTCGTCGTAGATGAAGTTTTGCAGGTGGTCGGCGTCGCGGTTTTTCTTCGCGGCGCAGAGGACGATGACGGCCTTGCTGATGAAGATGCGGCCCCGGTGCTCGCGGGCCTTGCGGCCTTTGTTCACGAGTTCGTAGCTATCATGGAGTGCCTTCACTTCGCTGGTGAGGATGCCCCAGCAATCCTCGGCGCTGATGGTGAGCAGTCGCCGCCACGTGTAGGGACCGAAGCCGCTGCTCCACAATTCGAGCGCCCAATAGCCGGCGAGTTTCACGTCGCCGCGGCGGACGGCTTTCTGCATGGCGCTGGCGACTTCGCCGAGGTCGTAGCCGCGTTTGGTGCGGATTCTCACTTGGCACCTCCGATCATCGCTTCGATCTGCGCGAGGCGCGCGCCGCGCGGGCACGCTTTGCCTTTCTCGTAGTCGCTGATGAGCGCCTGATCGCGCGGCAGGCCGAGCGCGATCGCGGCGTCGAGTTGCTTGAGGCCGCGGGCTTTTCGCCACGCGCGGAGGCGCGGGCCGAACGAGGTGACGCGGGCGGTGAACCAGCGGTGAGTGCCGCGGCCGGTCGCGGGTGGGTGTTGCAGCGCGGCGAGGATTTTGCGCAGGCGCTTGCAGCGCGGGAACGCGTCGCCTCGCTCCCAATCGCTGATGATCGCTTGATCGCGCGGCAGGCCGAGGGCGACACAGGCTTGGGCTTGGGTGAGGCTGTGGCGGTGGCGCCACTCGCGGAGCAGGCCGGCGAAGATCGCGGGCTCGATGAGCTGCGCGGGGGTGAACGTGGCGATGAGGAAGGCGTCCACGGACTGGTCTAGTCGATGCAGCACTTCGGCGAGCGCGGGTTGCGCGGGGACATGCCCGCCGTTTTCCAACCATGCGATCGTGCTGAGTGGGAGGCGCAGGAGCAGGCCGGCTTGTGCTTGCGAGACGCCGTGGGTGGCGCGCCACGTCTTCAGCCTGGCGGCGAGCTGCGCGGGCGTGAGTGTGAGATCGACGCGGGGATCGCGGCCGTCGCGGATTTCCCGCGCGATGGCGTCGCGGATGAGCGCGCGCGGGCGCGTTTCGCAGCGGAGCCACGACTGGAGTTGGGTGACGGTGATGCCGAGCGCGGTGGCGGCGTCGGCGTCGGTGCGGCAACGCGCGCGGAACTCGGCGAGGATGGCGGGGAGCGGCTTCATGCGCAGAGGGGTTGAGTTGCGACGCGGGCGGCTTCGGCGCGTGAGGCTGCGGTGAGTCGCGCGCGGTCTTCGACGATGGTGGCGAGGCAATCGCGGGCGCGTTCGAGGGCGATGTTGTCGCCGCGGCGGAAGGTGCGTCGGCGCCAGTAGGTCGCGCCGTCGCCTCCGCCCATGAAGCCGCAGATTTTCAACCAGCGGCGGGTGCGCTCAGTGGGGCGCTTGGGGAAGTAGATGACGACCTTGCCGCGGTCGGCGTCGTCGGTGAGCACGATGTCCTCGAACATCTCGCGCGTGGATGGAGTGGCCGCGGCGAGTTGCTCGGTGGCGATGCGCTCGGCGGTGGCGATCGCTTTCGCGCAGAGGCGCGAGATGATGCCGAGGTCCATTTCCTCGACGGCTTCGCGTAGGGCGAACTGGAGCACCTCGAGGCGCTTGTCGAGCAGAGGCCGCGCGAACTGATCGCTGGAGCGGATCGTGGCGAGACGGCGCTGGCATTTGTCGAGCAGCGGCGCGTGTCGCCACGCATCGCGCACGACGGGCGCGGGCTCGTCGCCTTCGTCGGGATACTGGAATCCGACGGTGGGCTCGAGCTGATCGCCGAACTCGGCGGTGCCGAAGCCTTCGACGGCGGCGGAGTGGTAGCTGATGTGCGCAGTGCTCGCTGCGCGCGAGCCGGTGTTGTCCGGCGTGGTGATGTTTGGTTTGCGTTTCACCCCAATTTTCTGCCAGCCGTGCCCCGCGGGAATCCATCGCGAGCCCGCACCAAATCTTCTCCGCGCTACATCACCATCAGCCGCGCTGGCGCGAAAGGTGAGCCGCCGCCACACGCGAGATTTTCATGGGAAGTTCGATCCGGGACGGCTCATACAAATCTGCTGTATGTCGCCAAGACCCCTCCCTTGGGGGGTGGGGTAAGAGATTCCTTCCTGGGGGGGCTGCCGGCCTCTCACGGATGCGAGTGTGTCAGCCTTGCGAGCGCGCGTGGGCATCGAGTCGCGACTGCGAGAGTCAGGCTGCGGTGAGCTGCTCGTAGATCCTCACGAGCGGTGCCAGGCGGTCGCGCAGGATGCGGCGATCTTCTGCGGGCCAATCCGTGATTGGCTTCTGCGAGAGCCGCGCGCTGATGTGCGTGGCCGATCTCACGAGATAGGTCAGGTAGGCATCGCCGCCCGATGCTGCACCGCCTCCGCCGCTGCTGCTCTCCGGCTCGGGCAGGATGCCCGCGAGGATGTAAGCCTGCCTCACCGTCGCGGCCTCATCGAGCTGCTCCCCGTGCGTCTCCGCAAACAGCGCCAGCTTCATCCACCGCGTCGCTGTGGCGTGCGTGATCTCCTGCACGTTGTCCTCCACCCATGTGATGAACTCCCCATGCTCCAGCTCACCCTTCGCCTTGTTGAGCAGCGCCCCTGCCCGCACCACAGCCTGCAAGCTCCGATGCACGAAAGCCATCGCCTGATCGCGACACTCCAGCGCCTCGCGCACTGCCCCCCTCAGCTCCTCGATGTTGAAAGCCGCGCTCAGCTTGGACATAGCGCGCGATTCAACAGCCCCGTGAAAGCCCACTCGATCCGCGCCGGCCTCGCCCTGCGCCCCGTCTGCCGCACGCGATAGCTCGCCCGCGCCCGGTCCTGCTTCATCCCCCGCGAGGGCGGCAGCCCGAACGCCTCGCGGATCCGGATGCACCGCTTGCTCACCGTCGCCTTCTTCACACCCTCCTCGCGCGCGATCTCCGTCTCGCTCTTCCCCCCGTTCAAATTCAGCCCCAGCACATAAGCCAGGCACTTCGCCTGCAACCTCGGATTCGCCGCGTCGATCAGTTCCGCCAGCACCCGCGTCACCATCTCCAGGTCGCCCGTGCTTGGCTCGGCTTCGCCGAAAAGCTCGCGCAACGTCCCATCGCGCGCAGCCTCGTGCAGCGCACTGATAGCCACGCCCGCCACGATCCTGTTGAACGCCGGCCGCTGCATCCCCACCGGCAAAGCCACCGACTGCCGCGCGATCGTTTCCAGCAGCCGATCCTCCATCGAATCCACCGCCCCGGCCATGTCGGGACGATGCGACGCCGCGGGAAGATCGGACGCGTCGCGAAACCGGGAATCGGGCATGAACTGCCGTGTAACAGCGAACATTGATGCCTTCAAGAGCGACGATCATTCCAGAGATTCTAGCCCGCAAAAAAAAAAACAGACCTCAGCGCCTTCCCCGCCGATCGCGCAGCAGCTCGCGCCTTCGTGAAAACGAGCCCCAGCGCGCGCCTCACCGGCCTCGCCCCGACCCGCATCTCATGCTTCACCTCGCCCACGGCCTCCACGATCTCGCGCAGGCACGGACCTCGCACGCGATTGATCCACGTCGGCCGAGTCCCCTCGCGTTGCCACTCCTCCGGATCGAGCACCGCGAGTTCCCCGAGCACCCAATTCAGCTCGTCATTCGCGAACCGATGCCCGCTCGGACCCGATCCGCCCCCTTGGGCATTTGCCCCCGATTCGCAGCGAATCGCGATTTGCCGATCCTCTTGCGAATCGCCGCGCGCGCCCCCGCGCTCGCGTGTAACTAGAGCCGGAGTTGGGAGTCTCCCAACTCGCGGTTGGGAATCTCCCAACTCGGCGTTGGGAATCTCCCAACTCCCAATTGGGAATCTCCCAACTGCCGCCCGCTCACGATCCGCCTCCGCCAGGGCATCTCCGAACCCACGATCCCTCCTCTCATCCCGCGATCGCGCGACCAGCTCGGGCTGATTCGCCGACCGATGATCCGCCTCGAGTTGCGCGAACGCCGCGCACGCCTCGAGTGATCGTTCCTGCAACGTCAGCCGCGACGGCCAGAGCTGATACCAGCGCCCGCCGTCCCTCTGCTCGACCGTGAGCAGTTGCCACTCGACTAACCTCGCGACCGCTTTCGCGCAGTCGCCCTCATCGATGTGCAGCGCGTCCGCCAGCTTAGCCTGGTGCCGCACCCACAGCCCCTCACGCCGCGCGCCAAACGTCATCCTGCACAACAGCATCCCAAGCCGCCGAGCCTGGTCGCTCATCTTCCGCTTGCACGCGATCCCACCGATCACACTCACGAAGTCCGTCGTCGCCAGCAGCGCCCGAGTCGTCACCTCCTCCAGTTCCTTGAAGTCGATCGTCGGTTCGCTCATTCGCAATCCTCCCGGTCGGGATCGATCTTGTCCGCCTCAGCCATCGCCTCGGCAAAGCATCGCTGCATCTGCTCGTAGCCCGCGAGCGTGCCGGAGAAATCGCAGTGGCTGCAGCCCCGGCACCGCGGCTCGCGCGGCTCCACCGGCACCCCGTGGCACATCGGGCATTTGCGCTCGCTCATGTCGCGACCTCCAGCACCTCGAACTCGCCGCCGGGCCCATCGAAAGTGATCGCGCCGATGCGCACGACGCCGAGCGCGGCATCCTCCGCCTCGACCTCAGCCTTCGCCATCACCTCCGCATGAGCCTTCAGCGCCGCCATCGCGACGCGCGCGTTCTCCGGCCCGATCTTCACCATCAGCACCCCCAGCGGCGAGAGTCGATAGTCGCTCATACCCGTTCCGCCGGCGTGAACGCTCCGCAGCGCTTGCAGCGCCCGTTCGCCGATGCCGCGATGCCGCGATGTCGCGGCACGAGCATCAGCAATCCCGAAAACACCGCGATCTCGGCGATCAATCCCACAACGCGCCAGCTAATCATCTCCTGCCCTGCGGCGAGGACGCTGAGGAGCAGGACGAACGCATAGCAACGAGGCGGCGGAAGTTTCATTGCCGTTCCTCCGGAGGCTTGAATTTCATCTGCACAAATTCAAAGACCTCCCGCTCGCTATGCATCGTCCGCCGCTCGCGCGGGCACTTCTCCCACGTCCCGCCCAGCGGCACGAACCCCGCCTCGTTCACCTCCCATTCCCACCTCAGCGCACGCGCCGCCGCCGCGATCGCGATGTTGCTCTCCCGCGACCCCGTCGTCACCACCAGCCGGTTGAACCAGTTATCCACCGTCGCCGCGAACAGATCCACCGGCAGCCCGCTCGGCACGTGCAGCGCGTGCTTGTTCTCCGGCCCCCACGCCGAGATCGCCCCGTTCTCCTTGACCCTTTTTGTCAGGACACCGCGCGACAACAATTCCGCCCACAGCGCCTCGCACAAATCCGTCTCCCGCGCCGCGCCGAAAAGATCGCCCGCATCCACCACCTTCGCGATCCTCGGGATGTAGAGCAGCTCCAGGTCCTTCATCTCCGACTTGGCTCTCCGAAATCCGCCCACTGCGCACACGCGCTCGCATCGAGCGTGTGGACAGTGCACCGCCTTCGCTCCCTCGGTGAAGACCAGCGCCGGCGCCGGATCGAGCAGCCGACACAATTCGAGGAAGACATCCTCGGCCAGCGCGCGCGGGAATTTCATGCGGTCACTCATGGCTCCTCCTTCCAGCCGAACCGCTCAAGCGCCTCAACCGTGTTGCCTTCGTCATAGGCGAAATACACTTCGATTTCGTCCGGCTCCGTGACCCGCCAATAGGCACGTTCTACTTCGCGGAAATCATCGTGCGGGATGGGCACGAGCATCATGCCGACAGGCGGCACGAACGGGATTTCCCCCTTCGCAACCATCTCGACGCCGTCGATTCCGCCGCGCCGCGGTCTTTTCAGTCCAACCTCTATTCGGTAGGTCACCTTCACGCCGCCTCCCTTCCCTCGCAGCGCGAGCGCGTCACGCACAGCGCCTCGATCCGCCGCATCGCCTTGCGACGCGCGCGCAGGTCGCCCGTGTGCCACTCCATCAGCAGCGCCATCGGCACGTGCGGATAGCACAGATCGCACACCACCGCCTTCGCCTCGCGACGCTCCCCGCAGTGGCATCGATGCGGCCACATCGACGGCCGCTCCATCCGCGCCCGCTGCCGTTCCGACGCGCCCTCCAGCGCCTTCGCCGCCGCCAGCATCGTGCCGTCCTCGGTTGAGGACCGGATGAAATCAATCGCCGCAGTCAGCGCGTCGCGCAGCGTCATGCCGCGGCCTCCATCTCCCACTTGATCAGCAGCCCGCGAAACGGCAGCCCGTATTGCCGTCCGAAAAATTCACCGAAGTGCAGCGCCGACTCGAACCCATCCGCCCGCGCGAGCTGCTCCACCTCGTCGGCCTTGAGCACCCGATCCTCGACCAGCACGCGCAGCCGCGCCTTGTGCAGCTCGATCGCGATCTTATCCACCG
>JBEBGD010000073.1:0-28047 GCA_040081625.1 Chthoniobacteraceae bacterium
CGCTCGCGCTGAACAACGAGTTCGCGCCGCCCGAACCGCCGGCCCCATTCGTGCCGCCGCCATCGCCGCCCGCGCCGGCATTCGCCGTCACAGCGCCGCCGACATCGCCGGCCTTGAATTTCACATTCGTGAACGCGCCGCCCGCACCGCCCGCATCGCTGCCCGCCCCCACGCCGCCATTGCCCGCGGTCGCGGCGAAGTTCGCGCTCACTCCTTTGACGGCGACGCTGAGATCGGAGAAGTCGCCGCCTCTTCCACCCGCTCCCGCGGTGCCGAGCGCGTCCGCGCCGTTGCCCGCGGAAAAATCGAGCAAGCCGGAGGCGCCGAGGGACGCGGTAAAATTGCTGAGGCGTCCGCCGCTGCCGCCCGCGCCCGTGCCGCGTCCGGTGCCGGCATTGCCGGCGGCGGCGGTCACGTCCGACGCGCTCGTCGCCTTGATGCTCGAGTTCGTGAGCACCCCGCCATTGCCGCCGGTGCCCGCGGAATTGCCCGCATTGCCCGCGGAGCCGGCGAAGAGATCGATGTCGCCGGTGACTTTCCCGGCTGCGATCTTCACAAGGTCGAGCGCGCCGCCATTGCCCCCGTTGCCGGTCTGCCGCCCGGCGATGCCGTCGCCCGCATCGACGTTGATGTTGCCGAGGATGGTGGTGATCGTGGCGTTCACATTCGAGACGCCGCCGCCGCTGCCACCGCTCCCGGTCCCACTGCCGCCGCCCTTCGTGCCGCCATTGCCGCCGATCACGAAGAAATCGCCGATCTGCTGCTTGATCGTGGCCGTCACGTCGCCGAGCGCGCCGCCGTTGCCGCTCGAACCAGTGAAGTTATTTGCGATCGCCCCGCCGGCGCCAGAGCGCACGGTGAAGGTGCCGACCATCAGCGTCTTCACCGCCGCGCGCACGCCGGTCACACTCGATCCCGAGCCGCCCGTGCCGTCCTCGGCTGCGCCGCCCGCGTTGTTCGAGCCGAGCGTCACATCGCCATGCACCTCCGCCGCGGTAAGTGTGAGCCCGTTCACCGCGCCGCCATCGCCGCCGATGCCCGCCGTCTCGCCCTTCCCGCCCGTGCCCGATCGCACGGAAATGTCGCCGACGATGAGGCTCGTCGAAGTGAGCGAGACCGTGCTCAGCGCGCCGGACTTGCCGCCGTTGCCACCGCCCGCGTTCGACGCCGCGCCACCCGCGCCGCTGGTCGCGGTGAAGTTTCCAAACAACTGCGGGAACGACGCCGACAGCCCCGAGACCGCGCCGCCCACACCGCCATTGCCACCCGCCGCGCTCGTGGCCGCGCCACCCGCGCCGCCGACGACTGTAATATTCCCCACGACGACCTTGCCCCCGATCGTGACGCCCGTGACCGCGCCACCCACGCCGCCGGTGGTCGAGATCGCCGCGTTCACCGCCCCACCTTTTCCGCCGGTGATGGCGATGCCCTCGAACGCATCGGTGATCGTCACGTTCGAGATCGCGCCACCCGTCGCGCCGTCGCCCGTAACGCTGTCCGCGCCCGCGCCGGCGGTGATCGAATTCGCGCCGCGCGCGAGAGTGAGGTTGAGGATATTCCCACCCGCCGCCGCCGGCGTGAAGGTGTTCACGGCGATCCCACCGCCGCCGAGGTTGATCGCGTTCCCGTTCTGCGCGGTGCCCGTGGCGATGCGATTGACGCTCGAGTTCTGGAACGGCGCGAAGACGCCTTTGCCGAGCTTCACGTCGCTGATGTTATTACCCGCGGAGATCGTGCTGGTGACGACGCCGGCCACTTCCAGCTTCACGATGGACGCGGGCTGGAGCGTGAGCATGCCGCCGTCACCGACTTTGTTCGTGGCCGCGTCGAGCACCGTCGAGATGCTGCCGGCGACATCCGTCTTCACGATGCCCGCGAAGCCGTCGCTCACGCCGAGCCCGGTCAACTCGTCTGGCGAGAAGACCCCGTCTCCGTCGCGATCAGTGAGGAAGACCATCGCCCTGCCCGCATCGACCTGCAGGAGCAGGAAGTCGGACCGGTCAACCGCGCCGCTGTTGTTCGAGTCGAAGAACACCTTGTCCCCGGCGTTCGCGAGGAAGGCCGCATCGACCAAGACGTTCGCCGCCGACTCGGTCTCGAACGCCTGGTCCATCGCATCCAGCGGCGTCGCGGGGATGGTCACGTCGAATACTTTGAGATCCGCCGCGCTGACGAGAAAAGTCGCGGGAGCGATGCGGGCTTCGAGGGGTTCCGGGCGGGAGGTCGTTTTCATCGCGCGGAGGGTGGCACCTTCCCGCGCCGCTGGCGAGCGCGAAGACCTCGCTGCGCGACGCGCGATAAATTGAGCTCCATACCGGAGACAACAATTCACCGCTCGCGCCCCGGACGGGATAAGACTCGCGGAGAACTCCGGTGCTTCAACTCTCCCAACTTTCTAAATCGCCGGGCTGACCCTGCGTCCGCCCAAAACGTCAACACCCAACTCCGCTCGCAACTCGCCCTCGGCGCGGGAAATCATGCCTGCGTGGCCCGCGGCAATGCCGGCCTGGGGATCATCGATACTTCGATGTGACGCATCCCGGCGTGACCGCGACCTCCGACGTCGGCGGCGCCTCAGCGGACGAAAGCGGCGAGGTGCAGATCGCCGCCGATGTGCTCATAGCGCACATCGCTCAGGGCGAGAGACTCCGCCGTGCATCGGGCTCCGCGCCCGCCGATCACGTCCGGCCCGCCGCAGAGCAGCGGCGCAAAATAGAAATGCACCTCATCCACGAGCCGCCGGTCGAACGCATCGCCGAGCACCGCGCCGCCGCCTTCGATCAGCACGCTGGTGACGCTCCGTTTTCCGAGGTCGCGCAGCACCGCGCGCAGCGACTCGCCGCGATAGACCAGCGTGCGCTCCTTGTGGCTGTCGGTGAAAACGTGCGCAGCCTTCGGCAGCCTGCCGCTCCGCGTGAGGATCACGCGCCACGGCTGGCGCCCCTCGACGCCGCGGAGCGTGAGCTTCGGATCATCCGCGCGCAGCGTCCCCGCGCCGACGAGGATCGCATCCACCGCCGCGCGCAGCCCCATCGCGTGGGCGCGCGACTTTTCGCTCGTGAGCCACTGCCCCTCGCCCGCCGGGCGCGTCAGCCGCCCATCGAGCGACATCCCCGCCTTCGCGATCACCCAAGGCATCCCCGTCACGATCCATTTGTTGAACGCGCGATTCAGCGCCGCGCACTCGTCGCCGAGCACGCCGGTCTGCACCTTGATCTTCGCCTCGCGCAAAATCTCCACTCCGCGCCCCGCGTGCTTCGGGTTCGGATCGATCGCGCCGATCACCACTCGGCCAAAGCCCGCCGCGCGGATCGCATCGCAGCACGGCGGCGTGCGCCCGTGCGTGCTGCACGGCTCCAGCGTCACGTAGAGCGTCGCGCCGCGCGTCGTCTTCGCCGCGCGGATCGCCTCGATCTCCGCGTGCGGTCCCCCGGCCCGCCGGTGCCAGCCCCGCGCGACGATCCTTCCTCCGCGCACGATCACCGCGCCAACAGCCGGGTTCGGGCTCGTCTGCCCGATGCCCTTCGCGGCTTCGCGCAATGCAGCGCGCATAAACTTTTCGTCGGCGGTCATCCGTGGCACTCGTAGCGCCTCATGTCCCCGCGCGCCAAGGCGCAACTCTACCACTCGCTCGCCCAGCTCCTGCGCGCAGGCATCACCTTCCCGCGCGCGCTCGAGAAGCTCAGCCGCACGCTCCACGGCAGCGCGCGCCGCACCGCCGCAAAGATCCGCGCCGGCATCGACAGTGGCGACACCGTCGCCGAAGCCTGCGCCGCCGCTGACCTCGGCAGCGTCGAAGCCTCCGTCCTCACTGCCGTCGAGCGCGCCGGATTCCTCGACCGCGGCCTCGAACAGCTCGCGCATCACTTCACCGCAGTCGCCTCCGCACGCGGGCGGATCCTCGCGAAGCTCGCGTATCCCGCCTTCGTGCTCGTGCTCTGCGTGCTGCTGCTGAACCTCCCGCTGCTCGTGCGCGAGAATCTCGATGCCTACCTGCTCGTCACGCTGCCGACGCTGGCCGCGGTCGCCGGATGCGCGGCGGTGCTGGCGATCGTGTGCAAATTCCTCGGCGCGCTCGCCGCGGTGAGCCCGCTCGTCGAGTCGTTCGTGCGGCTGGTCCCGCTCGCCGGCGGAATGCAGCGCGCCTTCGCCATGAGCCGCTTCTGCATGGCCTACGAACTCCAGCTCAACGCGGGCATCAACGTCTTCGACGCGCTCGCCTCCGCCGGCCTCGCCAGCCGCAGCGCGCTCGTCCGCCGCGCAGTCGCGCGTGCACTGCCGGAAGTGCGCGCCGGCTCGCAAGTCGGCCCGCTGCTCGAGACCAGCCGCGCCTTCGATCCCGACGTGCCGCAGGCGATCATCGTCGGCGAGGAAAGCGGCACGCTCGGCTCCGAGCTGCGCCGGCTCGCCGAGGCCCAGGCCGCGCGCGCCTACGCCCGACTCGAGACGCTCGCCGAGTGGCTGCCGCGGCTGATCTACCTCGCGGTGATGGTCTATGTCGGCTGGAGCATCGTGCGCGTGTATCGCGACTACCTCGGCCAGCTCATGAAGTTGATCGACGGCGTGTAGCAGCGTGGCACAGCTGCGCCCACCCGCGCCGGGCCGGACTCGCCCACTTCCTGTCCCACTCCCGACCATCGCAGAACTCCCATCCCTCCCGCCGCACCCTGATTTTATGCCGCTTCCCGGGCAATGACTCATGCACGCCGGGCACTGGCACCGTGGCAGCTAAGAGGAATGGCGGAACTAAAAACCCATCAACAAAAACACAATGAACCTCATCCGTTATCACCTCTCACAACTTCCGAACTCGCCCGCGTTCGACCGCTTCGCGATGCTCCGGGACGAACTCACCCGCCTCGTCGATCCGGCCCCGCCGGCACGCGAGAACTACGTGACCCCTCTCGCCAACATCATCGAAGACAAGGACGGCTTCGTCCTCGTGGCCGAGATGCCCGGTGTGTCGAAGGACGGAGTCGAGATCACGGTGGAGAACGGCGCGCTGACGATCGTCGGACGCCGGACTCCGACCGAGAGCAAGACCGCCACGCTTCACCGCGAAACGCTCGCAGGCGATTTTCGCCGCGCGTTCGAGATCGATCCGTCGATTGACGCGACAAAGATCAGCGCCCGTATCGACAACGGCATCCTCACCCTCCACCTGCCGAAGGCGGAAGCCGTGAAGCCGCGCAAGATTGTGGTCGCCGACTGAGCCAGGACGCTCAGGCGGTGCGAATGAGCCCCGCGGGTCCACGCATGGCCCGCGGGGTTTTTGCTGCTGGCACGCCGTGCCGTGCTGCGGAAAGCTGCGCGCCTCATGCGCGAAATCACCACCCACGTCCCGGCCACCACCGCGAACATCGGCCCCGGCTTCGACTGCCTCGGCATCGCGCTCGCGCTCGGGAACCGGGTGCGTGTGACCGATGGGAGCGATGCGGCCAATGGCATGGCTGCGGATGCGGCGGAGAAATTCTTCGCGGCATCCGGTCGCGAGCGGTTCGATTTCGCGTGGTCGATCGAAGGCGACGTGCCGCAGTCGCGCGGCATGGGCTCGTCGGTCACGGTGCGGCTCGGCTTGCTGCACGGGCTGAACGAACTCGCGGGGCGGCCGCTCGATGCGGTGCGGCTTTTCGATCTTTGTGCGGAACTCGAAGGCCACCCGGACAACGCGGCGCCCGCGGCGTTCGGCGGCTTCGCGGTGTCCAAGCAAGGCGCGAAGCCGATCGTCGCGCCGGTCGATGAATCGCTCAGCTTCGTGCTGCTGATCCCGGACTTCGAAGTCAGCACGCCCGAGGCGCGCAAGGTTCTCCCCGCGACACTCGATCGCAAACGCGCCGTCGAGAGCTGCGTGAATGCCTGCCGCATCACCGCCGCCTTCCTCACGCGCGACTACGCGAGCCTGCGCGGCGCATTCACCGATCACCTGCACCAGCCCCATCGCGAGCCGCTGATCCCCTTCCTCACGCAAGTCATCGCCGCGGGCGAAAAGGCCGGCGCGCTCGGCGGCTGGCTGAGCGGCTCCGGCTCGACCATCTGCTGCCTCGCCGCCGATGAACCCGAACGCGTGGCCGCCGCGATGCTGGCGATCGTGCCCGGCGCGCGCACGATCATCACCCGCGTGGACAACACCGGCACGCGCCGCGTCTGATGCGCGCGACGCTCGACCGGCTCGAACAATTCGCAATCGACGTCATCCTCGAGCGTCGCTTCGGCAAGCGCGCCGCCGTGCTGCGCTGGTTTCTCCAGGCGCTCTCGTGGCTCTTTCGCGGCGGCGTGCAGACGCGGCTCTGGCTCTACCGCCACTCCTTCGCCAAGCAGCACTACCCCGGCGTGCTCGTCATCTCCGTCGGCAATCTCACCGTCGGCGGCACGGGCAAAACGCCCGTCGTCGAGCGGCTCGCGCGCACGCTCAAGAATGGCGGACGCCGCGTCGCCATCCTCAGCCGCGGCTACAAGGCGAAGAAGCCGCCGCTGCTTCGCCGGCTCCAGCGCAAGTGGCTCGGGATGGAGAAAAACAAGTCGCGCATCGTGCATGACGGCGAGCGTCTGCTGCTCGACTCGCGCTTCGCCGGCGACGAGCCCTACATGCTCGCGCGCTCGCTCAA
The DNA here is from genome assembly GCA_040081625.1 of Chthoniobacteraceae bacterium. Classification (GTDB taxonomy): domain Bacteria; phylum Verrucomicrobiota; class Verrucomicrobiia; order Chthoniobacterales; family Chthoniobacteraceae; genus VFJQ01. Next base: position 6,606 of record JBEBGD010000073.1, read on the forward strand.
GGACGTGCCCGTCGTCGTGGACAAGGACCGCGTCCGCGCCGCTCATCACGCCGTGCGCGACCTGCGCTGCGACGTGCTGATCCTCGACGACGGCATGCAATACCTCACGCTCGGGCGGCGCATCGAGATCGTGCTCGTCGATTGCCAGGCGCCCTTCGGAAATGGCTACCTGCTTCCGCGCGGCACGCTGCGCGAACCGCCGATGAACCTGCGCCGCGCGAGCTACATCTTCCTCACCAAAAGCGACGGCGCGGACAAGGCGCAGCTCGTCGAGGAACTGCGCGCCTTCAATCGCACCGCCGAGATCATCGAGACAACGCACCGTCCGCTCTACCTGCAAAACCTCTACGACCCGGCCGACCGCCGCCCGCTTGAATTCATCGAGGGCAAATTTATCGGCGTCATCAGCGGCATCGCGCGGCCGGAGAGCTTCGAGGACAAGCTGCGCGAGCTCGGCGCCGACCTGCAGATCACCAAGCGCTTCGCCGATCACCATCGATTCAGCGACGACGAACTCTCCGAGTTCATGGCCCGCGCGGTGCGGCGCGATCTCGACTGCATCATCACCACCGAGAAGGACAGCGTGCGTTTCCCGTATCAGTTCGATGCGCTCGAGGTGCCGATCTATTTCCTGCGGATCGAGATCGAGCTGCTCGACGGCCACGAGAGCTGGAAGACCTTCGTCGATCGACTCTGCACGCCGCAGCCGGTCGTCGCGCCGCGCCGCTTCTTCGCGTAAGAAGGACGCACCTCATGCTTCACAACGAACCCATCATCTTCGAGCCGCTGTTCATGGAGCGCGTCTGGGGCGGCCGCCGCCTCGAGACGCTCTACGCCAAGCGCCTGCCGCACGGTGTCCGCGTCGGCGAATCGTGGGAACTCGTTGATCGCGCGGACTACCAGAGCGTCGTCCACGACGGCCCGCTCCAGGGCGCGACGCTGCACGAACTGTGGGCGAAACGGCGCGCGGAAATCTTCGGCGACGACCTGCCCGACACGCCGCGCTTTCCCCTGCTTTTCAAGCTGCTCGACTGCCAGGATCGTCTCTCGGTGCAGGTCCACCCGCCGCTCGCAGTCGCCGCGCGACTCGGCGGCGAGGCAAAGTCGGAGATGTGGTTCATCATGCACAGCGCGCTCGACAGCGACCTCTACGCCGGCCTCAAGCGCGACGTCACGCGCGGGCAATTCGACGCGGCGCTGGTGACCGGTCACGTCGCCGATCTCATCCATCGCATTCCCACGCACGTCGGCGACGCGTTCTTCATCCCGAGCGGCCGAATCCACGCCATCGGCGCGGGCAATGTCGTTTTCGAGGTGATGCAAAACAGCGACACGACCTATCGCGTCTTCGACTGGAACCGCCTCGGCCTCGACGGCAAGCCGCGTGAGCTGCACATCGACGAATCGCTCGCCTCGATCAATTTCGACGACCCCGAGCCTGACCTCGTCGCGCCGGATGGCGACACGGTCGTCGCGTGCGAGCACTTCCGCGTCGAGCGATGGGAAATCGACGGCTCCCGCTCGTGCGGCACGGAGCGCCGCTTCGCCGTCTTCACAGTCATCGACGGCGAGATCGCCTGCGGCAGCCGCACATTTTCGCCGGGCGCATTCTTCCTCGTGCCCGCGCGCGCCGCGCTCGAAGTCAGCGGCCGCGGCTCCCTCCTGCGCACGAGCTTCTAGTTCATCATGCAACCAGCCATCGGCGTCATCGGAGGCAGCGGCCTTTACCAGATCGACTCGCTCAGCGGAGCGGAGGAAATCCACATCGACACGCCATTCGGCGCGCCGTCCGACGCGATCATCGGCGGCACGATCGCCGGCCGGCACGTTTACTTTTTGCCGCGGCACGGCCGCGGCCATCGCATCCTCCCGCACGAACTCCCGCATCGCGCGAACATCTGGGCACTGCGCTCCCTCGGCGTCCGCTGGATCATCTGCGTGACCGCCGTCGGCTCGCTGCAAGAGCGTTACCACCCGGAGCACATCGTCCTGCCCGACCAGTTCTTCGACCGCACCTCGCAGATCCACACCTTCTTCGGCGGCGGCATCGTCGCGCACGCGGCCTTCGCCGATCCGGTCAGCGCCGATTTGCGGCGACTGCTCCACGAGAGCGCGAAGGAACTGGCGCTGCATGTCCACGACGGCGGCACTTACGTGAACATGGACGGCCCGCAATTCTCCACGCGCGCCGAGAGCGAAACGAATCGCCGGCTCGGCTTCGACGTGATCGGCATGACCAATCTCGCCGAGGCGAAGCTCGCGCGCGAAGCCGAGATCGCGCTCGCGACGATGGCGATGATCACCGACTACGACTGCTGGAAGACCGACGAGGAGCCCGTGACGAGCGCCGCGGTGATCGCACACCTTCACGCCAACGCCGAAGCGGCGAAACGCGTGCTGACCGCGGTCATCCCGCGCATCCCCGCCGAGCCCGACTGGCCCGAGCACCGCGCGCTCGAAAGCGCGCTCGTCACCCCGCGCGACCTGTGGCCCGCGGCGACAAAGGAAAAGTTGCGCCCCATCCTCGAACGGTTTCTTTAGCCCGCCATGCTCCGCCGCACGCTCGCCGCCCTACTCATTCCGCTCGCCGCCTTTGCAGCGGAACCGGAATCACCCGCGCCCCAAACGCCCAAGCCCGCGGAGGTCGAGAAAGCGCCCGTTGCCACCACGAAGATCACCTACAACCAGTGCAACGTCGATGGCCCGTTCATCGCGATGACCTTCGACGACGGCCCGCACGGCACGAACACGCCACGACTTCTCGACATGCTCAAGCAGCGCGGCATTCACGCGACGTTCTTCGTCTGCGGCGAATGCGTCGCCCAGTATCCCGAGATCGCGCGGCGCATCGTCGATGAAGGCCACGAGATCGCGAACCACTCGTGGAGCCACCCGAATCTCATCCCGCTGAGCGAGGCCGGCGTGCGCAGCCAGCTCGAGCGCACCCATCAGGTCGTGAAGCAGACCACCGGCGCCGAGATCAAGGTCTTCCGCCCGCCCTATGGCAACTTCACCCAGCGCCAGCGCGCGTGGGCGCACGGCACCTACGGTTACAAGACCATCATTTGGGATGTCGATCCGCTCGACTGGAAGGTCCGCAACGCCGCGCACGTCGAGAACGAGATCGTCAAACGCACCGTCGCCGGCTCGATCGTCCTCGCTCACGACATCCACAAGACGACCGTCGATGCGATGCCCTCCACCTTCGATGCGCTGCTCGCGAAGGGCTTCAAGTTCGTGACCGTCTCCGAGCTCATCGCCAAGGACAGGCCGGCGGCGCCGAAGCCGAAAGCCTCCACGCCCGCGCCCGAGGTCAAGCCGACCGCGAAGAAGTAGCGCGCACCGCGATCAACCGCTCGACGTATTTCGCGAGCAGATCGTATTCGACGTTCACCCGCTCGCCGGCTCGCCGCTCGCGCAGATTCGTCGCCGCGCGCGTGTGCGGGATGATCCAGCACACGACGCTCGATTCACCCACCTCCGCCACCGTGAGGCTGATCCCATCGATCGCGATCGATCCCTTCCCGACCACGTAACCGCGCGCCTCCGCAGCCAGCGCGACCTCCAGCCGCCAGTCCGCGCCGCGCGCCGAGAAATCGATCACCTCCGCCGTGCCATCGATGTGCCCCTGCACGAAATGTCCGCCGAGCCGCGCATTCGCCGCCAGCGCCCGCTCGAGATTCACGATCGAACCCGGCGCGAGAGCGCCGAGATTCGTGCGGCGCAGCGTCTCACTGAGCACGTCGAAATGGATCGTTTCCGCCGACGGCGCGACCGCCGTGAGACAGCAACCATTCACCGCGATGCTCTCCCCCTCGATCACCTCCCCCGCAAACGGCACGCGCAGCGACAGCCGCGCGCCATCCGCTCCGCGCGGCGCGATCGCGATGACTTCGCCTGTGGCTTCGACAAGACCGGTGAACATGGATCAGTGGAAAGGTGAGATATACACGCGCATCACATTGACGCGTCCGCCGGCGAAATACCATCGCGGCTCGAAATCAAAACTCCGCTCCGCCGCGCGGTAGTCGAGCCAGCACGGCTTGGCGGGATAGTTCGGATCGTAAAGCCAGAAGCGCAGATCGCCCCCCGTTCGCCGCTCGACGCGGTAAGCGACCAGGCAATGATTCAGCGACGGAAACCGCGCGATGTAGATCCCGCGCAGCTTTCCCTCGTCCATCGACTCCGCCAGCCAGCGCGCCGCCGCCGCCTGCCCCGCGCGCAGATGCCCCATCGCCATGCGGTAATTTCCCACGCGCAGATAGGTCGGCAGCCAAGCGCCGAGATTCTCCTGGAGCACCCCCGGCATCACCTCGGAAAACTCGCGCAGATCGCGAAAACCCGGCACGACAATCCGCTCACTCGGCCCATCGCTCCACACGGGGACGCGTGAAATCCGCCGGATGAGCGCCGCGTATTCCTCCCGCGAGAGCCGCACCCGGCGAGGCTCGAACCGCGCGAACTGCCAGAACTGCATCACCGCGCGCGCCATGACGAAACAGCGGTGCGCGTATTCCGGCGGCTTCTCGCGACGCGAGATATTCAAGTCCCCGCGCTCATCGATGCCGTATTGGAAAACCGTCTCATTCGCGAACGCGAACGTATCGCGCCGCACATCGAACTCCCGCGCCAGCCCGGAGCCGGAGAGCGAGATGAGGATGGCGAGAAAGACCTGGCGCATGAACCGCACCCATCCCGCGAGCGTCCCGCACGCGCCAGCCCCGTTTTCTCCCCTTGCTGCGCGAGCGATGGCGTCCATAGTGCGCGCGCTTTGGAAAGTCGGGGCGTAGCTTAGCCTGGTAGAGCGCCTGGTTTGGGACCAGGAGGTCGCAGGTTCGAATCCTGTCGCCCCGACCATTTACAGTAGAGACGACAAGGCATAAGTGGACATTAACGGACAGATGGGGACAGTTTTGGCGTGACGCGGCGTGACGTGGGCGGTAGTTGCGGGCGTGAAGATTCGCAGGCGCAAATATCGATCGGGGAAAATTGGGTGGCAGCTTGATCTTGGGATCGTGGATGGGCGGCGGTGTCAGCGGGCGTTTGAGACTCGGGCGGAGGCGGAGAAGCACGCGGAGGCGATGGGCGCTTTGCGGCGGCAGCACGGGGACGCGGCGCTTGCGATGTCGCATGAGCGGCGGTTGCAGCTGGCATCGGCGGAAACGAAGTTGCTCGAGGCGGGCGTGTCGCTGGAGCAGGCGATCGTCTGGGCGCTCGAACGCGGGACGGCGGTGCGCGAGCACAAGTCGCTCGCCGATCTGCGCGACGAGTTCATCGCGGAGAAGGAGCGGATTGGATGTCGCGAACGGACGGTGCGGCAGTTGCGGGTTTCGCTCGGGTCGTTCGTTGTCGGACGCGAGTTGCAGCTCGCGCACGAGACGACGCGTGCTCATGTTGAGGCGTGGCTGCGGGGCGGGTGGCAGGCGGCGACGCAAAAGAATTACCTGGGCGATCTGCGCGGGATGTTCAAGTGGGCGCGGGAGAAACGCTACGTGGCGGAGAATCCGTGCCGGGAGGTGAAGGCGGCAGAGCAGCGGACGGAGCGCGAGATCGCGGTGCTCTCGCCGGAGCAGGTCGAGCAGCTCTTCGCGACGGCGGTGTTGCACGAGGGACGCGTGTTCGACCGCTCGTCGCGGACATACGCCGCAGCGCATGTCTTCCATCCCCTGCTCGCTTATGTGGCGCTGGCGACGTTCTGCGGGATTCGACCGGAGGAGATCAAGCGCTCGGGCGCATCGTCGCTGCACTTGAAGGATCGCGCGTTTGTGGTCGCAGGGTCGGTAGCGAAAACGGGCAAGCGGCGCGTGGTGGATCTTCCAACGTCGGCGCTGGCGTGGCTGCAGCTCTGGCGGAAACTTTGCGGTGAGGAGTCGCCGATTATTCCGAGGAATTTTCGCAAGTTGTGGGAGCGATTGCGCGAGGCGGCGAAGCTCAAGCCGCTCGGGTGGAATTCCACGCGCGGGAAGAAGTCCGCAGATTGTCGCCGTGTTTCCGCCTCGACCTGCCTTCGGCAGTCTCACGCCGTCGCCGACGATGAAGGCCTCAGCGAATGGCCGCACGACGTGCTGAGGCACACGACGGCCACGATGCACTACCGGCTGCACGAGAATCCTTCGTGGTTGAAAGCGCAGCTCGGGCACGTCGAAGACGAGGACACGTTGCACCGGAATTATCGGGCGGTGCGGCTGCTCGATGGCCGCGCGATCAGTAAGGCGCTGGCGCGGAAGTTTTGGGCAGTGCGGCCGTCAGCGCCGATGAAGGCGATGGCGCGCCGCTAAAGCGCGTAGCGGCTGCCGAGGTATTTGTAAGCGCGAGTCGTGGACTCGCCTTCGCGCAGGTTCCCGATGCGTTGCGCCTTGATCCCGTTCACCTCGTCGCCGTCCGCGAACGACTTCTGTTTCGGATGGCCGGTGAGAAAAAAATCACCGCGGAACTTTTCGTTCGCCTGGCCGTAATCGGAGATCACGCCATAGAGGAACACGCCGTATTGAGTGACCCGCACGACGCGCCCTGAAATTTCGATTGGAGGCTCGGGCGGATCGGCAGCGAGCGCCGCGCTGATGAGCAGCGAGCAGAACGCGAGAGCGGGCGTTTTCATGCGGGCGGATCGTAGGACCATCGGCGTGCGCCGTCACGCTCAATCACGAGGCAGGGCCAGCCTCTGGGCTTCACTTCGCGGCGCGTCTTGATTTGGGCGCGGGCGCTTCCGCGACGCGGAGCGTGGTGATTTTTTCGGTGGCGAGTGCGTTGTAACCGGCGCGCACGAGTTCGGAGAGCGGGGGCAGGCCGAGGGAGTGGAGCAGTCGCTCGGCGCTGGCGTCGCCGGCCGAGGCGACGGCCTTGCCGGCCTGGCGGCGCATCGTGGCGACGGCGAGCAGGACGGCGTCGGGCATGAGCGGGTCTTCGATTTGATCGAGGGCGTCGCGGAGGATGACCTCGGCGAGGTATTCGGCAGAGCAGCGGCAATCCTTGGCAACGCAGTTCAGGCGATCTTTGAGGGGCTTGGGCATCCTGAGCTTGGCGGAATCTTTCTCGGTCATGTGGATATGACGCACCGATTTTATTTTCCTTCAAAATAAATCTTGTTCCGGGGCGTGTGTGGGGCCATACACGCCCCATGCAAGACCCGAAACCGACAGCGCCAAAGCCGAAGTCAATCGGCATCGACGTGGCGCTGCACGGCTACCTCAACCTCATCCGCTCGCGCGATCCGAAGGCGGTGCGGCAGATGAAGGAACTCGTCGAGCCGGCGCTTTGGGAGATCGTGCGTGAGCACCGCGACTGGCTGGAGCTGATGACTGGCGGCGCGGTCGAGATTCCCGAACCGGCCCAAGCGGAGATGTCGCTGAGCAAATGAGCACCGCCCTTCTTCTCAGCGCAGAGCAGCGGTCGAGGATCGCGATCAGCGCGGCGGCGCTGGTGTCGCAGCCGGCGTTTGCGGCGCGCATCGAGCGGGAGGTGGAGGCGGTGTTTGAGGAGAACCCGACTCTGCCGCGGACGGAGCTGATCCGGTGCGTGGTGTGCGCGCTGTCCTTCCCGAAACTTTCCCAGGCGGTCGGCACTTCGCCGGCCGCTGCCTCTCCCCAGGCAACAACACAAACCAAAACCGCAGCATGAAGAACCCAATGATGAGTCCCACCGCGTTTTGCCGACTGGCACTGCGCATTTTCCCAGACCTCCCGCTGAACGATGTCGCCGACCTCGTGAAGCCGGAGTGCCTGCCCGACTGGAGCGACGTCGCCACCCGCGCGAGCGAGATGGCTGACAGCATCACGCCGAGCATCCACACGCTCCCTGCCCACATCCGGCTCTACGAAGTCAGCGAGTGGGCCGCGGAGCAGATCGGGAAGGCGGTGGCGGCGTGAAGACGGTCCTCTTGCTTCCCGAAAAAGGAATCCGCCGCTGCCCGCCGCGCGACCGCGCGATCTGGCTCGTCGCAAACATCATCACCCGCGATGGGTGCTTCACCGAAGTCGATGGCTACGAAGGCTACGCGCAGTGGAGCGAGTCCGCGCAGGACTGGCTCGACATCCGCGGCATGAGCATCCGCGGCCACGACCATGCTGAGCTATTCCCGCTCGACTGGATCGAGCGGCACGAGCGCGCAGCCAATGCTCCTGCGAACGAGATGAGCATCGACGGCCGGACTCAATACATCGAGCACGAGGAATGGGACCGGTCGCTGAATGGCCACTACGTCTTTGTCGAACTTCGCCACCGCCCCACGTGCGTGATCGTAATCTCCCGACTCATCGGCCCGCTGCCCACGCTCCCTTTGGCCCTCGCCGTCCTCACCCGGACGCTCGGCGAACTCCACCTGCAACCGGAGGCGGCGCAAGCCGTGGCGGCATGACCTGCACCGTCGCAGAGACCGTCGCCTTCGTCTTCGTCGCGATCGGCTCGACGTGCATCGTGATGTATCGCGGGATGCGCGCGAAGTGCATCGAGGCGAGGGAGACCGGCTACCTCGACGGACGCGAGGATGAGCGTGCGCTTCTGCGGCGCGAGCTGGGCCAGCAGTGCGAGGCGATTGCCTTCCGGGAGACGATCGTGCTGCCGAAATCGAAGCTGCCCGCCCGTCCGCCAAAACAACCGCGGTGATGGAGATGGTCGCGCTTCCTCAGCCTGTGTGGGAGAAGATCGTCGCGGAGCTGGCGGCGGTGCGGACGCTGCTGGAGGCGCGCGAGGCGCGGACGATCCCGGATCGGCCGATGTCGCCGGCGGAGGTGGCGAAGATCACGGGCCGGAGCGAGAAGACGGTGAGGCGCTGGATCGGGCGCGGCAAACTGCGGGCGAAGCACGAGGGGCGCACGATGCTGGTGCGGCCGGTGGATCTGCAGCGGTTCCTGGATGGAGGGAGCGGGCGATGAGCGAGCGGGAGGCACTCATCGAGGCGATGATCGCGCTGGTGCTAACGCGCTCGGCAATGAAGCGGGAGCAGCACACGAGCGGCGAGATGCACGTGCATGGGGTGCTCCTTGGCGACGATCAACTCGAAGGCATCGGGCTGACGGCGAGCGATGCGACGGACGATCTTCGGCAGCGGCTGCGCGGGAAGTTCGCGCGGGCGCTGGCGGCGCTCGAAGACGGCGGCGTGGACGTGATGGACCTGATGCGGAGGCAGGTGCAGCCGTGAGCTGCCGATCGATCGTGGCGCGATTTTCCCCGCTCGGGTTTCAATTTCCGGCGCAGTATCTGCGGCGCGATACGGCGCTGTTCGCCGAGAATGAATGGAGCTGGTCCGACGACCGTGCCGAGGCGTTCGTTTTCGACACGCATCTCGACGCCGATGCCGCCTCGCGGGGGCACCGCTACCAGGATGCGCAGGGCGACTGGCATTTTCCCTGGGCGCTGGTGCTCGGCAATCCGGCGCTCGATGCGGAGCGGGAGCACCGGCACCGGGATCGGCTGGCGGGCATGGAGGCGAGCGTGGCGCCGGCGCCTGTAAACGGGCGGGTGACGCCGGTGGAGTGCGCGGAGCGGACGCGGCGGCTGCTCGGGGAGCGCGACTGAGATGAGCATCGACCTCGAAGAACGCCGGGATCAGATGGAGCGCGAGGCGCGCGAAGATCGCGAGGCCATCCGCGACTGGCTGGCGCTGGCGCGGATCGCGGTGCCGTGCGTGTTGCGCACGGCGGCGGACGGCAATGTGCGGTGCATCGAGGCAGCGCGGGAGATGGAGCCGCTACTGGCGAAGCGGAGGGGCCAGCGCCGATGAGCAAGAGTCCAGGCTATCGCGAGATCGATGCGGCGGCGCACCAGTCGATGACGCGGTTTCACAACCGGACCTCGGGGGCGTGGGAGCCGACGTCGAACGATCTGCCGTTTGCGCGGCTGCTCGATGCGCCGCTCGACGGGACGAATGGGAGCAAGGGGTCTCATGCGACTTTCGCGGAGACGATCGCGGCGGCGAGCGATGGGGAGGATGGGACGGCGGGCGAGTATGAGATTCGGCAGCGGATCGTCGGGGTGAAGGCGTTCTTCCAGTTCCTCAAAGGTCGGGCGATCACGCCGATGGAAATGTTTCGTCAGCTCACGGCGGTGGGCCGGGCGATCCACGAGGAGCCGTTCAACCTGATGACGATGGAGGAGATCGCGATGATGGAGGGGCAATCGAAGGCGGCGCATTCGTGGCGGTGCAAGCTGCTGAGCGGGATGATCGAGCTGGCGGGGATGAAGGGCTCGAAACTTCCGGGGCAGAAATCGAAGGCGGCGAGCGAGAGCTACAAGCAGTGCCGCAAGGGCAACACGAACCGCAAGGGCGGGAAGAAGGGCAAGCGGGCACGGCAGGGGAGCTTCCTCGCGAAGCTGAAGACGTCGCCGCCGAAGCGGCAGCAGAGCTTTCTCCGAAAACTGGCGGTGCCGAAGGCGCCAGCCACCGCGCCCGGAGGTCGCGTTCCACCAGCAACCAAACGAAACCACCAATGAAAGAAATCGATTACGACCAACTCACGCCGGCGCAGCAGGACTCGCTGCTGACTGCAGCGCATCCGCCCGCGGCCAACGAATTCGCCGACGCCCTCTTCGCGCTCGATGACGACGAGCAGCTCATCGGCTATCGGCGGCCCAACACGTTCAAGAGCGGCACGCCGATCAAATGGGACAAGGAAGTGATCTCGCTGGAAACCGGCGGGCCGATCCCGCTGATCGGGCAGCCGGAGAAACCGCGGGCGAAGAAGAAGGCGGTGGCGGCCGCGAGCGGCGTCAATGGCGATGGTGCAGGCGAGACGCAGTGGATCGCGATCCATGACATCGCGGTGACGAGCAATGTGCGCACGTCCTTCCCCGAGGCGGAGATGATCGAGATGCGTGCGAACTTCACGCAGCGCGGGTTCATGCCGGAGATTTCGCGGCTGCTCGTGCGCCCGGGCGGGCCGCTTGGGATGCCGTTCGAGCTGGTGCTCGGCGGGCGGCGGTATCGCGCGGCGTGCGACACGGGGATTTCGCCGGTGCCGTGCGTGGTGCGGGAGATGAGCGACGCGGAGATGCTCGAACTCCAGCTCGTCGAGAACGTGCAGCGGAAGGGGCTGACGGTGATGGATGAAGCGGAGGGCATCTGCCGGCTGCTCGAACTGCGCGACGACGCCGGGGCGCTGGTGCACACGGCGAAGACGCTGGCGGAGCGGCTGGACTGTTCGCCGACGCACATCAGCGAATGCCGCAGCCTTCGCCGGCTGCGCGGGACGCCGGCGGGCGAGGCGATCGATCGCGGCGAACTCTCCAGCAAGCATGGCGTGCAGCTCGCGAAGGTGGCGGATCGAGCGAAGCGCGACGAACTCACGCACCGGGTGCTGCGCACGAGCGACGGCCGCGGCGCGTTGCCGGCGGAAGTGCTGGCGACGTGGATCAAGGATGAGGTGATGATCCAGCTCCGCGCGCTGGAGTTCGATCCGGAGGATGAAACGCTCGTAGCGGTGAAGCATGACGAGGCCGGCGCGCGGACGATGGGCGGCAAGTGCAGCGACTGTCCCTTCAACACGAAGAACGCGGAGGACGATGACGGGCGCGATGCGCGGGCGGTGCCGATGTGCACGCACCCGCACTGTTTTCGCGAGAAGTTGGCGGCGTCGGAGCACGCGTGGGTGCGCGAGATGGCGGCGAAAGGATTGCACCCGCTGGAGCGCGAGCGGGCGGCGCGGCTGCTCGATCACACCGGGGAGCGGCTGGCGCCGAGCTCGGGGCATGTGGAGCTGGATGAGCGGCCGGCGGAGTGGGTGCTGCGCGAGGGAACCAAACGGGTCGGGACGTGGAAGACGCTGATCAAAGGACAGGGCGTGCCGGTGACCGTCTTCAAGGATGCGAAGGGCAACGCGCACGAGGTCGTGAGCTACGAGCTGGCGGTGCGCGCGGCGGTGGCGAACGGGCACGACATTTTCCGCAAGGCGGAGACGGAGCAGGAGAAGACGACGGAAGCGCAGGCAGGCGCACCGCCGGCGGACAATGCGGTCGATCGCGCGGCGGAGCAGCTCCAGCGCGAGCGTGAAGCCGAGGAGCGCGAAGCGAAGCAGGAGCGCGAGGACTATCGGGCGGGGAAGATCGCCGAGGCGGAGTTCAACGCCGTGGTCGCCGGCGCGCACGGGACGAAGGTGGCGGAGGGATTTTGGGAGCGCGCGTGCGACCCGCTGATCCGGCTGCTCGACGAGCAGGGCGACACGACGCACGTCGCCGAGAGGCACGGCTTCGACGGCGACGGGGACCAGGCGGGCGAGTGGCTGCGGAAGAAGATCGCGAAGCTGGAGGCGCCGTTCCGCATGGCGATGCTGGTCGAGCTGCTGCTCGCGCTCTATGTAAAGGAAGAGGCGGACGCCGAGCTGCCGAAGTGGGCGAAGGTGTTCGGCGTGGATTTGAAGAAGGTGCGCAAGGAAACGGAGAAGGGACTCGATGCGGAGGAGGCGGCGAACGACGAGCAGATGGAGATCGCGAACGGAGTGAGCTGGAGCAGCGAGAAGAAGGGCGTCGAGTTCGAGTGGGAGGGCAACCTTGCAACGAACCCCGATGTCGCGGCGCTCGCGATCCCGAGCGGGAAGTTCAATGTGTTCGTCGGGGTGGCACAAGGCGTGAAGGGCTGGGTGGTCGGCTGGCAGATCGCCGAGACAAAGAAGAAGCACCGCACGCTCGGCGAGCCTTGCGCGCTCGGCACCGCGCACTACAGCAATCGCACGCTGGCTTTCCGCACCGGCCTGCTCGCGGTGCGCGCCGCGCTCGGCGAACTCGGCGCGCCACCGCAGGACATCGCGCGGGTCGAGGCTTACATCGCGGCGGTGGAAGTGCCGGCGGACAAGTCGAAGCCGAAGAAGAAGCCAGCGAAAGGCGCGAAGCCCGCGAAGAAGAAAGGGGCGAAGAAGTGAGCCGCCCGATGTCAACGGTTCTCGCGCCGTCTGGCCGCGAGAACGGGGGCTTGTGCAACGGAGGAGAGGCGCAGTGAAGTCTAAGCCGCCCCGTTTGCACGAAGCCGTGGTTCGCCGCGCGAAACCGTCGCCGAAAAGCGCGCCTCTCCGTAGAGGAACAAGCCCCCGTTCGCCGCGCGATACGGAACAGGCAGCTATCACTTCCGAGATCGGCGCATTGGAAACCGCGCTTCGCTGCGCGGAAGACGCCCTGCTCTACGCTCGCCGCGAACGCAACGTCATCCGAATTTGGAAGTGGAAGATTTGTATAGGGCGGCTGGAGGAAATGATCGCTTCAGAGCGGCCCGAACCCGCTGCGCTAGACGTGGGCGAGTGCCGGGCGTGCGGGTCGACCGAGGCAAGCGTCTGCCTAATTTTCAAGAACCCTTGCCCGCACCGTGATGGCACTCGCCGCGCGGCGAACGGGCGGCTGTGCAACGGAGGGATGGCCCCTTGAATAAGTCCTGCGATGCCCGTTTGCACGAGCCGATGGTTCCCGCCGGTAACGGTCGCGATGAGGGCCATCCCGTAGTGGAACAGCCGCCCGTTCCCGCCGGCACGGATAGCGGAGCCCCTGCGCTCGTGGAGTCTCCGGCGCGTGTCGAAGCATTAGTGGAGGCTCTGGAAGCCGCGCTTCGCGACACGGAAAACGCCGGGAGACTCCTCTACAAAGCCGAGAAATACGCCGAATGGATATTCGCCGGCCAAGACGAAAAAGCCCTTAGGCGAACCATCGCCATAATGCGGCGTAGAGCCTCCACCGGCGGGAACCGTTGATTCACCCGAAATGAATCGGCACTAATTATGACCGCAACCGAAGCTGAACAACGGACGATCGAGGCTTGCCGGCGAGAGCGACTCTCGCTGGCGACGGAACGGGATTATGCTGGGTGCGTGCGCCGCTTTGTGGAGTGGCTCTCGACGAATTCCGGTTGCCAGTCGCTTTGCCCGGAGGATCGCGTCTGCGAGTATCTCTCGCAGCGGGCGCCGCATATCTCCGCCTCGACGCAGAATCAGTCGCTGCACGCGTTGCTGTTGTTTTATCGGGCGGTGCTCAAGCAGCCGCTCGGACGCCTGCCGGCCTGGGCTCGCGCGGAGCGGCCGCGCCGGCTGCCGGACTGGCTGCCGGATGCGGACGTGCGGCGGGTGCTGGCGCTGTTGCGCGATGAGGTTCATCTCGGCTGCTCGATGATGTATGGCAGCGGTCTGCGGGTGAATGAGGCCGCGGGGCTTCGCTGGCGGGCGATCAATTACGAGCATCTCGCGATCACGATCCGCGCGGGCAAGGGCGACAAGGATCGCACGGTGCCGCTGCCGGTCTCGCTCGTCGAGGAACTGCGGCGGCAGGAGCAGCACGCGCTGGCGCTGTGGCACGAAGATCGCGCTGTCGGCCGGCCGGGCGTGCAGATTCCTGATGCGGTTGCGCACAAGAGTCCGCGGGCCGGCGAGGATTTTGGGATGTTCTGGGTGTTTCCCGCGGCTGGGTTGAGCCGCGATCCGCGCAGCGGGATTGTGCGGCGGCATCACCTCATCGACGACACGTTCGCGAACGCGCTGCGTCGTGCGGTGCGGCGTTCGGGCATCACGAAGAAGATCACGCCGCACTGTCTGCGGCATAGCTTCGCGACGGAGTATTTGCTCCAGGGCGGGGCGATTCATGAGCTCAAGGAACTGCTCGGGCACGCGTCGATCCAGACGACGGAGATCTATCTGCACTGCCTGCCTGCGCTCGGCGCGCGGGTGCGGAGTCCGCTCGATCGCGAACCGACGAACATCGTGCGGCTCGCCGCGCCCGCCGCGGAGCCGGCGACGAACCGGATGAGGTGCCTGCCATGAGCGCGCACACGAACATCCCGTGGTGTGACTCGACGGTGAATCCGACGTCGGGGTGCGACGGGTGCGAGCTTTGGAATGGCCGCAAGCGGACTTGCTACGCGGGGACGTGGCAGGAGACGCGGGCGAGCCGCAACCCGGCGTTCGCGCACCTCTACGCACCGAACTTCAACGAAGTGCGGATGATCCCCGGGCGGGTGCGCGAGGCGATGAGCTGGAGCGATCTGCGCGGGGTGGATCGGGCGGACAAGCCGTGGCTGAACGGGCGTCCGCGGCACATCTTCGTGGGCGATCTGTCGGACATCTTTTCGCGCGCGGTGGATTTCGAGTATCTGCTGCGCGAGGTCATCGAGCCGTTCCGCGGCGAGCGCGGGCAGCGGCACGTGGGCATGGTGCTGACGAAGCGGCCGGTGCGGCTGGTCGAGTTCGCGGAGTGGCTGAAGGAGGATCGGGGGATCGTGTGGCCGGCGAACGTGATGGCGATGACGACGATCACGAGCCAGGCGACGGCGCGGACGCGGATCAAGGCGCTCGCGCAGTTCTTCGATGTGGCGCCGATCGCGCGGCTGATGGTGAGCGCGGAGCCGCTGCTCGAAGCTGTCGATTTGCTCGCGTGCGAAGGGTTCGAGAAGATGGATGGCGTGATCGTCGGCGGCGAGAGCGGCGCGGGCGCGGAGCCGTGCGAGTTCGACTGGCTCGGCGGGGTCATCGGCGCGTGCCGGGCGTTTGGCACGGAGATCAAGTGCTTCGTGAAACAGGCCGGCTCGCGCGCCGGGCTGCGCGATCGGAAGGGCGAGGACATGAGCGAGTGGCCGGAGCGTCTGCGGGTGCGGGAATTGCCGGAGGTCGCGGAGTGAAGGCGCTGTCGCTGTGGCAACCCTGGGCGTCGGCGATTGCGATCGGCGCGAAGACGATCGAGACGCGGGGATGGTTCACGACTTACCGCGGGCCGCTGGCGATCCATGCTGCGAAGACGGACACGCCCGAACTGCGCGAGTTCTTCGAGTGGCATCCGGCGTGCCGGCCGCTGCGCGCGGCTGGCTACGGACGATGGGAGGATTTGCCGCGGGGCGCGATCGTGGCGACGTGCCGGCTGGCGGAGTGCCTGCGCACGACTGACATCGCCGGGCTCAGTTCGCAGGAGCGCGCGCTTGGCAATTACGACGAGGGCCGGTTCGGCTGGGTGCTGCGCGACATCGTGCGACTCGATGCGCCGATCACGGCGCGCGGGGCGCAGGGATTGTGGGAGTGGGACAACGGCGTGCCGGATTTGAGTCGGCCGACCTTGCCGGGATTGACGATGCCCGCCGGCACGCAACGACCGGAGCGGCGATGAGCGATCGTGCCGCGTCGCCCTCGGCGCTACTCGAGGCGGATCTCGCACCGCCGCGCGTGGCGATGGTGGACGTCGTGGCCACCCACGACGCGGGCGACGTTGAGGACCGCCACGACGGGGAGGGCGATGGTGGACCGCTGACTCGCTACTGCGGCGGGAAGAATGGGAGCGGGGTGTGGCAGCGGCTGATTTCGATGATGCCGCCGCACGACGACTACATCGAGGCGTTCCTTGGGAGCGGGGCGATCATCCGGAGGAAGCGGGCGGCTCCAGGGCTCAACGTCGGGATCGACGTGGACGCGGGGGTCATCGCTGCGCACGACGTGGCGCGCGATCGTAAATATACGCTGGTCTGCGGAGATGCGGTGGCGTGGCTGCGCGACCATTGTCGCGCTCGGCGGAAGCGGCGGGTGCTCGTGTATTGCGATCCGCCGTATCTCGGCTCGTCGCGGGCGTGGCCGGATCGGCGGTGCTACGCGCACGAGATGAAGGGCGGGTTCGAGCACGCGGAGCTTCTGCAGATCCTCACGACGTTGCCGGCGATGGTGATGATCAACGGCTATGCGTGCCCGCAATACGACCTGACGCTGGCGGGTTGGCGCCGGATCGAATACCAGGCGC
The DNA here is from genome assembly GCA_040081625.1 of Chthoniobacteraceae bacterium. GTDB lineage: Bacteria > Verrucomicrobiota > Verrucomicrobiia > Chthoniobacterales > Chthoniobacteraceae > VFJQ01. Next base: position 23,283 of record JBEBGD010000073.1, read on the forward strand.
CGACGCGGGGCGGGCTGAAGACGGAGGTGGTGTGGATGAATTTCCCAGAGCCGACGGAGCTGCACGACTACCGTTTTCTCGGCGCGGATTTTCACGAGCGGTGCCGCATCCGGCGGAAGATCGCTCGGAACGTGGCGAAGCTGGCGGCGTTGCCGGCGCTGGAGCGCGCCGCGGTCATCGCCGGAATCAACGCGGGTGCAGGAGGCGAATGAGGACGCCGTGGGCTCTCCGCCGCCGGTGCTTTGAAATCCTCGATCTGTTCTGTGGGGCGGGCGGCACGAGCACGGGGGCGATCGAGGCGGCGGAGTTGCGGGGGCTGACTCCGCGCGTCACGGGCGTCAATCATTGGGAGCGGGCGACGGAGACGTTTGCGGCGAATCACGGCGAGGGGCACCGGGTGCTGTGCACGGGGGTTGACGACATCAATCCTCGGGAGCTGTATCGGCGGCCGGGGACGCTGAAGCTGCTGTGGGCGTCGCCGGAATGCACGCACCACAGCGTGGCGCGCGGAGGAAAGCCGATCAACGACCAGAGCCGGGCGACGGCGTGGTGTGTGGCGCGGTTTGCGGACGCGTTGTTGCCGCCGATCGTGCTGGTGGAGAACGTGCCGGAGTTTCGGACGTGGGGGCCGTGCGATCGGAAGGGGAAGCCGATCGCGGCGAAGAAGGGGGCGATCTTCCACGCGTGGATCGAGGCGCTGCGGGCGCTGGGGTATCGGGTGGATCATCGGGTGCTCTGCGCCGCCGACTTCGGCGATCCGACGACGCGTCGGCGGCTGTTCGTGCAGGCGGTGCGCGGCGGGCGGAAGATCGTGTGGCCGGAGCCGACGCATGGCGAGGCGACGCGGCCGTTTCGGACGGCGCGGGATCACGTGATCGACTGGAGCCTGGCGTGCGGGAGCATCTACGAGCGTGAACGGCCGCTCTCGCCGAAGACGATGATGCGGATTTACGCGGGGCTGGAGAAGTTTAGCGGCGCGGCGTTCATGACGCCGGGTTTTGCGGAGCGCGAGGGGCAGAGGCCGCGGACGCACTCGCTGGACGTGCCGGCGCCGACGATCGCGGCGAGCGGGCACTTGCACCTCGCACAGCCGTTCCTCGTCGAGCTGCGCGGGACTTCGGAGCAGCAGTGCCGATCGACGGCGCGGTCGCTCGATGAACCGATGTCGCCGGTGGCGTGCAGTGGCGCGCATCACGGGTTGGCGAGGCCTTATCTCGTGCAGGTGAATCATGGGAATGGACGATGTGGACAGAATGGAAATGCGCGGCGGTCGCGTGCGGTCGATGAGCCACTACCGACCGTCTGCGGTGCGCGAGGGGAATGGGCGCTGTGCGATCCGGCGCTGCTGCCACAGCAGAGCGACGGCCGGCTTCGCCCGGTGAGTGAGCCGGTGCCGACGGTGGCGACGGATGGGGCGATCGCGCTGATCGAGCCGTTCCTCGTGAAATACTACGGGCAGGGGTGCGGGCAGCGGGTCGGTGTGCCGCTGGGGACGGTGACGACGAAGGATCGCTTTGGGCTGGCGCGGCCGGTGGTCGTGGTGAACGGCGAGCGGTTCCTGCTCGACATCGGTTTCCGAATGCTCCAGCCGCACGAGCTGGCGGCGGCGCAGGGGTTTCGCAGCGGCTACGTCTTCAGCGGCACGAAGACCGATCAGGTGAAGCAGATCGGGAACGCGGTGCCACGGCGGCTGGCGAGGGCGCTGGTGACTGCGGTGCTCGCGCAGACGAGCGACGTGGGCGCGATCCTCGGGGATCTCGAATGAGCGAGCACTTCGATGCCGACGAGATCAAGCGGCGGCTGCCGATGATCGAGCTGCTCGAGCGCGAGGGGATCGAGTGCCGCCGGGATGGGGCGAAGCACAAGGCGCGGTGCCCGTTTCACGAGGAGCGGAGCGGCTCTTTCATCATCTACAGCTATCCCGATTCGCGCGAGGATCACGGGCACTGTTTCGGGTGCGGGTGGAACGGGGACATCATCAAATACTGGCGCGAAAAGCGGGGGGCGGGGTTTGTGGAGGCGCTTCGCGACTTGGCGTCATTGGCGTCAGTCTCGCCTTCTGCTTTTCGCGAGAACTTAAATCGGGCGGCACAAGTGCCGCGAATGACTGAAGTGGCGCCGGGCGGGAAGGAAAAACCCGCGCTGCCACGGCTGCGTGCGCTGACGGATGACGAACTCTCGGCACTGGCGAGACTTCGCAAGCTGAGCGTGGAAGGCGTGAAGGCGGCCGGCAGCGACAGGCGCGTCGGGGGTTGTGTGTGGCCTCAGTTCATCGGGCGGCCGGGCGATCCTGAGCCGGGGACGTGGCACACGCCGTCTGACTCGACGGCGGCGTGGGTGGTGACCGATCTCGAGCGGAGGGTGGCGCAGTTTCGGCGGCTGGATGGGGAATGCTACGTGCGCCGCGACGGGGGGAAGATCAAGGCGTGGACGTGCGGGTCGCCGACGTGGCCGCTGGGGGCGAGCGAGATCGGGGATCGAGCGGGGGTGCTGCTGGTGGAAGGTGGAGCGGACATGCTGGCGGGGTATCACTTCCTCGCGAAGTTTGAGCGGCTGCACGCGGTGGCCGTGGTGGCGATGCTCGGGGCGTCGTGCGCGATCTGCGCGGAGGCGCTGCCGTTTTTTGAGCGGAAGCGGGTGCGGATCATGATGGATGAGGATGAGGAGCGGCCGAAGCCGGGAAAGCCGGGGGTGCTGATCTCGCCGGGGCGCGAGGCGGCGGCGCGGTGGACGGCGCAGCTCACCGAGGCAGGGGCGGCGGTGGAGACGTTCTCGCTGGCCGGGCTGGTGAAGCGCGACCTGAAAACGAAGGTGAAGGATCTGAACGACCTGGCGGAAGTGGATGAGGCGGCGTGGCTCGATGACGAGCTGCGGGCGGCGTTCTACGACTTCGACTTTTGAGCCGCGGAGTGGGGCGATCGTGGCGCCGCACCATCCGCCGGTTTTGACAGCGCGGAGCACTCAACCGCGTTCGCATCGCGGAGAAAAAACGACGACATGACGAATCCACGACCAGCCGCTCGCGCGGCTCTTTCCAACGAACCGCCGCCGGAGGGCGGCTATTCACGTTCCTCGACCGCGTCGTGGCCGATGCGACCCGAGGCGGCGGTTCCTTCGAGGGGGCAGCGATGAGCGACGATCAACTTCCGCCTTCACCGACTCCCGAGGATGATGGGAAGATCGTGCCGATGACGCCGGGTGGCGCGAATGACGGCGGTGGTGGCGGTGAGAAAAAATCGCGGCGTGGGAAGGTGACGAAGTCCAAGAATGGCGAGGCGGCTGAGTTCAAGCCGGGCGCGGCGGCGAAGCCGGAGAAGTTTGATCCGGCGAAGATCGTCGAGAGCCTGAACATCTGGTGGGAAGCGGAGGGTGGGGATAGCTTTTGGGTGAACGATGCGAACGGGTGGGCGAAGTGGCCGAAGGATGCGCTGCTCGATCTCTGCATGGAATCGGCGCACAAGGTCGCACGGAAGAAACGCGATGGAGAGTTCATGCCGGAGGGGGCGCGGCTGCTTGTCTATTTGCGGACGCACCGTCGCGTGGACGGGGTGATGTGGGGGCTGGCTGGCTATCACGCGGGGCTGCACACGATGCCTAGCGGGGAGCGGGTGATCGTGCGCAACTCACCGAAGCCGGTGCAGCCGGAAGCGGGCGATTGGGCGCTGGTGAAGGAGCTGATCGAAGGGCGGCTCGATCTTTTTCGTGATGCGCCGGTCGTGCCGGGATCGGACAATGATGGAGTGAGCGACGAAGAGCAGCGGGCTGCAATTCGAGCTGCCAACATCGTGAGCGATCAGGTGATCTATTTCCACGCCTGGCATAAGACGGTGCTGCAATCGCTGCTGAACGGGAGTCCGGGGAGCTGGACGCCGCGGCCTTTGCTCGCGCTGGCAGGGCCGCACTCATGCGGGAAGTCGCGGCTTCAAATCATGGTAACCAATGGGCTGCTCGGGGGCCGCGTGGCGAATCCGAAGGCGTATCTGACGGGTAAGGAAAACTTCAATGCCAACATGGTGAAGGCGGAGCACTTGATGATGGAGGAGCTCGATAACGTGTCGCAAAAGATGGTGGATCGGCTTGCGTTCTCCGAGTCGATGAAGGCGGTCGTCGCGAACAGCGGCGTGACGTTGCGGCTGATGCGGACGGACCCGATGACGATCATGCCGTTTTGGGCGCCGACGCTCTCGATGAACAATGATCCGGACAAGCTGCGATCGTTTCCGCCTTTGACACCGGATTTTCGGGACAAAGTGATCATGCTCCTCGTTCGCCGCGCTCCACTTCCGATGCCGAGTCGGACGGATGACGAGAAGAAGGCGTTCAATGCGGCGATCGCGGCGCAACTGCCGGCTTACGCGCACTGGCTGCTGAATGAATTTGAGGTGCCTGCTGAGCTGCTGAAGGACGCGGATGGCGAGGATGCGACGCGGTTCGGGTGCCGATCGTTTCAGCATCCGTCACTGGCGAACGAGCTGTTCGACGACTCGCCGGCGGCTGAGTTGCTGGCGATTGTGGATTCGGCGGTTTTTGGGTCGCTCGCGACGAATACGAAGCTGTGGGACATTCGGAGCGACTTCAAAACGTTGGGCGATGCGTGGGAGGGATCGGCGATCGATCTGGAGCGGCTGCTCGTGGGCGACGTGGAGGCATTCCCCTGCTCGTCGGCACGTGAGGCGAAGCGGCTCTTCGTGCATACGCGCTGCGATCGGCTGCTCGGGCGTCTGGCGGAGGATCGGCCAGAGCGCGTGTTGCCGCATCGCACGAG
>JBEBGD010000074.1:0-27605 GCA_040081625.1 Chthoniobacteraceae bacterium
GCCCCGCCCGCGTCCCCGCGCGGGATGCCGAAGACGAAATGCACATTCGTCCCGTCGAACGACACGCCCACCGTCGCCGCGTCTCCCGGATTGAGCGTCGCCACGCCATCCACCACCGCGCTCGCGAAGGGCGGCCCTTGCGGCCCCTCCGCTCCCGGCGCGCCATCCGCACCCGCCGGCCCCGCCGGCCCGGCGGGGATGAGATCAATACGCGCGTTCGTCTCGTCGATCCGCCCCTGCGTGAAGTCGAACTTCTCGCGAATCTCGTCCGCATCGGCGATCTCGCCGTTGACCGGGTGCGTCGGGTCGTAGGGCATGGCTAGTGTGTGTTAGCAGCGCATAGATGGCGTCGCGGTCATTCGGTTCCAGCGGGCAGTTGTTTGACCTTGATGGATTTGACGGTAACGACCGAGCCGTGGGCGCTGAATATACTGACGGGCTTGTCGATGGCTGAATAATCTCCGCTGTGCTCGAAACGCAATTGTCCGTCCACGTAGATGGATTGCTTCTTCGGCGTCACGACCCAACGCACCACCACATATTTATTGGTTGGGATGAGTCCGCCCGTCTTCTTGGCCTTACCGTCGGCAGGGCCGCCGTTGATGCGAAACTCGTTCTTCGCCAATTCCCAGTTGAAGATGATTTGATCGGCCGCGTAACCGAGCCGCAGATTGGTGGAATCGGTCTTCGCCTCGACGAGAATCTCCACAGGCGGTTTGAAAGTCGCCTTGGTGGTGATCATTTCGTCCTTCTTCAGTTGAAGCGGACTGCCGCTTCTATTGTTTGTCAGAGCAGAGATGTGCTCGACGAAGGCAGGAGGGGGCTCTGCGGCACGGAAGACGGATGGCGTAAGCGCGAGAACCGCGAGAAGGATTGTGTGCTTGTGCATGATGCGATGTTGTGGGGTTCAGGGACAGTGAGCGCGAGCCACGCCAACGACCCCAAGCTCAGCGACAGGCGGAGCGGGCGCGGCACCTGCCGGAGGGTGGAAAGGCGGCGGTGGTCGGCCGCAGGTGCCGTGACCGCGGAGCCTGTTAGAGCTGCAGCGCATGGTTCGGCGACGTTCGCTGCTGATTCATTTCGGTTGGAAGTCCTCCATACGTGCTACGTCGAGAAAGTTCTTCTCCCAAAACAGCGGGCTCTCATAGATGCGTCCACCAAACGAAAGATTGAGCACGGGCGAATGAAGGAGGCAGCGAACGATGGGAACCTCGGAACCGACGATGCCCATCTGCTGGCGCTTCCATTGGCGGGTGGTCATCATCGGGCCGGGGAAGGCAGCTTTGACGGTTGCGGTGATGGGAGTGGGCGGAAACTCGTAAAGATATGAGCAGCGGAGTTTCGGGTCGAGTGCACCGAAGGGGGAAAGGCGGCCAGTCTTCTTGGTCACCTGGCAAATCAAATCTTCGGCAGTGAGATACTTGGGGACGAGGTCGGAGAGCCAATTAGGAATGTCCTTGTTGTCCTTCCGATACGCGGCAATCGCATCGGAGACCTTCTGCAGGTTGTGCTTGCAGCCGTCTGCGTCTGCCTTGTCTTGGGATGGTTCGTATCTTTGGTTTGGGTTCGGTGGGGCTGGAGCAGGCTGGGGCGAATCCTGCGCAATGACGATGACTGTGGCAGTGATGAGGGTCGCGACGACGGCGGCAATTCGTGACGTTTTCATTTGGAGGCTTTGTTGTGTTGGTTGTGGAGGAAGATGCGTCAGTCGCCGAACTCTGAATTATGCGACGCTCTCCCCGTTGCTAAACAGGCTTTGGGAACGAGAGAATGGAAATCCCGTCACCCCGCATAAACGACCTCCTTGATCTCACTCATCTGCCCGACTTCCTCATCGCCGATCACGCCGATGGCCATGTATTCGCGCACCTCGGGCTGGCCGGCGACGGCGAGCGGCTGCTCGTCGTAGTAGGGGAAGCGCTTGCGCTTGGACTCAATGAGCTTCCACTGCACGTCGCCTTTCCTGCGGTAGTAGATATTCGCGGAATCAAAGCCGGGCTTTTTGCCGTCGATCTTCACGCGGCCGCGCTGGGCTTCCACGTCGATGGTCGGGCGCGCGGTGTCGGGGTCGAACTCGTGGCTCTCGCCCTTCCATTCCATGTCCACAATGATGCCGGGCGTGCAACCGGGGCTGGTCTTCGCGCGCTTGATGCCGGCGCGGATCGGCGGGGTATGCACGAGCAGCAACGCCTGCAGGTCGGCGGTGAGCTGCTCGAGCTGGTCCAGCTTCTCGACGATGTCGTTGAGCAGTGGCAGCAGTGCGTTGCAGGCGTCGAGGATCACCTGCCGCTCGGCGGCGCTCATGTTCAGCGTGGCGGCGAGCGCGGCGGTCAGATCGGTGACTTGCTTCTGCAGCCAGTCGCGCAGGTTCTTGTAGGAGTGTGGAATGAAGTCGGTCATGGTGCTGTTTTTGGGTCTGGGCTTGGGTTGGATCGGTGGAGTGAAAATGGTGTTTTTGCTCGTCCAGCGGAACTGGCCAAAGCGGGCCGTCCCCCAGCGTGGCGGCTCAGGCATCGCGCGGCAGGGGTGGACGGATCAAAAGGGAACGCTTTGTGCAAATGCCTCTCCGACAGGGCCTCCGAGCGACGGAGGATGCCTCCTGCCGGGCGGAGGCGCCCTCCGCCGCGCGGGAGAATCCCTCCGCGCAGCCGGAGGCTGCCTTCAGGGTGACTGAGGAAGCCTCCGCCTCCAGCGAGGCTGCCTCCGGCGCGCGTCCGGCGCCCTCCGCGCAGCGGCAGCGATGCTCCACCCGCCGGGAGATCGCCTCCCGCCGGAGCGAGGACGCCTCCTCGTCGCGGGAGAGCCCCAGCACTTCGAGGGAGGCACACTCGCGCCCCGGCGAGGCGACCTCGCCCGCGCTGCTGCGCGCACTACGCGAAAGAGTGAACCGCTCCGCTAAGACAGTCCGCGCAAAAAGATCAACGCCGCTTCGCCGCTTCGCCGCTTCGCCGCTTCGCCGCTTCGCCGCTTCGCCGCTTCGCCGCTTCGCCGCTTCGCCGCTTCGCCGCGAAGCGCGAGCGGAGCACTGTGCGAAGATTTCTGCGGCGGCATGGCCTTCATGGTGCGGGCGGTTTACGCCCCGCTGGCGACGGCGGCAAGAAAGAATTTGGCGAAGGTGGAACGCGCGCTCCGGTGCCGACTTCCCATCTTCTCCAAAGACCTGTCCGTGGCGGAAGGCGTTCCTTGCGCCTCAGTCGCCGTAGCCGTTCGGATTCGCGACGTGCCACTTCCACGCGCTGTCCACGATGGCGCGGATGTCCTGGAACTTCGGCGCCCAGCCGAGCTCGCGTTTGATCTTGTCGCTGCCGGCGATGAGGCGCGGCGGGTCGCCGGCGCGGCGGGGCTTTTCGACGACGGCGATCTTTTTGCCGCTGACGGCTTCGCAGGCGGCGATGACTTCGCGGACGCTGGTGCCGCCGCCGGTGCCGAGGTTGAATTTGGCGCTGACGCCTTTTTCCAAATGGCCGAGCGCGAGCATGTGCGCGGCGGCGAGGTCGATGATGTGGATGTAGTCGCGGATGCAGGTGCCGTCGGGCGTGGGGTAGTCGGTGCCGTAGATTTCGACGTGCGATTTCTGGCCGAGGGCGACGCGGAGGATGTTCGGGATGAGGTGGGTCTCGATGCGGTGGTCTTCGCCGTAGCGGCCGCTGGCGCCGGCGGCGTTGAAGTAGCGGAGGGCGACGTGCTTGATGCCGTGGATTTCGTCATACCAGCGGAGCACTCGCTCGAACATGAGCTTGGACTCGCCGTAGGGGTTGATCGGGTTTTGCGGCAGCGTCTCGTCGATGGGGACGCGGTCGGGGATGCCGAAGGTGGCGCAGGTGGAGCTGAAGACGATCTTCTTGCAGCCGACGGCGACCATGGCGTCGAGCAGGTTCACGCCGGCGAGGGTGTTGTTGCGGAAATATTTGCTCGGGTTCGTCATGGATTCGCCGACGAGCGCGCTGGCCGCGAAGTGCATGACGGCGTCGGGCTTCGCGCGCTCCATTGCGTCCTCGATGTCGCAGCGGTTTTGCAAGTCGCCGGCGATGAGCGTGGCGCGCGGATCGACGGCGGCGCGATGGCCTTCGGTCAGGTTGTCGAAGACGGTGACGGTGTGGCTGGAGTCGAGGAGTTGCTCGACGTTGATGCTGCCGATGTAGCCGGCGCCGCCGGTGACGAAGACGTGTGGCATCAGCGCAGCGCCGCGGCTTCCTCGGGGTAACCCTGCGCCGAGATCGACTGCGCGAAGTGGGCGAGCACCCGCTCGCGGTCGCGTTTGTCGGGGCCGGGGGCCTTCGTGAGGATCGACGTGGCGCGGCGCAGGAAAGGCTCGGCTTCCGCCGGCTGGCTGCGCAAAAGCTGCATCGCCCCGTAGGCCGAGAGCAGGCTCGCTGCAGCGGGCGTATCGAGCTGCTCGGAGCGGTTTGCCAGCTCGAAGGCTTGCGCGAGCAGCGGCTCGGCGGCGACAGCGCGCCCGCGGCCAAGTTCGAGCACCGCGGCGAGCGTGAGCATCCGCCACGCGGGCAGTTCAGAGCGCTGCGAATTTGCGAGGTCGCGCGCGCTGCCGATGGCGGTCTCGAAGCGGCGGGTGGCGAGTTGGGCGAGGACGGTGTCGTAACCGCCACGCTCATTTCCAAACATCCCCCCGGCAGCGAAGCGTTCAAGTGCGTCGCGGATCTGCTCCGGGCGCTGATGCCGGGTCGCGGCGATTTCATCGACGACTGCGTCGAAGCGCGCCTCGAGCGTGCGCCCATCGAAAATCATCCGGGGTGCGCTGAGCGCATCCGCGAGGGCGGCGGCCACCGCGTGATCCTGCGCGATCCGGTATTTCAAGATCGCGCCGGCGATGACGGCACTGACGAGCAGCACGGCGACGAGCGCCGCGGTGGACAGCGGGCGTGGGGGACGCAACATCGACACGCCGCTCAGAATGTGCGCGCCTTGGGCATCGCGCCCATCGCGATCACACCCTGACCGCGCAGCGAAGCGACCATCGTGCGGACGTGGTCGTGGCGGGTGCGGCCCGCGAGCAACTTGAGGCTCATGGACTTGGACCCCCACTCGAGCACTTCGATTTCCACATGCCTCACGCCCCAGTTGTTCATCATTTTCCGCGTGGGCATATACATGTCGATGGTCTGCCGGCCCACGAGCGCGCTGCCGTAGTCTTCGATCACGTATTCCTGCTTATCGCCGGCGATCCGGAAGCGTGTGCCGAGCGGCAGCCAGGACCAATCGGCTGCGGCGCTGCGCACGTTGCTCTTGAAGCGAAGGCGCCCGCCGATGCCGTTTACGCTCCCACCGGCTTCGGTGTGCGTGTAGGCGGTCGTGCGGACCGTCATCTTCTGGCCTGCACGTCCATTGACGCTGGCGGATTGGTGGCCGTTGGAGGATGCGCAAGCGGAGAGGAGGATCGCCGCAGCGCCGGCAACAAGGTAGCGAATGCTCATGTTGCGGGCCGGGGTAACTGCTTTCGGCGGAGCAGGCAAACTCTTTTTTCCGCAACGGGTGGTAGTGGGATTACGAAGAAAGCCCAATATATTGGGCGTGCGTCTGCCTGTCGTTGGTGGCGAGGCACAAGCCGGAGTGGACGCGGAAAAGTTTAAAGGGCGCAGTTGCATCACGCAGTGCTCGCGAAGCGTCGAGTGTGCCAGCAACCCAAGGGACGTGTCCCACTTCCTGCCGAAAACCGGGACAACAGGTGAGACATGGCACAGTAGGCGTGTCTGGTCGTCTGGCGATTAACATTCACGTGTGCAGAGACTTAATAGCATTAGCCCGCAATGGATCAGTCTCTGCTAAAGGTGGCGGCGAATCAAAAATTCGCCCGTGCCGGCGCTCCCAGACCGCGCACATCTCAAACTCAACTTTCCCAATGTCAAAAATCCTCGGAATCGATCTCGGCACGACGAACTCCTGCATGGCCATCATGGATGGCGGTGAGCCAGTGGTGCTCGAAAACTCGGAAGGCGCGCGCACGACGCCGTCGGTCGTCGCCTTCACGAAGACCGGCGAGCGCGTGATTGGCCAGGCCGCCAAGCGGCAGGCGATCACCAATTCGCAGAACACGATCTTTTCCGTGAAGCGCTTCATGGGGCGCAAGTTCGACGAGGTGCATGAGGAGGAGCATCGCGTGCCTTACAAGATCGTGAAGGCGCCGAATGGAGACGCGCACATCCAGGTGCAGGTCGGCGGCGAGACGAAGACCTTCAGCCCGCCGGAGATCAGCGCGATGATCCTCGCGAAACTCAAGGCCGACGCGGAAGCCAAGCTCGGCGAGAAGATCACGCAGGCGGTCATCACGGTGCCCGCGTATTTCAACGACTCGCAGCGCAACGCGACCAAGGACGCCGGCAAGATCGCGGGCCTCGACGTGCTGCGAATCGTCAACGAACCGACGGCGGCGTCGCTCGCTTACGGGCTCGACAAAAAGTCCGACGAGAAGATCGCGGTGTATGACCTCGGCGGCGGCACGTTCGACATCTCGGTGCTCGAGATCGGCGACGGCGTCTTCGAGGTGAAGGCCACGAACGGCGACACGCACCTCGGCGGCGACGACTGGGATGCGAAGATCATGGACTGGATGTTCGCGGAATTTAAGACCGACAGCGGCATCGACCTCACGAGCCAGCCCGACGCGGTGCAGCGCATCAAGGAGGAAGCTGAGAAGGCGAAGATCGCGCTCTCTTCCTCGCAGCAATACGACATCAACCTGCCCTTCATCACGGCGGACCAGACCGGGCCGAAGCACATCCAGAAGGCGCTCACCCGCTCGAAGCTCGAGCAGCTCACCGACCCGCTCTTCGAGCGCACGCTCAAGCCTGTCCGCGCCTGCCTCAAGGACGCCGGGCTGAGCGAGAAGGACATCAACGAACTCGTGCTCGTCGGCGGCATGACGCGTATGCCGAAGGTCATCGAAACCGCGCGCCAGCTCATCGGCAAGGAGCCGCACAAGGGCGTGAACCCGGACGAAGTCGTCGCCGTCGGTGCGGCCATCCAGGGCGGCGTGCTTCGCGGTGATGTGAAAGACGTGCTGCTGCTCGATGTGACGCCGCTCACGCTCGCGATCGAGACAGCCGGCGGCGTGGCGACGCCGATGATCCCGCGCAACACGACGATCCCGACCAAGAAGTCGCAGATTTTCTCCACCTACAGCGAGAACCAGCCCGGCGTGGAAATCGTGACGCTCCAGGGCGAGCGCCCGATGTCCCGCGACAATAAAAAGCTCGGCACCTTCCACCTCGACGGCATCCCGCCGGCCCCGCGTGGTGTGCCGCAGATCGAAGTGACCTTCGACATCGACGCGAACGGCATCCTGCACGTCGGCGCGAAAGATCTCGGCACCGGTAAGGAGCAGAAAATTTCCATCACCGGCAGCTCCGGCCTCAGCAAGGAGGAAGTCGAGCGCATGCAGAAGGAAGCCGAGCTTCACGCCGAGGACGACAAGAAGGCGAAGGAAGCCGTCGAGATCCGCAACAACGCCGACAACCTCGCCTACCAGTGCGAGAAGCAGCTCAAGGAGCTCGACGACAAGATCAGCGCCGAGCAGAAGGCCGACATCGAAAAGAAGATCGAGACCGTCCGCGAAACCCTCAAAGGCAACGACACCGAAGCGATCAAGACTGCCTACACCGAACTGCAGAACAAGTTCCAGAGCGTGAGCGAGGAACTTTACAAGAACGCCGCAGCCGGCGCCGCGGCCCCGCAAGGCGGCGAGCCCGGCCCGGAACCCTCGGCCGGCGGCTCCGCGAAGAAGAGCGACGAAGGCGTCGTCGATGCGGAGTTCGAGGTCGTGGACGACAAGGACAAGAAATAATCTCAGACCCTTTACCGAAAATCGTTCCGGCTAGCCGGGGCGAATCAGTAACAACAAAAACAACAAACTAGAAAGCAATACACACCATGGCAGTCAACGTTCGTCCCCTCGGGGATCGCGTCCTTGTCCAGCCTCTCGAAGAGGCGGAAGTGAAAAAAGGCGGCATCATCATTCCCGATACCGCCAAAGAGAAACCGCAGGAGGGCAAAGTCGTCGCTCTCGGCACCGGCAAACGTGATGAAGACGGCAAGTCCGTTCCCTTCGTCGTCAAGAAGGGCGACAAAGTCCTCATCAGCAAATACGGCGGCACCGAGATCAAAGTCGAAGGCACCTCCTACCTCATCATGCGCGAGGACGATATCCTCGGCATCATCGGCTAACCAAAACCAAACCAACGTGGCCACCGCACATTGCGCGCGCCGGCCCGCTTAGAAACTACAGAACCTAACTATCCCGTAATCACATGGCAGCTAAACAACTCCAATTCGACGAGACCGCACGCCACGCGCTTCTGCGCGGCGTCGAGAAACTCGCCAAGGCCGTCAAGGCCACCCTCGGGCCGAGCGGCCGCAACGTCATCCTCGACAAGAAATTCGGCTCCCCGACCATCACCAAGGACGGTGTCACGGTCGCCAAGGAGATCGAGCTCGAGGATCCCTATGAGAACATGGGCGCCCAGCTCGTTCGCGAAGTCGCGAGCAAGACCAGCGACATCGCCGGCGACGGCACCACCACCGCCACGGTCCTCGCCGAGTCCATCTACAAGGAAGGCCTCCGCAACGTGACCGCCGGCGCGAACCCGACCTCGCTCCAGCGCGGCATCAACAAGGCCGTCGAAGCCATCGTCGCGGAACTCGCGAAGATGTCCAAGAAGGTCAAGGACCGCACCGAGATCGCGCAGGTCGCGACCGTCTCCGCCAACTGGGACTCCGCGATCGGCAACATCATTGCCGACGCGATGGACAAGGTCGGCAAGGACGGCACGATCACCGTCGAGGAAGCGAAGTCCATCGAGACGACGCTCGACGTGGTCGAAGGCATGCAGTTCGATAAGGGCTACATCTCGCCCTACTTCGTGACCAACGCTGAGTCGATGGAAGCGAACCTCGAGAATCCTTACCTGCTCATCTTCGAGAAGAAGATCAGCTCGCTCAAGGACCTGCTCCCCGTCCTCGAAAAGGTCGCCAAGACTGGCAAGCCCCTGCTCATCATCGCGGAAGACGTCGAAGGCGAAGCCCTCGCGACCCTCGTGGTGAACAAGCTCCGCGGCACGATCAACGTCGCCGCCGTCAAGGCGCCCGGCTTCGGCGATCGCCGCAAGGCCATGATGGAAGACATCGCCATCCTCACCGGTGGTCGTTGCATCACCGAAGACCTCGGCCTCAAGCTCGAGAACATCGGCCTCGATGACCTCGGCAAGGCCAAGCGCGTCACCATCGACAAGGAGAACACCACCATCGTCGAGGGTTCGGGCAAGCAGGCCGACATCCAGGGCCGCGTGAATCAAATCCGCCGCCAGATCGAGGAGACCACCAGCGACTACGACCGCGAGAAGCTCCAGGAGCGCCTCGCCAAGCTCGCCGGCGGTGTCGCCGTCATCAACGTCGGTGCAGCCACCGAGACCGAGATGAAGGAGAAGAAAGCCCGCGTCGAAGACGCCTTGCACGCCACGCGTGCGGCGGTCGAAGAGGGCATCGTCCCCGGCGGTGGCGTCGCGCTCATCCGCGCGCAGAAGGCGCTCGATACGCTCAAGGTCGAAGGCGACGAGAAAGTCGGCGCCTCGATCGTGCGCCGCGCGATCGAAGAGCCGCTCCGCTGCCTCGCCGACAACGCGGGCCTCGAAGGCGCGCTCATCGTCAGCGAGTGCAAACGCCGCAAGGGCAACGAAGGCCTCAACATCGCGACCAACGAATGGGTTGATCTCGTGAAGGCCGGCGTTGTGGATCCGACCAAGGTCACACGCAGCGCGTTGCAAAACGCCGCGTCGATCTCCGGTCTGCTCCTCACCACCGAGGCGATCATCACCGAGATCCCGGAGAAGAAAGCCGCGCCGGCTGGTGGAGATCACCACGGCCACGGCGGAGGCGACTTCTAAGCGAGTCCCGCTAGTTGCAGTTCAAACAAACCGCCGGGTTGCAGTGGGCAGCCCGGCGGTTTTGTTTTGCCCGCATCTCATCCAGGAGGCCGCTGAGTAATGAGGAGGCGACGCAGGCGCCGAGCGTCCGAATCTCGTCCTCATCGTCACCGGCGACATGGGCTTCAGCGACCTCGGCGACACGGCGTCGGACCATGATCGCCGCCGCCCCGGCTAAGCTTCCGCGCCAGACCCGGTTTCCCCAACGCCCGTATGAAATTGCTCCGTTCCCTCCTCGCGCTCGCTGCGGCATCGGCCTGTGCCGCCGACGCGAACCGCCTCACCTATCTCGACGACACCTCGCCATTCTGGCCCACGCCGCAGTCGCCGAAATTCACGACGCCGCAGTGGGTCGGCGAACCGGGGGTCGATGCGGTCGTCATCCTCGCGATCGACGACATGCGCGAGTCGGCGAAATACGAAACGTTCCTGCGCCCGATCCTCGACCGGCTGAAACGCATCGATGGGCGCGCGCCGGTGAGCATCATGACCAACACCGTGAAGCCCGACGATCCGCAGTTCGCGGCGTGGCTGAAGGAGGGGCTTTCGCTCGATGTCCACACGCTCGCGCATCCGTGTCCGATGCTCGGCAAGATGTCGCTCGCCGACGCGGCGAAGACTTACCACGGCGGCGTGGACCTGCTCGCGAGCGTGCCGGGAAACAAGCCCGTCGCCTTCCGCATGCCGTGCTGCGACTCGATGAACTCGGCGAGCCCGCGCTTCTTCGCGGAGATCTTTCCACACGCGAGCGGGAAGGGGAACACGCTCGCGATTGACTCGTCGGTCTTCACGCTTCCGCCCGGCGAGCGCTTCGCGAAATACTTCCCGACCGAGCTGCGCCCGCCGATGAAAAAGACGCTCGGCGACTACGCGGGCTACATCGACGACTACCCCTATCCCTACGTGATCGGGCGCTCGTGCTGGGAATTTCCGTGCATCGTGCCGAGCGACTGGGAAGCGCTCAACGTGCTCGGCCCGAACTCGCCCACGATGCTCGACGACTGGAAGGCCGGGCTCGACCGCGTCGTCGAGCAGCGCGGCGCGTTCACCGCCGTCTTCCACCCGCACGGGTGGAGCGCGCCGGGGCAGTGGATCGAGTTCATCGACTACTCGCAGAAGACCTACGGCAAGCGCGTGAAGTTCCTCACCTTTCGCGAGGTGCTCGAGCGGCTGGAAAAGCACGCGCTCGCCGGCGCTACGCTGCGCGAGAGCGGCGCGCGCCTGATCGACTTGAATGCAGACGGTTTCATGGACGTGGTCACCACGAAGCAAACGCGCGTCTGGCAGCCGGACACGCAGCGGTGGTCGGAAATGGCGACTCCCTTCGCAGTCGCGACCTTCGGCATCGTTCGCGACGGCGCGGTGTCGGCGGTTTCAAAAGCGGGCGCATGGACGTGGCGCGGCGCGTGGCAGCGCGACGACGCGCTTGCCGGCGCGGGCGTTCTTCGCGACTTCGATCGCGACGGTGTGTGCGAGCGGCTCGCGGGCGACGGCATCTTCACGTGGAAGGATGGACGCTGGCAGCCCGCGGACTTCGCGCTGCCCGATGGCGTCGCGATGCTCGACGCGCAGGGCCGCGACAACGGCCTTCGCTTCGCCGACCTCAACGGCGACGGCTTCGACGACGTGATCCAGTCGAACGACGCGGGCCACGCGATCCACCTCTGGGCCGGCGTGGTGAAGGCGAATCTCGGCTGGAAGCGCGGCTGGCCGCATCTCGTCGCGAAAGGGCCGCCGGATGGAAAGGTGCTCCCGTTCGTGAAGGACGGGCGCGACTACGGCGCCTGGCTTCACCGCGGATCGATCGTCTGGCAGAACGAGTTCGTCGCGACGGCGGAGCACGAGTCGGTGAGCCGCACGTTCAAGGAAATCATCGCATTCGAAGTGCCGCCCGATCGTTCGCTCGCGGACTCGCTCGCCGCGATGCGGCCGCGCCCGGGCTTTAGCGTCGAACTCGTCGCCGCGGAGCCGCTGGTCGAAGGTCCGGTGGCCTTCGAGTGGGACGCGCAGGGACGGCTCTGGGTCGCCGAGATGCGCGACTATCCGCTCGGCATGGATGGAAAGGGAAAGCCCGGTGGTGTGGTGAAAATCCTCACCGATCCCGACGGCGATGGCCGCTACGACAAGGCGGTGAATTTCCTCGAGGACCTGCCCTTTCCCACCGGCGTCATGCCGTGGCGCGATGGCGTGCTCATCTCGGCGTCGCCGGATATTATCTTCGCGCGCGACACCAATGGCGACGGACGCGCGGACGAAAAGCGCGTGGTCTTCACCGGCTTCCGCGAAGGCAACCAGCAGCATCGCATGAACGGATTCGAGTGGGGGCTCGATGGCTGGATTTATGGCGCCAACGGCGACAGCGGCGGCACGATCAATGGCGTCGCGATCAGCGGGCGCGACTTCCGATTCCGGCCCGACAGCGGTGAGTTCGAGCCCGAGAGCGGGCAGACGCAATACGGGCGGCGGCGCGACGACTGGGACAATTGGTTCGGCAACAACAACCCGACCTGGGTCTGGCACTACACGATCTCCGACACGTATCTGCGGCGGAACCCGAAGCTGGCTGTGAAGACGACGAAGCAGGTGCTCGCGAACTACCCGGACTCGACACGCGTCTTCGCCGTGAGCGAGCTGCCGATCCGATTCAATCAGCCCCAATCCGCCGGACACGTGACGAGCGGGTGCAGTCCCGCGCCCTATCGCGACGAACTGTTCGGCGCTGGCTTCGCGACGAGCGTCTTCTCGTGCGAGCCGGTGCACAATGTCGTGCATCGCGAGGTGCTCACGCCCGACGGCGCGACCTTCACGAGCAAGCGCGCGGACGACGAGCGGGACCGCGAATTCCTCGCCAGCACCGACCCGTGGTTCCGCCCCGTGTATCTCAAGACTGGCCCCGACGGCGCGCTCTACGTCGCGGACTTCCACCGCTTCGCGCTCGAGCATCCCGAGTGGATCGCGCCCGAAACACAGAGCCGCCTTGACCTCCGCGCCGGCGCGGACAAGGGCCGCATCTACCGCGTCTTCCCGAGCAGCGCGAAGCTGCGTCCGGTGCCGAATCTCGCGAAGCTGGACACCGCCGCGCTCGCGGCCGCGCTCGACAGCCCGAATGGCTGGCAGCGCGACACCGCCCAGCGCGTGCTCACCGAGCGCGGTGCGAAGGACGCGGCGCCTTCGCTGCGCGCGCTCGTCTCGAAGGCGCCGGACGCGAAGGTGCGTGTGCAGGCGCTCGCGACGCTCGACACGCTGCACGAGCTGGATGCGAAAACGATCGCTGCAGCGCTGCGCGACAATCATCCCGCCGTGCGCGTGCAGGCGCTGCGCGTGAGCACTTCGTTCGACGATGCGATGCTCGCGTGCGCGGACGACGTCGACTTCACCGTGCGTCACCAACTCGCGCTCACGCTCGGCAATTTCCGCGACGAACGCGCGACCACCGCTCTCGCGAAACTCGCCGGGCGCGATGGCGACCAGCCTCAGATGCGCATTGCGATCATGTCGTCGCTCACGCCGGACAGCGGGCTCTTCGCGAAGCTGAACAAAGCTGCCGCACCGACCGCCGCGCCTGCGGTCGTGCTCCCGAAGCCGTCCACGCCCGATCGCGCGAAAGTGATCGCAAGCTACGCGAGCGTGGCAAACCTCAAGGGCGATGCGGCGCGCGGGCGCGAGCTGTTCAAGCAGCAGTGCTTCATCTGCCACCGGCTCAAAGGCGAAGGTCTGGAAGTCGGCCCGGATCTCGCGATGACCGCCGACAAGCCGATCGACTGGCTGCTTACGGCGATCTTCGACCCGAATGCCGCGATCGAGGACCGCTACAAGGCGCAGACGATCAAGCTCAAGGCCGGTGGCGAGATGGCAGGCCTGATCTCCGCCGAGACAGCGAACAACGTCGTGCTGAAACTGCCCGGCGGAGTCGAACTGCCCGTGTTGCGCGGCGACATCGCGAGCCAGCAGCCGAGCAACCGATCGCTGATGCCCGAAGGCGTGGAGACCGTGATGAAGCCGCAGGACGTCGCCGACCTTCTCGCGTGGATTCGCGCGAAGTAGCTACGTGATCGCGTCGCGCACGATTTGCATCGTGTGCCGCACCACGACCGGCGAGCCGAGCTTTTCGAGATGGACGCGGAGCTGTGTGAGGCAGCCGATGTTGCCCGTCGCGACGATCTGCGCGCCGGTCGCGACCACTGCACGAGCCTTCTGCTCGCCGAGCGAGGCGGCGATGTTGGGCTGGTCGATATTGTAAGTGCCGGCGCTGCCGCAGCAGAGATGCGCGTCGGCGAGTTCGCAGAGCTCGAGGCCGGGAACCTTGCGGAGCAGGTCGCGTGGTTCGCTTCGGACGTTTTGCGCGTTCGCGAGGTGGCAGGCGTCGTGGTAGGCGACCTTCATCTTCGACTCGCGCAGCGGCGTGCGCAGGCCGAGGCGCGCGAGGAAGACGCTGACGTCCATCACGCGATGGCGAAAGGCGTCGGCGCGGGCTTCGTCGGGCGTGCCGCGCAGGATGAGGTGATACTCGTGCATCGCCGAGCCGCAGCCGGCGGCGTTCGTGAGGATGGCATCCACGTCGGCGGGAAATGCGGCGAGGTTTTGCCGCGCGAACTTCTGCGCCGCGCGCAGATCGCCCGTGTGCCACGCGAGGCCGCCGCAGCAACCTTGCGCGGGTGGGACGACGACTTCCACGCCGTTGCGCGCGAGGACTTCGATCGTCGCGGTGTTGATGTCCGGCTCGAGCACCTGTTGCGCGCAGCTCACGAGCAGCGCGACGCGGGCGCGACGCTCGCCGTGCGCGGGTGTGACGTGCGGCCACGACTCGCGCGGCGGGAGATCGTCGGGGACGAGATCGAGCATCGGGCGCAGAGCTTGTGGAGTGATGCCGCGGAAAAGCTTCCCGAGCCGCCCGGCGAACGCGGCCACCCGGAAGCGTGACGGATACGGGATGGTCTGCGCGGCGAGCCAATGGCGCAGCCTTTCGAGCGGAGCGCGCTTGAACTTCGACCCCGCGAGAGCGCGGAAGGGGCTGAGCAGGTCGCGATACGGGACGCCGCTCGGGCAGGCGGGCTCGCACGCGAGGCAGCCGAGGCATTTGTCCACGTGCGGCTGCGCGGCTTCCCACGGGAGCGCGCCCTCGAGCACCTGCTTCATCAGCACGATGCGCCCGCGCGGCGTGTCCATCTCCTGGCCGAGCTCGCGATAGGTCGGGCACGCGGCGAGGCAGAAGCCGCAATGCACGCAGGTGCTCACGGCGTGAGCCATCGGTTCGCCGAGCGGGCCGTGATCTTCGGGGCGGATGGTGTGGAGCATTTAGAGCGAGGGGAAACGGTTCTGTGGATCGAGCGCGGTCTTCACGCCAGACACGACGACCGGCGCGATACCGGGGAAAAGCGGGGCGTCGCCGCGCAGTGTGAGCGCATCGAAGCCGGAGAAGCATGGCGAGAAGGCGGGCTGCGAGACGTAGGCGACGTTGCCGCCCGCGCTGACGTGGATGCGCGCGTCGCCGATCGCGGCGCATAGCGCGGGCAGGCGCTTCGGAGTGAGCGCAATCTTCACGAGCACGCCGTCCGGGTGCGCCCACGAAAACTCGCGCACGCTTGTCCAAAACGCCGCGTCTTCCGCGAGCACCGCGCCGCTTGGGAAACGGGAGAGCATCTCCGTGGTGAGCGCGTCCAGCGCAGCAGCGGGTCCGCCGACGCGCGCGAATACCACGCCGTCCGCGGCGTCGAGCGCGTCGAGTTCCCAGCGCGTGGACGACATGGACATCATGGTCGCGGCGACGTCGTCCGTCGGGATGCGCACGGTGCGGAAGGCGGCGGCGCGCGGGAAGACCTTGAACGTGATCTCCGCGAGCACGCCGTAGCGGCCGAGGCTGCCGACGAAAAACTTCGGCAGGTCGAAGCCGGCGGCGTTCTTTACGACTTTGCCACCCATGCGGAGGAGGCGACCTTCGCCATCGACGAATTGCACGCCGAGGATGAAATCGCGCAGCCCGCCATAGCGGAAGCGCCCCGGCCCGCTCAGCCCGCTTGCGACCGTGCCGCCGAGCGTCGAGCCCGCATCGACGAGCAACGGATCGAACGGGAGATACTGCCCGCTCTTCGCCAGCGCCGCGGCGATCTCGCGCACCGGCGTGCCGGCGAGCGCGGTGAAGGTGAACTCACTCGGCTCGTATTCCACGATGCCGCTGAGCGCGCGGGTGGAGATGGGCGTGGCGTCCGTCCGTGAAAGGCGCGGCTTCGTCCCCGCACCGATGGCGAGCACGCGCGGCGTGGCGCGCACGGCGTCGGCGAGTTCGGCGGGAGTTAGCGGAGAGAGGAACATTGTTGTGCTGCGTGCCCGTGGCTCACGCGGTTTCAGTCGAGCAATGCGATGAACTCTTCGACCGTGAGCCCAGCGTCGCGGATGAGACTGCGCAGCGTGCCTTTGGCGACTTCGCGATGATACGGCACCGAGAGGGCGTCGCCATGCTGCCGGCTTTCACGAGGATGATGTGACTGCCACGCTGCCGTGCGATCATCCAGCCGTTGCGCTCGAAGGCGGCGACGACATCGCGTCCGCTCAAGACCGGCAGCTTCGCGCCCACCGCTAGACGCTGACTTCCACCTGCGCAGTCTCCCCCGTCAGTGGCAGGCCGCGCTCGGCGCGCACTTCCAGGCAGAGCGCGATCGCCTCGCGCACATTGGTCAGCGCCTCCTCGTGCGTGCCGCCCTGGCTCACGCAACCGGGAATCGCCGGGCACTCGGCCACGAAGACCCCGTCTTCATCGCGTTCGATGGTCACGTTGAATTTCATGCACTCAGCATGGTGAAAATTGAAGCACAGTGCAATGCCGGGGTCCGCAGGAGTTTCAACATCTCCAAACATTCAGTGAAACCTGCCGAAGCGAGATGGCTCATCAACTCCGCTGACATCTCGATGTAGCCGAGCACGTCCTCGCGCGTCAGCGACGGGTCGCCGGCGGCGATTCGATCGACAAACTTTGCGGCGTTGACATTGCCCACAACGAGTAGTTTTCAACGAGGCATCACTTCTATCGAACCTGCTTTATGAAAACAAAGACCACGAAAAAGAAGGCAACCAAAACCGCCAAGCGGAAGCCAATCGACCAAAAAGCGGCATGGCAGAAGAAGTATGGGAAAGAAGCCGGCAGCCTCCTCCTCAAATACCGCGCGAAAATTGCCGCTCGATCACGAACAAGTTCCTGATGCATCAAGCGACCCGATTAGCTGCCACTGTGGGAGCGCTCTGGCTTGCGATCGGCGAAGCGCCGCGCGGCCTTGCGGCGGCAGTAACCGTCACAAATTATTCGTTTCAGGTTCCCGGTTTCACGACTGACGGCGACAATAACGGGTCTGTGCCCGGATGGACTTTCGAGGGCGTCGCCGGCCAAAGTCATTTTGGGATCACGAACCCGAGCGGCACGAACTATTCAGGCACCGATGGAGCGGACGCGCCTCTCCCTGGCACCGCAGATGGTTCGCAGGCCGCCTATCTCGACAAGACATCCGCAGCGAACGCTTACCTGCATAGCGACCCCGTTCTCACGATCGCCGCGGACACGCGATATACCCTGACCATCGCGGTCGGATACCGAAAAGGGTATTCATACGCTTTGGGCGGTGCAGTGGGATTTGAATCTGGCGGAATCACAATCCCGTCGCTGGGCGGCAGATTCTTTTCCACAGACCTTGCTGTGGATACATTCGTTGATTTCACGGCGACTTTCACCACGGCCGCTTCCGGCGATCCGCTTGTTGGCCAACCGCTGGGGATCCGATTCACAATATCCAATAATGGCGGAACCCAGTTTCAAGGACACCTCGACTTCGATAATGTCCGACTCGATGCGACTCCCGTTCCTGAGCAATCCGCGCTCACATTGGGAGTCGCCACGGGACTCATTCTCATGTGTGTCGGTCGTAAGAGGAATGCCGCAGGCAGGATGACTTGCGACGCTGGGTTCCGCCTCGAAACCGAATGAGCGGTGAGCGGGGCAGATCGAGATTCCGCTCCCGCGGTGTGTCGAAGCGCTACTCGCGCGAGATGACGCCTGCCTTCTCCAGCGGATGCAGGCCGTGGTGCGTGAGGGCAGGGGCTTCCTTTCCGGGGAACATCTTGCCGGGATTGGCGATGCCGAGCGGATCAAAAGCGGCGCGGATGCGGTGCATGCACTCGATTTCCTCGGCGCTGAACATGTCGGCGAGGTAGTCGCGCTTTTCGACGCCGACGCCGTGTTCGCCGGTGATGCTGCCGCCCATCTCGACGCACATTTTCAGGATGCGCCCGGCGAGCGTCTCGGCGCGGTGGAGCGCGCCGGGTTCGCGGCCATCGTAGAGGATGAGCGGGTGCAGGTTGCCGTCGCCGGCGTGGAAGACATTTGCACAGCGGATATTCATCTCGCGCGACATTTCGCCGATGCGGCGGAGCGCTTCGCCGAGGCGGCGGCGTGGGACGACGCCGTCCTGCACGATGAAGTCGGGCGAGAGGCGGCCCACCGCGCTGAACGCGCTCTTGCGGCCTTTCCAAATCGCGAGCCGCTCGTTCGCGTCGCGCGCGGGGCGGACTTCGACGGGGTTGCTCGCGGCGAGGATTTCATCGAGCCGCACGCGATCGGCGGCGACGACTTCGCGCGGGCCTTCCAGCTCGACGATGAGCACGGCATCGCAGCCCGGCGGATAGTCGGCGTGGACGGCGGCCTTCGCGGCTTCGATGGCGAGGCCTTCCATGATCTCGATGGCACCGGGCAGCAATCCGCTCGCGATGATCGCGGAGACGGCGTCGCCCGCTTGCTCGATCGTGTGGTAGCCGGCGAGCACGGTGTGGTAGCACTCGGGCTTCGGGAGAAGCTGGAGCGTGGCCTCGAGCGCGATGCCGAAGAGGCCTTCGTTGCCGACGAAAAGGCCGGTCCAGTCGGGGCCGATCATCTCGCGGCTCGCGCCGCCGAACTCGACGACTTCGCCGTTCGCGAGCACGGCCTTCAGCCCGAGCACGTGGTTGGAAGTCATGCCGTATTTGAGGCAGTGCGCGCCGCCGGAATTGAACGCGATGTTTCCGCCGATGGTGCAGATCGACTGCGACGACGGGTCGGGCGCGAAGAGCAAGCCGTGCGGCGCGGCGGCGACGGTGACGGCGGTGTTGATGACGCCGACTTCGACGACGGCGATGCGTTCCTCGGGATCGAGGCGGATGATGCGATTGAGCCGGTTGAGCGTGATGACGATCCCGCCTTCCACCGGCATGGAACCTCCCGACAAACTCGTCCCGCTCCCGCGCGCGACGAACGGAATCCCATCCGCATGGCACGCGCGGACGAGCGCGATCACTTCCTCCTGCGTCTCCGGCACCGCGACGGCGAGCGGCGTGGCTTTGAACGCGGTCAGCCCGTCGCTCTCATACGCGGCGAGTTGCACCGGCTCGCGCAGGAAGCGATCCGGCGGGAGCAGCGCGGAGATGCGATCGAGGGCGGGTGACGGAGGGAGCATGAATGCGACGAGTGGAATCGACCACGGCTCGCGCGGCTTGGCGAGTCCCGTGCTCTCCGCTCCCGAGCGCGGGCCTATGCGACTTCGTTGATGCGATAGTCGCCGGTCGTGACGCCGGTGATGGCGACGAGTTGGTCGTTGCCGGCACCCGAGGTGAGCGCCACGGCGACCCCGGCGATCTTCACTCGCTTTACAAGTTGCGCCGTGATCCCGAATTCCGGGTCCGCTCCCGCAGTGCCGTTGATGGTGCCTCCGACGCTGACGCTCTTGATCTGCGACTTCTTCGACGTGCCGCCGGTGATGGCTGCGTCGTCGGCGTTGCCGAAGCCGTTGGCGTTCGTGTCCTCCACACCGGCGACGATGTTCGTGGCGATCAGGTCCATGCCGATGCTCACTTTGCCGATGGCGACATTGGGATTGACCGGGGCGAAGTCGTTGTAGCCCGCGAGGAAGTCGGCGAACATCACGCTTCCGCGCACGTCGATCTTTCCGATCCCATCCACGGCGGTGACGAACGCGCGATTGGTTGCGGTGCCGGTGATGTTCTGTCCGACCATCAGCAGGCCGAGCTTGGCGTTCGAGTCGATGTAGCCGCTGAGGATTCCGGTGCCGCTCTCGATGCTGCCCTGCACGATCACCTTGGCGATGCCGCCGCCGCCGAAGATCGCGCCGGATTGTTCGCCCATGCCGCCGAGCAGTGCGCCGACCTTGACGGTGCCGAGCTTCCCGCCGGCGCCGATGTAGCCGCTGTGCATGCCGTCGCCACCGGTGACCGCGCCACCGACCGCGACCTGCTTCACGGCGAAGGGGGAAAAGATCTGGCCGGCACTGACTCCACCGCCGCCGACCACGTCGCCGGTGACGCTGACCTTCCCGATGCCGGACTCGCCGGTAACCAAGCCCGACGCGAGGCCGGCACCGCCGCGCAGGTCGCCGCCGATCGACGCCGTCCCGAGTTTTCCGGGCTTCGTGCCGGGGGCGACGTGGACGCTGCCCGAGAGCTCGCCGGAGCCGCCGATGACGTCG
This sequence comes from Chthoniobacteraceae bacterium, assembly GCA_040081625.1. Lineage (GTDB taxonomy): Bacteria > Verrucomicrobiota > Verrucomicrobiia > Chthoniobacterales > Chthoniobacteraceae > VFJQ01. The sequence goes on from JBEBGD010000074.1 coordinate 20,429, forward strand.
CCGACGATCGTTAACTTCGAGAGCTTGCCGGTGATCTCGATTCCGGATTCATCGCCGTCGCCGCCGATGATCGAACCGCCGATGAAAATGTTCTTCGCGCCGCCGTCCAGTTCGACCAGCCCGGACTCGATTGAGCCGCCGCCGATGATGCTGCCCATGATCGTTACTTTCGTCGCCACGCCTTCCGTGTCGATGCCGCCGGAATCCGGTCCCGCGCCGCCGACGATGTCGCCGCCGATAAAGATCTTCGAGACCTTCGATTCGGAATCGATCTGCCCGGACTCGGAGCCGAGGCCACCGCGCACGTCGCCGTTGATCGTCACCGAACTCATGGGACCATCCGAAAAGAGACCGCCGCTCATGGCGCCGTCGCTACCGATCAGCCCGACTCCGATCGTGACTGAGCCGATTTTGCCGAGGGAGAAAATCGAGCCGGAGCGATCGCCGGTGCCGCCCATGAGTCCGCCATCGACCGTGGCTTTCGAGATGTTGCCGGTTGCCCGGATCGAGCCGCTGTCCGGCTCGGCACCGCCCTGGATCGCGCCGCCGACGCTGAGTTGCTTGATGTCCTTGCCGACGATCACGTTCGCATCGGTGATGCCGCGAGTGACGAATAGCTTCGTCAGCGATCCGGCGACGTTGCTGACCAGCGAGCCGGCGCCGCCCTGCGTCGCGAGTCCATCTTCACCGAGCGCCGCGACGTTGAGCAACTTCACTCCCGGCGAGTTGAGCTTCGCATCGCCCGCATCGACCCGGCCGAGATCGCCGGGGATGATGACGTTTTTCAGGTCGATGCCGGTGGCGTTGATGTAACCGATGGCCGCTTCGCCGTCGCCGCCCCCGGCCTGCACGACCGTTACCGCGAGGCTGGATTTCGCAAACTTCGGATCACCGGTCAGGTCGATGATGCGGAGCTGCTGCGGACCGGCGTTGCCGAACGCCGAGTCGAAAGTGAACACGCCCTCGGTGAGCGTCGCCTTGGTCTTGAAGGTTACCGTCACCGCGTCGCCATCGGCGTCCGTGTAGGTGAGGATGGTTCCGCTGAGCGCGGCCGGCGCGATCCGGCATTCGAGTGGTTCGATTGACGTGACGGTTTTCATGCCGCCGATCTTGAAGCAGGCGAATCGACTACGCCAGCACTTCGCGCAGCGCGGCGAGGACGAGATCGACATTTCGCACGGTCGCGCCGTGGCCCATGAGGCCGATGCGCCACGCCTTTCCGGCCATCGGGCCGAGGCCGCTGCCGATTTCGATCCCGTATTCCTCGAGCAGGCGGCGGCGCACCGTGGCGTCGTCGGCACCGGCGGGGATGTGGATGCAGTTGAGCGTGTGAAGCGAGTGAGTGGGGACGTATTGGATTCCCATCGCCTTGAGCCCCGAGCGCAGGCGGCGGTGCATGAAGGCGTGGCGCTCGATGCGCTCGGTAATGCCTTCCTCGAGCACGATCGCGAGCGCCTCGCGCAGCGCGTAGGTCATGTTGATCGGCGCGGTGTGGTGATACACGCGGCCGCCGCCGCCCGCGCCGCCGGTGTAGTATTTCCGCAGCATCGACACGTCGAGATACCAGCTCTGGACCTTCGTCTTTCGCGCATCCATCGCGGCGAGCGCGCGCTCGCCGAAGCTCACGGGTGAAAGGCCGGGCGGGCAGGAGAGGCATTTCTGCGTGCCGCTGTAGATGGCGTCGATGCCCCAGTCATCGACGTGCAGTTCGTGGCCGCCGAGCGAAGTGACTGCATCGACGATGAGCATCGTGCCCTTCGCGTGGCAGAGGTCGGCGAAGCCGGTGAGCGACTGGTGCGCGCCGGTGCTCGTCTCGGCGTGGACGATGCCGAGCAGCTTCGCCTTCGGGTGCGCGTCGAGGGCGGCGGCGATCTGCTCCCTGCTGATGGTGTCGCCCCACGCCGCCTCGATCGCGTGGACGGTCGCGCCGCAGCGTTCCATCACGTCCTTCATGCGCGTGCCGAAGACGCCGTTTACGCACACGATCGCCTCGTCGCCGGGCTCGAGCAGGTTCGTGGCGATGCATTCCATTCCCGCCATGCCGGTGCCGCTGACGGGGAAGGTGAGCGCGTTCTTCGTGTGAAAGACGCGGCGCAGCATCTCGCACGTCTCGTCCATGATCGCGAGATACTGCGGGTCGAGGTGGCCGAGCGTCGGGCAGGAAAGTGCGCGCAGCACGCGATGCGACACGGTGCTCGGGCCGGGGCCCATCAGGATGCGTTCGGCGGGATTGGTCTGCGGAGCGGAGGTGGTCATCGTGTGGTGCTAACAGGGGGTGTTTCGCTTGGGAAGCTGTCGCCGTTCGGGCGTGGCTTCGCGCCGAAGGTGAACTTGAGTGTCTTCCAAAGGTCGCCGGGTTGCGCGCCGATGCCGAGCGACGCGGTCGGCTCATAGCCGCAGTGGACCATGCAGTTTTCGCAGCGCGGATCGCGCGCGACACCATCGACGACGCCGAGTTTGGTCCAGTCGGTCTTTTCGAGTAGCTCGCGATAGGTGGCGTAATGCCCGTCGGTCATCAGGTAGCACGGGCCTTTCCAGCCGCGGATGTTGCGCGTCGGGATCGCCCACGCGCTGCACGTGAGGTCGCGCTGGCCGGCGAGGAATTCGAGATACACGGGCGTGCCGAGGATCGGAAAGTCGCGCCCCCACTCGACCGCGCGCGCGAACTTCTCCCGCGTCGCGTCGCGCGTGAGGAAGAACTCCTCCGGTCGCTGGCCGAGCCGCGCGATCATGTCCTTCTTCGCGGCGTCGTATTCGTAGCCGGGCGAGATCGTGTGCCCATCGACGCCGAGCGTGCCGAGGAAGGCGAACATCTCCTCGATCTCGGCGGGATCGGTCTCGCGATAGACGGTCGTGTTCGTCGCGACCTGGTAGCCGAGGATCTTCGCCATGCGGATCGCGAGCACCGCTTCGCGGAAGACGCCCACGCGCTCGACGATGAGGTCGTGCGTCTTCTCCATGCCGTCGAGGTGGACGTTCCAGTAAAACCATTGCGTGGGGGCGATGGGACTGATGGGAGCGATGGGTCGATTGATGATCTCGTCGCGGTGCGCGGGCGTGAGCAGTTCCTCGCTCACGAGCACCTGCATCAGGTCCTCCGCTTCGCCGCGTCGCTGGAGCCAGAGCGCGGCGAGGTAGTCGCGCATCTTGCGACGCATGAGCGTCGCATTCGTGCAGATGTAAACGATGCGCCGCTGCTTGAGCAGGCCGGCGACGAGCGCCTCGATCTGCGGGTAGATGAGCGGTTCGCCGCCGCAGATGCTCACCATCGGCGCGTTGCACTCCTGCGCCGCGGCGAGGCAGTCAGCCAGCGGCAGCACGTCCTTGAGCGACGTGGAGTATTCGCGGATTCGCCCGCAGCCGGTGCAGGTGAGGTTGCACGTGTGCAGCGGTTCGAGTTGGAGCACGGTCGCGAACTTCTCCACGCCGCGGAGTTTGTGCCACAATATGTGCCCTGCGATTTTCGCGGTCAGCGCGAGCGGGAATCTCATCGGCTGCACTTATTGGCCGGCGCGCACTGCTGACAAGGGGCAAGTCATCCTCGCGGAGAATTGAGCGCAAGTGCCGCGGTGTGGCCGAGCCAGACGGCGGCCATGCAGAGGCTGAAGGAGAAAACCGTATTGAGCCCGGCGTAGAGCCACTCGCCTTCGCGCGCGAGGTTGAGCGTCTGGAGGCTGAATGCTGAAAACGTGGTGTAGCCGCCGCACAGGCCAACCATGATGAATTGCCGCGCGCTGGCCGGGGCGAGCCAGCGGCCATCCGGTCCCGTGAGCGTCGCGACGAAGCCGATGACGAATGAGCCGGCGACATTGACGACGAGCGTGCCGAGCGGAAACCCTTCGCCGAATCGCTGCGCGAAAAATCCCGAGCACCACCAGCGCGCGAGGCTGCCGAGCCCGCCGCCGAGGAAGATCCAGAGCGCGGTCATGGCTTGGCGAACCGCGCGTAGAGCGGCGGCAGCAGGAAGAGGTTCAGCAGCGTCGAGGTCACGAGTCCGCCGATGATCACGACGGCCATCGGGAATTCAATCTCGTGTCCGGGGATGTTGCCGCGCACGACGAGCGGCAGGAGCGCGAGCGCGGCGGTGGCGGCGGTCATCAGGATCGGCGTCAGCCTTTCCTCCGCGCCGCGCTGCACGAGAGCGGGTCCGAAGGGCACACCCTCTTCGCGTTCGAGATGACGGAAGTGGCTCACGAGCATGATGCCGTTGCGCGCGGCGATGCCGAGCACGGTGACGAATCCGACGAGCGAGCCGAGCGAAAGCACGCCGCCGACGAGCCACGCCGCGAGCACCGCGCCGACCAGCGCGAAGGGCAGCGTGAGGCCGACGAGCAGCATGAGGCGCGGCGATTTGAAGTCGGCCAGCAGCAGCACGAAGATCCCGAGCACGGCGGCGACGGAGAGCAGCAGCAGCCGGTGCTGGGCCTCCTGCCGCGCGGCGTATTCACCGAGCACTTCCGGATGATAGCCGGCGGGGAAGGTGACGCCGGAGACCTTCGCCTGCACGTCGCGCGCGACGCTTCCGAGGTCGCGGCCGGCGACGTTGCACGTCACGTCGATCCGGCGCGACGCGCTCTCGCGCTTGATCTCGTTCGGCGTCGGCACGATCGCGAGATCGGCGACCGCGCCGAGCGGCACGTGGCCGCCGCCGGGCGTCTCGATGAGCAGTTCGCGCAGCGCGCGCAAGTCACCGCGCACGGCGGGCAAACTCCACACGACGACGCCGTGGACCTTCTGCTCCTCGAAGACTTCGCCGACCTTCCGGCCCTTGATCAGCGTGGTGACCGCGCCGCGCACCGCGGCAGCGGTGAGGCCGAAGTTCGCGGCGGCCTCGGTGCGCAGCCGCATCTGCACCTGCGGCACGAGCGTCTGCGGCTCGACCTTGAGCGCGCTGACGCCGGGCACGTCCTTGAGCGCCGCGCCGACCTCCCCGGCCTTCGCGCGGAGCACGTCGAGTTCCGGTCCGTAGATCCGCACGACCACGCTCGCGCTTGCACCCGTCAGCACTTCCTTGATGCGCTCGCGCAGGTAGGTGAGCAGGTCGCGATACAGTCCGGGGTAGCCATCGACGACTTCCTGCGCCTTCGCGACGGTCGTTTCGTAGTCGGCCTTTGGGTCGATGTTGATCCACAGTTCGGTGAAGTTCGGCCCGACCACTTCGTCGGCGACTTCCGCGCGACCGATGTGCGCTCCCATGTTGCGCACGCCCGGGATCGAGCGCAGTTCCTTGCTCGCGGCGATGGAGATGCGCGTCATCGCCTCGATCGAGGTCGCGGGCTTTTCCACCCAGTGCATGAGGAAATCGCGCTCCTTGAAGTTCGGCAGGAACTCCTCGCCGAGCCGCTGCCACACGATGCTGGTGAGGATGAATGCGCCCGCCAGCACGCCGAGCGCGAGCGGTGCGCGGCCCATCAGCCGCGGCAGCACGCCGCGATAGGCGGACTTCAGCCGGCGCACGAGTGGCGCGTCCTGTTTCTGCTCCGGCGTGCCGTGGAGCAGCATTAGGCAAAGCGCGGGCGTGAGCGTGAGCGCGACCGCGAGTGACGCAAGGATCGCGAGGATGTAGGCGAGCGCGAGCGGACGGAAAAAAGTGCCCGCCAGCCCATCGAGGAAGAACACCGGCAGGAACACGAGCACGACGATGAGGCTCGCATAGACGACGGCGCTGCGGACTTCGAGCGAGGCGTTCAGCACGACCTTCCACGCCGGCTCCGGGACCGCGAGCGCGCGGTTGAGGCGCAGGCGGCGCAGGATGTTCTCCACGTCGATGATCGCGTCATCGACGACTTCGCCGAGCGCGATGACGAGGCCAGCGAGCACCATCGTGTTGAGCGTCTCGCCGCGCCAGCTCAGCACCAGCACCGCGCCGGCGAGCGAGAGCGGGATGGCGGTGATGCTGATGAACGCGGTGCGCCAGTCGTTGAGGAAAAGCACGAGCACCACGACGACAAGCAGGCAGCCGAGCCACATCGCCTCGGTGAGGTTGCCGACCGATTGCTCGATGAACGTGGCGGGGCGGAAGATCGTCGAGTCCATCTCGACGCCGGTGAGGCCGGGGCGCAGCTCCGTGAGCGCCTGCTCGATGCCCTTGGTCACGTCGAGCGTGTTTCCCCACGGCTGTTTCTCGACGATGAGCAGGATGCCGGGGCCGTCATTGATCACTGCGTCGCCGATCGGCGCGGGATGGCCGATGCGCACTTCCGCGACGTCGCCGAGACGCAGCGGCGTGTCTTCGCGGAAGGCGACGATGCTGCGCGCGAGGTCGTCGGCGCTGGTGATCGACCCGAGCTGCCGCACGCCGAGGCGCTGGGTCGGCGTGTCCATGAAACCGCCCGCGCTCACGACTGCCGCATCGCCCGCGGCTTTCACCACGGCATCGAGCGACACGCCGGCGGCGCGCAGTCGCTCGGGATCGACGAGCACTTGATACTCCTTGTCGCGCTGGCCCCAGATCGCGACGTTCGCGACGCCGGGCACGGCCATGAGGCGGGGGCGGATGGTCCAGAGCGAGAGTTCGCTCAGCTCCATCTGGGTGAGCGTCTTCGAGGTGAGCCCGACTTTCAGCACCCGGCTGAGCGACGAATACGGCGCCATGAGCACGGGCGGCTTGACCACGTCGGGCAGCCGGCGCTGCGCGAGCTGGAGCCGCTCCTGCACGAGCTGGCGCGCGCGGAGGATGTCGGTGCCGGTGTTGAAGATCATCACGACCGACGAGAGGCCGAGCACCGATTTCGAGCGGATCGTCTTGAGGAAGGGCAGGCCGTTGAGCGCGTTCTCGAGCGGCACGGTGACGAGCGCATCGACCTCCTCGGTCGAGAGGCCGGGCGCCTCGGTCTGGATCTCGACCAGCGGCGGCGCGAACTCGGGGAACACATCGAGCGGCGCGTGCTGCACGGCGCGGATGCCGATGAAGAGCAGCGCTGCCGCGAGCGCGACGACGAGCACGCGCATCTCGAGCGCCCAGGTGACGATCGCTTTCAGCATCGTCTATTTCCCGGCTCCAAATTCAGTGCCGAACAACTCGGCGGCTCCGTCGGTCACGACCTTCGCTCCCGCCCTTGCCCCGCTCGCGAGCACGGCATCGGGGCCGACGACGCGATCGACCACGACGCGGCGGCGCGTGAAGGTCTGCGGCGCGGTGTTTTCGTAGACCCACTGGCCGCCGTGGATGTCGTGC
>JBEBGD010000165.1:0-7834 GCA_040081625.1 Chthoniobacteraceae bacterium
GTTGAGCAGCTTCGGATCGCTGCGCTGATGCCACCCGAAGATCCGCGCCCCCGCGCCGGCCGCGCAGTGCGCCGTGTTGCTGATCATCGCCGCGATCTCCGCAGGCAGCAGCTTCCGGCACCGCAGCGACACCAGCGCCACGCACGCCTTGATGTCGTCGTCGATCATCACGATCGCGTCTTCGGGGAAGTGCGCGACGATCCAGTTCCGCACCGCGCTGATGCCGGTGACCGAATCCGGGATCGTCACGATCTCCGGGAGGATCGGCACCGCCATCGCGTAGGCGTCGCCTTCACTCTCCGGCACCACCAGCGTCGCCGTCGGGAAAAGCGTGTGACTCGTCATCGTCCCGCTGCGCCCGCGCGACATGATGACGAGCCTCACCGACACGGAATGAAGTCCCTCAAGCATTTGCCGGCGGCGGTGGCGCTGGACTGTTCTGAGCAGCGAATTGGACTTGTTGATTCTTTACCCACTCCTGTGACCTAGGCGATGGCGTGCCCCACGTGCCGTATTCACACCAAAAAAACGACGCCTTGCGCCCCTTGGCCACCAGCCATTCGGCGAACCGGTGGCCTTCGTCGGTCAGCGCAATATGCCTCCCTCCACTTTGTCGAACCAGGCCCGTTCCCTCCAATTTGTTTCGCCCAAACGAGAACGTCCCGCTCCCGGCGCCGCCGGAGGCGTATTCGTAAACGTGGGCAGTCCACCCGGAGATCTCCTTTCCCGTTTCGTGCATAAAGATAATCCATTGGATCTGCGCGTCATCTGCCATCAGGTCGATGAGGCTAAAGCGCGCCTCCAAATCGTTTGGGTTCTTCTCCACCGATCTCACAAGTTCCACTTGCCCGGCGATCGCTGGGGCGCTCGGGAAGGCAGCCATGAAATCCTTGGGGTGGATGTTCCCATACTCCGAGGGCGCATAAAAAACCCACGGTCGATTCCAGAGGATGACGAAAAAGGCAATCAGAACCAAGATCGCGAACGTCATCACGAAGATCGCCAAAGCCCATTGGACCGCTCCTGTGACTTGCGTCGTTGCATAGCCCAACGTCACCTCGGTCAACGAGAGAAAGCCCGCGATGATCCAAAGCGGCGTGATCGTAGGTGTTTTTCGCAATTGCGTTGGTTCCATCGTGTCAGGGTGAGGCTATGGCTTCTGGCTGCAACACCGCCAGCAACCGCTTCCCATTCATCACGCGCCCCACGCCGATCTTCCGCGCGCCGCGCGTGATCGAGGCATCCACCTGCTTCACGCCGAGGAGCTGCACCGCCTGCATCCAGTCGCGCAGATCATGAAACATGAACACGAGGTAGTCGTGATGCTCGAACGCCTGGCACTCCATCTTCGGGATCCGATCATCGACGGCCGCGTCATCCATTTCGTCGAACAACCGCGCGATCTCATCCTCTCCGAAGCCCGTCAGCTCGCGATCGAAGTCCGGGTCCGCCGCCTTGATCCGATCCATCACCGCGCGGAGCCCGGCCTCGTCCAGCTCCGCGAGTTCCGAGAGCCGGTTGTCCGCGATCAAGTCCGCGAGTTCGGCCGCCTCGCTGTCGTAGTCCTGCTCATCCACCGGCACCTGCTCGCACCCGAGCAACATCGCCGCCTCGAGCCGGCCGTGTCCGCGCACCACGAACCCGCTGCGCTTGCTCACCGTGATCGGATTCCGCCAGCCCTGCTCCTGGATGATCGACGCGAGCAGTTGGATCTGATGCGCCGAGTGCCGGTTCGGATTGTCCGGATTCGGCTTGAGCAAAAACGGCGCGCGCAGATCGGAATAGACGCAATGAATCGCGATGTCGGCAGTCACGGGCGCCGACGCTACTCGCCCTCCGGCACAAAGCCAAGCCCGCCGCCGAGGTCGCGCCAGCGATCGGAGCGCTTCGGATCGCGAAGTGACACGACGAAACTCCCGTCCTTCCCCGGCTTCACCTTCGCGATCGCCTCGATCTCGCCCGCGCGGAAATAACGCACGAGGAGCTGGTCGGGCAGCTTGAGGGCCTCGGCTTTTGCGTCACGCATGACGCAGCACCGTGGCCCTGTGTGCGCATACCGTCGAGCGTGGATTCCAAACACCGCAACGTCTGCGGTCGCGAGATCATCCGGCTGCGCACCGCTCGCGATCTCTCCCAGCAACAGCTCGCCACCAAGTGCCAGCTCGCCGGCTGGGACGTGTCGCGAGACATCATCGCAAACATCGAACTGCGCCGGCGCGAAGTCACCGACGAGGAACTCGCCATCCTCGCCCGCGTCATCGCCGCCCCGCTCGAGGAATTCTACCCGCGAGAGATCCGCGCCCGCCTGCCGAAGCGTTGACGCGCCCGCGTCGGCGTGAAGCTCACGCCCGACGATCTCGCGCGCCTCGAAGCAAGGCAGCTCGCCAACATCATCCGCAAAATCAGCGCGGGGAAGACTCCCACCGCGCGCGAGGCCGCGTTGCTCGCCCAGGCGAAAGTCGGCGGCGCCGGCGACGCGCCCTCCGCCTTCGCGCCGACGTGGGACGAACTCGCCGACCGTCTCGGCACCACGCGCCGCAGTCTGCAAGACTGGCGAAAGGATCCGCGCTACGCGCCCGATTGCCCGAAGCCGCAAGCCGACGGCCGTCTCGACGTGGCCGCGTTCGCCGAGTGGATGGTGCGCCACGGCCTCGCCCGGGCCGATGAGCGCGTCGCTGGTGATGACGAGGACGCCGGCGACGACGTGGACGTCATCCATCCGCCGCGGCTCAGCGGCTCGCAGTCCGATTGGACCAAGGCCGTGCTCTCCGAAAAGCACGCCAGCGCGAGGCTCGACCGGCAGACCAAGGAAGGCACGCTGCTCGTCGCCGCCGATCTCGAGATCCCGCTCGGCTCCGCGTTCGCCGCGATCCAGGTCAAGCTCGCGCAATTTCCCGCCACCACCGCGCGCGTTGTCGCCGGCCGGCGCGACGTGGCCGAGGTCGAGGAGCTGCTCCGCGGCGAGATGGACATCGTGCTCGGCGAGTTGCACGGCGCCGGCTACCTCGACACCGTTCCCGCCGAGCTGGTCGCCGCGCTCCCGTTTGACGAGCAAAGCGCCGCGCTGTGCGAAAAACTCCTCTTCGCCGGTGCCGATCGCACAGCGCTGCTCGCGCTGGTCGCGCACCTGGTCACCGAGGCCCTGCGCCGCATCGGCCGCCGCGCGCTCACCACGGCGCCGGAGATTCTCGACGCGAAGACCGGGCAGGTCACGGATGCCGCCGAGGCGCGGCAAAACGTGGAGCGCGCCAGCACCGCGGCAGCCGCTTCCGCCGATGACGAAGCCGCGACCGCTCGGCAACGGAAAGCGACGCGTAAAAGCGGACCATCCAAAGCCGGTAAAGCCGCAGCAAAAAAGCGTAAGGCTCCGCGACGCCCCGCGGCGCCGCCAGCAGACGTCGAGGCGATAAGTCAGGTGGCATCGCCGAAGCGTCGCCGCTGGAAAAAGCGGCGCAAGAAATGAGCTTCCTCGATCCCCGCGCCTGGCTGCGCGGCCTCATCCGCGCCACGCTGCGCTCGCTCCCGCGCGGCCGCATCGCCGATTGGGTCGAGGCCCACGTCATCGTGCCCGAGGATAGCGGCGGCCCGTTCCCCGGCCCGCTGCGCTGGCAGCGCTTCCCGATCGTGGCCGGCCTGCTCGATCTCGCGCAGCAACGCGGCATCCATTTCGTCACGCTCTGCGCCAGCGCGCGTGTCGGCAAGACGCTGTTCTCGATCTGCCTGCTGCTCTACTGGATCGCCGAGCGCTTCGGACACGCCGCCTGGCTCGACCCGTCGGGCATCAGCGCAAAGCGCTTCGTCCGCAACGAACTCGAAGCCTACCTGCTTCAGTGCAAGCCCGTGCGCGCGCTGGCGATCATCACGCGCACCGCGTGGACCACGCTCTGGAAAACTTTTCGCGGCAAGCTGCTCCGGATCCTCGCCTCCGGCGCCGAGGCCGACATGCACGGCTTCAATGTCGAGCTGCTCATCGCCAACGAGCTGGATCGCTGCAAAGCCGCGATCGAGAAGGACGCGGCCAGCGACGACAAGCTCGAGGCGCGCACGATCCTCTTTCCGCACTCGCGCCTGATCGTCCGCAACTCGACGCCCGGCGACAAAGGCGAGTTCTCCCCGATCTGGTTCCACTTCCGCCGCGGCAGTCAGCATCATTGTTATGTCCCGTGCCCGCACTGCACCGACAAACGTCGCCGACGCCGACTTGCGAAAAATCGAAAACTTGCGCCGTTCGAGCCGCCGAAGTGGAAGCACTGCACGCCCGGCCGCTCGCCGCTGAGCTACGATCCCGACCTCGCCGGCTGGCAGCGCATCACGTTCTTCACCGACAAGAAACTCGTCCCGTTCGACGAGCACCTCGAGCCGCTGCGCGACAAGACCGGCCGCCTTCTCCCGCACGATCAATGGCGCGAGGAAATCACCGGGCAGATCAAGTTCGATCGGTTCGCGATCTACGAGGACCGCGCGAGCATCACCGACCCGACGAAGTTCGAGCGCGTGAAAGTCGGCTACGACCTCGATGCCGTCGCCGCCGGCGCGAGCTACGAGTGCGCGCACTGCAAAAAGGAGATCGAGAACATCGACCTCGGCTGGATGATCGCGCGCTTCCGCTGGATCGCGCACAACCCTGGTGCACCGCGCGACCGGCTGAGCGCGCACCTCTGGACGTGCCTCTGCCCGTTCGTCCCGTGGGGCGTGGTGGCGAAGGAGTTCCTCGAGTGCAAAGGCAACCTCGGCGCGCTCATCAAATTTTGGAACCTCTGGCTCGGCCTGCCGTTCGTGCGCGAGCGATCGGCGATCAAGGAGGAAGACCTCGACCGCGTCATCGCGCGCACGCCGATCTCCTACATTCAGGGGCAGCTTCCGCTCGAGCCGGAAGTGCTGACGATCTGCATCGATGTCCAGGGGATGCAATTCTGGTGGTGCATCCGCGCCTGGGGCGTGCATTGGGCGCACCCCGACTGGCCGAGCTGGAGCGCGCTGGTTGATTGGGGCGAGGCGACGAACTGGGCGCAAATCCTCGAGCTGTGCGGCCTCGCCGATCAGCCCGACGGCACGCGCCGCAAGTTCACCTTCACCCGGCCCGACGGCACCGTGAGCGAGCACGTCGTCACGGCCGGCTTCGTGGATTTCGGATGGGAAGCCTACGAGAACAAAAACGTCGCCGAGTTCTGCCAGGCCAACTCCGCCGTCTTCTCGCCGATGAAGGGCAGCGATCCCGGCAAGCTGCGCGGCTCGCTCGCGCGCACCACGCCGGTCTTCGACGACCGGCTCGATCTCATCCTGTTCTGGTCCGACTACTTCGCCGCCGACCTCTACTACACCTGCATCAAGGATGGCTTCACGATCGCGGAGAACGGCCAGAAGCCCGTGCTCTGGTGGCTCCCGCGCACGCTCGACCGCCACTACCGCGAGCAGCTCACCGCCGAGCGGCAGGTCGAGGAAAACGCGCGCGTGGTCTGGAAGCCGTTCGGTCCAAATCATCTCGGCGACTGCGAGAAGGAGCAGCGCGTGGTCGCCGACACCATCGAGCGCCGGCTCAGCCGCCTGCGCGAAGAGCGGCGCAAGGCGATGCCCGCCGCGCCGAAGCCGGATTGACACCCGCCCGGGTTAGCTTGGCACTGACGCCGGCGCACTTCCTCGGAAGACCGCGCCGGCGTTCTGCTTTGACAGGTGCCCCGCGGCGTGACCGAAGACGCCATCCGCTTCCGCCGAATCTGCGACCGGCCAATCTCCGCCGGCCAGCGCGCCTGGGTGGAAGATCTGCTCGCGAAATCCCTCGCGCTCATCACCGCGGGCAAGGGCCAGTTCTCCCCGCTCGAATCCGCCGGGCTCAACGGCAAGAGCTTCACCCGGCAGATCCGCCTCACCGCGATCGACGTGACCGACATCGCGCAGGCCGCGCTCGATGCGGCCGACGGCGAGCCGGCCTCCGAGGCGCTCGGCTTCACCATTCCCGACTTCAGCGCATGAGCATCATCAGCTCGTTCTTCGGCCGCTTCCGCGGCGGCGGCAATCCCTTCGAGGAAGCGCTCTCGCGCGGCATCGACCGGCTCAACGTCAAGTTCATGCTGCCCGAGGACTCGCGGCTCTACGCGACCGAGTGGACGCGGAGCGCGCTGAACGAAAAGAGCGAGTGGCTGTGGCAGCACTTCCCGCTCGTGAAGGAACTCACCGAGGGCATCGCCCGGCACACCGTCGGCAAGGGGATGAGCATCCAGATCGAGACGGAGGATCACGATTTCAACACCGCCGCCGAGCGCGACTTCGAGGCGTGGGCGCTCAGCCCTGATCGGTGCGACATCTCCGCGCGGCGCAATTTCTACGAGTGCCAGGCGCACGCCGTCGAGCAGTGGCTCATCCGCGGCGAGTTCTTCGCGGCGCACGTGCAGAATCCCCGCTGGCCGTCGCCGCTGAGCGGGACGCCGGCGCCGTCCTTCTGGTCGATCGACTCGAACGATGTCCGCACGCCGCCGATGCTCAGCGATCCCGCGCAGCTCGACCGCGTCATCGACGGCATCGAGCTGGGCCGTTACGGCGAACCGATCCGCTACTTCGCCCGCGTCGCCGGCGAGACGAATTTCCAGCCGATCCCCGCCAGCGACTTGTGCCACTGGTTCAAGCCGCACGCTGTCAATCAGCCGCGTGGCCTCACGCCCTTCGCGCAGGCGGTCAACTCGCTGGTCGATGTCCATCAGCTCCGCAACCTCACCGTGCGCACCGCGAAGGCGAATCAGCTCGTCGCGCTGATGGTGAAGAACATGGGCAAGGGCGCGAAGCGCGGCGGGCTCGGCGCGATCGAGGGCAACCCGACCGAGGGCAACGCCGACCTCGAGGCCGCGGGCAGGAACGCCGGCGCCGCGATCGCCTACGTCGGCGCCGACGGCGACGTGAAGATGGTGCAGGCCAGCGCACCCTCGCCGCTCGTGTCGCCCTTCGTGCGCGACATGCTCCTGCGCGACGCGTGCCTCGCGCCCGGCGTGCCGATGGAATTCTTTTGGGATCCGTCTTCGCTCGGCGGCGCGAACACCCGCTTCGTCCTGGGCCGCGCCGATCTCTTTTTCCAAATCCTCGCCGACGCGCTGCTCTACCGGTTCTGCACGCCGTTCGCGATCCGGTTCCTCGACTGGCGCATCACGAACGGCCTGCTCGCCGTGCCGAAGGATCCGGCGTGGAAGGATCGCATCTCCTGGCAACTGCCCGCACGCCTCACGGTCGATAACGGCCGCGAGGGCGCGCTCGACATCGCCAAGCTCAAGTGCTGCCTGCTCACGCTGCGTGCCTATTACAACGCGCGCGGCATGAACTGGCGGACCGAGCTGCAGCAGCGCATCCGCGAGATGCAGCAGCTCAAGCGGATGTGCGACGACGCGGGGATGCCCGAGCTCTTCCAATACTTCATCGCGCTCGATCCCGGCACGCAGCTCATCCAGCACCAGGCTGCCGCCAACCAGGTGGACGCGAACGACGACAACGGCGGCAAGAAGCAAGCCGCATGAACGAGCCGCGCGTGATCGCCATCCTCAAGTGCTTCGCGCCCGACGGCGCGCCCACCGCGAACGTCCTCCTCTACGCCGACGGAAGCGCCGGCACGCACGGCGACGACTGCTTCGCGCGCGCCGCGATCGCGCAGCTCCCACGCCGACGCGGCCGGCCTCCGAAGCTACCCGCCGAGACGCCCTCTCTCAACTGACGCCATGAGACTCCACGACATCCTGCTCACCGAAGAACTCGCCATCCACGAGCCCGCGCTCGGCGTGCTGCTCGCGCAGCTCGGCGTGAAGATCGAGCACATGACCGGCGGCGATCTCAAGGCCGCCGGCACGCCTTTCCGCGA
>JBEBGD010000010.1:0-95664 GCA_040081625.1 Chthoniobacteraceae bacterium
CGCAGTCACCTCCGTCACCCAATCGCCCGCCATCGGCAGCGCGCGCAGCCCCGGCACGACCAGCGTCACGCTCACCGCGTTCGACGCGGCGGGGAACTCCGCGAGCACGAACTTCGACGTGACCGTGACCGACGGCACCGCGCCCGCGATCAGCGGCACCTTCTCCCCGCTCACCCTCGCGACCGGCGTGGATGGCACCGTCGCGCTGCCCGACTACACCGGCCAGGCGATCACCAGCGACAACGTCGCCGTCACCTCCGTCACCCAATCGCCCGCCATCGGCAGCGCGCGCAGCCCCGGCATCACCAGCGTGACTCTGACCGCGTTCGACGCGGCGGGGAACTCGGCGAGCACGAACTTCGACGTGACCGTGACCGACGCCACCGCGCCGGTGCTCGTCGGTCCGCTCGGCGGCTTTACTTCGCTGAATGTGAACACCGGCGGCGCGGGCACCGCCGCACTGCCGGACTACACGACGCAGGCGAGCGCGAGCGACAACGTGGCGGTCGTCGGCGCGATCACGCAGTCGCCCGCTCCGGGCACCACTCACGCGGTCGGCTCCGTCGAGGTCACGCTCAGCGCCTCGGACGCCGCGGGAAATACGGGCACGCTCGCGATCATCGTGAATGTGAACGACGGCACGCTGCCGATCATCACCACACTGCCCGCCGATCGCACGCTCGCAGCCGGCCCCGCCGGCACCGTCGCGCTTCCCGATCTCACGGGTGAAGTCGCGGCCACCGACAATGTCGCCGTGACAGGCATCGCGCAGAACCCGACGGCCGGCACCGCGCTCGGCCTCGGCATGAATAACATCACGATCACCGTGAGCGATGCGGCGGGGAATACCGCGAGCGGCATCGTTCACATCACGGTGACCGATCAGACCGTGCCCGTGGTGAGCGCGCCCGGTGGCGGCTTCCTGCCCGTGGCCATCGCGACCGGTGTCGATGGAACCGTCGCTTTGCCCGACTACGCGGCGCAGGCGATCGCGACCGATAACGTCGGCGTCGTCGGCGTCGTCACGCAGTCTCCGGCGGTGGGCAGTGCGCGGAGCGTCGGCACGACCGCGGTGACCTTGAGCGCCACCGATGCGGCCGGAAACGTGGGCACGCATTCCTTCAACGTGATCGTGACCGACGGCACCGCGCCGGAGATCGGCGGTCCCTTCACCCCGCTCACTCTCGCGACCGGCGCAGGCGGCACCGTGGCGCTGCCCGATTACACCGGCCAGGCCGTGACCGACGATAATGTCGCCGTGACCGAAGTGACGCAGGATCCCGCGCCCGGCACGATGCTGAGCGCCGGCATGACGAACGTGACGCTGACCGCGCTCGACGCCGCGGGGAACTCGGCGGAGACGACCTTCGCCGTGACGGTCGAGGACGCGACCGCGCCGAGCGTCAGCGGCACCTTCTCCCCGCTCACGATCACGACCGGCGCCGGTGGCACCGTGCCGCTGCCGGATTACACGAGCCAGCTCGAAAGCGCCGACAACGTCGCCGTGACCAGCTTCACTCAAAGCCCGGCGCCCGGGACCGCGCAGAACGCCGGGACCACGAGCGTGACGCTGACCGCCATCGATGCGGCGGAGAACACGAGCAGCACGAGCTTCGACGTGACCGTGCTCGACGGCACCGCGCCGGCGATCGGCGGCAGCTTCTCGCCGCTCTCGGTCCGCGAGCCCGCGACGCTGCCGGACTACACTTCGCAGGCGAGCCGGTCCGACAATGTCGCGGTCACGAGCGTCACGCAGGCGCCCGCGCCCGGCACCTTCACCGTCGGCCCGGTGCTCGTGACGCTGACCGCGCACGACGCCGCCGGCAACACGGCCACGACGAGCTTCAGCGTGACGATGATCCCGCTGCTGCCGCCGGTGCTGGCCGCGCTCGATCTCAATGGAAGCGCGGTGCCGCGCACGGGCGTGGAGGGGAGCATCCCCGCCGGTGCGACGTGGAAAACCTTTGGCATCCCGTCGATCGATGAAGCCGGGCGCACCGCCTTCCGCGGCACCTGGGCGAAGGTCGCGACCAAGGGCACGGGCATTTTCGCCGGCGATCCCGCCGTGCAAGTGTGTGGCGTCGGCGACGTCGCGCCCGGCGCGAATGGGGCCGTCTTCACGCGGTTCGACGATCCGCTGCTCAACCGCGGCGGCAGCGTCGGCGGCGCGGTCGCCTTCTGCGGAACGCTCGCGAAGCCCGGCACGACCGAGATCACCACCGCAAACAACACCGGCATCTGGACCAACCTGAGCGGCAGCTTCGGCCTCGTCGCGCGCAAGGGCGCGGTTGCACCGGGCACGGGCGGCGCGGTCTTTGCCGGCTTCAGTTCACTCACGATGGTCGGGGACGAGTTGCTCGTCATGGCGTCGCTCGTCCTGCCGACCAAAGCGGTGCCGGTCGCGCCCGGTGGCGTGACGAAGGTGAACGATGTCGGCGTGTGGCGCTGGACCGCGGGCAGCGGCGCGGAACTGATCCTGCGCGAAGGCCAGACCCTGCCGTCCGGCAAGATCGTGAGCGTCTTCCAGATGCTCGGCACCGTCTCGGTCACCTCCGGCCACGGACGCCATCACGCCGGCGCCGGCGTGTATGCCGCGCGCGTCACCTGCACCGACAAGACGATCGCGAACTACCTCATCGACGCGCAGGTGGGCGCGCCTGATTTCCTGCCGCTCGCTGAGACCGGGCAGGCACTTTTCACCGGCCTCGTCGCCAGCAGCGTCGGCGTGCCGTCCGCGAATTCGTCGGGTGAAGCCGCCTTCCTCGAGACCTTCAAGACCGTGAAGAATGCCGTCGTCGCCGCGACCAACACTGCCATCCTCGCGTCGCGCGGCGGCGCATACGAAATCATCGCGCGCAAAGGTTCGATGGCCACGGCCACCGCGAAGTGGGCGATCTTCAGCGACCCGGTGATGAATGAAGGAGGCGACGTCGCGTGGGTCTGCACGCTCTCGGACACCGTGACCGTCGGCAGCACCGCCGTGGCGTGGAGTCCCGCGGGCGGCTCGGCGGAAATCGTCGCTCGCGCGGAAGGCGTGGCTCCGGAGACGGGCGGCGCCGTATTCGCATCGTTCAGTGCGCTCTCGCTGCCCGAAGCCGGGCCGCTGTTCACCGCGAACCTGCGGAAGACCGGCCCCGGCGGGGTCACCGCTGCGACCGACTCCGGCCTGTGGGGCATGGATACCTACGGCACGCTCCGGCTGCTGATGCGCAAGGGCCAGTCCCTCGCGGGCAAGAGGGTGAAAGCCTTCGCGGTGCTCGCCGCCGTCCCCGGCAGCCCCGGCCAGGCCCGCAGCTTCAACGCGAACGGCGGGATCATCGTGCGCGTGACCTTCACCGACAACCTGCAGGCGCTCGTGACGATCACGATTCCGTAGCCGGTGCTAGCCTTTCGTCGGCGTGAAGACCTGCAGTTCGTGGATCGACCAGTAGAGCCCTTTCACTGAGCCGGTCTGCGTCACGCGAATGAACTTCGCCTTCGCCGGCGCGAACTGAATCACCGTGTTCGCCGCGAGGCCCGCGCCCGTCGCGGCAGGCGGGCTCCATTTCTTTCCGTCAATCGAGAGTTCCACCGTGTAGCCGCGCGGGTAGTCGTTCGGAGATTTCGCGGCGTCGAGTTCGAGGCCGTTGATGGTCGTCTCCGCGGGCAGTTCGATCTGCAGCCACATGCCCGGCACCTGCGTCGCCTTCGTCGTGTAGCGCGTGTCGGCCTTGCCATCGACGGCGAGCGCCGTGTCCTTCGGCGCGTGACTGGCGGTGAGCTTCCACGCCTTGCGATCGGCCAGCGGTCGCGGCAGCGCTGCGCGCACCTCCGCGATCGTCCACGGCTGCGTGCGGTCCTTCGACGCGGAGCGGATGCGCGCGATGTCCTGCGGCGAGACGAAGGTGGCGCGGTTGCCGAAGCTGTTGCGCACATAGCTGAGCACGCCGGCGATCCACGCGTCGTCGTTGTTCGCCATCGGGATCATCTGGCCCTCGTATTTCTTGCCGTCGATGTCCCCGACGAGGCCCTGCAACATCACGTGAGCGGCGCCGTCGCGCCAGCCGAGCACGGTCTTCGAGCCCGCGAGCGGCGGCGCGAGCATCGCGCCGGGCGCGGCGCCGAGCATCGGCATGCCCTTGCCATCGAGCCCGTGGCACGCGGCGCACAGCGTTTGGTAAATGTCCTGCCCGGCCTTGAAGAGCTTCGTCTCATCCCGGCTCATCGTGAACTTCGGCGCCGAGACCGCCGGCCGCAGGATCTGTCCGCCGATCTCCTTCACCGCGGGCATCGGGCTCGCCGCGACGAGCGCCTCGAGCGACTTCTTCCATTCGGGAAACTCGAGCCGCTTCGCCGTGAGGATCGCCTGCACGACCACGTTCGCATCCGCGTCCTTCACCATCGCCTGCACGTCGGGCACGAGCGACTTGTCGTCCTTTTTGTAAAGCGTCTCGCCCACTCGGATCGCGGCGGCGCGGAGCTGCGGCTGCGCGTCCTTTAGCTTCTCCCGGACGAGTTCCGGCGTGAGCGCGTCGAGCCCTTCGAGCGTCCACAGCGCGTGCAGCCGCGCGAGCGGCTCCTTGTGCGAACGCGCCATCTCCATGAGCGCGGGCACGACGCTCGCGTCCTGTTTCAAGACGAGGAGCTTCTGCGCCGTGTCGCGCCACCAGCCGTTCGGATGCGCGAGATGCGCGACGAGTTGCGCGGGCGTCTGCGTGCTCATCTTCGGCGCGGCTTCGCGCTTCGTCGTGTCGTGAACGAGCCGCCAGATGCGGCCCATGCCGACCGGCTTGTCGAGGCCATATTGGAGGATGATCTTGCGCAGGTAGCTGCCTTCGCGCGTCCAATTCCCCTCCTGGATGATGCCGCGATACATATCGACGACGTAGAGCGTGCCGTCGGGCGCATTGGCCATCTGCATCGGGCGGAAGAGCGGATCGGTCGAGCGCAGGAACTCGCCCTCCTGGTGCGGATTGGAAAGATACGTGAGCCCGTCGCGCAACTCGATCTTCGTGCGCCGCATCAAGCGCCCCACCGGCTCGCCGAAGAACAAGTCCCCGCGCACTTCCGCCGGCAGTCGGTCGCCGCGATAGATCTCGCCGCCAGATGTCGCCGTGAAGTGATTGAGCGTCTTGTCCTCCGGCCGGGAGCGCCGCTCGCCGCCCTGCACATCGGGGATGCCGACCAGCGGCCACACCACGTCGTAGCCCGGCGCGAACTGATCCTTCACGTTGAACGCGCCATAGACGATCGGCGTCTGGAAATTCACCGGCCCCTTCTCGCCGCCCGCGTTCACGAACCACTGCTTGGCCCAGTCGTCCTGGCTCACGCCCCACTGCCCGCCGTTCGGCGCCGTCGGTTCCTTCAAAACCCCCGCCGGCGTCCAGCGCAGCCGATACGAATTGTAGGTCGTGTAGAGCCAGTTGTCGGTGCTCCAGATCAGCCCGCTCGGCTGGTGTTCCATGTTCCCGCCGCGCGGTCCGCCCTCGAACCACTTCTCCTTTTTCTCCGCGACCCCGTCGCCGTCGGCGTCGGTCCACAGGTTGATGTCGTTCGTGTCCGTCTCGCCGATCAAGGCCCGGCCACGCTCGAGCGGGAGCACCATGCGCGGCAGCAGCAGCTTGTCGGCGAAGACCGTGTGCTTGTCGTAGCGACCGTCGCCATCGGTGTCCTCGTGCAGCGACACGCGGCTGATCGGCTCGTGCTCGCCGGTGCCATTGATGTCCTGCATGTAAGTGCGCATCTCGACGACGAACATCCGCCCGTCGCCATCGAACGAGATCGCGACCGGCTCGGCGATCTGCGGTTCGCTGAGCACGAGCTCGAGACGGTAGCCGGGAGGAAGCTGCGCTTTCTTCAAACTCTCCGCGGCGCTCAGCGGCTGCACCGGCGGCTGCGGCGGGAAGGCGGGGTCTTGCGCGAATGCGACGGCGGCCAGGACGGGCAGGAGGAGGAGACGGGGCATGGCGGTGGAAAGGCCGGCGACCTTACGAAGCTTAGTCAGCCGCGCGCGATCAATTCGCTGGCTTCGTAAAGCCGGATTCGAGCAGCCGCCAGCAGGTCAACAGCATCCGCGGCAGATGGAACGGACCCTTGAAAAGATTGCCCTTCGCGCGCTGCGAGAGGCTTCCGTCGCGGTGCAGCCAGCCGAACCACTCGCCGTGCTCCGCGTCGGGAAAATGCGCGAAGCTCCAGTCGTGGACGAGCCGGTGCCACTCCGCGAACTTCGCGTCGCCGGTCAGCTTCCACGCGAGCAGCGTCGCGATGATCGCCTCGCAGTGCGGCCACCAGAATTTCATGTCGTGCCAGTATTCCTGCACCGGCAGTCCGCGCAGGTCCGTGAAGTAGAGGATGCCGCCATGCTCCGCGTCCCAGCCGCGCGCCCACATCCACTCGAGGATCGTCGCGCCGAGCTTGATGAGCCGCGCATCCTGCCGCAGCGCGCCTTCGTGCATGATGAACCACGCGCACTCGATCGCGTGGCCGGGGTTGAGCGTGCGCCCTTCGGAATGAGCGAGCACCTCGCCGCGCTCGCCGACGACTTCCATCAGCGCCTCGTGCTCCGGCTTGAAAAAGTCGCGCTCGATCGTCGTGATGCACTCGTCGATCCACTCGCTGCACGTCCGCCCGCCGACGCTCACGTCGCCGAGATTCGCGCGCACTTCCTGCGCGGTGACGATCGCCATCATGAATCCCGCGAGCCCCCTGGTCGGTCGCGCGGACTTCGCCGGCATCACGCCGGGCGTGAACGTGTGGCGCAGATACATCGCGAAAGTCTTCACCGCGTCGTCCGCCGCGCGCGCCTCGCCAGTCGCCTTCGCGAAAGCCGCGAACGCGATCGCGGCGAAGCACTCGCTGAAAACGTAGCGCCGCATCCGCAGCGGCGAGCCCTCGCGCGTCACGCTGAAATACATCTTCCCCTCCGGCGCGAAGCAGTGCCGCCGCGCGAACTCCACGCACGAGCGCGCCGCGTCGAGCCACTCGGCGCGCGGCTCGACCGTGTTGAAGAGCGTCGCAAACATCCAGCCCGCGCGCCCCTGGAACCACACCGACTTGTCCGTATCGAGCACGCTCCCGTCGCGATCGAGCGAGGTGATGATCCCGCCGTGCTCGCGATCCATCCCGTGCCGGAGCCAGAACGGAATCACATCGCCGAGAAGCGCGTCGCGATAAAACGCGGCGTTCACTTCTCGCCGGTCCCGAACGTCACTTCGCGCGCGAGCTTCTCGAGCCATGCGCGGCGATCCTTTTCCGGCACGTCGAGCGCGCGCGTCGTCGCATCGTGCTTCGGGTAGCCGCCGACCTCCTCCTGGCTGTCGATGATCCGGCCGGCACCGGTGAGCGCCTCGCGCACGATCCGCGTGTCGATTTCATCCCGCTCCGCGGGTCGCGCGCCGACGAATCGCGCAACGTGCCACAGCGCGGCCGTCGTGCTCTTCGCCTCGAGCCCCACCGGCCAGACCGGCGGCTCCTTCAACGTCGGGAAGGGCACGCGCAGCTCCGGGATCGGCTGGCCGAGCCAGTTGAAACCTTCGTTGGCCTTGAAGTATCCATCCGCGACACCCTCGAACACCGCGGCCTGCTTCTTCGATTTCGCGCCGAGCAGCACGACGTTGCCGACCACGGCGATTCGCGCCTTCGGCGCCGCCGCCTCCGCCGCCTCCGGCACGCTCGCGTGGATCGCGCGCTGCCCCGGATTGGCCATCACGTTGTTCACCACGACGCCCGAGGTGTTGAGCTTGAAGACCGGATTCCGCTCGGTGTTGCTGAAGTAGAGATTCCCGACGAGCGCCACCTGCTGGGTGCCATCGAGCACGAGCGTTCCCTTCGAGTGTTCGCCCTTGCGATGCGTAGCCAGCGCGAGTCCTTCGGCGATGATGCAGTTGCGCACGAAGATCCGCCGCGCCGGTTCTCCCGTGGGCGACTTGTAGGTCGAGATCGAGAGATTCTCATCGATCGACCACGTCGCCGAACACTGGTCGATCCACACGTCCGCCGGCCCACCGCTGGTGGTGATGCCGTCGGGCTCCCAGCCGCTGCCTTTCGCCTGCCCGGCGTCGCCGGGTCGCACCCGCAGGTGCTGCACGACCACCCGATCCGTCTCGATGCTCAGCCCGCCGCGGATCAGCGTGATCCCGGGCGGCGGCGCCGTCTGGCCCGCGATGAACACATCGGGCTCGTGAATCTCGATGCCCTGGCGCTCGAGGTCGATCACGCCACCGATCTCGAAGACGATAACCCGCGGCCCTTTCACTTTGAGCGCATCGCGCAGCGTCCCCTTGCCCTTCACGCCGAGCGACGTGACCCGCACGACTTGAGCCGCATCGAGGTCGAAGCCGGGAGCGGGCACCACCGAGTCCTGCCATTTCCATTCCGCCGCGTGTGTGATCGGAACGGCACAGACGACGACGGATGCGAAGAACGATCGAAAAGCTGTCATGGCTCCGACGCTAAATGCGCTTGCACCACGGCGTCGAGCAGCGCGTCCCAATCCTCACGTATGGTGCTCCAGCCCGCGCTGAACCGCAGCGCACGCCCCGCTTCCCCGGGACTGAAGCCCATCGCGCTGAGCACGTGCGAAGGCTGCTCCTTGCCGCTCGCGCACGCGGAGCCTGTCGAGACGGCGAAGCCAAGTTTGTCGAGCTTCACCACCCAGCGCTGCCGGCAGTCGCCCGTGTCCGGCATGATGACCGAGACGGTATTCCAAAGTCGCGGCGCGCCTTTGCCGAGCACGCGCACCTGCGGCAGTCGCTCGCGCAGGCGCGCGACAAAGTGATCGCGCAGGCTTTCGTCTGCGCGCGCCGACTCGCGCTCGGCGAGCGCGGCGATCATCGCGAGCACGCCGGGCACATTCTCCGTCCCCGCGCGCCGTCCGTCCTCCTGCGGCCCGCCGACGATCAGCGCGCGCGTGTCCGCCGGGCACTTGAGGAAGCCCACGCCGGCCGGGCCGCCGAACTTGTGCGCGCACCCGCTCACGAAATCGCACGCGCCGAGTCCCGCCGCGGGCAGCTTCCCGATCCACTGCGCCGCATCGCACAGCATCGGCACCCCGCGCTCGCGGCACCACGCGAGCACTTCGCGCCAAGGCTGGAGCACGCCGGTCTCGTTATTCGCCGCCATCACCGCGACAGCTCCGATTTCATCCGCCGCCAATGCATCGACACGCACGACCCCGTCGCGATCCACGGGAATGAATCGGTGCCGCATCGCGAAGTGCCGCCGCGCGCCCTCGATCACGCACGGATGCTCCACCGCCGACACGAGCAGCGCGCCTTCCCGCGCCGCTGCGAGATGCGCGAGCGCCATGTTGTTCGATTCCGTCGCGCCGCTCGTCCACACGATCTCCTCCGCCGCGCAGCCGAGCCATCCCGCGAGCCGTTCACGCGCTTCGTTCAGCGCCCGGTCCGCGCGATCGCCGAGCCGGTGCGGGCTCGATGGATTGCCGATGAATCGCCCGGTCGCGTCCAGCCACGCCTCGCGCGCGGCGGGTGAAAGCGGATGCGTGGCGTTGTGATCGAAGTATCGCACGGCGCTACCTTCTGCACGCCGCAGCCGCCAAGGCGAGCGCGGCCTTCGGTCCGCAGCGAATCCCCGTTGATTCGTGCGCCATTCGTGGCCTACGGGGCGGGGTGATGACCCGCCTCCTCCGCCTCTTGCTCGTCTGCGTGTGCGCGTTCGCGCCACAAGCACGTGCGGTCATCATCACGCTCAATCCGAGCGCGGACGCCTTCGTCACGACCGGCCCGACGAACGATTTGATCGGTAATAATTATGGCGGCGGCGGCGGGCTGGCAGTGTCGGCGGCGGGCCTGCCGAAGGGCGAGTTCCAGAGCCTAGCGCGCTTCGATGTTTCGTCGGCGGTCAGTTCGTTCAACACGACCTTCGGCCCCGGCCAGTGGATGATCGACGGCATCACGCTGACGCTAACCGCAAATCCGCCGAACAACGCCATCTTCAACGGCAACGGCGCGGGCGCCGGCGGCAGCAATGTGAACTTCGCGGGGCAGTTCGCGATCGGCTGGATGCAGAACGACGGATGGACGGAGGGGATCGGGACGCCGGCTGCTCCCGGAGCGAGCGGCATCACCTTCGCGACGCTGAACAGCTTTCTCGGCGCGGGTGACGCGGCGCTCGGCACGTTCGGCTTTGGCGGCGCGACGACTGGCGCAGACACTTGGTCGCTCGCGCTCGCGCCCGCTCTCACCGCCGATGTGGCGGTCGGTGGCGAGGTGAGCTTTCGCTTCTTCGCTGCCGACACGGCTGTGAGTTACATCTTCAATTCGCGCTCGGTCGCCACCGTGTCCTCGCGTCCGGCGCTGAACATCAGCGCCGTGGCCGTGCCGGAGCCGGGCGCCGCGACGCTGCTTGCCTTGGGTGCGGTCATCGTGGCTAGTCGGCGCCTGCCGCATGCGCGCAAGACCTGACGCCTTCTCGCTGATTGAACTGCTCGTGAGCATCGCCGTCGTCGCGGTGCTCACCGCGATCGGCGCCGGTGCTTACAGCCAGGTGCAGGACATCCGGAATCAGGCGGAGAGCAGCTCGCGGATGCGTCAATGGGGCGTGGCGCTTGGCGGCTACCTCGCGGAAAACGACGGCGCTTTGCCACGGCGTGGCCAGGGCATGCAGGCGGTGGCGCTACTCGACCGCGCGGAGGATTGGTTCAATGCGCTGCCGCCATTCCTCGGCCAGCCGGGCTACGGCGAGCTCGTGAAATCCGGTCGGCGTCCGCGCGAAAACGATCGCTCCATTTTCGTGCGGCCCGGCGCGAAGGACCCGGGCGGCGCGGCCTTTCTCAGCTACGGGATGAACATGAATCTCTCGCCGTGGAATCTGCCGTCGCCGACGAGAATCGCGGGGATCGAGCGCCCGGCGACGACCGTTTTCCTCGCCGAAAGCCCCGGTGCCTACGCGAGCACGTATCCCTCGAAGCGGCCCTACGGCTGCGTCGCGCCGCACAATGGCAGGGGCAACATTCTCTTTCTCGATGGCCACGTCGGCGCCTTCGATGCCGCTTACATCGGCGTGGGCACGGGCGATCCCAAACGCGACGATGTGCGCTGGATCACCGGCACGCAGAGTGACGCACAGGCGGCGAATTATTGATTCATGCACTTCACACGACGCGTCCTCTTTTCCGTCAGCGCACTCCTGCTCGCATTCGCCGCGCACGCGGACGAGCGCCGTCCCGTCCGCGTCGCCGTGATCGGCGGGATGACGATGACCGGCGCGTGGCAGGAGCTCGCCGCGCAGTTTGAAGCCGACACCGGCTGGAAAACTCAGATCGTCGCGACCGGGCCGAAGGACGTGATCGCCGAGCCGTTCAAGCGCGGCGAAGTCGATCTCCTCACGATGCACAGCAGCGACCAGACGACCGACCTCGTCGCAGACGGCTTCGGGATGAACCTGCGCCCGTGGGCGCGTAACGAGCATACGATCGTCGGCCCGTCGAGCGACCCTGCCGGAATCCGCGGGATGAAAGACGGCGCCGCGGCGCTGAAGAAGATCGCCGGGGCGCGCGCGCCGTTCGTCGATTTTTACGGCCCCGGCAGCCGCGAACTCACGCACAAGCTCTGGCAGCGCGCGGGGCTGAAACCGGAGGGCGAGTGGGTGCTCAAGGACGAGAGCGCGTCGCCGCAAGGCGTCGTCGAATTTGCGGCGAAGAAACAGGCTTACGTCGTCGTCGGCCGCATCCCGACGGCCTACGGCAAGATCCCGCTCGCTGGCATGGAGGTGCTCGTGCAAGGCGACCCCGAGATGCGCCGACCGTATGTCGTGATCGAAGCGAACCCGCGAAAGTTTCCGAAGGCGAACACCGCCGGCGCGCGCGTGCTCGCCGACTGGCTCACCGGCGAGAAGGGGCAGCGCTTCCTGCTCGAGTTCGGTCGCAAGCAGGCGGGAGGCGTCCCGCTTTTCTACCCCGTGAACGCGCCCGGCGACGCCGGTCGATAGACCCGCCCGCGCCTAGAGAAGGCCAATCAGCAACGAAGCGACCGCGGCCAGCACCGCGCCGGATGGCAGCGTGACGACCCACGACAGCACGATCTGCTCGATCGCCTTCCAATGCGCCTGCTTCGTCACCGCGCCGATGCCGACCAGCGCGCCGACGCTCACGTGCGTCGTGCTCACCGGCAGTCCGTTCCAGCTCGCCATCCCGACCAGCACCGCCGTCGCCACGTTCGCCGCGAAGCCCTGGCCGGGATTCATTCCGGTGATCCGGTGCGCCATCGTCTCGGCCACGCGCCGCGCATTGAGCAGACCGCCGATCGCCATCGCCACTGCCACGGCGAGCAGGTCCCAATGAATGTCCAGCGCCTCCGCCACGAGCAGCAGCGCGGCGATCTTCGGCGTGTCGTTCAAGCCGCGCGCGAACCCAACCGCGCCGCCGCTGAGAAAGTGCAGCGAGTCGAGCGTGCGCGTGCGGTGATCGGGCGCGAGCCGCGCGGTTCGCAGCACGAGATACACGAGCGCGCCTCCGCCGAACGCAAGCACCGGCCCGAGTAGCAACGGCTGCACAAAACTCCGGCCGAGCGCGCCGAAGTAAACCGTGTGATCTCCCCCCGCGAGCCCCGCGCCGACCAGCGCGCCGGTGAGCGCGTGCGTCGTTGAAATGGGAAATCCGAACCGGGTCGCGAGCAGCACCGTCAGCGCGGCGCCGAGCGCGACGGCGAGGAGGAAATCCGGCGACTGAGTCAACGCGTCGGGCACGAGCCCCCGCCCGCTGAACTTCTTCATCAACTCCTCCGCGAGGAAGATCGCGGCGATCGAGCCCGCCAGCGTCGTAGCCGTGCCCCAGCCGAGCGCGGCGCGAAAGCCCGCCGTGCCGCTGCCGTAGAGCGACGCGACGCCCTTGAAGTTGTCATTGGCGCCATTGGTGAAGGCGAGGAAGCAGGCGGCGAGGAAGAGGAGAATGAGCACGAAGATCTGGACGTATGCGCATTTGTGCATACGTCGTGCGCCGTGCCAAGTCCGCGAATGCAAAAGCTTCAGCCCCGCGCCGGCTTCTCGAAACGAAACGTGCAACAGCCCAGGTCCATCTCCCAGCCGCCCGCCTTCAACCGCGACCGAAACTCGCCCGCTACTTCGCAACGCACTTCCTTGCCCTGCCGCGCCGTGGTCACGATACCCGCCTCGCGCAGCACGCGCACATGCTTGGACGCGTTGTATTGCGGCGTGCCGAGCAGCTCGGCGAGTTCATTCACGTTGTGGTCCGCGGCCAGCAGCAACTCCACGATCTTCAGACGCGTCGGGTCGGCAAGCGCGCGGAGCGCAGGAAGGCATTCGTCGGTTTTCATGTGGCGGGCAATGCGCCGGGAGCGTAGCACAGCCGCTCCCGTGTCAGCCACGTCCTTCTACAAACGCTCGAACTTCGTCACGCATCTCCCGACCGAGTGCCTCTACAGCCCGTCGCACTTCTGGCTCGCGCGGATCGACGGCGACCGCTGGCGCGTGGGTTTCACGAAGTTCGCGACGCGAATGCTCGGCGAGATCGTGGATGTGCAGCTCGATGCGAAGCCGGGCGACGTGGTCGCGAGCGGCGACATCATCGGCTCGATCGAGGGGTTCAAGGCGATCTCGGATATTTACTGCGTGGCCGATGGAAAGTTCCTCGCCGCCAATCCCGCGCTGAAAGCCGACATCGAACTCGTCGGTCGAGAGCCTTACGCGGGCGGATGGCTCTACGAATTTGAAGGCGCGCCCGATGCGAAGTGCGGCGAACTCGCGAGCTACCGCGCGCTGCTCGACGCCACGATCGACAAGATGCTCGCGAAACAAGGACAGGACGAACACCCATGAACGAACGATCAAAAGTGGAAGCGACGCCTCGTCGCTTCGACGAAAAGCAAGCGGCGGGGGCGCCGCTTCCACCCTCCAAAGCCCGTTACATCATGATCGGCGGCTTCCTCGGCGCCGGGAAGACCACCGCCGTCGCCGCGCTCGCCGAGCGACTCACGAAGCGCGGCCTCAAGGTCGGCCTCATCACAAACGACCAGGGCAGCGAACTGGTGGATACCGCGATGCTGCGTGCGAAAGGATTCGCGACGGAGGAGATCCCCGGCGGTTGTTTCTGCTGCCGCTTCAACTCGCTCGTCGATGCCGCGGAGAAACTCGACGCGTCGTCGTCGCCCGATGTCTTCATCGCCGAGCCGGTCGGGAGCTGCACGGATCTGGTCGCGACCGTCACGTATCCGCTGCGCCGCATCTACGGCGACAACTACCTCGTCGCGCCGCTCAGCGTTCTCGTCGATCCCGTGCGCGCCGAGCGTGTCTTCGGCCTCGGCGAAGGCGGGAAGTTTTCCGACAAGGTGATCTACATTTACCGCAAGCAGCTCGAGGAGGCAGACCTGATCGTGATCAGCAAGACCGACACGCTCGATGCCGCGCGCTACGAGCGGCTGCGCGCGAAGCTCGCCGCGGAGTTTCCGCACGCGGAAGTCATCGCCACTTCGGTGCGCACCGGCGACACGGAAGCGTGGTTTGCGAAGATCGAAAACTCCGAGCAGGGCACGCGCGCCGCGATGGAAGTGGACTACGAGATTTACGCCGAAGGCGAAGCGCTGCTCGGCTGGCTGAACGCGACCGTGCAACTCGCGCACGCCGATGGCTTCGACTCCGAGCCCGTGCTGCAAGCGCTCGCGCGCCGCATCCAGCGCACGCTTGCGGGAGCCGAGATCGCGCATTTGAAAATGACGCTCAGTCCCGATACCGGGCTCGGCGACGTGGCGGTGATCAATCTCGTCCGCAGCGACTTCGTGCCCGAGCTGAGCCTGCGGCTCGAAGCGCCGGTGCCGAGCGGCCAGCTCATCGTCAACGTCCGCGCCGAAGCCGCGCCCGAGCAACTCCGCGACGCCGTGCGCGAAGCCGTCGAGACGATCGCCGCCGACTTCCCCGGCTTGAGCGCGCAGCTCGATCACCTCGAGTTTTTTCGCCCCGGAAAACCGCAGCCGACGCACCGCATCACGTCGCCGGTGTAAGCGCCCGGCGGCGGGCGCAGGCAGTCTCACCGGTGGGGTCGGCGATGCGGACCTTCGGCAGCACAGCGTAGCCCCAGACGCACGCGGCGAGCATCCACAGAGTGCTCGCCCAGTTCATGCCGAGCGTGCGGTCGGGGAGGAAATCCGCCACTGCGCGAACGACGGTGCCCGCGACGAGGAGCAGCGTGGCGATCCGCAGCGGCGGGAGGCGTGTGAGGAAGAGGTGCTCATTTCCCGAGTGTCCGAGCACGACACGCGTGGCGACCGTGAACGTGATGAGGCTGAAGCCGCCGAGGAAGATGACGTGAAGGCCCGCGGCGCGTTGCCCCGGCCAGAACAGCGGAAACGCGAGCCCAGCGACGAGCGCGATGAGGGCGAGGTTCACCGCGAGCGGGACGGTCTGCGTCGGCGAAGGCGTGCGGTAGATCGGCACCATTACGGCGAGATACGCGAGCACTACGACACCGCGCAGGATGGCGGCGGTGGTGAGCGCGGCGTGTGCGACCTCGATCCAGTAACTCGCGAGCACCGTGATCCCGACGACGAGCGAGAACGCGGCGCGACGTAGCCACTCGGGCGACGCGCGGCGTTCATCGGCCATCAGCACGACACCGGGCAGCGCGAGGAAACGCGGGAGCAAAAACGTGCCGACGCCGAGCACGAGCAGCAAAACGAAGGCTTGGTTTAGCCACATGCCGCCGAGCATCGCGAAATTCCCGGGCACCCACCCTTTAACACCGCCGGCCCACAGCGCGGCGCCGCTGAGTCCGCTCGCATAGCCGAGCGCGACGAGCACGAAGCCGGGCGGAGGCAGCTCCGTCCGCGCGCGGACACGGCGGATGAGAAACGCCGCGAAGAGCGCGAGCAGCACGACGAAGACAACATCGCCGGCGATCATCTGATGCCCGATGTGCAGGCCCGCGGTGGTGAGGTAGAGCGCGACGAGCGTCCACAGTTCCCACGCACGCAGCACCGGCGCGGCGAGCAGCCGCGGCATCGCCGTGCCGAGGAAGCCGATCACGAAACCGGCGAGAAAGCCTTCGATCATCAGGCGCGAGTGCATCACGCCGGGATAGAACTTGTGCAGGCCGGTGAAGAAGAGCGGCCAGAGCGAAACGCCGGAAATGCCGAGCAGCGTGGCGAGCGGGAAGAAGATGCGGAACGGCTCAGCAGGGCAGAGGCTCAGATACGCCGGGCGTGCGCTCATAGCAGCGAATCGTCGTCGCGCTCCGCGGAGACGACCGGTGCGAAGACGACCTCGAAGCCGCCGTCGCCCGACTCCGTGACGCTTGCCGCGAAACCTTGCATGGCCAGCACGCTGATGAGCGGATGCGGCTCGAAGGGTGCGATCACGCGCAGTTGCTCGCCTTCGCGCAGGCGGCCCACGGCTTCCATGATTCGCGGAAAAGGCTCGCGGCCCGCCCGCAGGTCTTCGCGCACATCGAGAGTGATCGTGGGTGCCGGCATCGTCAGCGTTTTGCGTCGCGCGCGGCCTTCTCGATCGCGGCGATGAGCGGAGTGGGATCCTGTTTCAGTCCGGCGTGCTGGAAGGCGATCTCGCCGGCGGCGTTGAGCAGCGTGATGAGGTTTGTGTGTGCGAACTGCCCGCGCGAATCCTGCGCGTAGTTCACGCCGAGCAGCGCGGCGAGTTCGCGCACATCGTCCTCGTTGCCGCGCAGGAGCGTCCAGCGTTCGCGGGTGAGCTGGCGCTTCTCGCGGAATGCGGCGAGCGCGTCGGTGGTGTCGCGTTTCGGGTCTAGGCTCACGAGGAGGAAGTCCGTCTTCGCGAGCACGTCCGGCGGCAGCTTGCCCTCGATGGTCTTGAGTTCATTCACGGTGATCGGGCAGGCGTATTCGCAGTGAGTGAAGAAGAGCGCAACGACTTGCGGGCGTCCGCGCAGCACGCCGAGTTGCACTTCCCTGCCGACATCCGAGGTCCACTTCGAGTCGAGCAGATAGAGCGACTTGTCCGTCGGTGGCCCGGCAGGAAGCGCGGGGCGGCAGCACGGTGGTTCTGATGCGAGAGCGCTCGCGACCATGAGCGCGAAGCATTGAACCACAGAGGCACAGAGAGCACCGGGGAAGTATTGGAACTGCCTGTGTCCCACTCTGTGTCCTCTGTGTCTCTGTGTTGAATTCATAGCGTAGCTCATGGGTTGCGCGCGCACCGGAAGCCGAGGTTGTGGACGGTGTAGCCCGCCTTGAGGCTGCTCCGCATCCCGAAGCGCATGAAGGCGGGGAAGTTCGTTCGGTCGGTCGCGCCGAGCGAGCCGCTGCCGCAGAAAAGCTGACGTTCGAGTCCCGTATCGCCGCGCGCGTCGCCGGTGATGAGCGCGCTGTTGAAGTCGCTCGTCCACTCCCACACGACTCCGTGCAGATCACGCACGCCGAAAACGTTCGCGCGCCCGCTACCTGCGTCGGGCAGCATCTCCGGCGAAGGCGTGCCATACCAGCGCGTGATCGCCTGCTGAAAGTCGGTGTCCTTCGCGCCGTCCACGTCGGTGAAGCCCGCGCCGGCGGCGAGTTCCCACTCCGCGGTCGTCGGCAGCCGCTTGCCGCGCCACGCAGCGTAGGATTTCGCGGAGAACCACGAGACATTCGTGACCGGCTGCGCTGCGCGCTCCTTGCCGGGATCGAGATCGCCCGCCCAGTGCGCGAGGTAGCGTTCGTCGGCGAAAAGCCGCTTTACCTGCGAGCGCTGCCATTTCGGATTCGCGCGGACAAACTCGGCGAACTCCCCATTCGTCACCGCGCGCCTGTCGAGCAGGAACGCGGCGACCGCGATCTCCTTCGCGTCCTTCTCGCCGCGAAACAGCGGCCGGTAGCTCGCAGCCGGGATCAGCGCCATGTCCGGCTCCGCGACCACCGCGAAGAGGAGAGCGATGGCGTGAATCATCGTCATTGGTTCGCGGACTCGGCGTGGACCCGCTTCACTTCGTCAACGGTCACGATGTCGGCGGTGTTGCCCCATGAGTTCATCACGTAGGTGAGCACCTGCGCGATCTGCTCGTCGCTCAGCAGCACGGGCGGCATCACGCCGTTATACTTCACCCCGTTCACGACCATCTCGCCCGACTGGCCCTTGATGATGCCGCGAATCGCGCGGTCCTTGTCGGCCATGAGATAGTCGGATTTCGCGAGCGGCGGGAAGACCGGCGGCAGACCTTGTCCCTCGCCCTGATGGCACGCGAAGCACGTCTGCGCATACACGCGCTTTCCCTTCTCCATGATGATCTCCTTGCTGATCCCGGCGATCTTCGGGTCGCCCGCGATCGCCTTTTTCATCTGCGCCTCGAGCGACGCGACCTTCGCATCCGCGCTCGGCAGCGCGCTGTCGCCGAGGTAAGTCGCGTCCACTTCCTTGCCGGAATAGACGAGCAGATTCGGCGGGCCATCGACCTTCATCATGCCGAGCGCGCCCTTGTTGAATGCGCGGAAGATCGAGTGATCGACGAGGATGAACGTGCCGGGCACATCGAGTTTGAAATCGACGATCGCCGAACCGCCTGCGGGCACGAGCGTCGTCTGCACCTGTTCCTGCGTCGCGTTCACGCCGCCCTCTTGATAGACGTGGTCGAAGATCTCGCCGATCACGTGGAACGACGACACGAGATTCGGACCGCCATTGCCGATGAAGAGCCGGACGGTCTCGCCGACCTTCGCCTTGAGCGCGTTGTCGCCGACGAGCGAGCCGACCGAACCATTGAAGACGACGTAGCTCGGTCTCTCATCCACGGCCTTCTCGAGGTCGAACGGCTGCAAGCCTTCCTCGCCGAACTTCCCCGTCGTGTAGAAGTCGCCCTGCATCACGTAGAACTCCTTGTCCGCAGGCGGCATCCCGCCCTTCGGTTCGACGAAGATGAGGCCATACATCCCGTTCGCGATGTGCATCCCGACCGGCGCCGTCGCGCAGTGATAGACATAAAGGCCGGGGTTGATCGCCTTGAACGAGAACTGCGACTTGTGCCCCGGCGCCGTGAACGACGAGGACGCGCCGCCGCCCGGTCCGGTGACGGCGTGCAGGTCGATGTTGTGCGGCATCTTCGAGGTCGGGTGATTGCCGAGGTGAAACTCGACGAGATCGCCCTCGCGCACGCGGATGAACAAGCCCGGCACCTCGCCGCCGAACGTCCAGAACAGATACTCCACGCCATCGGCCAGCCGCTTCACCATCTCGCGCACTTCGAGGTTCACGATCACTTTCGTCGCGTGCTTGCGCGTGATCGGCGGCGGGACATTCGGCGCGGCGGTGAGCACGGCTTTCTCCTCGCCGACGATGTCCGGGTCGATGCCCTTGGCGGCTGGGCCGGGCAGCGAGGCGTTCGGCGCGGGTGGAGGTTCGGCGGCGGACAGTGTCGCGGCGAAGGCGAGCGCGGCGGCGAGGGCTAATGGGTTGGTGCGTTTCACGGTTATTCATTCGCCCGGCCTTCCTCCCGCCGCCTTGACGCAGGTCAAGGCGCGCCCCGAAACGTGGAGGCAGACTGCGGGCGACAACGACACAACCCACAATCCAAATCACCATCACCGCATGAAACCAGTTCTCGCTCTCGTCGCTCTCAGCCTGTCCCTCACCGCATTCGCGGCGGGCCCCGTCAATACCGTCTGCCCCGTCAGCGGGAAGGCGGCGGACCCGAAAATTACGTCCACGTATGAAGAAACGACCTACGCATTCTTCGACGACACCTGTCGCAAGAAGTTCGAGGCCGACCGCGCCGCCAGCCTTTACCAGCAACTCGGCGGCAAGGCTGCGATCGAGGCGGCGGTGGAGCTTTTCTACGTCAAGGTCCTCGCTGATTCCCGCGTGAATTCCTACTTCAAGGACATCAACATGACCCGCCAGAAGAAGAAGCAGAAAGAGTTTCTCTCGATGGCGCTGGGTGCTCCGACGAAATACACGGGCGCGGATCTGCGCACCGCGCACCGCGAACTTCCCGGCCTCAACGACACGCACTTCAATGCGATCGCCGAGCATCTCCAGGCGACGCTCGCGGAACTCAAGGTGGACAAGGCGCTCATCGATAAAACGCTGGCGATCGTCGAGACCACACGCGCCGACGTGCTCAACCGGAAGCCGGCCGGCAAGTGACCCGCTGCGGGGCGGCGCTCAGTCCGCCTCGCCGAGACTCGCGCGGAACTGCGCTTCGAGCCGCTGCGGCGCGAGGATGCGGATGCGTTTGCCCTCGACCTCGATCTGCCCGGCGTCGCGCAACTTTGCCAGCGCGCGGGAGAGCGTTTCGTTTCGCGTGCTGAGTTCGGCGGCGAGGACCGACTTGGTCACGTCGAGCGCGATCTCCACCGGCGTTTCCGTGCGCGGCCTTGGGCAGCGCTTGAGCAGCCAGTTGATGAGGCGCGTCTCGACATCCTTGCCCTGCAAATCCTCGATCGCATTGACGAGCAGGCGCAGGTGCTGACTCATCGAGCCGATCATTCGCAGCGCGATGTCCGCGTGCGACCGGATGAGCGCGAGGAATTCCTCGCGCGGCACAAAGAGCAGTTCGCAATCCTCGACCACTCGCGCACTCGCCGGGTAGCCGCCCTCGCTCGCCAGCGCTCCCTCGGCGAAGGACTGCCCCGCGCGGAAAACGTGAATCACCTTCTCGGCTCCATCTGCTCCGATGCGATGCACGTTCACCGCTCCGTGGCGGATGATGAAGAACCCGCGTGCCTTCTCGCCCTCGCGAAACAAAACGTCGCCACGCCGGGCGCTTCGCACCTGCACGAACCCGGCGACCTTCCCGAGGTCGTCCGCCCGCATGTCCGCGAACATGCTGCACCCGCGCAAGGCCGCTGCCTGTGCGGCGAGTCGCAGTTCATGGAACTTGTCCGGCATCGCTACGCCGGCACGAAGAACTCCGACACGCGCTCGATCTTCACCGCCTTGCCGGTGGCTTCGTCGATGTCGATCATCGCGCCCTGCAGCTTCACCGGGCCTTTCGCCACGGGATACATGACGGGGCGACCGGTGAGAAAGCGCTGGATGATCGGCTCGACCTCGCGACCGAGACACGACTCGCTCGGGCCGCACATCCCGGCGTCGCAGAGGAAGGCGGTGCCGCCTGGAAAAAGCTGATCGTCCGCGGTCTGCGTGTGCGTGTGCGTGCCGACGACCGCGCTCACGCGGCCATCGAGGAAGCGACCCATCGCGATCTTCTCGCTCGTCGTCTCGGCGTGGACATCGACGAAAATAACCGGTGTCTGCTCGCGCAGGCGCGCGACTTCCTTGTCGATGGCGAGGAACGGATTCTCGAGCGGGGGCTGCATGAAAGTGCGCCCCTGCACGTTCACGACAGCGATCTTCCCCTTCGCGGTATCGAGCACGATCGAGCCATTGCCGGGCGTGCCGGCGGGGTAATTGAGCGGACGCAGCAAGCGCGGCTCGGTGTCGAGATACGGCACGACTTCGCGCTGGTCCCAGATGTGATCGCCGCTGGTGATCACCGCGACGCCGCAGCGGAGCAGGTCGATGCTGATCTTCGGCGTGATGCCGCGGCCGGCGGCGGAGTTCTCACCGTTGACGACGATGAAGTCGATGCCGCGCTCCGTGCGCCATTTCGGGATGGAGTCGATGACCGCGGTGCGGCCGGGTTCGCCGATGATGTCGCCAAGAAAGAGAAGTCGGAGCATGGGGCTGTGTAACCACAGAGGGCACGGAGGGCACAGAGGATTCTTTTCGCCGCGCCGCCGGGTGTCGGCTAGAGGCTCGCAACCGTGTTGCGTCCCGTTTTCCTCGCCTTCGTGCTCACAGTGCCCTGCTTGGTATTTCCGGCGTTCGCGGAAAACCTCAGCCCGGTCGCCGAGCGGCCGGATTGGACAGCACTCGAGAAGTATCAGGGGACGATCACGCGGACGGATTTCGTGCGACTGCTCGACGAGGTGTATGCGCCGCGCGACGCGGCGACGGGGTTGATCGATGTGAACGAGGAGCGCGCGAGCATCGTGATGCGACTCGGCGAGGACGAGCGGTTCACGCTGCGGTTTGCGAAGGACGCGGCTTCCGCGAAGGCGCCGCCGCGATTCTGGCGTGAGGGGCAGCCGCTCGCGGGGCTGCGCGTGGCGCTCGATCCGGGGCATCTCGGCGGCGAGTGGGCGCGGATGGAGGAACGGTGGTTCCGGATCGGCGGCGGCGCGCCGGTGGCGGAGGGCGATCTCACGCTGCGCGTCGCGGAACTGCTCGCGCCGCAGCTCACCGCGCTCGGCGCGGAAGTGCTCTGGGTGCGGCGCGCGGCGGAGCCGGTGACGCCGAAACGGCCCGCGGATTTTTTCGACATGTCGCGGGCGTTTCTGAACGCGCAAGGCATCGCGAATCCGCGCGAGCGTTACGCGAGCATGGAGGAGAGCGGGCGCGGCGCGACGGTGCAGTCGCAAGCGGAGCTGCTCTTCTACCGGCAGGCGGAGATCCGGCATCGCGCGCACGTCGTGAATGAGGAGTTGAAGCCCGACCTCGTGCTGTGCCTGCACTTCAATGCCGACGCGTGGGGCGATCCGCGGCACCCGGCGCTGGTGGCGAACAATCATTTCCACGTGCTCGTGAATGGCTGCTACGCCGCGGGCGAACTGCGGCTCGACGACAACCGCTTCGAGATGCTTGAGCGACTGCTCGGCGGCATCACCGGCGAGGAGCATCGCGTGTCCACGATCGTCGCGCAGCACATGGCTCGTGCGCTCGCGCTGCCGCCTTACATCTACACGCGCGACATCGCGAAGCGCGTGAACGCGAGCCCGTATGTGTGGGCGCGGAATCTTCTCGCGAACCGGCTCTACCGCTGCCCGGTCGTCTTCCTCGAGCCTTACGTGATGAATTCGCACGAGACGTGGGAGCGCGTGCAGGCGGGCGATTATGAAGGCGTGCGCGTGGTCGCCGGCAGCGCCCGCAAATCGCTCGTGCGCGAGTATGCGGACGCGATCGCCGAGGCGATGGCGAAACGCTAGCGCGCGCCCGCGCCGCTCAAGACCACCGGCACAGTCTTCAAAAGAATCCGCAGATCGAGCCACAGGCTCCACTGGTCGATGTATTCGAGGTCCATCTTCACCCACTGCTCGAAGCTCTTCACTTCATTGCGCCCGCTGATCTGCCACAGGCATGTGAGGCCCGGCTTCATCGAGAGCCGGCGGCGCTGCGCGGGCGTCTCGAATTTCTCCACCTCGTAGAGCGGCAGCGGACGCGGCCCGACCAGGCTCATCTCGCCGCGCAGCACGTTCCAGAGCTGCGGCAGCTCATCCATCGACGTGCGCCGCAGGATCCGGCCGACGCGCGTCACGCGAGGATCCTTCTCCATTTTGAAAACCGGGCCGCTCATCTGGTTGAACTTCTGCATCTCCTCCTGCCGCATCTCCGCGTCTGTCTCCATCGTGCGGAACTTGAGCATCGTGAATGGCCGCCCGTGTCGCCCCGCGCGCGATTGGCGGAAGAGCACCGGCCCCGGAGAGCTGACGCGGATCGCGATCGCGATCACGACAAACAGCGGCGCCAGCAGCAGCAGCCCGACGAGCGCGCCGAGCCGGTCGATGACGTCCTTGAGCAGCAGCGCCCAGCTTACCGCCGGCGTCGTGCGAACCACGAGCACGGGCCGCCCGGCGAGCGAATCGAACTCCGGCCGCGCGATGCTCGTGCGGATGAAGTCCGCCATCAGCCACGCCTCGACGCCTTCGATTTCGCATGCGGAGATGTATTCCTGCATCCGCGAGAGGTCCGCGTGCGCGCTGGCGAAGATGACCCGTTCGACGCTGCGCTCGTGCAGCACCCGCACCAACTCGCCGACCGACTGCCAGGTCGGGTTGATCTCCGCCACGATCTCCAGCTCCTGCGTCAGCTCGGCGGGAAAGGATTGTTTCAACTCCGCGACATCCGGCCCGCCGCCCACAAGCACCACGCGCTCGCGAAACGCCTCCGCCTTCATCCGGCGCCGGTAACGCGCGATCGAGAGCCGTTCGCGCAGCAGCAACGCGCCGCCGCCGAGCGCCACGAAGAGTGGCATCACCGCGCGGCTGGGCACATCGAGCCGGAAAAAATACGCCGCCACCGCGATCAGCAGTCCGAGCCAGATCGCTGCCCGCGCGAGCTGCTGGAGCGAACGTCCGAGGGTCTTCTGCAGCGGGTGCGCGTAGAAGCCCTGCATCTCCAGGATGATCGGGCCGAAGGGCATGATCACGAAGAGCAGCCTCTGGAAATCGGAGAAGGGGCCGATCGGCTTGTTGAAGATCGCCCAGTCGCTGCCGACGAACCGCAGCGTGTGCGCGAGCCAGAACGCGACGGACATGAGCAAGCCGTCGATGATCTGCAGGGACTGGATTTGGAGCTCTTGGCGGCGACCGAGCATTGGGGAGTCCCTACCATATGCATCTGCCTGCGGAAAATGCACGATGGAGGATGAAGGCGGGCATCGCGAATCTTGCATCCCGCATCCGCAAAGGCATATGGCAGCCATGCCTTTGCCCCGCACGCCCGCCACCGTCGGCACGATCCATTCGCCCGCCGCGCTGCGCGAAGCCCTCGACCTGCCGCTTGGCGCCGTCGATTTTCTCGAGGTCCGCGTCGATCACTTCGTGCGCGATCTCGCGCCACTGCGCCGCGCGATCCCGAAGCTCAAGGCGCCGCTGATCGTCACCGTGCGGCACCCCGCCGAGGGCGGCGCGGCGAAGCTCGGCTACGCGATGCGGGCGGCGCTCTACCGCGAGTTCATGCCGGTGGCGGCGTTCATCGACATCGAGCTGCGCAGCGCCCACGCCATGCGCGCCGTGCTCGAGGAAGCGAAGGAGGCGAAGGTCGGCCGCATCGTCTCGTGGCACAACTTCATCACCACGCCGCCGGTCGAGAAGCTGCGCGCGCGCTGGCTCGCCGCGCGCGCCCATTCGCCGGACGTGATCAAGTTCGCCACCCGCGCCCGCACCGCCGCTCACCTCGCGACGCTGCTCACCTTCCTCGCGCACGCGCCGCGCAAGCCGGGACTCAGCGTGATGGGGATGCGCGAGTTCGGGCAGATCAGCCGACTCGCGCTCGCCGCCGCCGGCAGCGTGCTGAACTACGGCTACCTCGGCGAACAACAACTCGCCGGCCAATGGCCCGCGCCGCTGCTCAGCGACCGGCTCGCGGAGCTGAATCCCCCGGAGTGAATTCGACCCGCCCGCTTCTCGCGTTCCTCGCACTCGCCTTCGCCGCCCACGCGCAGGAAGTCGGCCCCGCGAAGGGCGCGCTGGTCGTCATCGGTGGCGGCGGGAAGAGCGGGGCTATCATCGAGCGCTTCGTCGCGCTCGCGGGCGGGCGCGATGGCTTCATCCTCGTGGTGCCGACGGCGGACGAAAAGGATCCCGCCGACACGGAGCGCTGCCCCGGCGTCGCGATGCTGCGCAACGCGGGCGCGGGCGAGGTGGCGATGCTGCACACTCGCGATCGTGCTGTCGCGGACAGCGAGGAATTTACAGCGCCGCTCCGGCGCGCGACGGGCGTGTGGCTCGGCGGCGGGCGGCAGTGGCGCTTCGCGGACGCGTATCTCGGGACGCGGACGCAGCGCGAGCTTTTCGGCGTGCTCGCGCGCGGCGGCGCGATCGGCGGCTCGTCGGCGGGCGCGACGATCCAGGGTTCGTTTCTCGTGCGCGGGTCGCCGCTGGGAAATCAGATCATGGTCGCGCCCGATCATCTCGAGGGATTCGGCTTCCTGCGAAACTGCGCGATCGACCAGCACGTGAACACGCGCGGCCGCGAGCGCGATCTCGTGCCGGTGATCGCCGGGCGTCCGCACCTGCTCGGCATCGGGCTCGATGAAGACACGGCGATCGTCGTGCGCGGCGACGTGGCCGAGGTGATCGGCGCGGGCATCGCGCGCTTTCACGACTCAAAGCACGAGCACTGGCAGGAGCTGCGCGCGGGGCAGAGCTTCGATCTGCGGCGGCGCGCGATCCTCGCCTCGCCATGACAGCCGCGGATCAAGGGCGCGTCACTTCGAGCCGCGCAAAGCGGCGCGACACGCCGACCGGAACTGGCACGGTGACTTTGATCTGCTGCGTCGTGCCGTCGTCGCTGAGCACCATCGGCGCGCTGACGCCTGCGGTGCTCCAGTCGTTGAGCAAAGTATCGCTCCAGACAACGGTGAGGGTGACATCCGTGGCGGACTTGTTCTTCGTGTAGATGAAGTCGAGGCCGCCCGCGGTCTTGGTGACGGAACACGGAGCGTCGTTGCTCGAGTTGGGGTCTGTGCCGGTGCCGTATTCGACGAGGTTGCGGAGGCCATCGTCATCCTTGTCGGCAGTGTCGGCGAATTCGCCGGTGTTCGCGGTCGTGCCGAAATGCGTGAAACGCCAGGACTCGACCGGCGTGACGACATCGAAGCTGACTGTGCTGCCCGCGGTCTGTCCTCCGACGTTGGCGACAGGATGCGTGGCGAGCCGGGCGACATCGGCCGGGCTTAGCGCTTCCGAGAAGATGGCGAGGTCGGCGAGGGATCCATTCAGCCAACGGTCGAGGACACTGGTCGAACCGGGCGCTCCCCATTTTACGGGCTTCGTATTGGTGAAGCCGAAGGCGAAGGAAGTGT
This sequence comes from Chthoniobacteraceae bacterium, assembly GCA_040081625.1. Lineage (GTDB taxonomy): Bacteria > Verrucomicrobiota > Verrucomicrobiia > Chthoniobacterales > Chthoniobacteraceae > VFJQ01. The sequence continues at coordinate 26,480 of JBEBGD010000010.1, forward strand.
CGCTGCCGGCGGGCGCGCCGTCCACGTAGAGACTCAGCGTGGTGCCGCTGCGGGTGACGGCGAAGTGATGCCATGCACCGGTGGCGACGTTTGGCCTGCTGATGAGGGCATCCTGCGTCGAGCCGTTGTAATTTCGCAGATCGAGCGTGGTGCTGCCGCCGTAGAAGGCGAGCGTCATCGCATTGCTGCCGTAGCCACCGGAGTCGCCGAGGTGCAGGATCACGTCGATGTTCGCGGCGACTGCGCGCTTGAACCATCCGGCGAAGGTCCAGTCAGCGTCTTTCAGGTCCAGTTCGGCGGGCGTGATGACTCGCTCGATTCGAGAGCCACCGTCGGTCCCGTTTTCGGTGAGGATCACACTCTGCGGTTCCTGCGGCAGCAGCGCGGCAGGCGCATCGGTGGTGAAACTCGTGCCGCCGGTGCCCTGGATATTGAACGTGCCATCGCGGCCATTCCCCGATGAATCGGCGGCGCTCGCCGACTGGAAGCGGTAGTTCAGCATCGTGCGCGGGTCGGCGGTGGTGTCGATGACCGCATAGTCGAACGTGGCGGAGCCCGTGTAGCCCGGCGCTGGCGTGAAGCGCGCGGTGTGGCCATCGGCGAGCAGCGTGACGGTGCCGTTGACCGCGCCACTTGCCGTGAAGCGAAGGTCGGAGAGCGGCGTGTCGGCGTCGCTCACGAGGGAGCGGAGATCGATGTCCGTGGGGGTATTTTTCAGCACCATGAAACCAGCGTCTGCGGCCGTCGGAGGGTAGGAAATGTCGAGCCGGTGAACGAGGCTCGTCTTGCTCAAGCCATTCGCATCGGTGGCCACCGCGGTGAGCAAGTGCGTGCCGCTGTCGAGGCTGGCATCGACGGAGTAAGGAGCCGTGGTGTCCGTGCCGAGCAGCGTCGCGCCGTCGTAGAATGCGACGCTTGTCACCGCGCCATCCGTCGGCTGCGCGTCGGCGGAAATGCTCATCGTAGTGGTGTGCGGAACATAGGCGCCATCGGCGGGGCTGGTGATCGCCACGGTGGGCGGCGTGTGCCCGAGCGAGAGCACGAGTTGCGGGCGATTCCCGGTCGTGCCGTTTTCACGCGAGCCGTAGGTCACGTAGCCATCCGCGGTCTGCGTCGTCGCATATACTTTGAACGAAACGAGACCGCTGCCCGCGATGGCCGGCGTGACATCGCCGCTGGTCGGCACCCCGGTCGCGGGCGTCCACGTGGAAAGCACCGCGGCATTCGCGGCGGGTTTGTTATTCCAGGTGATGCCGCCCGCGCCGGACTCGATCCACGAGTTGTCGCTCACGAGCGCGACACCATTCACGCCGGGCGTGCTGGTGGAGAGCGGCATCAGATTGAGCGAGGCACCCACGAGCACGCCGTTCCACGCGGGAACATCGAAGCGCAGATAGGACTCGCGGTTAAACCCTGTGCCGCTCTTCTTCACGATGAGCGTGCTGCCCGTGCCGAAGTTCGAGTCCACGCTTGCCGCGGCATCATACACGTAGGCATCGGCCACCGGCGTGACGGTTGTCGTCTGCGGCGTGCCGACGTAAAAACGGGCGCGGAAAGTTTTCCCCTGCGCGCCATTCACGCTCACCGTCATCGCGATACCCGGCGTGATTTGCGTGACCGTGACTCCCGCGTCGGCGCTGACCAGCGCATTGGCACTGGCCGCGATCTGCAGGTCGATGCTGCCGGTGTTGGCCTGCGTGGGATCGCTCACGGCCACGTCGATGAAGGTGCCGTCGTTCTGCACGAGCACGCTGCACTTTTTGTTCGCGGTGACGATGCCGGCGGACTGCGTCGTGTCGGTCCAGAAATTGGCGGCGGTGATGCCGAGCGTCGTCTCGCTCACGGCTTGCACGTTCGCATTGTTCACGAGGACGCTGACCTGCGGCGCCTCGGCATAGTTGCCCACGCGGCGCGCGGTCCGGCCCGGCAGCAGCACGTATTGATAAGTGGCGTTCGTCGGATTGCTGCCGTGCTCGAAACTCATCCGCAGAAAATTCCGCGTGATCGGCGTCGCCGAACTGCCGTCGTCGATGTCCGCAAATGCGCCGGTGCGCGCCTCGCGGAGAGCCGTGAGCGTCGGCGTCTGCGGAAAAAAGTAGCCGATATCCGCGCCCGGCGCCGTGCCGGCGAGATGCGCCCAATTCACGCCCGGCATCGACTCGGTCCACCCGAGGGCGGAAGGCTTCGCGACGCCGTTGACGGTGAAGACGTTCGTGCCCGTGCCGGAGAGTTTCCGGTTCTCCACGGTGGTCTCGATCGGGCGGCTGTCGGTGCTCGTGATGCCCGCGCCGAGGCAGACGATTTCGTCGTCGAACATGAACCACGATTTTTTTCCGGTCAGCGTGACGGCCACGCCTTTGAACTGCATCCCCGCCGCGCCGAAATCGCCGAGCGTGGCGCCGCCGACCCAGTTGTGCGGCGAGGTCGTGCTCTGGCCCTGCGCGCGCGGGCCTATGCTGTTTGGGACAGGCGGCAGCTTGTTGTGGGTCACGTCGGCGGTGACGCCGGGCATGCGATATTGATCGATCGTGGCGTAGTAGGCGTCGGCGAACTCATCGAGGTCGGCGTTGTAAAGGATGGTCTGTCCGTCGCCGGTGAACCAGCCGCGCAGGTTCTCGCCGTTGATGGACTCGAAGTTCGCAATGCGCGTGGAGCACATGCTCAGGCCAAAGCCGTAGCCCGCGCCGAGGTGGATCACGCGATCCATTTCCGCGAAGGTGCGGTGGCCGATGAGTTCGCCGCGGCGAGGCACGCCCGCGTCGGCGAGCAGCGCCTTGGCGAGCGGCAGCGTGGGCAGCGGACGCAGAGAGACGAAGTCCCGCACGGTGTCGCTGAGCGCCCATTCCTTGACCATGCTCTCCATCCGCGCGGCATCGGCCGGCGGCGCGAACTGCGCCATCTGCATGATGGAATCCATGATCGTGTGGCCGGTGGGTTGAGGGGACCCGCCGGACCGGCCCGCCTCGCGGCCGCGCACGAGATCCCACGCCGCGCCACGATAGATGATCGGCTCGAACGAATCATAGACCCACTCGAAGACATTGCTCTGCGCCGGGTCGGTGACCGCCCAGGTGGTGCCGGAAAGCCACGCCAGCACCGGCACCATATTCGAGAGCAGGCTGCTGCCGTATCCCGCGGTATAGGGGTGGGAGGTGTGCTGGATGTAGGAGCCGTCCGTGTAAAAGCCGTCGCCGCTGGTCACATAGACAAAGAGATTGCTGAACGCGTCGCGCGCCGCGGTGAGCTTCGCGCTGCTCTTCACCACTGCGCCCCGCACCGCGACCACGCGGATTTTCCACATGCGATTCGCGCCGGTGAAGGTGCCGGTGGTCCCGCCCGGCGCCTGCGTCGTGGCCGAGGGCGTGAACTTCTCCACGGCGTTCATGAAGTTGGTGAGCTGGGTGGGCGTAAGCTGGTCGTAGAGCAGCACGGCGATGTCTGTGAGCTGCAGCGGCGAGCCGATCTCGAAGTCCCACCAGTTATCGTAGATCGACTTCGTCGGGTTGTAGCGATTGGTGTTCATCCAATCGAGCGCGCTCGTGATGTCCGCGAGCAGCGTGGCATTCCCGGCGAGCGAACAGCCGGGCGTGGCGTAGGCGAGCGCCATCGCGCGGAGCCGGCTGTAGTTCGTCGTGAGGTGCGAGGAGATGGTCGTGCTCGCCGCGTCGCTCCAGAGGAAGGTGCGCGTCGGCGAGGTATCCATGCTCGACCAGTTGCTGTTTGCCGTGCTCGCGACGCTGCCGAGCCGCGAGATCACATCGGCATCCGCGGTGTCGTAACCGGTCCCGACGATGGTGTCCCGCCACTTCAAGCGCAGGTCATCGTATTCATCGGCCCTCGCGAGAAAGGCCGTCGAGATGACGAGTAGGAGGCAGGCTAGGCGGCGGAGCATTACAGGGAGGTGACACCGGAGCTTGGCCGGGACCGCGCAAATTTCCACGAGGAATCGGGCTGTCGCGGAGCAGCCGACGTGGAGGACGTGGCCGAGGTGATCGGCGCGGGACGCGTGCTTTTCCACGATGCGAAACAACCAACGTGGACCGAACTGCGCTCGGGGGATCGCTACGATCTGCGGCGGCGCATCGAGTTGTAGGGCAAGCGCCCCGCTTGCTGGAGCGGGAGGTTTCTCTCAGGCAACCGGAGCGCTTGCCCTGCAAGAAACGGTGTGCGGCGCTAATTGATCGTGAAGCCGCCGGTGAGCGTGAACGAGGGGGTGGGGAACTGGATGAAGATGTTTTGCGCGCCCGTCGGCGCACCCGCGGGGATCACGAAGGTCGCTTTCACCTGGTTCGTCGCCGGGCGGCTGAAGGTGCTGCCCGCGATCGTGCCGGCGAGCGTCACGCTCAGGGGCTGGACGTTCACGGGGACGTTTCCACCGAACGTGATCGTCACATCCACGGTCGTGCCGCGCGCCGCGCTGCCGCCGGGGGCGACGGAGGTGGCGTTGCCGCCGCCGACGGTGCCGGCGAACCCGATCTTGTCGTAAGCGGACACGCCAGTCCGCACCGTGCGGTAGAAACGCGTCGTCTGCCCGGTCGCGCCGCCGGTTTCCACGACGGCGCCGGTGTCGTCGTTCGCGGGGCTGATGCCCGTGGAGAGGGTGGTCCACGAGGTGAGGGTGCCGCTCACCTCGATATTGTAGACGCCGCCTTCGATGCCGCTCCACGTCATCGTCACGTCGCCGTTCGCCGCGTTCACGCTCGTCCCGCCGGAGCGGTCGGTCTTGAACGGCCCGCCTGTGAAACTCGTCGCGACCGGTTCAGTGATCGTCGTCACGCTGCCGCCTGTCGGGTCGCCGTAGAATTGCCGGCCCGTGGTGTAGGGATACGCGGGCGTGTTGTCGGCATTGATCGTGGTGAAGTAAGCCCACGTCCCCGCGGGATATTCCGGCGTGAGGCAGAAGCGGACGTTCTGTTCGTTGAGATCGAAGTCGGTGCCGTGTGTGAAGCCGAGGTCGCCGAGGTAGTCGAAGTCCTCGATGTAGTGGCCGAGCGCGTAGGTCGTATTCACGGCGGGGCCGTATTGATTCGCCGCGAGCGTGGCGGAACGGCTCTGCACGCGGGCGGCCCACGCGGGGAGCGTCGTGCGACCGGTGATCGCGAGATTCGTCGTTCCGTTCGCGCCATTGCGCAGCACGAAGCCGCTCACCATGCGGCGCACGGCGCTGCCCGCGTTGTTCGGATCGCCGTAGCCGTATGGCCCATAGACCGGCAGTCCGTCCGTGGCCCACGCGAGGATCGGCGAGTGTTTCGTCACCGCCGCGGCGCTCTCGGTGTAGGCGTTCGTCGTCGGGTTGTAGTCCACGTGATCGCCGAGCTGATGGCGCAGGCCGATGGGCTGCGCGTGGTAGTGGTAGTTGTTGCCCGCTTGATGCGCGAGCGCCGGATCGAAGGTGACGCCTTCGTTGTGATACCCGTCGCGATTCCAGATGCCGTCGCCATTGAAGCCCCCGCCCGGTGTGGCGTCTGCGGCGTTGACGTTCGAGTAGGAGAAGGCGTCGCGGCTGTCGAACATCGACACGCCATTGACCATCCGCCCCGTCGCGCCGAGGCCGGTGAGCGCCTTCGTCCCCGGGATCACCGGCACGCGCGGGAAGCGGAACGTCGTCGCGGTGTTCGAGGGGTAGTTTGGGAAGAGGGTCGTCTTCGCCGCATTCAAATACCACGGTCCCATCGTGTGACTCGCGAGCCCGGTCGTGTGGATATACACCCAGGCGTCCGAGAAATCGACCTGGTGAACGTCCGCGTAGGTCGGTGCGTTCTGCTCGCCCGCGCCTCGGCTCCACGTGGTCGCGCTCGTGCCGCTGGTCTGGTCCGCGAGCGTCGGGTAGATGCGCGCGTATTCGCCGGTATTTGTGGTGAGCCACGACGAGACCAGCGGATCGTGCGCCACGCCGCTTGCGGTGAAGTTTGCGACCTTCAGCTTCAGCGCCGCGTAAGCCGCCTGCGCGGCGTTGCTGATCGAGGCGCCGAGCAGGTTTGTCGTTTGGTTCGTGTCCGTCGTAGTCAGGTAAAACTCCTCACGCCCGTCGTCGAACTGGATGAGCGTGTAGCCCGCCGCGTCCGTGATCGCGCGGCCCGAGACGCTCAGCGCGAGGGTGCTGCTGAACGTCTGGCTGAACCCCGTGCGCTCGGTGTCGGTCGTGTTCGCAAGGATCGGCAGCAGGCTCACCGAGTCGATCGGGTTCGCCGGCGGCTGCGTCGCCTCCACGTCGATTCCCGCGAGTTCGAGGATCGTGGAGTAAATGTCCACGCAGTTCACCGGCACGGTGCTGTCGCGGTTCGGGCTCACGATCGACGGTCCCGCGATGATGAGCGGAACGCGCGTTCCGCCGTCGTAGAGCGTCTCCTTCGAGTGCGCGGCGTTGTAGGGCGTCTGAATCACGTTCATCGGCGTGCCGTTGTCGCCGATGAAGATGACGTGCGTCGTCGCGAGGCTCGCGTTGGGGCGAGCGAGGATGCGTCCGACTTCCGTATCGAGCGCCTCGCACATCGCCTCGTATTGGGTGCGATTAGTCGCCGGGCTGCCGTAGCTGTGCAAGCCGGCCGGCGGCACATGAAAGGGCGTGTGCGGTGCATTGAACGCCGCCCACGCGAACCACGGCCCGGTCTGCGCGTCGATGAACGCGATCGTGTCGTTGGCGATGTCGGTCGTCGCGTAGGTCGTCGATGCCGCCGACATGTTGTTCGTGATCTTCGTCCACGACGAGTAGTCCCCCAGCGCGCCGCTGATCGTGCCCGCGAAGTGCGGCCAGCCGCCGATCGTGCGCGGCGTGTCGTTCGTCCCGGCGCCCGCATTGAGGTGCCACTTGCCAAACATGGCCATCGCGTAGCCAGGCGCATTCGCCGTGAACGACTCCGGCAGCGTGAACTCGGAGGCCTGGAGCTGCGGGCTCGTCGCGCCCATGAGTTGCGCGCCGATCCCCGTGCGAAACGGATGCCGCCCCGTGAGCATCGAGGCCCGCGTCGGCGAGCACGTCGGGTTCGCGCGCGCATTCTTGAAAAGCACGCCGCTGTTCTTGAGCGCCGAGATGTTCGGCATCGGCGGCACCGACGCGCCGACGCCCGCGGTGAGCGGGAAGCTATCCGCACCGAGATCGTCGGCGATGATGACGAGCACATTGTGCGGCTGTGCCGTCGCGCGCGCACATAGCAATGCAAACAGCACTGCCGAAAAGCAGATGGCGACGCGAGACGAGACGGAAATGGGGGGAACCATGGCGTGGAGCATGGCACGAAGAACCCTGCGCAAGAACCCCGGTTTGCAGCAGAATTGTAAGGGATTGGTAAAGGCGGGGCATGGCGAAGTGGCCGCGACGGCGCGTCGCAGCCACCCGGGCGCTACTTCGCGGGCGCGCAGAGTTTCACCATCGCTTTGCCGAGTGCGTCGCCGACGAGGAAATACGTCTCCGCATTTCCAAACTCGTGATGCCCGTGGCCGGGATTCGGGGAGTCCTCGGGCTTGCGGACGAAGTCGTGCGTCGGCACGAAGACGACGCTGCCCGCAAACTCCGGTCGCGCCGCTGCCGCCGCCTGCGCCTTGCGCAGCGTGGCCCATGCGCCGGGCGCCTCGACCCACGGGCCGGTGAGTTCGCCGATGACCACCGGGAGCTTTGGCGCGGCGAATTCCTTCCGCACATCGCGGATCAGGTTCACGAGATTCTGTTCGTATTCCGGCACGGCGTTCTTCGGGTCCACGCCGTCGTTCCAGCCGTGATACCACACGAAGCCCGCCAGCTCGTAGCCGCGGCCTTTCGTGGCGGGAAAATCCTTTTCCATGGCGTCGATCGCGTCGAGCACCTGCAGGATCATGAACGTGTAGTATTTGCCCATCTCGCCGCCCGATGACGGCGGGCGAAAGTCGCGGAACAAACTCTTCCCGCCCCACGCGGTCTTGATGAGCAGCACCGGGTTTTCAAAATGATCGCCCACGACGTGTCCGAACTGCAGCTCCGGGCCGAAGTGCCCCTTGTCGCCATAGACGGAGAACCCCACGCCGAGCGGCCCGGCGAGCATCGGCCCGCGTTCGCGCTCGTAGCGCACCCACACGTCGTTGCGCACCGTCCACTTCCCGTCCGCGCCCATGAGATGCCGAAGTATCGGCGCCTTCGCCGGGTCGCGCAGGAGCGCCGCGAGCGTGCCTTTGCCCTCGTTGTAATTCCTCCCCGTCAGATCCACGACCGCCTGGCCTTCCATGTTCGATTGCCCGGCGAGGATGAAGACCTTCACCGGCGTAGCGGCGAGGGAGGATGTGGCGAGTAGCGCGAGGAGGAGTGTGGGTTTCACGGAGCGGATTGTTTCATGGATGGACGGTCTTGGCGATATCGCGCTAAATCGCGCCTCGCATGAAAAACCTCAGCCTTCTCCTCGCGCTCGCGCTGCTCGCCACCACGGCCTTCGCCGCGAAGCCGCCGAACATCCTCTTCATCTACGCCGACGACCAGAGCACGAAGACGGTCGGCTGCTATCCGGAGTCCTTCCCGTGGGTGAAGACGCCGAACATCGACGCCCTTGCGGCGACGGGTGTGCGCTTCCACGGCGCTTATCTCGGCTCGTGGTGCATGCCTTCGCGCGCGGCGCTGCTCACGGGGCACTGGCCGCATGGGATCGAGTCGATGACGATGGCGGGCAAGTATCCGGGCAGCACTTACGATCCGAAGCAGTGCCAGTTTTGGCCGAAGGTCTTCCGCGAGCGCGGCTACACGACGGCGCAGATCGGCAAGTGGCACACGGGCGAGGACGCGGGCTGGGGGCGCGATTGGGATCACCAGATCGTGTGGAACCGGCCGAAGCATCCCGACAATGCCGGCGCGTATTACGAGAAGCAGATCCTCGCGATCGATGGCGTGGAGAAGGAGGTCGATGGCTATCCGGCGGACAATTACACGAAGTGGGCGGAGGAGTTCGTGCGCGGCGCAAAGCGCGCCCCGAACAAGCCGTGGTATCTCTGGCTCTGCTACGGCAACATCCACGGGCCGTGGAAACCCGCCGACCGGCACAAGGGCAAATACGCCGGCGCCGAGGTGCCGATTCCCGCGGACATCCTGCCGCCGCGTCCGGGCAAGCCGGAGTATCTCAACAAGACGCAGGCCTGGTCGCGGACGAAGGACGGTCGGATCGTCGCGGGCAAAAGCGGCGAGGCTTTCGGCGACGAAGCGGGCAAGGGCGGCAAGGAATTCACTGACTGGGTGCGGCAGGTGAATGAATGCCTGCTCTCGGTCGATGACGGCGTGGGCGCGCTGCTCAAGGCGCTGCGCGAGACCGGCCAGCTCGAGAATACGCTCGTCATTTACTCCGCCGACCAGGGCTTCGCGATGGGCGAGCACGGCTTCCGCACGAAGCTCGGGCCTTACGATGCGAACTATCGCTCGCCATTCATCGCCTCGATGCCCGGCACGATCCCGGCGGGGAAATTCTGCCCGCAGGTGATCGGCAGCCCGGACGTGATCGCGACGTTCTTCGCCTTCGCGGGCCTCGATCTGCCGTGGAAGATGCACGGGCGCGACCTCACGCCGCTGCTGCGTGATCCCGCCGCCGCGTGGCCGTATCCCTGCCTCTACGAACACACGGGCGACAACTACGGCAGCGAGATCGCGAAGATGCTGCGCGAGAATCCGAAGGGCGCCGTCCACAAGGCCGGCGTGCCGTGGTATGACGCCGTGGTCGTCGATGGCTGGAAATACGTTCGCTACCTGCGCGGCACCGACGGCGAGGAGCTCTACGACTTGCGCGGCGATCCCGACGAGCTGAAGAACCTCGCGTCTTCACCCGACCAGCGCGAGCGGATGGAGAAGCTGCGCGGCGTGCTGATCGCCGAACTGAGACGCACCGGCGCGGCGTATGCGGATTTGCTGGCAACTCCGGCGGGCGTTGCGCGTTGAACCGCGCGCCATGATCTTCCGCATCTGCTTCGCCGCCGCACTTCTCACCATCGCCCGCGCCGACGACTGGCCGCAGTGGCTCGGGCCGCAGCGCGACGGCGTGTGGCGCGAGACGGGGATCATCGGGAAATTTCCCGCCGACGGCCCGAAGGTCCGCTGGCGTGCGCCGATCGGCGCCGGTTACACGGGGCCGGCCGTCGCGGACGGGCGCGTGTATGTGATGGATCGCACGCTCGCGCCCGGCGCCACGAATCCGCGCAGCGCGTTCGCGCGGCGCGGCGAAGTGCCCGGCAACGAGCGCGTGCTCTGCCTGAACGAAGCCGACGGCAAGATCGTGTGGCAGCACGAATACGAGTGCCCTTACACCGTGAGCTACGGTTCGGGCCCGCGCGTGACTCCGCTCGTGAGCGGCGGCCGCGTGTGGACGGTCGGCGCGGAGGGCCATCTGTTCTGCTTCGACGCGAAGGACGGCAAGGTCATCTGGTCGCGCGATTTCAAGAAGGACTACGGGGTGAAGACGCCGACGTGGGGCTTCGCGGGACATCCGCTGCTCGACGGCCAGCAGCTCATCTGCCTCGTCGGCGGCGAAGGCAGCGTGGTCGTTTCTTTCGACAAGGACACGGGCAAGGAACTATGGCGGGCGCTGAGCGCGCGCGAGCCGGGTTACTGCCCGCCGACGATGGTCGAGGTGAAGGGCAAACCGCAGCTCGTCGTGTGGCACGCGGAGGCGGTGAACGTGCTCGAACCCGCGACGGGCAAAGTGCTGTGGACCTACCCGTGGGCGATCCGCGCGGGCTTGAGCCTCGCGCAGCCGCGGCAGGTGGGCGATCTGCTCTTCGTCAGCGCATTCTATAATGGGTCGCGCCTATTCCGCCTCGGCGGCACGGCGCCGGAAGTGGTGTGGCAGACCGACAAGCCGAGCGAAAAGGAAACCACGCATCTCAACTGCCTGATGAGCACGCCCGTCATCGACGCCGGCACGATCTACGGCGTGTGCAGCTACGGGCAGCTCCGGGCGCTGAAATTGGAGACCGGTGAGCGGCTGTGGGAGACCTTCGCGGCCACGAACCCCGAAGGCCCGGTGCGCTGGGGCAATGCGTTCATCGTCAAGCAAGGCGACCGCTACTTCCTCGCGAACGAAAAGGGCGACCTCATCATCGCGCGGCTCACGCCGAAGGGCTACGAAGAGATCAGCCGCACGCGCCTGCTCGAGCCGACCAACCACGACGCGCGCCGCCCTGTCGTCTGGTCGCACCCGGCCTTCGCAAACCGCAGCGTCTGTGCGCGCAACGATCGCGAGATCGTGTGCTGGTCCCTGGCGGGGGAGTAGCGGCGGACGCTCGACACCGGGCGCGCGAGTCGATAGACGGCTTGCTCAGCATGGAGACGAAATTTGACTTCAGAAGCTGGAAGAAATGGGTCGCTGGAAAGGGCGTGCGCTTTCCCGCCCCTCGTGAGTGGGCTCGTCGCAGCTATCTGGTGGGGGATGGAGTGCGGAAGGAACTGGAACGGCGTGGACTACTGTTCCCGGGCCGATTGCCCAGGGGCGTGCGTCTTCCACCGACGACGAATGATGCTCGCACCGACAGCTTCGTGCGCGACATGACAATCCTCGGCGTGCGTTGGCCGGTGGCCCGCGATGATCTGCGACTCTATCGAGGCAGAACCGACCGGGTTGTGCGAATCCTGATCGAGCATGGGCTGATCGTCGAGCCGGAGATCTACGACGGGACCCTGGTGCCCACGCAGGTGCGCGCGCTGGAAGCGTTGGGCATCACGAGCAAGCACGAGTTTCGCGAGTGGGTCACCGAAAACGACCCCGAAGAGCTGCGCAAGTATCGCAACGTCGGCCAGCACAGCATCGAGAGACTGATGAGGTGGGCCTTCGGCAACGAAGCGCCGCAGGTGAAGCGCGGCCTCACCGTCCGCGTGTCGCCCGATACGATAAAAGGCCTGGAGAGACTCCGCACCGACCGCGGCTTTTCGAGCCACGACGAGACGATCGAGGCTTTGGTCGCCGACGCGTTGCGCGCCGGCGGACCCGGGCCGGAGATGAGGATGTGAGCTCCTGTGTAGCAGACCGCTCCGCGTATGCGCGCAACGATCGCGAGATCGTGTGCTGGTCGCTGGCGGGGGAGTGAGCAGGATTGCGGTTGGTAATCGTCGTCATTTCTGACACCATGCGCGCTGCGTTCTCCCGCGATGAAAAAGAAAGCCGCAAGAACCTCACACCGATCTATCGCAAAGCGCTTCAGCGCAAAAAGGCGACGCTCGCACGCAAAGGCGGGATGAAGCGGACCAAGGCGCCTCGTCGTAGGCAGCCGATCCGAAAAGCGCGGCGCACGACCACAAAAGCGAAGGCGAATCACCACAATACGAACGGCTCAGCCGTGGTGCGTGAAGACCCGGTAGAATACGCCACAACGCTCTGTCGCATCGAGCCCGTGGCGTTCAGCACGGTCGATCTCTTCTGCGGCGCTGGCGGAATCACCGAAGGATTCCGGCGCGCGGGTTTCGGCTGCCTCTACGCGAACGACATCAACCCCTCCGCCGTCGAAACTTTTCGCGCGAACCATCCGCAAACGAGGGCGGAGAATCGTCCGATTGAACAAGTGGACGCAGCAGCGCTGCGTCGTTCGCTGAACTTGCGTGCGGGGGATCTCGACGTGCTCGTTGGTGGCCCGCCGTGCCAGGGATTCTCGATCAATGCGCCCGAGCGGTTCCTCCACGACCCGAGAAATGTATTGTTCAAGCACTACGTGCGCTTCCTCGAGGAATTCCAGCCGAAGACGCTGCTCATCGAGAACGTGCCTGGGATGCTGTCGCTCTTAGCCGCATGATGCAGTTTCAGTTTTTTCCACGATCAGTCGGTCTGACGGAGCCAATTGCGGCGGTCGTTGAATGCTTTCGCCGCGCAGAAAAGGATATCGGTTCTGCGAGCCACAAACTTTCGAGCGATGCAGTGCTGAAAATTGTCCGCCCGCATCTCGTTCACGCCGGCTATCGTGTAGAGGCAGGAAAACATCGGGATCAGAAGATCAAGGTTCCGGTGCTCTTCGGGCTAAACAACGTCATTGATAAGTTCTTTGATGCTGATGCGATCAGCGCGGACGGGAAGGTGGTCGTGGAGATCGAAGCTGGACGCGCGTTGGACAACTTTCAGTTCTTAAAAGACATCTTCCAAGCGAGTCTCATGTGCGGAGTCGAGTATCTCGTCATCGCAGTCCGCAACCGTTATCGTGCGCAGAACACCTTCGACCGGATCGCTACCTTTTTGGAAACACTCTACGTCAGCAATCGGATACGCCTCCCGCTTCACGGCATCTTGCTTATCGGCTACTAACCACACTGCACAATGAAACTCCGCACCACCGTTTGGACGCTTTCATGGGATACTGATACAGGCACCGATTGCCGCGTGTTCGGGTCGCAGGCTGAGTGGTTCGCGTTCTTTCGTGGGGTCATCGAATCTTCCATCCGCGACATCCATACCTCCAAGGCAGATGCCATCCGTGCTGCGCTCGTTCAACGCGAGGTGGGGCTTGCCTATGAGCTTTGGCAGCAAAGCTACAAACCCCAACTCGACACCTACAACTGGGTCTCACACGAGCTAGACGTCGAAGTGTCGCCAGTGGCGGCATTGGTTCGCGACTGATTGACGTTTCCAGCCCGGAGGGCTGACGGAAATTAGCCGGTGGCGCCAGCCACCGGATTTCATCGCAAAAGAGCGTGCGCCCCGGAGGGGCGCCGGAAAGGATGCGCCATGCCGTCCACCCATCTCGCGCTGCACTATCACGTCATTTTCAGCACCAAAGACCGCGAGCCAATCATCGCTACGTCATGGCGCGAGCGCCTGCACGCCTACCTCGGTGGTGTCATTCGCAATGTCGATGGCGTGCCGGAGGCAGTCGGCGGCGTCGCGGATCACGTGCATCTGCTCATCGGGCTGCGCGCTACGCACTGCCTTGCGGATGTCGTGCGGGATGTGAAGGCGATCTCCTCCCGATGGGTTCACGACGAGATGCGCATTGCAGCGTTTGCTTGGCAGGAGGGCTACGGCGCATTCACGGTTAGTCCGTCGCAGCGCGACGCCGTGCGCGAATACATTGCAGCGCAGGAGGAGCATCATCGGCAACGAACATTTCACGAAGAATACATCGAGTTTCTGCGGCGCAGCGGCGTCGAGTTTGATGAGCGGTTCTTGTGGTGACGTTTTCCGCCGCCCCGTCCGGGGCGGATGCCGGTGACGAGGTATCCGGTGGCTGGCGCCACCGGCTAATTTCCGTCGAGCCTTCGGCTCTTCATCTGCAAAAAATCACTCCGCGCATCCTCCCGCAAATCATCTTCAAGGGCCACGTGCTCCGGCAGGAACCGCTTTGCAAAAAGGGGATGTATTTCATCTGCCCCGGTCCCGTTTACCAAAGGATCATCACACGGCTCGGCGGCACGCTGCGCCCTTACCATCAGCAGCCCGGCTCGCTGACGTTCCGCTGGTATGACCTCGGCGATGTCAGCGCGCCGGGACAGCCGCGCGCGCTCGAAGTCGCAGGACAGATGACAACGACTGTGGATCAGATTGCGCTCGTGTTCACGCCACCGCAAAACTTGCCGCAGCCACGCGTGTATGAGGAAGCGATTCGCACGGAGTTAGGAACGATGGCGCCGTAGCGGCGATGGTGGACATTTTCAGCAGCGCGCAGCGCAGCGTGGTCATGTCGCTCATCCGCTCGCGCGGAAATCGCGGCACGGAATTGAGAATGATAGCGCTGCTTCGCGCGCATGGCCTCACGGGCTGGCGGCGCGGAGCGCCGCTGCCCGGCTCGCCCGACTTCGTCTTTCGCGCAGCGAATCTCGCGCTGTTTGTCGATGGCTGTTTCTGGCACGGCTGCCCTCGCCACGGACGGCTGCCCGGCTCTCGCCGCGGATACTGGCTGCCGAAGCTCGCGCGTAACAAATCCCGCGACCGCGCCGTGACCCGTGCGCTGCGCGCAGCGGGATGGCGGGTGGTGCGCGTGTGGGAATGCGCGTTGAGTGCCAAGCGGCAGGCGGCGACGATGCGGCGGATCGCGCGGGCGCTGGGGCGGGTGGACGTGAAGAAGGCGTAGTCGGCTCGGCTGAATTTGAGGGCGCTTCTGGAGACGCCTGTGTGGGAGCGGCTTTTCGTCCGGTTGGCGTGTGCCCCGCCATCCGCGCACCGTGCACGGGCGGGTTTCAGTCTCACCGCCGCCTCGTGCATGGTGCAGGAGGCGGGGATGAGGCTTGCGGGCGGCATTTGCACGGTGCAGCAGACGATTTCAGGCGCTCCCACGGCTCGTGCATGGTGCATTGGGCGGTGGGGAGGCTCGCCACCGGCTCGTGCATGGTGCGCGAGGCGTGGGGTTCACGATCCCCCGGCCCGTGCACGGCCCGCAGGGGGCGTGGTTCGTGGCTGCCCGGCTCGTGCGCAAAGGGTGGAAAAGCGACGCTGCACACGGCGGTGAGCGATGCGCGGGAGGGCGTGGGCAGGGCGCCGCAGAAGACCGCGGACAAGCTGCTGCTGCGCGAGCCGGCGGAGGCGAAGTTTCGGATGCGGTTCCGCGCGGTGATCAGTGAGTTGGAGGCCGGGCTGCTCGACGATGAGGATTCGCGCTGGTGTCAGTTCGGCCTGAACCGGTCGGCGGACCCGGCGACGCAGGGCGTGCCGGGCGATGTGGTGGTGACGGGGCTCGGCGGCGGGCGGGCGCTCGTGCAGGTGGGGTTTTCGCGCCGGACAAATTCGCGGAATTTCTACAAGCAGGTGGTCGGCGTGGATGACGCTCCGCGATGCGCGGTCGTTACGGCGAGCCAGCCGGAATCACCGTGACGGTTCCCGGTTGAAGCGATGGCAACAGCGCCAGCACTTCGGCCATCAAGGGCATCGTGTCCGCCAGTCGCGTGCTCTTCGCGGCCAGCACGACGACGGCGACGCTGGCTGCGGGAAGACGCTACTGGAATTGCAGGTTGCGGTCGCCGGTGATGAACACGTCGAATCGCTCCTGCCGCATCAGCGCGATGAGTTGCCCGTTCCTGATGCCGCTCCAACCCATGCGCGGGACCGACATGCACTCGTGGCCCGGCAGCGCACGGACGAGCCGCCAGTCGAGACATTCGTCGATGAGCACTCTCACACCGTCTCAAGCATCCGCAGCTTGCCGGCTTCGATCACGGCGATGAACTGCTCGCGCTTCACTGAGGGAAAGCCCTCGAGGAAATCGTCGATGGATTCGCCGCCCTCGAGCGAGTCGATCAGGTTTTGCAGCGGGACGCGCGTGCCGGCGAAGACAGGCGTGCCGCCCAGGATTTCGGGATCGGAGTGGATGATGCCCTTGAGGTCGGCGGCGCTCATGGTGGGACGGTAGCCCGTCTCGCGATGATCGGGCAATGAATATACGCCGAGCAGTTTCCCTCATCGCGCGGAGCAGAAGAATCCAAGCGGCGGGGCTTGCGCCGGATGCTCGCGCTCGCTTAAACGCTTCTCCCCGCTTTTCCAGCGAACCCTCAACTCAACCGTCTCTCTCAATCATCATGCCTGAAAAAATCGGATTCGTCGGCGTCGGTCGCATGGGCGCAAACATGGCGCGCCGGCTCAAGGAAGTCGGTTATCCCGTCACCGCGGTCTATGACGTGCGCGCTGCCGCCGCGAAGGAACTCGCGAAGGAACTCGGCGCGGAGGCTTGCACGAAACTCTCGCGCGTCACGGAGCTGAGCGACGTGGTGATCACCGTGGTGACCGACGACAAGGCGCAGGTCGCGATCTTCACGAACAAGAAGGACAACCTGCTCCAGGGCGCGAAGGGGCGGGTGTTCATCAACTGCGCGACGATCTCGCCGAAGACGCACGTGGCGGTGGAGAAGCTCGCGAAGAAGGCGAAGGCCGCGAGCCTCGAGGCGTGCATGGCGTCGTCGATCAACCAGGCGCGCGCGGGCACGCTCTATCTCATGTGCGGCGGCGAGAGGGCGGTGTTCGACAAGGTGAACAAGATCCTCGTCGCGCTCTCCGACGGTGGGAAACTGCTGCGCCACATCGGCAAGGCCGGGCAGGCCGCGCAGGTGAAGGCGCTCGTGAACATGGTGATGAACATCAACACCGCCGGCCTCGCGGAGGGGCTCGGGCTCGGCGCGGCGCTGAAGCTCGACCTCAAGACGTTGATGGAAGTTTTTTCGCAGACCGGCGCGAACTCGCGTGTGCTCGTGACCGACGGCGACGACATGGTGAACCGCGATCACTCGTGCTTCTTCAGCGCCTCGCACGCCGCGAAGGACAGCGGCATCGCGCTCTCGCTCGCGAAGGAACAGAAACTCAACCTCCCGCTAGCCGCCGCCACTTTCGCCCAATACACGAAGCTCACGAAGCTCGGCCTCGGCGAACTCGACAAGAGCGGCATCGCCGAACTCACCTTCAAGGGCCGCGGCCCGAAAAAGAAAAAGTAACCCCGCAGAGCAAACCAAAAACAAAACCACATCAAAAACATGAGCACCTACGTTCCACTAATTAGCTCCGGCACCGCCGGACCCCTCGGCGTCCTCCACCTCCCGCGCCTCTGGCTGAAGGTCTCCCTCGAAGCCGCCGGCAAACTCGCCGCGGGTTATCCCGGCATCGGCAAGGGCTATGACGGCATGACCTGCTCGGCGCTCGGCCTCAACGAAGACGCCGTGAAGAGCTACATCAAGACCAGCAAGCCGACCTACCCGCAGTTCGAAGCGTGGGTGAAGGCGAATGGCACCTCGGTGAATGCCGACGCGATCGCCAAGCACAACGCCGCGGTGACCGGCTACCTGCACGACGACGCGACGCGCCAGGGCATCCTCAGCGCGAACGGCTTGCCCGACGGCTCGCCGAAGGACGCCGTGAACCTAAACAATCTCGACGACTGGTTCGAGTTCCACCAGGCGGTCCTGAAGTAACCGCGAGTCTTCCGTTTCCAAAGCGCGTGCGGCCACCCGGTCGCACGCGCTTTTGTTTTGTGCCGGCTAGTCCGGCACCACGGTCACGCTGCCGCTCTGGCTCACGCCGAAGAACTGGCCGAGCGCCTGGTCGGACTTTTGCAGGAAGACGCCCTTGAACGCCGTCTTCCTCCCGCCCACCGGCGTGAAGCTGCCGGTGAGCAGGCCCGACTTGCTGTTGCCCGCGAGCGCGAGCGGCACGGGCGTCGTGGCGCTCAACTTGTTCTTCGTGTCGAGCAGCCCGCTGAACGCGAGCGGCGCGGCGAGGTTGCCGTCGGCCAGCGTGACGTCCGTCGCGCCGTTGTTCGCGTCGAAGGCGGTGTCGATGCGCGTGTTCGACGCGGGCCTGGTGAAGAACGACGCGACGAGATCCGAGGTCGTCGTGATGCCGGTGACGAAGAACTTCTCCCTCGGCAGATTCGCAGGCTTGAACCACTGGAGCGTGGCGGTCGCATCGGTCGCGGCGAGATTCGCAAAGGTCACGACGCCGGCGAGCGAGCCCTGGCCCTTGTAGAGGAGCGCGTAGAACTGCGTCCGGCCGTTTTCTGCGATGAAGCCGGTTGCCGACAGCTTCGCGGCGTCGGCGAGCTGGCCGCCCTTGATCTTGAACACGCCATTCTTGCCGACCGTCATCGTCGCGAAGCCGATGCCCTGCGGATTGCCGACTGCCACGCTCGTGGGCTTGAGCGCGAGCGTGAACGTCCCGGGCTGCGGATGGAGCCGCGTCTTGCCGTCGTAGAATGACGCCTCGCCCGTGAAGGTGGAGGTGAAGCTGCCGTCATAGACCTGCCCGGCGATCGTCTGGCCGCCGTCGTCGAGCTGCATCGCGATCGCGAGCGTCGGCTGGCCTTTGCGCGCGATGGTGACGATCGCGCTGCCGAACGTGTCGAACGCGCCCTTGAAGGCGAAGGTCTTGCCGCCGAGCAGCAGCTTGCCGCTGAAGCTCGCCGTCGCGCTCTCGCTGAGCGTGAGCAGGCCGGAAGTGTCGTGCGCGCCGCCGGGATTCACGAGCGCGGCGAAGTTCACGGCGCTCGCCGTGAATGGATCGTTGCTCGTGAGCGTGACGGTCGCCGTGGTGCTCATGCCGAGCATCGAGCCATTGGTCGGCGCGCTGAGCACGACGGTGAAGCTCTCGGCGATTTCAAATGCCGTGTCGTTGAGCAGCGGCACCGTGATTGTCCTGGAAGTCTCGCCATTGGCGAAATCCAGGTCGCCCATGGTCGCGGTGTAATCTTCACCCGCGGTCGCCGTTCCATCGGCGGTCGCGAAATGGACGCTGACCGCGCCATCGGCGCCGACGGCGCGCGTGACGGTGAGCACGACACTCGCGGCAGCCTCGCCCGCGGAGTAGCTCGTGGGATTGAAGCTGAGCACGCCCGGCAGCACGAGCTGCCAGTTCAGCGTGAAGTCGCCCATCAGCGAGCCGGAGCAGTCCACGGCGATCGAGTAGCTCGCGCCCGCCATGGCGGGGAAGCTGATCGTCGCGGGGCTGCCGGCGTTCGAGGCCAGCGACGTGAGCGTGCCGACAGACATCCCGGTGTAGGCGGCCAGAGCCGTCGGCACGGTGCTGCCCGTCGTATCGAAGGTCACGGTGCCCGTCGCCGGCGCCGTCCAGCGATACCAGAGCGACGCGACGCCGTTCGAGCCGGCGTGGTTCGGTTCGCCCGGCTGCGAACTCGCGCCGGTGTTGTCGCCGAAGATCGTGCCGAACGGTCCGCTCAGCGCGACGGCATTGGCGAAGTCGTCGTTGCCGGGATTGTCCTCCGCGTCGTTGATCGTCAGCGCGATGATATCGCCCGGCCCGTAGAGGATGAGCGCGCCGCCGGTCGGATCGCTCAGGATCAGCCGGATCGTCTCCGGCCCCTCGAGCAGCGCGTCGGGCAGGATCGGCACGTCCACGGTCTGGCTGGTGATGCCATCGGCGAAGTTCACGACCTGATTCACCGCCGTGAAATCCCCGCCCGATGCGGCTGTAATGCCCGCGGTGGAGAAGCTCACCGAGATCGCGCCGGCGCTGCCGTTGTTGCGCACGATGGTGATCGTCGCCGGGCCGCCATCCTCATTCACCACGAGCCCTGTGGAGGCAAAGCTCAGCAGCCCCGCGCTGGTGAAGTCGAGCGACACGACGAAGTTCGGACTGCCGCCCGTCGCATTCACCTGGATCAAATAAGTCGTGCCCGATGCCGCGACGAAGGTCGTGCCGGTGACGTAGCTGACCGGCGCGAGATTGCCCAGCGCGGTGCCGGTGAAGACGTTGAAGGAATGATCCGCGTCGCCGATGCCGACCATCGCGACGCCTGCGGCCGGCGCGGTCCATTGATACCACGCCGACTGGCTCGGCGAGCCGGGTTCGTCCATCTCGATCGTCGCGCCGTCGCTGAACCCGGCTGCGATCGGGTTGCTCCCCGCGAGCACCGCGGCGCTGGCGAAGTTGTCGTTCGCCGGCGGTGTGGCGTCGTCGTCGTCGTCGAGGATCGACACGTCGATGTTGTTGGGATCGAGCGGCGAGAGAATGGCTCCGGTCGCGTTCGAGAGCTCGACGGCGAAGGATTCGTCGCCCTCGACCAGCATGTCGCTGGCGATCGGGATGATGATCGTCTGCGTCGTCTCGGTCGGGTTGAAGGTGACCGTGCCCATGCTCGCGGTGTAGTCGGCGGGTGAAGTCGCGCTGTTATCGAACATCTCGAAATCCACCGTCGAGGTGCCGGTCGTCGAGCCGCTGCGCGTGAGCGTGAGCACGAGGTTTCCGCCCGCCACATTCTCCGCCACCTGCACGTCCGTGCTCGCGACGCTGATGAGGCTGCCGGTCGGGTCGGTCGTGTAGCTCAAGCTGAACGGGCCGGAGCTGCCGGCGAAGCCGCCCACCTGAATGCGATACGTGGTCCCTGACGCGGCGGTGAAGGAGACTCTGCTCGCGAGGCCGGTAAAGTCGTCGTTCTCACCGAGCAGCGTGAGCGAGCCGACTGCATTCCCCGCGTAGATCGCCAGCACGGTGTCGAAGCCGGACACGTCGAAGGTCGCCACGCCATCGCCCGGGGCGGTCCACGAATACCACACGGTCGGCGTCTGATTCCCGGCCGGGTTCGGTTCGCCGCCTTCCATGCCGGCGCCGACGCTGGTTCCGCTCGTCATGCCGGACGGACCGGTGAGCACCTCTGCGTTGGCGAATAGGTCGTTGGCCGGATCATCGTCGTCGTCTTCGATCCGGGCGGCGACAAAGGTCGGCTCATCGAGCAGCGCGCCAGTCGGATTTTGGAGGGAGATGCCGAAGAATCGGTCGCCCTGGCTGGCCATGTCGCCGTGGACGGTGATGTTCACCGTCTTGGTCGTCTCACCTGCGGCAAAGACGATTGTAGTCGCGACGCCGACGTAGTCGCCGGGCGTGCCGGGGATGTCCGCGAGTGCAGAGTTGTCGCTCGTGGCGAAGTCCACGGTAGCGCCGTTGCCGATCCCGCCCACGCGCTGCACAGTCACCGGGAGAGTCACATCCGTGGCGCCTTCGCGCACGGAGAAGCCCTGGTTGTCCGCAAACGAGATCACGCCGCCCGTGGCGATATTCCACGAGAGCGTGGTCGCGCCGAACACGTTGGTGAAAACGTCGCCGTCCACGCGCACGAGATACGTCTGCCCGGCCAACGCGGTGAAGCGCGGCGACCCCGTGCTGCTGGCGACCGGCGTGAGGCCGGTGATCCCCGAGGCGAACACATCCACGATCGCGTCGGCCGGCCCGAAGCCGTCGTCCACTTTAGCCGAGAACTCCGTGGCCCCGCCGAGCGGCGCGACCCAGCAATACCAGATCGTATTCCCCGCCGCATCGTCGGAGAAGGCCGGCTCGCCCGGTTCGGGATCGGCCAGCGCATTGTCGCCGAAGACCTGACCGGACGGGCCGAAGATCATCTGCGCGGCGGCGAGGTCGTCATTGGCCGGGTCGTTCTCGTCGTCGAAAAGCTGGAGCTGTGCGCGGGAGACATTGCCGAGCACCGCGCCGCCCGTCGGCGTCGAAAGGTTCACGACGAGGTCCTCGGTGTTTTCGACATCGCCGTCGTCGAGGATCGCGATGGTGAAGGTCTTCACGCTCTCGCCGGGGTTGAAGAGCAGGTTCGCGCTGGTGGGGGTGAAGTCGCCGGGAGCGGTCGCGTTTCCGAAGCCGAATTCGTCGGCGGTATCCGCGGTCGCACTGTAAGTCACACCCACGGTCCCATCGAGCGCGCCGACGCGGCGCACGGTGATCGTCACGGCGCCGCCGCTCTCCCCGGCGACGTAGCGCGGCACGTCGAGGCCGGTCAACGGGTCGATGTAATTGCGCGTCCCGGAGAGCTCGAACACGCCGGTGGTGGTCGTCTGCCACGAGAGGGTGAAGAAGGCCTGCCCGCCGCCGACGGCGATGTAGTAGGTCGTGCCCTGCACGATGTTGATCGCCGCAGCTTGCCGCAGCGCGCCCTGACTCACGAACTGGAGCGCCGGCAGGCCCGGCCCGCGCAGGATCTCCACGAAGTGCGAAGCGCCTCCGGCCACGTTGAAAGCGACCGCGCCGTTGGATGGCGCCACCCATTTATACCAAACCACCGGCCCGAACCCGAAGTTCTCGAGGTCGCCCTCAGGGGTCGCCCCGAGGTCGTTGCCCGGCACGCTGCCAGACGCGCCGACGATCAGCTCGGCGTTGGCGAAGTCGTCGTTCGGCGCCGAGTCATCGCTCACGATCGTCGCGGTGAACTCGGTGATCGCGCCGAGGTTCGCGCCACCGGTCGGACTGCTCAACGTCACGGTGAAGGTCTCCTGCGCCTCCAAATCCATGTCGTCGTTGATCGGCACGTTGATGAACTGCGGCGTGTTGGACCCGTCGGCGAAACTGAGCGTGTCGGTCGCGGTCGTGAAGCCGGTGTAATCCTGCCCCGCCGTCGCCGTCACGTTCGCGGTCGTGAAAGTCACGCTGACCGCGCCCACCGTGCCGCCGACGCGATTGACCTCGATGGAGATGGTCCCGTCCGGCTCACTCACGCTATCCTCGGAAAGCGCGAACTGGATATCTCCGGCCGGGTTGATCTGCTGCCACACGATCGGGAAGGCGCCCTCCTCGCCACTGCTCGTGCCGTCGAGGCCGGCGACCTGGATGCGATAGATGGTGCCCGTCGTCGCGCTGAAAGTCACCGTGCTGCCGAAGTCCACCGCGCCGTCGTCGTTCTCACCCACCAGCACGAGCGTCGTCAGCGCATTTCCGCTATAGATCGACATCACGGTATCGACCGCCGTCCCCGTCAGGTCGAAGGTCACCGGGCCGGTCTGCGGCGCCTGCCAGTGGAACCAGACGGTGTTGTCGTTGGTGAGAGAGGCGAGGGGGGGGCGCTCGTTCGGAGTCTCCAGCGTCGCGCCCGTGTTGTCCCCCGACGACATGCCCGAGGCGCCGGTGAGGAGGATGGAATTCGCGAAGTTGTCGTTTGCCGGCGCTTGCGCGAAAGCCGCGCCGGAAAGCGCAACGAAGAGGGTGGTGATCAAGACGAGGATTCCTTTGGTTTTCATGGATCGAGAGGTGGTGATGGTTCGTAGTTCCTGGGCCGACGCGCTGTGTGCTCCGCGCTTGTGTGGGAGCGCTACGGTAATGCGCAAGCCTTTTGATGAAACTGCGCCTTTGCACGGGTCTTGGCGAGCCTGCCGCAGCCTGCTACTTCAGCGCCCCATGCCTTCCATCGCCACCAAGACCGGGGACGACGGCACGACCGCGCTGATGTTCAGCCGGCGCGTGCCGAAGACCGACCTGCGCATCGCCGCCAACGGCGCCTGCGATGAACTCAACGCCGCGCTCGGCCTCGTGCGCGTCTCGTGCAGCGAGCCGTCCATCACCGACGCGGTGCTCGGGATTCAAAAGGAACTCGTCACGCTCATGGGTGAGCTCGCCGTGGCTTTCGACGATCGCGAACGCTACGCGAAGGCGGGCTTCGACTTCGTCACTCCCGCCATGGCCGACGCGCTGACCGCGCTCATCGACGACCTCGAGCAGAACCACCAGATCAGCTACGCCGGCTGGGCCACGCCCGGCGCCACCGCCGCGAGCGCCGCGCTCGATTTCGCCCGCACCATCTGCCGCCGCGCCGAGCGCGCCGCGTGCGAGTGCCGCGATCGGAAGCTGCCCGTGAGCGGAGAAATCGTCCGCTATCTCAACCGCCTCAGCGACCTCTGCTGGCTGTGGGCGCGCTTCGTCGAGACCAAGGCTGGCGCTGCCTGAACCGCGGCAGGAAAGCGTTTGCGCCGCCGGACTCGCTCGATAGCGTCCGCACTCCCACCATGGATTTCCAAGCCCGAATCGATCAAGACCTCAAGGAGGCGATGAAGGCCCGGCAGACTGAACGTCTCGCCGTCATCCGCATGCTCAAGAGCGCGCTCATGCTCGCCGCCATCGAGCACGGCGGCGCCGGCTCCCGGCTCGACGAACCCGCCGCGCTCGCCGTCGTCCGCAAGGAACTCAAGAAACGGCAGGACTCGATCGAGCAGTTCACCAACGGCGGCCGCCCCGAGCTCGCCGGGAAAGAATCGGCCGAGGCCGCCGTGCTCCAGGCGTATCTCCCGCAGCCGCTCAGCGCCGACGAACTCGCCGCGCTCGTGCGCGAAGCCATCGCCGAGACCGGCGCCACGTCGAAGGCGCAGATGGGCGCGGTGATGAAAGCCGCCGTCGCAAAAGCCGCGGGCCGCGCCGATGGGAAGGCGCTCTCCGCCGCGGTCTCCGCCGCGCTGCCATGATCAGCGCCATCATCGTCGCAGCCGGCAGCAGCCGCCGCATGGGGTTCGACAAGATGTTCACCGAACTCGCTGGCAAACCTGTGGTGTGGCATTCGATCAAGGC
Organism: Chthoniobacteraceae bacterium; assembly: GCA_040081625.1. Lineage (GTDB taxonomy): Bacteria > Verrucomicrobiota > Verrucomicrobiia > Chthoniobacterales > Chthoniobacteraceae > VFJQ01. The sequence goes on from JBEBGD010000010.1 coordinate 51,157, forward strand.
CTTCGAGGACACGAGCGAGGTCAACGAAATCGTCATCGTCGCGCGCGAGGAGTGTGTCGCGGAGTTTCAGCAACTCGTGAAGAAGTCCCACTTCCGCAAGGTCAAGACGGTCGTGCCGGGCGGCGGGGAGCGGCACATCTCGGTCTGGCGCGGCTTGCAGGCAGTCGAGAGCGCCGGCAGCGAATACGTGGCCATCCACGATGGCGCGCGACCGCTGACCACGCCGACGCTCATCCGCGAATGTCTCGCCGCCGCGCGTGAGCACGGCGCCGCGTGTTGCGCGTCGCAGATCCCCGACACGATCAAGCGCGCGAGCGTGGACCAGATGGTGGAGGAGAGCGTCGAGCGCACGGGGCTGTGGGCGATGCAGACGCCGCAGATTTTCGCCAGCGGCCTCATCCTCCAGGCCTACGCCGCGCTCATGGCTCGCAACGAGATGGTGACCGACGAAGTCAGCGCGGTGCAGAAGCTCGGCAAGAAAATCTGGCTGCTCAAGAATGAGGACTGGAACTTCAAGATCACCTTCGCGCACGACATCGAACTGGCCGAGCACGTCCTCGCCCTGCGCGCCCGCAAGGCCGGTGCAAAAAAACTCCTGCCCGCGTGATGCAAAACGGCTTCCGCACCACCCGCCTCCCGAATGGCGTCCGCATCGTGACCTCCGCGATGCCACACATGAAGACCGTCGCGATCGGGCTGTGGGCCGCGGTCGGCGGTCGGCACGAGACCGCGCAGCAGAGCGGCATCGCGCACTTCATCGAGCACCTGCTTTTCAAGGGCACCGCGCACCGCAACGCGCGGCAGATCACCGAGCACGTCGAGGGCATCGGCGGCTACATCAACGCCTTCACCACCGAGGACCACACGTGCTACTACGCCAAGGGCGCCGCGCACCATCTGCGCCGGCTCTGTGAAGTGCTCAGCGACGTGTATGTGGACAGCGCCTTCCCGAAGGCGGAGATCGAGCGCGAGCGCGACGTGATCCGCGAGGAGATCCTCATGTATCGCGACCAGCCCGCGCAGCATGCGCAGGAGCTGCTCAGCGAGAGCATGTGGCCCGGCCATGCGCTCGGCCGGCCGCTGACCGGCAGCGTCGAGAACGTCGAGCGCTTCACGCGCACGGAGCTGATGGACTTTCAGCGCAAGCACTACTGCGGCCGCACCACGATCGCTGCCGTCGCCGGCTGCTGCGACCACGAGCAAGTCGTCGGCATCCTCGGCCCGCTGCTGGCGAAGCTGCCCGCGGGCCGCACGCCGCGTTACTCCCGCGCGCCGCGCACGGTCGGGCCGGTGCACCTGAACCTGCACACGCACGACACCGAGCAGACGCACCTCGCGCTCGGCTTCCACGCCTTTGGCCGGCGCGACGAACGCCGCTACGCGCTCAAGCTGCTCAGCGTCATCCTCGGCGAAAACATGAGCTCGCGCCTTTTCCAGAAACTGCGCGAGCGCCACGGCTACTGCTACTCGATCCACTCGAGCACGGTGACGCTCGAAGACGCCGGCGCCATCAGCATCTACGCCGGACTCGACCACGGGAAGCTCGAGCGCTCGGTCAAGATGATCATGGGAGAAATCAAGCGCGTCTGCCAGCGCGCGCCGACCCGTGGCGAGCTGAAGAAAGCGAAGGATTACTCCGTCGGCCAGATGCTCATGTCGCTCGAATCGACGACGAGCCAGATGATGTGGATCGGCGAATCGATGGTCGGCTACGGCGCGATCCAGGATCCCGCGGAGATCGAAGCGCGTATCAACGCGGTGCAACCCGAGGACGTGCAGCGCTGCGCCTGCCACTGCCTGAACCCCGGGCGCCTCGGCCTCGCGCTCGTCGGCCCGGCAAAGGAGCGCGAGCGCGTCGAGTCCTGGCTGTCGTAAAGTTTTCCTCGACCGCCGCGGCATTGTCGCCCCCAATAGGGCCGGAAACCCATGAGTCCTCGCACCTTATTCCTCCCCGTCCTTTTCATCGCCACTCTGCTCGGCGGCTGCGCCAGCAGCATCCCCGTTTATTCCGGCCCGCGCCGGTCGGCGGGGCAAGTCGCGGTGTTGCCGCAGGATGAAGCGCAGCGGCAGATTCGCATCCTGTCAGTCGATGGCCGGCGGATTAGCAGACGCGCCGACCTCGAGCTGCTGCCCGGGTCGCACACTGTCGAAGTCATCTATCGTCCGCCGAGCGTCGTGCGCAGCTACCCGGTGAGCTTGCGTTTCAACGCCGTGGCCGGGCATCGCTACGTCATGACCGCGAAGATGCTTCAGGGCGCTGTCGATGGCTCGGGCCTGTGGGGCGGCAAATACCAGGTGCTCCTCTACGATCTCAACGGCGTGCGCGAAGTCGCCCGCAGCCAGGGTCCGGCAGCGCCGCCGCGCATCGAGCACTGACGCTCAGGCGTGCCACTCCTGCAGCGGCTTCACGCTGTAGCCGCCGGCCTTTAGCGCGCGGATGCCATGCACGCTCGCGCGCGCGGCGCGCAGCGTCGTCATCACCGGCACACGCGAACTGCTCGCCGTGCTGCGGATCTTGATCTCATCCTCGCGCGCGGTTTTGCCGCTGGGCGTGTTGATGATCAGCGCAAGCTCGCCGTTCTTGAGCATGTCGAGCGCGTTGGGCCGGCCCTCGGTGAGCTTGAAAAGTTTCTCCGCCTTCACGCCGGCGGCCTTGAGCACGTCGGCGGTGCCACTTGTCGCGTAGAGCTTGAAGCCGAGAGCCGAAAGTTCGCGGGCGATCTCCGCGACGCGCGGCTTGTGCGAGTCGCCGACCGAGATGAAAACATTCCCGCTCAGCGGCAGCGGCGGTTGCGCGGCCATCTGCGCTTTCGCGAAAGCGATCCCGAAGTCCGCGTCGATGCCCATGACTTCGCCGGTCGATTTCATCTCCGGGCCGAGGACGATGTCCGTGCCGGGGAACTTCACGAACGGGAACACCGCTTCCTTCACGCAGTAATGGGCTGGCACGACTTCCTGCGTGAAGCCGAGCTCCTTCAGCGTCTTCCCGGCCATGATTTTCGCCGCGAGTTTCGGCAGCGGCACGCCGATCGCCTTGCTCACAAACGGCGCCGTGCGCGACGCACGCGGATTCACCTCGAGCACATAGACCGTCTCGTTTTGCACCGCGAACTGCACGTTCATCAGCCCGCGCACGTTCAGCTCCATCGCCATCGCCTTCGTCGAGCGCGAGATCTCCGCCTTCACCGCGTCGCTGAGCGAGAAGGGCGGGATCACGCACGAGCTGTCGCCGCTGTGGATGCCGGCTTCCTCGATGTGCTCCATGATCGCGCCGATCACGACCGTCTCGCCGTCGCTGATGCAATCGACATCCACCTCGGTCGCGTCCTCGAGGAAGTGATCGACGAGGATCGGATGCTGCGCGCCCACGCTGCCTTCGATGGCTTCGCGCACGTAGCGACGGAGGTCCGTCTCGTTGTGAACGAGCATCATCCCGCGTCCGCCGAGCACGAAGCTCGGGCGCACGAGAACCGGGTAGCCGACTCTTTGCGCGACCGCAGCGGCCTCGTCCTCGGTGAGCGCCGTGCCGCCGCTCGTCTGCCGGATGCCGAGTTTGTCGAGCATCGCGCCGAAAAGTTTGCGATCCTCCGCGATCTCGATCGAGCGCGGCGAGGTCCCGATGATCGGCACGCCCGCCACCGCGAGACCGGCGGCGAGATTCAGCGGCGTCTGTCCGCCAAATTGCACGATGACGCCGAATAGGTTCTCGCTCTCCTGCTCGCAGATGTTGAGCACGTCCTCGAGCGTGAGCGGCTCGAAGTAGAGTTTGTCGCTCGTGTCGTAGTCGGTCGAGACGGTCTCGGGGTTCGAGTTGACCATGATGGTCTCGAAGCCCTCCTCGCGCAGCGCGAACGCGGCGTGGACGCAGCAGTAGTCGAACTCGATGCCCTGCCCGATCCGGTTCGGCCCGCCGCCGAGGATGATGACCTTCCGTTTCCCCGACTCGCGCCGCTCATTTTCATCGCCGTAGGTGGAGTAGTAATACGGCGTGTAGGCCTCGAACTCGGCGGCACAGGTGTCCACGAGGCGGTAAGTGGGGATGATGCCTTCGGCTTTACGCCTCGCGCGGATGTCCTGCGGCGTGACGCCCGCTGCGATCGCGAGCTGCACGTCGGAGAAGCCGAGCTTCTTCGAGCGCCGGAGCGATTCACCAACTTTCGGAAGCTCGAGCACGATCTCGCGGATATTCTCGAGGAACCAAGGATCGATCTTCGTCAGCTCGAAAATCTCCTCCACCGTCCACCCGCGCTGGAACGCGAGCCCGAGGAAAAAGATCCGCTCCGCATTCGGCACTGTCAGCTTCGTGCGCAGCACATCGTCATCGACGACCGCGTCCTTCCCGTCGCCGATGAGCCCGAAGCGTTTGATCTCCAGCGAGCGCAGCGCCTTTTGCAGCGCCTCCTTGAACGTCCGGCCGATCGCCATCGCCTCGCCCACGCTCTTCATTTGCGTGGTCAGCACCGCGTCGGCCTGCGGGAATTTCTCGAACGTGAAACGCGGGCATTTCACCACGACGTAATCAATCGTCGGCTCGAAGCTCGCCGGCGTCTCGCGCGTGATGTCGTTGCGCACTTCGTCGAGCGTGTAGCCCACGGCCAGTTTCGCGGCGATCTTCGCGATGGGGAAACCCGTGGCCTTGCTCGCCAGCGCCGAGGAACGCGAGACGCGCGGGTTCATCTCGATGACGATCATCCGGCCGGTGTCGGGATGCACCGCGAACTGAATGTTCGACCCGCCTGTCTCCACGCCGATCTCGCGGATGATCGCAAAGCTCGCATCGCGCATGACCTGGAACTCGCGATCCGTCAGCGTCAGGATCGGCGCCACGGTGATCGAATCGCCCGTGTGGACGCCCATCGGGTCCACGTTTTCGATCGAGCAAATGATCACGCAGTTGTCCGCGTGGTCGCGCATGACCTCCATCTCGAACTCCTTCCACCCGAGCAGCGACTCCTCGATGAGCACCTCGCTCACCGGCGACATGTCGAGCCCGCGAGTCACGATGGTTTCAAATTCCTCCTTGTTATACGCGATGCCGCCGCCGCTGCCGCCGAGCGTGAATGCGGGCCGGATGATGAGCGGCATCGTGCCGATCCCCGCCGCGACCGCGCGCGCCTCTTCCATCGTGTGCGCCACGCCCGACTTCGGCATGTCGAGCCCGATCTTGAGCATCGCGTTTTTGAAGGCGAGCCGATCCTCGCCTTTGTGAATCGCCTCCGGCTTCGCGCCGATCATCCGCACGCCGTATTTCTCGAGCACGCCGAGTTCGTGCAGCTTCATCGAGCAGTTCAGCGCCGTCTGCCCGCCGAGCGTCGGCAGCAGCGCGTCGGGTCGCTCGGCGGCGATGATTTTCTCCACCACCTCAGGCGTGATCGGCTCGATGTAGGTCCGGTGCGCAAACTCCGGGTCCGTCATGATCGTCGCCGGATTCGAGTTCACGAGGATGACCGTGAAGCCTTCCTCCTTGAGCGCCTTGCAAGCCTGCACGCCCGAGTAATCGAACTCGCACCCCTGGCCGATGACGATCGGGCCGGAGCCGATGACTAGGATTCTGTGGATGGAGGTGTCGCGCGGCATTTTGGGAAAAGCTCGCGGGCTTTAGCAGTGGCCAGCGGATGGGGCAATGGGCGGTTGGGAGAAAAACCGGTCAATCCTTCGCGAGTTCGCGCGCCCGCTCCCGGGCGAGATCGAGAAAGGCGGCCGCCGGCGCCGGCAGGCGGCCGCTCCAAAGTGCGCCAAACACGAATTGAGGAAAGCCGCGCAGCGCGAGTTCGCGCACGTCCGGAGCTGCCGTGCGGCCGGGGATGTCGAGCGAGAGACCCACGCCGAAACCGTGGCCGACGTAGGCTTCGATCAACTCGAGGCTGCTCGTCTCCAGTCGCGTCGGCCACGCGAGTTCGCGGCGGACGAGTTCCTTTTGGAAGACTTGCGTGAGATGCTCGCGCTTGGGCAGCGCGATCAGGGGCGGTGGTTCGCGCTTCAAGGCGCGGAGCACATCGGCGGCGGTGCGGAAAGGCGCACTGTTCTCGACGAGCAGGACCATCGGCACTTTGAGCAGCGGTTCGCTGCGGACCCCGACCCCCGGCTTAGTCTCGATGAGCACCACGGCGAGATCGATCTCGTGTTCGCGCAGCATGCGCTCCGCTGCGTGCTGGGTCGCCTCGCGCAAGGTCACGCGGAGGCCGGGCGTCTGCCGCTCGAGCGTCTTGAGCAGTGCGGGCAGGTGCTCGCGCAGCACGCTTGCGCTCGCGGCGAGGCGCAGGTGCTGCACCGATTCCTGCCGGAGGCGGCCGGTGAGTTGCGGGAGATTCCCGAAGAACGGCGCCACGTGCTCGAAGACATCATTCCCCGCGGGCGTGAGCGAAAAGGGCCGCCGATGAAAGAGCCGCGTGCCCAGCGATTCCTCCAGACGCGCGAGTTGCACGCTCACCGCGGGCTGCTGGATGCCGTAGGGGATGAGCCGCAGCGCGGCCGTGATTCCGCCGGCGCGCGCGACGTAGTAGAAGAGCTCGAGGTGATGAATGTTCAGCACGGGCGGAGACTGAAAGGGGAGCATTGATGAAATCAATCCTGAAAGTCGAAATATCAATTAACGCCGGACGCGGCTGCGATGGCAGTCTGCGCGCATGAACTCCGCAGACCGCTTTGAACTCGACGCCATTCGCCACGACCAGGACGCCGTGCATCGCCGCGTCGAGAATCTCGACCAGCGCATCGACCTGCTCGTGCGAAGGCTCGCGACGCCACCGCCCTTGGCCGATCCCCAGCCCAGCGTCCCGCAGCAACCGGACGCGGAGTCGAGGGATCCGGTGCAAGCTCCGTCCGACGTCCGCTGCGAAAGTCCCGCGGATGTTCCGACGGAAACTTCGACCCCGCCTCCGCTGCCCCCGGCGGGCGAGTCGTTTGAGCTTCGCGTCGGCACATTCTGGATGGCACGCGTCGGCATCGTGATCCTGCTGACCGGCCTCGTCTTCCTCGGGAACTACGCCTACCAGCGCTTCATCGCGTTGCTCGGGCCTTGTGGAAAACTCGTGCTGCTCACTGTTGCCGGTGCTGCGCTCGCGGGTCTCGGTGCGTGGCTCGAACGCAAGAGCGAGAGCCTGCGCAACTACGGTCGCGTGCTGCTCGCGGGCGGCGCGGCGACGATCTACTACACGACCTACGCGGCCCACTTCGTCGAGCGCCTGCGCGTGATCGACAGCGCACTAATCGGAGGAACGCTGCTGCTTGCGCTTGCCGGCGGCATCATGTGGTTCGCCGAGCGGCGCCGCTCGGAACCGACCGCGCTCATGGCGGTGCTGCTGAGCTACTACACGTCGGCGATCAATCCGATCGGCAGCTTCACGCTTTTCTCGAACCTCCTGCTCACGGGCGTTGCCGTCTTTTTCCTCGTCCGCCGCCAGTGGACGAAGCTCTCGCTCGCCAGCCTCGTGGCGACCTACGGCAGCTACGGTTTCTGGCAGTTCCAGCAGGGAAGCGCCGCGGAGTTCGGACTGGGATTTCTCGCGAGCTACTGGACGCTCTTCACCGTCGCCGTCTTCCTCGCCTCACCGGGCGTGCTCCGCGCGGGCTTTCTCACGCTCAACAATGGCGTCTTCTTTGGGTTCGCTGCGCATTTCTTCGCGGTGCGGCATCCCGCGGAGTTCTGGATGTTCGCGCTCGGCTACGGCGTGGTGTTGCTCGGCCTGGCTGCGCTCGCCGCCCGCCAGCACGGCGATGAGCCATCGATGGATGGCGCGTATCTCGCGCAAGGTCTCGCGCTCGTGACCGCTGGCTTCGCAGCCAAACTCACCGGACCGCAGTTCGCCGTCGTGCTGGCGGTGGAAAGCGGCGCGCTGCTCGCGTGCGCGCGCTGGCGCCACGGCTGGCTCTATCAACTCGCGGCGGGATTGTGCGCGATCGGCGCGTTCGGGATCACGCTGGATACGATCGATGCCGGGGCCGCATCGCCGCTCGCGCTCGGTGGCACCGTCGCGGCGCTTCTGCTCGCGAATGCGTGGTGGGTGAAATTTGCGCGTGGCGAATGGCCCGCGCGCGAGTTCACTCCGCACGCGTTTGGATTCGCCGTGCTCGGGCTGTTGCTCACGGGTGAGGTGATCTCGCACGTCGTCGCCGCGCCGTGGCTGCCGGCGGCATTTGCTCTCGCTGCGCTGACGGGCCTGCTCGCGGCGCGGGGGAGGATGCACGAGATCGCGTGGCCGGCACAGGGCTTTGCTTTGTGGGGCACCTTGCTCGCGATCGGCCAAGGTGTGAACGGGGCGCCCTCGCCGTGGTGGACGCCGCTCCCGGCGATCGCGACTGCCCTCGTGCTGATGCACCGGTGGCAACTTTCACGGCGGAACGCCGCGCTTTGCGTGAGCGTGCAGTGCGCCTTCGCCGGCGCGGCGACCGTTGCGGGAGCGTTCTGGCTACGGGCATTTGCTCACGGCGATGCGTGGCTCGCCGCGACGAGTGCGGCGGCGATCGGGACGTTGATCTACGGCCTCGCGACGCGCGCATGGCCGGTTGCACTCATGGGGCAGGGGTTCACGGCCTGCGCGGCGCTGGCTTTCCTCGATGGACTCGGCAACGGCCATCCGCACTGGCTCGCGGCGCTCGCGCCCGTGCTTGCGATGATGGGCACGCGCGAGCTGCTCGCGCGCGTCGCCGGCAGGCGCTGGCCTGCGTTGCAGGAAGACTGGAGATTCGCCGAGATCGCGATCGGATATCAGGTCGCGGGCGCGGTGATGTTCGCCGGGTGGTCGTTCGAATACGTGCCGGCGGAGTGGCGCGTGGTGTATTTCGGCGCGCTCGGCGCCGCGCACATCGTCGCTGGTTCGCTGTGGCCTGCGCGGAGCCGCATCGTCACTGGCGCGCTCCATGGCGCGGCGGCGATGGTGATGTTCTGGATGCACTTCGGGCAGGACGCCGCGTGGCTGGATCTCGCGGCGCTGATCGCCGTGCCCGCGAGCGTCCGGTGGGGCGAACGTCGCGCGGGGAGCGCCGGCCTTTGGCGTGAGGCGCACCAGGCGCTGATGGTGATGGTGCTCGCGAGCGCGTGGCTCTGGGTCACGCGCTGGACGATCAGCCACGGCTATCCCGGGCATCTGACCGCAGCGTGGGCGGTGCTCGCGCTGGTCGTCTTCGCGGCGGGCCTCGGTTTGCGCGAACGCATCCACCGTCTCGGCGGCTTTGCCTTCCTCGCGCTGGCGATCGGGCGGCTCTTCGTCGTGGATGTGTGGCGCTTCGACACGCTCTATCGGATCGTCAGCTTTCTCGTGCTTGGTGTCGTGCTGCTGGCGCTCAGTTTCATCTATCACCGTTTTGCCGGGACGCTGCGGCGGTGGCTGTAGGCGTTGTGCGTTCCGGGTTCGTCGGTAGCGTGCGGGCGTCACGGCTTATGAAACGAATGTCCCTTTTCCCACTGCTCGCCATGCTCGCGCTGGCCGCGCGCGCGCTGGGCGTAGGCGATCGGACGCTCACGGAGACGTCGTCCACGCCGAGCGTCACCGTCCATTTCACCACGACCGCGGGGCCGAACCAGACGACCCGGGCCATCGCGGACGCAGTCGCGCGGGAGATGGATGGCGCGCTTCATTTTCTCTTCCGCCGCTATCGCCCGGCCATCCCGGCGTCCAATAACGGCAAGCTCAACGTGGACATCAAGGACCTCGGCAGCGCAAACGGGCGGACCGACGCGATGGCGATCGTCGGCGATGCACGCCTCGCGGCGTCCTACATCAACATCACCTCGGACCTCGTCGCGCGTGCGGCGGCGAGCGGGTTGACGCTCGAGGAATTCATCCGCGTCGTCTGCATGCACGAGTGCATGCACGCGGTGCAAAACTCCTACAACGCGCACGTCAGCCCGTGGTTTCGGGAAGCGCAGGCGGCGTGGGCGGAGGCTGCGTTCACCGGGATCTCGGGGCAGCTCGCGGGCTATTATGCGGCTGGCGATTCCGTGTCGCTGAATCCCGGGCTGCCGCTCTGGGCCGCTACGCCGGGTGAGGCGCACGAGCGTTCGCTCTCGGCCTTCGTGCATTTCCTCGTATCGAAAAAGGGGATGCGCATCGTGGACCGCTGGCTCGCCGCCACCGAGGGCACCAATGACGCGATGGCCGCTCTGCAAACCGCGCTCGGCGGCGATGGGAGGACGTTCAGCGGGCTGTATCGCCAGTTTCTCCTGCAACTTTACAGGCGCGACATCCGCTTCACACCGATCGCCGGCGGACGCGCGAACCTGGTGCTGCCGCCGATTGCGGAGTTGCCCGCGCTCAGCGAACTCGGCCAGGACTTCGACCTCACGCTCACGCCCACGGGCGCGGCGTTCGCGCGATTCACGCCGGATGTTCGCATCCCGAACACCTATGCGATCGCCATGGTCGAGGACGGCGCCACGGGCGCGCCGGAGCTGCTCGTGATCAAGCGACCGCAGCGCACCTCGCCGATCCGGACGATCAAGCCGGCCGACCACACGGTGATCAACGGCTTCAACAGCTCTGTGGAGACGCTCGTCATCTTCACCGACACGACCGTGCGCGACGAGACCGTGCCGCCGACCCCGATCAAGGCGAAACTTCTCAGCCCGTATCTCCATTTCAAGACGGTGCAGCCGGAGACACCGATCGCCGCGGGCCAGATCTCGACCATCGACATCACCTACGACCTGCTCGGCCTGCCGCCGGGCGTCACGAGCATGCGCGTCGATTTCCGCATCGCGGGACGAGGCCCCGGCGTCGCGGTCCGCACCACGCAAGAGATCGACGCGTTCACCGGCGCGGACCGGCACCTCTTCCCTATCTTCCAAAGCGCGGCGGATCGCGCCGGTTCCTACCGCTTCACGTGGACCGGGCTCACGCCGATGCGGGGCTTCTCCGCGCGAAAGCTGCCGCAGAGCAGAACGTCGATCTCCAATCACGTCGTGGTGGATGAAGCGCCGGCGCCTTGAGCTGCTCCCCTCAGGGCGGGGTATTGCCACCGCAGTCCGGGCAGAGCCCGTGGCTGAATTTCGCCCCGGTGTGCTCGCTCAAGAACGACTCGAGGGGCTGCCAGCAGCCGTCGGCTCCCCGAATCTTTTTGCACGCGGAGCAGATCGCCACCAAACCCGTGAGCTGCCTGACATTTGCCAGCGCGGTCTCAAGGTCTTGCACGAGCGCGCGCACTTCGATCTCTTTCGCGTGCTTGTAGAGCGCGAGCTCGATGCCGACCTCCAGTTCGCGGACCTGGAATGGCTTGAGCACGTAGCCGAAGGGCGACGCGGCCAATGCGCGGCTGAGTGTCGCGCGGTCCGAGTGCGCGGTGATGAAAACGACCGGGATGTTTCCATTGCCCCGGATGACGCTTGCCGCGGTGATGCCATCGGTCCCGCCAGCGAGTTGGATGTCCATCAGGACGAGATCGGGTCGCAGCGTTTCGGCGGCGCGCACAGCGTCGTGCGCGTTGTCCTCGACACCGACGACGTCGAATCCGAGCGCGATCAGCTCGCGTTTAAGATCAAGCGCAGTGATGGCTTCGTCTTCGATTACGAGAATCCTGGTGGCCATGTATCAGTTCGGTTCGTGGAGGAAAAGCGGCGGGTGAATGATCGCGGCGCCGCCGCGCCGACCGGCGAGCCATCGCGGTAACACCGTTTCCCCGGCATTCAAGCTCGCGCTCGCGGCGGGCTACCGCCGGTTCTCGATCTCGATCTCATCGATCCAGGCCCGGGCCTTTGCTTTGCCGTTCGAGGACCAGCCCAGCCAGTCGAGCTTCGCCATCGCCGGATCCACGAATTTCAGCGCATCAAATCGCTGCGGCTGCTGGCCGGGCGCGGTCAGCGTGCAGGACCAGGTCGCGTCGCCCGGTTCGCCGAGACGGGCTTCGACCTCGACGTGGAGCCAGCCCTCGGAGGGTAGATCGATCAGCTTGCGGCCATTCGCCTTCGCCGCGCCGCTCTCGAAGATGAGCTGCGGCCCAGTGCGATAAGGCTGCGCGTCGTCGCGCCATTCGTAGTTGAGCTGGTAGCCGGATTCGAGGCGCACATCGAAGCTCACGCGTGTGGTCCCGGCGTCGTGGTGCGGGACGTAGTAGAAGTGCGGCTCGAACTGCGGCGACACGTCCGGCCCGTCCCGCAGTTCAAGCGCCCGCTCGCCTTTGCTTCCACCATTTACGACTGCGAGCACGGGACCGAGTTGATTGCTCAGCCGCGCGCCGTGCCCGGGCTTCGCGTCGAGCGGTGTCGTCTCGAAGTCGTCGTGTAGTCTGAGCGGCCGCGGCTTGGGCTTTGCGGAGAAAACCACCGGCGGATACTCCACCGCAGCCAGCTTGCGCCATGCGTCATCGCCCGTCACACCGGCCTTGCGCCAGTCGAACGGCTTGAAGCCGAGCCTGAGCGCCGGCGATTCCGCCCGCAGCGTCCAGTCGCCCTTTTCCGGAGCGACGAAAAGCGGGTCGGCGATGAGCGACTCGGGATCGTGCCCGAAAAGCTGCCAGTCCGCCCAGGATTTCCCGGCGAGGTCGAACGGGTTGCCTCCGACCTGCCAATAGACGTTTCGATTCACCCACGCGCGACCGCTGAACCAATTGTCATCCACGTGTCCGAAGAGGCGCCCTTCGTTGAAAAGCACGATGTTATTCTCAAAGGCGACTCCGAGGAACTCCTCGGGCTTCGACCAGCGGACCTGGAACTCCTGATTAAAGGCGAAGATATTGTTCCGGACGATGTTGCCTCGGCCGTAGTGCTGGTGATAGCCGCCGCTCTGCGTGCGATAGACGAGGTTGTCCTCCCACACGATGCCGGTGGAGCCTTCGTCATTGTAGAGTCCCCAGCCGCCATAGCTCGCGCACGCCGCGTCGTGGATGTGACAGCCCCGGATGACGGTGCCCGGTTGAAGCCCGAGCGTATAGACCGCGCCCATGTCGCTCATCACACCCCAGCCATAGTGATGCAGGTGGCAGTTCTCGACGACGTTGCGGGCGCAGGGCGTCGGCTTGTAACCCCAGACCCAGCCGATGCTGATGAGTGTATAATTGAAGTCCGCGATGTCGCAGTGGCGGATCGTGTTATCCGGGTTCTGGCCGATCCACACACCGATCGCGCCGGGAAAATAACGTCCGCCGCCGTGGATGATGCAGTTGTCGAGCGTGACGTGGCTGGTGAGGCCGCGCGCATCCTTTGGCGCGGACGTTTCACCGATCTTTACGCCGCCCGCGCCAAGGTCGTGAATGTGGCAATGCTTCATCGTGATCTCGCGGCAGCCGTGCCGGAACCACGCGGCGCTGGTCATCGTATGCGACAGTTCGCAATCCTCGAAGAGGATGTCGCGCGCGCCATCGGCCTCGATCGCAGCGCCGAGGGCGACTTCCGCCTGCCCGAACCCGGCGCCTTCGGGCGGCAACGCCCACGCCTGATGCGAGAATGTCAGTCCGCGGAAGCGCAGCTTCTCAACCGGGGCGTCCTTCTCGGCGCTGCCCTTGAACGCGAGCCACTATGTAGCGACGGGCGCCCAAGCGTCGATCGTCTCGAGCTTCTCGCCCGGTCGGGGGAAGTAGGAGAGCGTGCCGTCGAGCGCGAGGAACCACTCGCCCGGCGCGTTGAGCGCGGCGCGGAAGTTTTCGATCACGACATTGTGATAGGGCTCGAGGCTGAAGAATGCCCGATGCGAACCCGCCGTGAACTGAAGCGTGCCGTCGGCCGCGCGGACGGTTGCGAGTCGGTAGCGTTGCACGTCCCACGAGAAATGGACGATCACGTTGACCTCGCGAAGCTCCGCAGGCGAAAGCGCCTCGAGCGCCTGCGTGGCTTCGGGCTCTACCTGGAGAAGTGTGAGCGCTGGCTCGCCTGTGGGTTCCACACCCGGCAGCGGCTGAAGGGGCTGCCCGGTGGCCTGGATGAAGCCGGAATCCGGCGAGCGCGCGCGCGTGGCACGCCGGCCATTGATCCAAAGCGCATCGAACCGCCACGACGGATCGACTTTGACTTTCCACACGCCGCTCTCCGCGTTCCAGCCGGTGATCTTTCGCCCGCCCGTGAAGATCGGTCGCGCTCCAGGCGCCGCCTCATAGCTCACACCGCTATCCTGCGGCTCGAAAACAACAGCCTCCGTGAGGGCATAGGTGCCGGCGGCGACGATGACGCGCGCCTCGCCGGGACTGGCGAGGCGAGCCTTCCGAACCGCGTCGCGCGCCGCGGCGAGCGAAGCGATCGGGCCGCCGGGCGACACGTGGATATCGATAGCGAGAGCGGCGGTGGTGGCGAGGCCGAGGAGAAAAGCGGATCGAAGCATGGTGAAAGGGACAACGCGCACGGGCCGGCGTCGCGGCGAAAAAGAATCGCCGGCCCCGAGGCGGAGCCGGCGATCTTTTCGTAGAAACTGTCCGGTGGCAGGAGCCGCCGCGGAGCGCTTACTTTTTCTTCGGCGCTTTCGGCACGCCGGGCTTCGGATAGTCTGCCGCAAGCGGGCGATGCGAGGTCGGGACGACGCGGACGGCGCCCTTGGCGTTATTCCGCCAGCCGTTCGGGTCGGCATATTCGCCGCCGCTGTGCGCGAGGCCGCTGACCTGGCTCTCGAGGCCGGTGCCATAGCCTTGCTTGATCACGGTGGGCGTCACGAAGACGAGTAGGTTCCGCTTCGTGCGCTCGTTGATCTTTTCCTGGAAGAGATAGCCAATGAACGGGATGTCGCCGAGCAGGGGCACCTTGGTCGAGCCCTTGGTCTGCTCGTCCTGGAGCAGGCCACCGATCGCCAGCGTGTCGCCGCTCTTGATGAGCACATTGCTATCGAGCACGCGCTTGTCGATGACCGGGCTGGTCACGACCGCGCCGCCGAAGGTGAAGGTGGCGTCGCCGACCTTGTTGGAGATCTCGGGCTTCACGTTCATGCTGATGAACTCGTCCTTGTTGATGATCGGCGTGACGATGAGCGTGTTGCCGAACTCCTTGTCCTGGAATCCGCTGAAGACGGCCTGCGCGGTCTGCTCGTTGAAGTTGAGCTGCGGCACGGGCTGGAGGCGCGTGATCTTGATCTCGGCCTTTTGGTTGTTGGCAGTCACGACCCGCGGGTTGGCGATGAATTCCGCGTCCTTGTCTTCGTTGAGCAGGCGCAGTGTCGCGCTGAGTTGCGGGGCGCTGAGGATCGCCACCTGACCGGCGGCAGCGTCGAGGAAGCTATCCTTTGCCTTGAGGAAGAAGTCGTTGGCCTGAAGTGTCCCAGTCGTTGGATTGAAGCCGACGTTGTTCAAGGGCGCCACGAGCGAGTTGGCTCCGGCGGCGGCCCCGACGCCATCGGTATTGATGTTCGGCACGACGTTGTTGGTGTTGGTGCCGCCACCGAAGCGGAACGTCTGCGCCGCCGTGGAACCACCCACGACGCCGCCCCAGTTGATGCCGTAGCTCTGCTTGGGATTGGCGGTCACTTCGACCAGGCGCGCTTCGATCATCACCTGCTGCGTGGGCTTGTCGATCGTGTCGAGGAACTGCTGCACGCTCTCGAGCACGGACTTGCCGACCCGGTAGAAGATCGTGTTGGTGCGCAGATCGACCTGCGGCACCGAGGCCATGGAGTATTGACTCTGGAGTAGCGGGGCGATGTCCTTCGCCTGCGCGTAGCTGAGGGTGAAGTTGCCGCTGACCGTCGGCTCGGCCTGCTTTTCCTCCTGCGTCTTCACGAAGAAGACTCCATTGACGTCATCCATGATGAGCCCCTTGGACTGCACGATGATATCGATGGCTTCCTGGGCGCTCTTGTCTTCGAGTCGCATCGTCACCGCGCCACCTGCCGCGGCGACTTTGTCGGAAATGACGAGGTTGATCTTCGCCTGCTTGGCGAGGGTGCGAAGGACGAGGTCGATCGGATCGCCTTGAAACTCGTTCATGCGTGAAGCCGACGGCGGCAGTGTGTCCGCGCCGGGCAGGACCGTCGGCGCGCCGGGTGCGGGCGTGATGGGAAGATTGATGGGCGGCTCGATCGGCGCGGGCACCGGCGGGAGAGGCGCGGCCGGTGTGATGGCCGGCGGTTGCGCCGCTGGTGCTGGAGCCACGGGTGGAATCACCGGTGGATCGATGGGTGCAGGTGGTCGCACCTGGGCCATGGCGGCCATTGTGAGCGACGTGAGTGCGAGAATTGCGGAGGGCAGGTTTTCCTTCATGGTTGGGCTTGTTTCGAAGTTGCGAGCCACCATCGAAAGCACGGCCCCTGCCACGCGGGTCGTTTGCTCCAAAACCGCGAAGATTGTCGCGAATGCAAGAATCCCGCTATCGCAGAATGTAATAACCGCGACTCCAGCGGCTAGCTCAGCGCTTCGGAGATGAAGGCGCGCACCTTTTCCGCATCCTTGCGGCCCGGCGCGCTCTCGACGCCGCTGGCCACATCCACCCCGAAGGGCCGCGTCGCGACGATGGCCGCGTGCACATTGGCGGGAGTCAGCCCGCCGGCGAGGATCACCTGCGAGTCCGCGTTCTGCGCGATAAAGACTCGCGCGAGTGAGAGGTCGAGAGCCTGCCCGGTGCCGCCGTAGGCGCCGGCGACGGGTGCATCGAGCAGCACGTGGCGGGTCGGCAGCGAGTGTTTGCGGGAAAAACCCGCCGGGTCCTTGAGCCGCAGCGCCACGATGAAGCGCCGCCCGAGCTGCGCGAACTCGGCGAGGTATTCCGGCGTTTCGTCGCCGTGGAATTGCACCGCGTCGATGGCCGGGTGCGCGGCGACGCGCCGCGCTTCGTCGAGCGGGGCATTCACGAGCACGGCGACGCGGGTGACGAAGGGCGGCAGCGCGGCGATCCAGCCCGCGTTTTCGTCCAGCGCGATGTGCCGCTTCGAGCCGGGCCACAGGTTGAAGCCGAGCGCGTCCGCGCCGGCTTCGATCGCGATGCGGGCGTCGGCCTCGGTCGTGATGCCGCAGATTTTCACCCGCACCCGCGCGCTCATTCGCCGGGCTTGTCCTCGATGATGCGGGCGTTCGCCTGCTTGATCGTGCCGTGGTGCGTGATGAAGCGCACCTCGCCTTCACTGGTTCGGAAGACGGAGCTGAGCGCCCAATTGACCACGGTCACGATGAAGGCCGCGAAGAACGCCTGCCAGAATCCGCTAACCGAAATCCCCGGCACGAGCCCGCTCACGAACCAGAACAGGAGCGTGTTCACGATGAGGATGAAAAAGCCGAGCGTCACTACGATGAACGGCAGGCTCAGCAGCAGCAGCACCGGGCGGATGAAGGCGTTCACGAGCCCGAGCAGCAACGCGACGCCGAAGAGCGATGCGGCGCTGTCGTAGGGAATCCCGGTGATCCACGCCGCGACGGCCACGGCGAGCGTGGTGCAGAGCCAGCGGATGACGAATGCTTTCATGCGCGCTTACATAAAGCGCAGCGGCGCCTTGGCAAAGCGATAGCGCCCCGGCTACGCTTCGACCCAAGACCATCGGGCAGTTTGCCCGCCCTCCACCCAGCCCGTAGCTCCGCACCTCTCCCGTATGAAAACACTCGTCCCCTTCCTCCTCTGCGTCGCATCGGTCGCGTTCGCCGAGACTCCGCTCGAAAAATCCGGCGTCACAGGCGGCATCGTCGTCCAGCTCGGCGCGGGCGATCCCGCGGCCATTGCGGCGCTGCGCGCGAATGACAGCTACCAGGTGCAGGCGCTCGACTCCGACGCCGCCCGCGTGGCCACGGCGCGCGAGGCGATTTTCGCGAAGGGCGCTTACGGTCCGGTCAGCGTGGACACCTTCGACGGCAAGCTCCTGCCCTACACCGACAACTTCGTGAACCTGCTCGTCGCCGAGAGCCTCGGCTCGGTCGCGATGGATGAGGTCAACCGCGTGCTCGTCCCGAACGGCGTCGCACTCATCGGCGGTAAGAAAACCGTGAAGACCAAGTCGCCCAAGCTCGACGACTGGACGCATTATTACTACGACGCGAAGGGCAACGCCGTCTCCAAGGACACCGAAGTCGGCCCGCCGACGCGGATGCAGTGGGTCGGAAGCCCGCGCTGGTCGCGGCACCACGACCGCATGTCGAGCGTGAGCGCGCAGGTCTCGAGCAATGGCCGCATGTTTTACATCATGGATGAAGGCTCGCGCATCTCGATCCTGCTGCCGTCGCACTGGGCGCTCATCGCGCGGGACGGGTTCAACGGCACGATCCTCTGGAAAAAGGACATCCCGCACTGGAGCGAGCACATGTGGCCGCTCAAGTCCGGCCCCACTCAGCTCACGCGCCGGCTGGTCGCCGATGGCGACCGCATCTTCGTCACGCTCGGCATCGGCGAGCCGATCAGCGCGCTCGACGGCGCGACCGGCAAAGCCCTCCGCACTTACCCCGACACCAAAGGCGCGGAGGAAATCCTCCACGTGGACGGCGTGCTCTACGTGCTCGTGAATCCCGAGGACTGGGCGCTCAAGGATTTCGCGCCGAAGCTCCAGCAGGATCAGCAGCGCATCGCGCAGGAGTTCGAGTGGGACAAAAAACCGCGCACGCTCGTGGCCGTGGATGCGAATGCCGGCACGCTGCTTTGGAAAAAAGAGAAAACGAAGATCGTGCCGATCACCCTCGGCGCCGATGGCAGGCGCGTCGTCTTCTACGATGGCGACAAGCTCGTGTGCCTCGACCCGAAGACCGGCGCCGAGCGCTGGACCACCGGGCCCGCGCCCAAGCGCACGCTGCTCGAATACAACTTCGGCCCGCGCGTCGTCCTGCACGGAGACATGGTCCTCTACGCCGGCGGCGACGGCTCGCAGAAAGGCATCGATGCAAACACCGGCAAGGAACTCTGGACCGCCGCGCACGAGAAATCCGGCTACCGCTCGCCCGAGGATCTGCTCGTCGCCGGCGGACTCGTGTGGAATGCGGGCACGCTGCAGGGCAACCAGACCGGCGAGTTCACCGGCCGCGATCCGAAGACCGGCGAGGCGAAGAAGAAGTTCGCGCCCGACGTGCCGGAGGGCACCTACTGGTTCCACCACCGCTGCTACATCGCCAAGGGCACCGAGAACTTCCTCATCCCCTCGCGCACCGGCATCGAATACGTGGACATCAACAAGCAGAGCTGGGATCTCAACCACTGGGTGCGCGGCGCCTGCCTCTATGGCGTGATGCCCGCGAACGGCCTCACCTACGCCGGCCCGCACAACTGCGCCTGCTACCCCGAGGCCAAGCTCGACGGCCTCAACGCGCTCTCCCCCGGCGGCTCGCCGCACCCCGCGCTACTGCCGGACGCACAGCGCATCGAACACGGCCCCGCGTGGAATCAACCGATCGCCGACGCCACCGACGCCAATGACTGGCCGACCTACCGCCACGACGCCGCCCGCAGCGGCTCCACTCCCCAGGCGCTCGCCGACAATCTCGGCAAGGCGTGGGAGCTCGACCTCGGCGGAAAACTCAGCGCGATGACCATCGCCGAGGGCAAGGCCTTCGTCGCCCAGATCGATGTGCACACGCTCCACGCGATCGACGCCGCGACTGGCAAGCGAGTCTGGCATTTCATCGCCAGCGGCCGCATCGACTCGCCACCGACGATCTCGAAAGGCCGCGTGCTCTTCGGCGGCAAGGACGGCTGGGTCTATTGCCTGCGCGCCACCGACGGCGCGCTCATCTGGCGCTTTCAGGCCGCGCCGGGCGCGCGCAGACACGCTGCCTTCGAGCAGATCGAGAGCATCTGGCCCGTGCACGGCAGCGTGCTCGTGGAAAACGACACCGTGAACCTCGTCGCGGGCCGCTCGTGCTTCCTCGACGGCGGCCTCCGCTTCCTCCGCCTCGACGTGGCGACGGGAAAGAAACTCGCCGAGCAGGTCTATAACGACATCGACCCGGAAACCGGCAAGGATTTCCAGGACCGCCACAAGACGCTGCAAATGCCCGTCGGCCTCAACGACATCCTCTCGAGCGACGGCAAGGTCATGTATCTGCGCTCGCAGAAAATCCTCGCCGACGGCAAACGCATCGAGATCGGCCCCATCAGCGCGAACGCCGGCGAGCAAGGCGGCGAGCAGAAAGGCGAAGGCCGGCACCTCTTCGCACCCATGGGCTTCCTCGACGACAGTTGGTTTCACCGCAGCTACTGGGTCTATGGCAAGAACTTCGCCGGCGGCCACAGCGGCTACTTCCAGGCCGGCAAATACACGCCCGAGGGCCGCATCCTCGTCCATGACGACAAGAACGTTTTTGGCTACTCGCGCATGCCGCAGTATTACAAATGGACGACCACGATGGAGCACCAGCTCTTCTCCGCGTCGAAGGACGCGCCCGATGTCGCGGTCGTCCCCGATGGCGGCGGCAAAAAGAAGAACGCCGCGCAAGCAAAGGCCGGCGCGAGAGCCGCGAAGGTCGAGCCGAGCGTGAAGTTCGACGGCGAGAAGCTCCCCATCGCGAATACCGCGCTCACCGTCGAGGCGTGGATCCTCCCCGACGGCCCCGACGGCGTCATCGCGCAGCACGGAGGCGGCAACATGGGCTACGCCCTCGCGCTGCAAGGTGGCTCCCCCGGCTTCTCCATCCGCGCCGACAAAGTCACCACCACCGCGCAATCCGCGCGCCCGCTCGACCAGGGCTGGCACCACATCGTCGGCGTCCTCACCGCGGAAAAAGCACTGCGCCTCTACGTCGATGGCCAGCTCGCCGCCGAGACCAAAGCCAACGCCCTCATCCCCGCGCTTCCCAAGCTCGGCCTCAGCCTCGGCGACGCCGGCAGCTCGCTCGTCAGCGACTTCGGCAAGGGCGCGCCCTACACCGGCATGATCGATCAATTCGCCGTCTGGCCGCGCGCACTCGAATCCTCCGACATCGTCGAGCACGCCAACGGCGCGAACTACATCGCCCGCGGCAACGGCGCGCTGCTCGCGTGCAGCTTCGACAACGGCACCGCAAAAGATGACGCGAACGGCGCACTCCTCGGCGCGATGAGCGGCGTCGAGACGGGCAAGGGCAAATTCGCCGCGGCGCTCTGGTTCCGCAAAGCCGGCAACGCCAATGGAACACGCACAGCCCCGTCTTCGCCCGCGCGATGGCGATGGCAAAAAACACCGTCTTCATCAGCGGCCCGCCCGACATGATCGACGAGGAATACGCCTTCGAGCGAATGGCAAAAAAAGATCCCGCCGTGGTAAAGGAACTCGCCGACCAGGACGCCGCGCTCAATGGCGAGAGCGGCGCCAGCCTGCTTGCCGTGAACACCGAGAAAGGAAACATCGGCGGCGAAGTGAAGCTCGAAAGCCCGCCCGTCTGGGACGGCATGGCCATCGCCCAAGGCCGCCTCTACGTCGCCGGCGTGGATGGCAAAGTGCGCTGCTTCGGGCGGAAGTAAGCGCGCCCGCCGCGTCGGCAGGCCGCGAATCGCTGATTAAATCAGCGGTTCCCTAGCCCTGCGGCTTCGGCAGCGGCTTCTGATAAGGGATGCCCTGGCTGTAAGGGGGCGTGGTGCTCTTCCTCGGGATGATGAGCTTCTGGCCGGGCTGGAGGTGGCGCCCCTGCACGCTGGGATTGGCCTGCCGCAGCGTCGGCACGCCCACGCGATAAAGCATCGCGACGCTCTCGATCGTCTCGCCCGGTGCGACCTTGTGTTTCGTGCTCGCGATCTTGGGCGCGGGCTTCGGCGCAGGCGCGGGCTTGACGACCGGCTTGGGCGCTGGAGTCGGCTTTACGACCGGCTTCGCTTTGACCAACGGCTTCACCGCGGGCCTGGGCGTGGGTGTGGGTTTGATGACAAGCTTCGGCTTGGGCGACGGCTTCAGCACGGGCGCGGGTTTGCCGGGCGCGTAGCCTTTGAGCGTGGGATCGACCTGCACGATCTTCGCGGCCAGTTTGCGCTCGGCGGAATCGAAGGCGGCGCGCACTTTTACGTCGCGCATGGCGATCCGGCGCGCCTGCTCGTATTTCTGCGCGACGCTCGCGGCGTGCAGGTTCAGCGGCAGGGCGAGCAGGACGAAGGCGATGAATTTCGACATGTGAGTGCGCGTGCTACAGGCTCGCGCGCAGATCGGCAAGCTGGGTGTGGAAAAGTTGCGATGCAGGCACGACAGGGGGAGCCCGATGCCCGCCGCCGCCGTCCTCAACCGCTATTTCAACGTCTGCACCCGATGATCGGTGCCGGCATCCCGACCGAGCTCGCGCAGCAGATCGCGATCGATCATTTCAAGTGCGGGCGCGTCGCGGAGGCCGAGACGATGTGCCGCCGGATTCTCGCCGCGCAGCCGGATTTCGCCGACGCGCTGCACTTGCTCGGGCTGATCGCGTCGCACTCCGGCCACCTCGCGCCCGCCGTCGAGTTGCTTCGCCGGGCCATCGCGCTGCGTCCCGGCGCTGCGGCTTACCACCTCAACCTCGGCAACGCCCTTTGTGCCGCCGGCCAGTCCGAGGAAGGCATCGCGGAGTATCGCAGCGCGCTCGTGATCGATCCGGCGCTCGCAGTCGCACACAACAATCTCGCGGCGGCGTTGAAGGCCATGGGCCAGCTCGACGACGCCGTCGCCGAATACCGACGCGCGATCGAACTCGAACCGGCCTACGCCGAGTGCCACAGTAATCTGGGGGTCGCGCTAAGCGAGCTTGGCAGGCACGGCGAAGCTGTCTCCGCGTGCGAACGGGCGCTCGCGCTCGCGCCGAATTTTGCGACCGCTCATTACAATCTCGGCAATGCCCTCATCGGCACTGGACGGACTGCGGATGCCATAGCCGCCTTCAGCCGTGCAGTGCAGAGCGATCCGGAATACGCGACCGCCTTTGCCAACCTCGCCAGCGCGCTGCGCGACGTGGGCCGGTTCGGCGAAGCGATCGTCCACTACCGGCGCGCGCTCGCTCTCCGGCCCGGCCTCGCCATCGCGCAGAGCAACCTCGGCAGCACGCTCAAGGATCAGGGCGACATCGACGCTGGTCTCGTGCACCTGCGCCGCGCCGTCGAACTGCAGCCCGACGCGCCCGCCCTGCACAGCAATCTGCTCGCGTCGCTCCACTACTCGCCGCGCACGACAGCGGCGGACCTGCTCGCCGCGCATCGCGAGTTCGATCGCGTTCACGCCGCGCCGCTGCGCGCCGGCTGGTCGCCGCACACGAACTCACGCGAGCCGGAACGTCGGTTGCGGCTCGGTTTCATCTCGCCGCATTTCGCGCGGCATCCCGTCGGCCATTTTCTCGTGCGAGTGCTCGAAAACCTCCAGCCTGCCGACTTCGAGATCGCCTGCTACTCGGACACCGACAAGTGCGACGAAATGACGGAGCGCCTCCGCGCCACGAGCGCGGTCTGGCGCGAGACCACGACGTGGAACGACGAAAAACTCGCCGCGCAGATTCGCATCGACGCCGCGGACATCCTCTTCGATCTCGCCGGCCAGACAGCGGGGCACCGCCTTCTCGTCTTCGCGCGCAAACCCGCGCCGATCCAAGTCTCGTGGCTCGATTACGTCGGCACGACTGGCCTCTCCGCGATCGATTACCTGCTCGCCGATCCGCGCGAGATTCCGCCGGACTCCGAGCAGTGGTGCGCGGAGAAGGTCCTGCGGATGCCGGACGATTACATCTGCTTCGACCCGCCGCCCGCACCGCCTGTGAACCCGCTGCCAGCGCTCAGCGCGGGGCACGTGACTTTCGGAAGCTTCAACATCCTCTCGAAGACCACGCCGGGAGTCGTCGCGCTCTGGTCGCGCATCCTGCACCGCGTGCCCGGCGCGCGATTGCTGTTGAAGAATACGGGACTCGACGATCCCGGAACGGTGGCGCGCTATCGTGATCTCTTTGCCGCTCACGGCATCGGCGGTGAGCGCGTCGAGTTCCTCGGCTGGTCGCCCTCGCACGAGTTGCTCGCGACTTATCACCGCGTCGATGTCGCGCTCGACACATTCCCTTACAATGGCGGCCTCACCACCTGCGAAGCGCTCTGGATGGGCGTGCCCGTGGTGACGTGCCCCGGCGAAATCTTCGCCAGCCGCCACGGGCTCACCCATCTCGCTTCCGCTGGCTTCACCGAGACGATCGCGCGCGATCTTGCAGGGTATGAATCGATCGCCGTCGAGCTGGCGGGCGACCTCCCGCGACTCGCCGCGATCCGCGCCGGCTTGCGCGAACGCGTCGCCTCCTCCCCGCTGTGCGACGGAGCGCGGTTCGCGGCTAATTTCGCCGCGCTGATGCGCGACGTGTGGCGGCAAGGGTGTAATCGCGCGTAGGTTCAGCCCTCATGCCCGACACCGCCGTCATCGCCAGCGCCAATCAACTCTCCGTCCGCTACGGCGTCCAACGCGTGCTCGATGGCGCTTCGCTCACGATCCACGAAGGCGAGCGCATCGGGCTCGTGGGGCGCAACGGGACAGGCAAATCGACCTTCCTCCAAATCGCCGCGGGCGTGCTCGAACCGGATGACGGCACCTTCTCGCGGCAGCGCGGGCTCGTGACCGGCTACATGCCGCAGGTCTTCGGGCTCGATGACGCGGCGAGCGTCCACGACAACATCCTCGCCGGCGCGCAGCACATCCTCGCGATCATCGAGGAATACGAAAACGCGCCCGCCGACGGAAAGCGCAGCGCGGAGTTGCTCGACCGGATCAATCACTTCGACGGCTGGACGATCGAGAGCCGCGCCACTTCGCTCATCGGCAATCTGCACGCGCCCGACGCCGAGCGCCTCGTCGGCACGCTCTCGGGTGGCGAACGCCGGCGTGTCGCGCTGTGCCGCGCGCTCATCTCGCGGCCGGATTTTCTCATCCTCGACGAGCCGACCAACCATCTCGACACCGGCTCGATCGAGTGGCTCGAGGACTTCCTCTCGCGCTACACGGGCACGTGCCTGTTCGTGACGCACGACCGCTATTTCCTCGACCGCGTGACGACGCGGATCGTCGAGCTCTCGCGCGGACAATTCCAATGCTACGAAGGGAATTACACCGACTACCTGCTCGCGCGCGCCGAGCGGCAGTCCGCGGACGAGGCGCAGGAGGCGAAGCGGCAGAAGTTTCTCAAGCGCGAGTTGCTCTGGGTGCGCAGCGGCGTGCGCGCGCGCCGCACGAAGTCGGTCGAGCGGATGAATCGTTACTTCGAGATGGCGGGGCAGGAAGCGCCGGAGGCGGAGATCGATGTCGATCTCATCATCCCGCCCGCGCCGAAGCTCACGAACCGCGTGATCACGCTGAAGGATGTCAGCATCGAACTCGCCGGCCGCTGGCTCGTGCGCGATCTCTCGCTCGACCTCGCCGCCGGCGAGCGGCTCGGCATCGTCGGCCGCAACGGGCTCGGCAAATCGACGCTGCTGCGCGTCATGCTCAGCCAGCTCGCGCCGACACGCGGCGAGGTGGAAGTCGGTGCGCGCACCGAGATCAACTACGTGGACCAAAACCGCCTCCAGCTCGACGACACGAAGACGGTGTATCAGGAAGTCGGCGGCTTGAGCGAAGTCGTGCAGCTCGGTGACGAGACGATCTCGCTGCGCAGCTACCTGCGGCGTTTTCTTTTCACCGAGGAGCGCATCAACACGAAGATCGCACAGCTCAGCGGCGGCGAGCGCAGCCGCATCCTGCTCGCGAAAATCCTCAAGCGCGGCGGCAACGTGCTGATCCTCGACGAGCCGACGAACGACCTCGATCTCGGCACGCTGCGCCTGCTCGAGGAAGCGCTCGTAGCGTTCAAGGGCAGCGTGATCGTCGTCAGCCACGACCGCTATTTTCTCAACCGCGTCTGCACATCGATCCTCGCCTTCGAGGGCGATGGCGTCGTGAAGCGTTCGGTCGGCAACTACGACTACTACCTCGAAAAAAAGGCAGCCGCTGCAGCCGGGATATCCGACCCCGGCCCGGCCTCGCAGAAGCCGGCCACAGCGCGCCCCGGCGAGACGAAAGCGCGCAAGCTCAGCTTCAAGGAAACGCGCGAACTCGAAGCGATGGAGACGACAATCCACGCCGCCGAGCACGAAGTCGCGCGTCTCGAGGCGCTCTTCGCCACGCCGGATTTCTACTCCACGCACGGCCACGAATGGCAGGCGCTCGAGGCGCAGCTCAAGGCCGCGCGCGAGGAAGTGCCGCGGCTCTACGCGCGCTGGGAGAAGCTCGAGGAGATCAAGCTCGCGACGACGACTTGAATAGCCGCGCGCGATACGCGTCGCAGTATTCAACACGATGAAAACCATCTCCATCACCACGAGCACCGTTCGCAACCTCATCGCCGCATCGCTCGCCGGCCTCGCCTTCGCAGCGGCGACCCCGGCGGAGGCGCGCGACCGTCATCACTCCTGCTACAGCGGCTACAAGACGCCATACACCAACTACGGCTACTCTCACGGCAGCCGCGGGGCGACCTACAGCTACCCGGACCGCTATCATTACCAGCGCCCGGTTGTCGTGTATCGCCCGAGCTACAGCTCCTATTCGCGCAATCCGTGCATCTCCACCCGGCCGGGCTTCTCGATCTCGATCGGCGGCTTCCGCATCCACCGCTGATCGCGGCTGGATCGGCGCGCTACCACCGCACGCCGATCTTCTTGTAGCCCTCGACCACGGCCTTTTGCAGGTCGTCGGCGCTGCGGCCTTCGAGCAGGATCCCGAGTTGATCGAGGCCGTAGTCGCCCTTGCGCGAATACGGCGGCAACCCGATGCCGCGATACGTGAAGCTGCCGTCGTCGTTGCGCGTCACGCGCGGGTCCGCGAAGAACTTCGACCACGCGTCGCGAGCCTCCGCCATCTTGTCGAGATACTTGAGGAAGCGCGTCCCCTTCCCGTCGCCGTCGAGGTGGCAGAAGTAATACACGAGCAGGCACGAGGAAAAATAGAGCCGGCCCTGCGCATCGCCGCCGACCTCGGACTGCTTGTGCCATTGCTCGTTGGTCATCGACATGTGATCGAGCGCCGAGACGAGCCCGGCGGGCTTGATGCCGCGCGCGGCGAACTCCTTGATGTATTCCTTCATCCCGCGCTCGTGCGAACCGGCGGTGAAGACGCCCGCATTAAACGGCAGCATCTCCGCGTATTCGGCGGTGCCTTCGGTCGCCCAAGTCGGCAGGAACGGCAGGAAATCGTGCATCATCTGGTGCGTGATCTCGTGGACGATCGTGTCGTTGCGATAGTTCGCGTCCTTGAACCACGTCTTGCCGCGCAGCTCGAGACCGAGGCTTTGGAAGGGCACGCGGAAGATGCGGTCCTTGCTGAAATACACGCCACCCGATTTCTCCGGCCCGCCATCGGCGATGTAGTTCGCGCGGCTGACGTAAAACTTCGCGCGGTAAAACCCGAGATCCTCCGGCGGCTTCGGCTCGATGGCCCAAGGCAGCGCCTGCACGAGGCTGCGCGTGGCCTCGAAGGTGCGCGCGATCTCCTTCAGCACGCTGCCGGCGATTTTGTCCTGCGTGATGAACTCAAAGTTCTGCGACCGATACACGCACTTCTGCTGGCCGGGATCCTCACTCACCGTCTTTACCTCGATCGCCCGCGTATCGACCTCGACCTTCTGCGGCCAGATGCGCTTCTCGACCGGCGGGCGCGTCGCCACGGCGTTCGCCCCGCCTTTGATGAAGTCCTGGTCCGCCGGCGAGAGGCGCGCGATCGCGATGGCTGCGAGCTGGCCGTTCGCGAGGCGCAGCGTCACTTGCGTGCCCTGAAAGCTCTGGAGCGCGGCCTGGAAGGTCTTGCCCTCGGTCGTCGTCCACGTGCGCACGAGGGCGGGGGCGGGCGTCTGCGCAAACGCGCAGGCAGGCAGGACCAGGAGAAAGAGGAACACGCGGAAACAATTCACGGCGTGCAGCGTCGTAACGGACACGACCCGGTGAGGCAAGGTTTCGGAGCGCACGAAAAAGTCGTCGAATTGCGCGCGGCGGTGCGCTACGGGAGGGCCATGACCTACGAGCAACTTCCCGATGAGTGGAAGGACTGGCTCAATCTCACACCGATCGAACGCTTCCGCGAAAGCGAGAAGATCTTCGCGCAATACCTTGCCATGGGAGGCACCCTTGATCCCGACCCCGATCCGACAAGTCCTTTCTACGCTCCGGAAGAATGGCGTCCAGACCTTGCTCATGGGCGGGCAGGCCTGCGTCTTCTACGGCGCGGCGCAAGTTAGCAAAGACATCGATTTGCTGCTGCTGACCGAGGCGGAGAACTTCGCCCGCCTTGAACGCGCCCTCGCGGATCTGCAAGCGCGGCGCATCGCGGTTCCGCGGTTCGATCCTGCATTGCTCGCGCGCGGCCACGCCGTCCACTTTCGTTGCAAGGCCGCGGGCGTCGAAGAGCTGCGCGTGGATGTGATGACCCGCCTTCGCGACCTGCCCGGCTTCTCCGCGCTGTGGGAGCGGCGCACGACTTTCGCCGACGACACCGGGGAATCGTTCGACCTGCTCAGCGTGCCGGATCTGGTGCTGGCGAAGAAGACGCAGCGCGACAAGGACTGGCCGATTATCGCGCTGCTCGTGGACATCCATTTTCGCGAGAATCACAACGCGCCGACCCACGAGTGGGTGCAGTTCTGGCTGACCGAAGCCCGCAGCGTCGAACTGATCCGCAACCTCGCCACCCGCTTCCCCGCCGAGACGCGCACACTCGCCGCCACACGTCCGCTGCTCGCACTCGTCGTCGGCGACGACGAATCTCTGCGCCGCGCGCTCGATGAGGAAGTCCGCGCCGAGCAAGCGAAGGACCGCGCCTACTGGGAGCCGCTCAAGCGCGAGATGGAAGCCTTCCGCCGCGAGGAACGATTGTAGCGCGAGTTACAAAATCTCCACCGCCCGCGCGCGCGGCGACCACAGCGCCTCGGCGTATTTCGCGCCGCACATCGCGCCGCGATAGCGCGCGAGGTTCGCCTTCGCGATCTGCGCGCCGTCGGGCTCGATGCCGTCGTAGGGCTTCTCGCGCACGAAGGCCATGAGCTGCCCGAGCCACTCAATGGCCGAAGGCCACACCTCGCTCACATCGACGAACGTGTTCGGCTCGAAGCCGATCGTGTGGCCGGGGCCGTTGTCGTAGCTGTAGATGCGCGACGGCAGCTTGAGCCGGTGCAGCCCGAGGATGCGGTCCGCCTGCCGCAGCGCGGGTTTGCTGATCGCCGCGGCGGCCTCGTGGTCGGGATGATTGTCGTGATGCCACAGCATGAACGCGACGTCCGGCTGCACCTCGGCGACCACTTTCGCGACTGCGGCCTTCGTCTTCTCATCGAGCGAAAAGCGGCCCGACGCGTAGTCGAGGAAGCGCATCTCGATCCCGTGGAAGTGCGCCAGCTCGGTGCTCACCTCGATCAGTTGCTTCTCGCGACCTTTGACCGGCGGCCAGTTCGTGTAGTCGCCGATGAGCGAGAGCACGACGACGCGATAATCCTTCGCGACGGCCTGCAGCAGGATGCCGGGGATGCCGAACACGCAGTCGTCGTAATGCGCGCCGATGGCGAGGAGGGTCTTGGGCATGTGGCGGGTCTATGCGAAGCGAAGTTGCGTTTCGAGCTTTTCCGCTGTGATGCTCCGGCGATGCAACTCATCGACGGAAAAGCCATCGCTGCGAAGATCAACGCCGACTCCCGCGCAGCGGTCGCGGAGTTGCAAGCGCGCGGCATCACGCCGGGCCTCGCGGTCGTGCTCGTGGGCGAAGACCCCGCGTCGCAGGCCTACGTGCGCAACAAGGACCGCACCGCGAAGGAACTCGGCCTGCACTCGGTGAAGCACGAGCTTCCCGCCGACACGACGCAGGCCGCGCTCGTCGCGGTCGTCGAGTCGCTCAACTCCGATCCGCGCGTCCACGCCATCCTCGTGCAATCGCCGCCGCCGCCGCACATCGACGAGCGCGCGGTGATCGAGGCCATCGATCCGCGCAAGGACGTGGACGGCTTTCATCCCGTGAACGTCGGCAAGCTCGCGCTCGGCGACGCGGACGGCTTCGTGCCCTGCACGCCGCTCGGCTGCCTGCGACTCCTCGCGGAGAGCGGCATCGAGACGCGCGGCGCGCGCGCCGTCGTGCTCGGCCGCTCGATGATCGTCGGCAAACCGCTCGCGCTGCTGCTTTCGGCGAAGGGCGTCGATGCGACCGTGACGATCGCGCACAGCCGCACGCGCGATCTCGCCGCGGTCTGCCGCGAAGCGGACATCCTCATCGCCGCGATTGGCCAGCCGCGGTTTGTGAAAGCGGACATGGTGCGCGAGGGCGCGGTCGTGATCGACGTGGGCATCAACCGCGTGGACGGCAAACTTGTCGGCGACGTCGCCTTCGACGAAGTCGCGCCGAAGTGCCGCGCGATCACGCCCGTGCCCGGCGGAGTCGGCCCGATGACCATCGCGATGCTCATGCACAACACCATCGCCAGCGCGCGGCGCTGGGAGACCTCGCGCGACTGAGCGAAGGTCTTGTTTTCCGACAACGCTCCTCACGACTGAATTACCCCCCATGCGTTTCCTCGCCCTCCTCCTCGCCCTCGCCGTCACCGCGTCCGCGCGGCAGCCGAACCTGATCATGATCATGGCCGACGATCTCGGCTACGAATGCATCGGCGCAAATGGCAGCACGTCTTACAAAACACCCGTGCTCGACAAGCTCGCCGCGACCGGGATGCGCTTCGAGCACTGCAACGTGCAGCCGCTCTGCACGCCGACGCGCGTGCAACTCATGACGGGCATCTACAATGTCCGGAACTACATCAACTTTGGGAACATGGACCCGGCCTGCGTGACCTTCGGCAACGTGCTCAAGCAGGGCGGCTACGCGACGTGCATCGTCGGGAAGTGGCAGCTCGGACAGGATCGCGAGCTGCCGAAGAAGTTCGGCTTCGACGAGCATTGCCTGTGGCAGCACACGCGCCGGCCGCCGCGCTTCGCGAACCCCGGACTCGAGATCAACGGCGTCGCGAAGGACTACTCGAACGGCGAATACGGCCCGACGCTCGTGAACGATTACGCGCTCGATTTCATCACGCGGAAAAAGGACGCGCCCTTCTTTCTCTACTACCCGATGATCCTCACGCACTCGCCTTACCAGGCCACGCCGGACAGCCCGACGTGGGACCCGAAGCTCACCGGCGAGAACAAGGGCAAGCGCCCGGAGCACTTCGCCGACATGGTCGCCTACATGGACAAGATGATCGGCCGGCTCGTCGCGAAGCTCGATGAACTCGGCATCCGCGACGACACGGTGATCGTCTTCATCGGCGACAACGGCACCGGCGGCGGCACCCGCTCGATGCTCGGCGAGCGCGTCGTCATGGGGGGAAAGGGCACGCTCAAGCACACCGGCACGCACGTCCCCCTAATCGTGAACGGCCCCGGCCGCGTCGCTGCCGGGAAGGTCTCGACCGACCTCGTGGACAGCACCGATTTCCTCCCGACGCTGTGCGAAGCCGCGGGCGTCGCCGCACCCGCGAAGATCGACGGGCGCAGCTTTTGGCCACAACTCCGGGGTGAACGCGGGACGCCGCGCGAGTGGTGGTATTGCTGGTATGGACCGCGCGAGGAGTTCGTCGGCGAGTTCGCCGCAAACCAGCACTACGAGCTGCATCGCGACGGAAAATTCTTCGACCTGCGCAAGGACACCGAGGAGCAGCAACCGCTCGCCATCGCGTCGCTCGACGGCGAAGCCGCCGCCGCCGCGAAGACGCTGCAAGGCGCGCTGGATCAGTTCAAAGACGCGCGCCCCGCGAATCTCGCGAAGCCCGCGGCGGGCAAAGGCGGCAGGAAGAAAAAGAAGACCGGCGAGTAAGATGATCGCCCGCATTCTCCTCTCGCTGCTCATCCTCGCGTCGATCGCGTCGGCGCAGACGCGCCAGCCAAACATCGTCTTCATCCTCATCGACGACTTCGGCTACGCCGACTCCGGTCCCTACGGCGCGAAAGACATTCGCACGCCGCACATCGACCGGCTCGCGCGCGAAGGCGTGAAGTTCACCGACTTCTACGCGAACGCGCCCGTCTGCACGCCGACCCGCTGCGGCTTCATCACCGGTCGCTGGCAGCAGCGCGTGGGCTTCGAGTGGGCGATGGGTTTTTCCGCCGATTCATTGCGCCGCGTCGGCAGCGAGTGGGTGAAGGAACCGGATATCCACGCGCTCGGCTTGCCCACGACCGTGCCGACGCTGCCGAAGATGCTCAAGGCCGCGGGCTACGCGACGGGCGCCTTCGGCAAATGGCACCTCGGCTACCGCGACGAATACAACCCGACCAAACACGGCTTCGACGAATACTTCGGCGAACTGCTCGGCCACTGCGACTACTACACGCACGCCTATTACGACGGCACCTACGCGCTGCGCGACGGGCTCGAACCGGTGAAAGCGGAAGGTTATCTCACCGACCTCATCAACCAGCGCGCGACCGAGTTCGTCCGCAAGCACGCGCGCGAGCCGTTCTTCCTCTACGTGCCGCACCTCGCGGTTCACTGCCCCTTCCAGCCGCCCGATCGGCCGCTGCCGAGCGTCACGAAGGCGAACATGTATGACGGCGACCGCGCGACCTACGCCGCGATGGTCGAGAAGATCGACGAAGGCGTCGGGATGCTGCTCGCCGAGCTGGAAAAACAAGGCGTGCTCGACAACACGCTCATCGTGCTCAGCAGCGACAACGGCGGCGAACGCTTCTCGGACAACTCGCCACTCGCGCATCACAAATCCACGCTCTGGGAAGGCGGCATCCGCGTGCCGTGCATCATGCGCTGGCCGGCGCGCCTGCCGCAGGGGAAGACCACGTCGCAGGTCGGCATCACGATGGATCTCACGGCGACCTTCGCCGCGATCGCGGGCGCGAAAGCGGATGCGGACCGCCCGTTCGACGGCATCGATCTCGTGCCGATGCTCACCGGCGAGAAGCCCGAGCAGCCGCGCACACTTTACTGGCGCATCGACCGCACCGGCCGGCAGCAGAAGGCAGTGCGCCACGGCTCGTGGAAGTATCTCCAGGACGGAAACGTCGAGATGCTCTTCGACCTCGCGAACGACATCAGCGAGCGCCGTGACGTGTTCTTCAAGCACCCGGAAATCTTCGCCGACCTCAAGCGCCGCCTCGCCGGCTGGGAGGCGGAACTCGCGAAGACGACGACCGACTTCCTCGTCAAATGATCGCGCGGCTCGCGCTCTTCGTTGTCGCGACGCAGGCCTTCGCCGCTTCGCCATCGCTGCACCCAAAGGCTCAACCGCTGCCGCCGCCAGAGCCCGGCGGCATCGTGATGTTCGGCGACTCGACCACCGCCGCGCGGCCCGGCGCGGTGCAGAAAGTGTATGCGCAGCGCGTGAACGAATCGCTGCAAGGCATCGGATCGAGTCTCGGCGTCCACAATGCCGGCATCGGCGGTCACACGACGAAGAACGCGCGCGACCGCTTCGCGAAGGACGTGCTCGCGCACAAACCGCGCGTTGTCGTGATCCAGTTCGGCCTCAACGACGCCGCCGTGGACGTGTGGAAAACGCCGCCCGCGACCGCCTCGCGCGTGCCGCTCGCCGACTACGAAGCGAACCTGCGCTGGATCATCGCCGAGCTGCGCAACGCGAAGGCGAAGCCGATCCTGATGACCACGAACCCGGCGCGCTGGACGCCGAAGCTCAAGGAAATGTATGGCAAGCCGCCGTATCGGCCCGACGCCGCCGACGGCTTCGATGCGCCCGTGCTCGCGCGCTACAACGAAGTCGTGCGCAAGCTCGCCGCCGAACTCCATGTGCCGCTCGTCGATGTCCACGCCATCTTCACCGCGACCGGCGACATCGACGCGCTGCTGCTCGACGGCATGCACCCGAACGACCGCGGCCACGAAATCGTCGCTGACCTTCTCGCGCCCGTGATCCGCGAGCAGTTGCGCTGAAAAGGCCGGAGTCCGCGCCCTACTTCGTCTGCGAGTAGTCGGTCGCCTTCATGAAGAGCGACTTCACGCCGTCCTTCTCGACCGTGAGCGAGCCGCCCGCCTTTTCCTCGCTCGCCTTGCGCGCCGCGACCCAATCCGGATCGCCGCGGAACGCCCCGAACGACGCCTTCGCCGCGTCGGGCGATTGATGCGCGAGCAGATAGATGAGCGTGGTGTCC
Organism: Chthoniobacteraceae bacterium; assembly: GCA_040081625.1. Classification (GTDB taxonomy): domain Bacteria; phylum Verrucomicrobiota; class Verrucomicrobiia; order Chthoniobacterales; family Chthoniobacteraceae; genus VFJQ01. The sequence goes on from JBEBGD010000010.1 coordinate 85,040, forward strand.
GGCGTGCCGAGCAGGTTCGCGTTCTTCGGCTGATCGGGCAGGAGCTTCCAGTAGAAGAGGTTCGTCATGCCGTGCTTGGCGAAGAGCTTCACCGTGTGATCGCGGAAGCGCGCGTGCAGATTCTCCAGCCGGCCCGGCGGCGTCGTGTAGGTGCGCATCTCGAAGACGCGCCCGTCGGTGCTGATGCCCGGCTTGATCTCCGGCGAGAAATCCAGCGCGGTGAAAAAGATCTGCTCGACCTTCGCGACGAGCTTTCCGTCCACCTCCGAGGCCTTGTAGGCGGCCTGCCAGTCGGGGTCGGCCATGAAGGCCTTCCACGACGCATCGCGCGCGGCGCGGTCCGGGTAGGCGAGCACGTAGATGAGCTTCAGCTCGGGATTCTCGATCGGCATCCAGTAGCCGATGTTCGTGATCCCGTGCTTCTCGAAGAGCTTGCACGTGTGATCGCGAAAGCGCGCGTTCAGCGCGTCGAGCTTGCCGGGCGCGGCGAAGTAAGTGCGCATCTCGAAGACGCGCGTGTCGGTATTGGCGGCGAAGGTGGTCGCGGTGAGCATGGCGAGGGCGAGGAGGGCTTTCATATTGCGAGGGTGGCATCCCGTCGCGGCGCGTGTCATTAGAAACTTGTGCAAGTCTCCCTCGCCTACGGCCGCGGCACGCTCGACATCGAGCTACCCGCCGATCGAACCACCGTCATCGCGCCCGCGCATCAGCCCGGGCTCGCGGACGAGCGCGCCGCCGTCTTTGCAGCTCTCGACGAGGCGAGCCTGCGCGCGACTGCGCAGACGCGGATCACCATCGTCCACACCGACATCACCCGCCCGACGCCGAACGACCGGCTCATTCCGTGGCTGCTCGCGTATCTCGAGGCGGCGGGCGCGCGGCGGGAAAACATCACTCTGCTCAATGGCCTCGGCACGCACCGGCCAAACACGCGCGCCGAGCTGGAGCAGATGCTCACGCCGGAAGTCGTCGCGAACTTCCGCTGCCTCAACCACGAACCGGAGAACGACGACGCGTGCGAGCAGTTCGGAGTCACGCGCACCGGCGCGCCGGCGCTCATCAACCGCCACCTCGCGCACGCGGACCTGCGCATCATCACCGGCTTCATCGAGCCGCATTTCTTCGCCGGATTCAGCGGCGGGCCGAAAGGGATCATGCCCGCTGTCGCCGCGCTCAAGACCGTGCAGAGCAATCACGGCGCGCAAAACATCGGCGACCGCCGCGCGACCTTCGGCGTGCTCGAGGGAAATCCGATCTGGGAGGAAATGCGCGACATCGCGCTGCGGGTCGGGCCGAGCTTTCTCCTGAATGTCGCGCTGAACGAGCGGCGCGAGATCACCGGCGTGTTCGCGGGCGATCTCGTCGCGGCGCATCGGCGCGGGTGCGAGTTCGTGCGCGCGGGCGCCATGCAGCGCGTGGACGAGCCCTTCGATGTCGTGGTCACCACGAACAGCGGCTACCCGCTCGACATGAACCTTTACCAGGCCGTGAAAGGGATGCGCGCCGCGGAGTTGATCGTGCGCGACGGCGGCACGGTCATCATCGCCGCCGAGTGCAGCGAAGGCGTCCCGCACGACAGCCCGCACGACCGCCTGCTGCGCAGCGTGGCCGATGGCGAGGCGCTGCTCGCGCGCGTGAGCGAGCCCGGCTTCACCTGGCCCGAGCAGTGGCAGGGGCAAATCCAGGCGCTCATCCAGCGCCGCGCGTCGGTGCATCTCCACAGCGTGCTCGACGACGCGACCGTGCGCGCCGCGCACCTCATCCCGTGCCCGGACATCGCCGCGCTCGTGCGCTCGCTCCCCGGTCGCGTCGCCGTGCTGCCGCAGGGTCCGCTGACGATTCCGTATCTGGCGCGGCCGGCCGGCCGGTGAGGTATCCTTTGACAAAGCCCGGCAAGGCCCGACATCCACCGCCCGCATTTTCACTCCAACCGTCTAATCATCATGGGCCACTACAAAGGTCGAGAGAACGTCAGGCGTCGCACCAAGCGCCGCATCAAAGCCGAAGCCATCGCGTTTAAGAAAGCCGAGGCGCAAGCCGCCGCTCCGGCGCCTGCCGCGACGTAGCGCTCGGAACGGTCAGTTTTCCAGCCGCGGGCCGCGGCTGAAGAGATTCGCCATCGCTTCGCGCCCGGCTATTTGATGCCCGGCGTCTCGATACCGCGCCTGCGCCGCCAGCACTGCGTGTCGTAAGGCATCGACGCGACTCGCCGGACATCGGCGCGAGGCCCTATGGCCAACTCGGCCCTTGCAAACTGAGGCGCGCAGCCGCCTCTTTGCGGCGTGAGAACCGCATCCTATCTCGAACCGCTCGAGGCCCGGATTGCGCCCGCTGCCATTGTCTTCGATCTGCCCGCTGGGAACGGCACACCGGACGAGATCACGGTTGCGCGCGATGCAGCGCAGCTCGTGCTCGCGATCAATGGCGCGCAGGTGGCGGCTTGGGAATTCGCGGGCGTCGATTCGCTGGGCATCGGCGGATCGGACGACGACGATACGCTCGTCGTCGATTTCGACTCGGGGGAGGCGGTGCCGGCGGGCGGGCTGTTTTTCGATGGGCGCGCCGGGTTCGACTCGCTCGACGTGCGCGGCGGCTCATTCGAGCGCGCGGTTTCGACGCCGTTCGATGCGCACTCGGGCACCCTCGCGTTTGACGCGCGGCTCATCACGTATGCGGGGATCGAGCCGATCAACGACACCTCGGCGGCAGCCAATTTCGTCATCAATGCGTCGTCGTCGCTCGATCTCATCGTCATCGGCAATGGCGCGGTCGTGAACGGCTTTCAGACCATTCAGGTTTTCGGGGGAGAGCCCGCGAACTTCGAGTCGGTGCAGTTTGCCAACAAGCAGGTCGTGTTCATCAACGGCCTCGGAGGCGGCGACACGTTCAACTTCGAGGCGACGATTCCCGCAGTCGGCTTGTCCGCGATCCTCATGAACGGCCACAGCTCCGACAACGCCGGCGACGATAGCGCGATCGATCTCGTCAACATCAATGGCTCGATCGCCGGCGTCGCGTTCGCGGTGACAGGCGGCGGCGGCGCGGATCAGTTCTTTGCGAATGACGGGACTTACAACCGTCCGATCACGTTCAACGGCCAGGCGGGCGCGGATACGTTGTCGGTCTCCGGCATGACGATCAGCGGCTCGGCGACCGGCGCGCTGACGATCAACGACATCGCTACGATCACGGTCGAGAGCAGCAGATTCACGAACAACGGCGACGAGGGAATCGAGATCACGGGCGGCGGCACGGCGACGCTCACGGGCGTGACTTCCACCGGCAACCTGACGGGGCTGCTCGCGACCGGCGCGCTCAGCATTTCCGACACGGGGGGCAACTACTCGCGCAACGACAATCACGGCATCCAACTCGTCGGACACGCGGGCGGCGTGATGCTGACCGACACGAGGCTCGAGAATAACGACGCGAACAACGACAACGTCGGCGACGGCTTCAACGCGGACACGATCGCCGGCGCGTTGACGGTGCGCGGCGCGCAGATCCGCGACACCGGCGGCGCGAGCGATCACCAGGAGCGCGGCATTTTCGTCGGCAGCATCGTCGGCGGCGTGACCCTTGAGAGTTCCACCGACAATGCTGTCCGCGTCGAGGGCCACGAGAGCGACGGCGTGCGCATCGACAATGGCGGCGCGACGGCGTCGATCACGGGCGGCGTCTTCATGTCCAATGCGGCCGACGGGCTCGACCTGCGCAGCTTCGGCGCGATCACGGTCTCATCGGCCGACGTGAACAACAACCAGCGCGGGCTGCGCGTGGAAAACTCCGAGCTCACCGTCACGGGCGGCGTGTTCAACAACCACAGTCTCCACGGGCTCTCGCTCGTGACGGTGACGGCGACGCTCACCGATGTCGTCGCGGAGTCGAACGCTTCGCGCGGCATCGTCGCCGATCTCGTCGGCGCGAGCACGATCAGCGGTGGGCGTTTTTCCGACAATGGCTCGCACGGCCTCGAGCTTCGCGGCAACAGCGTAGTCGGCGCGACGATCGCGCTCACGGATGTCGAAGCGAAGATGAACTCGGGCGACGGGCTGCTCGCGAATGGCTTCACCGACAGCGGCAGCGCCGCGCCGGAGATCACGATCACCGGCGGCACGTTCAGCCAGAACGGCCTCGCCTTTGAGTTGATCAGCGGCATTCATTTTTCGGCGAACATCGGCGACGCGCTGATCGAGAACCTCACCGCGGCGAACAATCCGCTGGCCGGCATCACCGTGGACGTCGCCGCGAGCGTGACGATGCGCAATGTCACCATGAGCCAGAACGGCTTCGGTGCCAGCGACCCGCTCGGAGCGTCTTTCGCGAACGTGGGTCTGCTGAGCTACACGCCGACCACGGGCGAGGTGGACGATACTTTCACGTTGAGCGCGAGTGGCCGGCTCACGACGCAATTCACCGATCGCCTGTCGCTCGGTGTGAATGTGGGCGTGCTCGCGCTCAACGGCGGCGACGGACGCGACACATTCAATGTCATCCCGCTGGTGGATACGCTGGTCGTCATCGATGGCGGCGCGCCGGCGAACTCGCCCGGCGACGTGCTGGAATACAACACCGAGCGCCGCATCCCGACGCAGTCCGATGTCGGCATCTTCGCACCGGGCGTGATGCCGGTGGATTTCAGCGGGATCGAGTCGGTCTCGATCAACAACAACGGCCTGCGCCTCCTCAACGCTAAGACCGCCGTCTATCGCGACGTGGACGGCGACGACGTGACGCTCAAGGTCAACCGCGGCGCGTTCGCCTTCGACGACTTCATGCTCGATCCGGATGGCCTCGGCGCGCAGCTCCAACTCATCGTCCTCGCCGGGTTCGACCGCGCGAACTTCACGCTGACGGCAAAACGCAGCGCGCTCGGCGGCGACGGCTTCGCCAATGTCGGGCACATCGATGCCATCGACACCGACCTCGGCGCGATCAGCATCAAGGGCGATCTCGGTCGCATCGACGCGGGCACGGGCAGCGCGACCGTGCCGGCGATCAAGTCGCTCACCGTGCAATCGGTCGGCCGGCTCGAAGACACCACGCAGGCCACGGGCGGCTCGCTGACGAGCAGCATTTTCGGAAAGCTCGGCAAGCTCACGATCCGCGGCGACATGCGCGGGATCATCAATGTCGCCGGCAAGGATTTCGTCTCGGGCGCCGACGGGAAAATCGGCGCGATCACCATCGGCGGCTCACTCATCGGTGGTGAAGCGCTCGACGCCGGGATTATCTTCGCGACTGGAAACATCGGCACGGTGAAAATCGCCGGTTCGATGCTGGGCGGCTCGGCCGCAGGGAGCGGCGTGATCGGCAGCGGCGGAAGCATCGGCACGGTGAAGATCGGGGGCTCGCTCGTCGGCGGGAGCGCGCCCGGCTCGGGGTCGATCAGCGTCGGCAGCTCGCTCCCGATCGCACACCACATCGGCTCGGTCACGATCGCCGGCGATCTCCTCGGAGGCGCGGGCGATTTCTCCGGCTCGATCCTCGCGATCGCCGTGGGCCGGATCGGCAATGTCACCATCGGCGGCAGTTTCATCGCGGGCGCCAACCCGCTCAACGGCATCCAGAGCGACAGCACGCTCGGCGCGGTGAAGATCAAGGGCGACTTGCGCGGCACAGCCGCCGCGCCAGCGATCATCGCGGCGCAGGGCAACTTCAATCCCGCCACGCCCGCACAGGCGCTCGCGATCAAGAGCCTCAACGTCGGCGGAAGCATCGAGCAGGCGCAGGTGCTCGCCGGTTTCAAGACGATCGTGGTCTCGACCATTCCCACGATCCGCTTGGACCTCGTCGCGACAAACCCGGACGTGCAGATCGGCCCGGTGCGCGCCGGGAGCTGGATCGCCAGCAGTCTCGGCGCCGGCGTGACGCCGGGAGCTGATCGCCTTTTTGGCACAGCCGACGACAGCAGAACGACACCCATCAACCCGGGCGTCATGGACAACCCGGACATCCCATCAAAGATCGCCAGCATCCGGATTCGCGGGCAGCTCTTCGGCGCTGGCAGCGACGCACTCGGCGACCCCTTCGGCTCCGGCTTCGTCGCCGAACAGATCGTGGCGATGAAAGTCGGCGCCACCCCTATCCCGCTCACCCGTGGCGCGGGCAACGACAATCTCACCGCCGACGATCCGCGGCTCACGTTCGGTTTCTTCCGCGATGTCGTCGTGCGCGAAGTCGCCTGACCCTACTCCGGCCTCGGCCCGCGGCTGAGGAGGTTCGCCATCACTTCGCGTGCCGAGTGCCCGCCGTCGAGCAGCGCGCGCATCTGGTCGATGATCGGCGTTTCGATGCCGAGCCTGCGCCCGCACTCCTGCGCGCTGTAGGTCGTGGGCACGCCCTCGGCGATCATCTTCATCGAGGCGGTGATGTCCGCGAGGCTTTCGCCCTTGCCGAGCCGCTCGCCCACGCCGCGGTTGCGGCTGTGCTGGGAAAAGCACGTGACCATCAGGTCGCCCACGCCGCTCAGTCCGCTGAAGGTCTCGCGCCGGCCGCCGAGCGCGGTGCCCAGCCGCGTCATCTCCGCGAGCGATCGCGTGACGAGCGCGGCCTTCGAGTTGTCGCCGAGTCCGAGGCCATCGCACGCGCCGGCGGCGAGGGCGTAGATGTTTTTCAGCGCGCCGCCGAGCTCCACGCCGGCGACGTCGTCATTCGTGTAAGCGCGGAAGAAACTCGTGGAAAACGCGGTCTGCAAACGCTGCGCCGCGGCGGGATTGGCGCACGCGATCGTCACGGCGGTCGGTGCCTTGCGCGCGACTTCCTCCGCGTGGCTCGGGCCGCTGAGCGCGGCGACCGTGTGCGTGGGCAGGTGCTCGGCGATGATCTCCGTCATGCGCTTGCCGCTTCCGCGCTCGACGCCCTTCGTGCAGGAAATGAGCACCGCATCGTCGCGCAACCCTGCGCCCGCGAGCCGCGCGGCGACTTCGCGCGTGGCCTTCGAGGGCGTGACGACGAGCAGCAGGTCACACGCGGCGAGATCGGCCAGTTCGTGCGTCCAGCGAAACGATTCCGGCAGCGCGAGGCCGGGAAGGTAGATGTAGTTTTCCCGCCGCGCGGCGAAGGACTCCACTTCGCCCGCCATGTGGCCCCAGAGCGTGATGGGCAGGCGGTTTTCGTGGAGCAGCAGCGCGAGCGCCGTGCCCCAGCCGCCCGCGCCGATGATGCCGATGTTTTGGAAACTCATGCGCGCGCAGTCGAGTGCGCGTGCGCGCAAAGTGCAAGCGCAAGGAGCGGCGACATTCCTGTCGCCGTCGTCGCCAGCGCGCGAAGCGCCCCCTCGAAGACGGAGAAGTGGCGCTGCGCGCAGCGTGTTCGACGGCGACAGGAATGTCGCCGCTCCTTTCCGCCCTCGCCAGCGCGCGCGATGTGCGCTTTGCTCCCGGGCCATGAAAGCGCCCGTCGTGTTCTCCCGCCCCGAACCGCTCGAAGCCCGCATCGCTCCGGCGACGACCACCACGCTGACGTGGCAGGGCGATGTCGGCGCCGGGTGGGACGATGGGACGGTGAACACGAACACCAACTGGCTCTCGAACCTCGGCGCGCACCGACTCCCGGTCGATGGGAACATCCTCGTCTTCCCCGCGGGCGCGGGGAACAAGACGAACGTCAACGACATCGCCGGGCTGGACCTCCGTTCGATCACGATCAACGAAGGCGGCTACACGATCACCGGCCAGCCGATCACGCTCTCGGGTGGGATCACATCGAACGTGGCGGGTGGGTTCGTTCCGACGTTCGCAGTGCCGGTCACGCTGGTGGCGGATCAGACCTTTGCCAACAACAACGGGGCTAACCAACTGCAGCTCGGCCTGGTGGATCTCGGCGGCCATGCGCTGACGATCTCCGCCACGGGGCAGATCCACTTTTCCACCAACGCCACAAAGATCACCGGCGCGGGTGCCATCACGAAGACGGGAACGGCAGATGCGATTTTTTTCGAAGATAACGACTACACGGGGCCGACGCAGGTCGATGCCGGAACGTTGCAACTCAATGAGATCGGCGCCCTCGGCGCGAGCGGCGCGGGCAATGGGACGAGCATCGCCAGCGGGGCGACGCTCACTTTTGCCACCACTATCAACGGGACGCTGGCGGAGGACATCACCATCGCGGGCACCGGCGCTGCGGGTGTGGGGGGCGCGATGCACCTGAACGAAGCAGGCGGTTCCGCGGCAATTGTGATCCTCACCGGCGCGCTGCGGCTCAGCGCGGATGCGACGATCCAGGACGACGGCACGCTCACGCTCGCGGGCGCGGTCGGCGCGACGGACGATGCGCTCGCGGTGCTCACGATCAACAACACGGACACTTTCGCCTTCGCGAACACCGCGAATTTCACCACCGAACTCGCGGGCACGACACCGGGCGCGGGCGGGCACGATCAGCTCAAGGTCATCGGCCCGGTGAATCTCGGCGGCGCGGCGCTGGATGTGGTGCCGGCGTTCACGCCGGCGGTCGGGGCGAAGTTCACGATCGTGGACAACGACGGCGCCGATCCGATCGTCGGCACTTTCGCGGGGAAGGCCGAGGGCGCGGCGTTCACCGCGGGCGGCGTGAATTTCACCATCAGCTACAAGGGCGTGGACGGTGCGACCGGCAACGACGTGGTGCTGACCGTCGCCAGCCTCGTGAACCCGCCGCTCGCGGTGACGCTCTCGACCAATGGCAAGACCGCGACCTTCATCGACACGGACGGCGACAACGTGACGGTGAAAACGACGAAGGGTCCGTTTCAGCCCAACGATTTCAGCGGCGTCGCCACGGGCGTCGCGGGCGGCGGGCAGCTCCAGCTCATCAATCTCACCACGCACGCCGCCGACTTCACCGGCGCGGGGATCACCATCACCGCGAAGCCGGGGCCGCTCGGCGGGAATGGCTTCGTGAATGTCGGCTACGTGAACGCGACGGGCATCGACCTCGGCGCGGTGAAAATCGCGGGCGATCTCGGGCGCATCAATGCCGGCACCGTCGGCGGCGATGCGAAAGTGCCCGCGCTCAAGTCGCTCGACGTGCAGAGCCTCGGCCTGCTCGGCACGAGCACGCAGGCGGCGGGTGGGGACAGCAGAAGCATCATCACAGGCGCGCTGGCGAAGCTCGCGGTGAAAGGCGATATGCGCGGGAGCATCAACGTGAACGGTGCGACTGACGGGAAACTCGGCAGCGCGACGATTGGCGGGTCGATCGTCAACAATAACGTTGGCCCCATTTTCGTGACTCTCAACGCGCAAGCCGGCATCGGCTCGGTGAAAGTCGCGGGCGATCTGCGCGTGGAGGACAGCAGCAACGGCATCGTCATCAAGAGCAGCGACGGCGGGATCGGCTCGATCACCGTCGGCGGGAGCCTCATCGGCGTGAGCAGCGTCCAGCCGGTGTTTATCGGCGCATTCGGCCAGAGCGTCGCGCCCGCCAAGGGCACGGACTTCGCGATCAAGACGCTGAAGATCGGGGGCAGCGTTGAGAACACCACGATCTCGGTCGGCGGGGACACCGGCAGCGGCGCCGGCGCGAATACCGACGCCTCGATCGGCTCGATCAGCGTCGGGGGCGATTGGATCGCGAGCACCGTGCAGGCAGGCATCAGCGGCGGCGCGGACCTCGAGGTCGGGAACAATAACGACGTGAAATTCGCCGCCAACACCCTGCGCGACAACCCGGACCTCTTCTCGAGCATCGGCAGCTTCACGGTGAAAGGGCAGGCGCTCGGCACTTCCTCCAGCACCACCGATATGTTCGGCGCCGTCGCCGAGCGGATCGGGAAGGCGAAAGTCGGCGGGCGCACGTTCGCGTTCACGAAGGGCGCGACGCCCGAGGCGTTCTTCGCCGCGCCCACGCTCGATGGCGCGGGCGCGGAGAATCCCGCGTTCGACTTCACCATCCGCGAACTCGGCTCGCTCACGCCGATCCCGCCCGGCGGGACGGGCATCGTCGTATCCGCCGATGGGCGGACCGCGACCTTCACCGACGTGGACGGCGACGACGTGACCGTGAAACGCAGCGCGGGCGCGTTCACCGGCGGCGAGTTCACGCTCGTGGCCGGCCCCGGCGGCAGCCAGCTCAGCCGGCTCATCCTCACCGTGACCGGCGGCGCGCCTTTCGATGTCTCGATCACCGCGCGGCCCGGCGCCGGCGGCGGCAATGGGTTCGTGAACGTCGGCGACGTGACCGTGTTTGGCGGCACGCTCGGGAAGCTGACCATCGCGGGCGACCTCGGCAGCTTCAGCAACACCGGCGGCTTGCTCGAGAAACCGGCGGTGACCGCCTTCACCGCGCACTCGCTCGGCCAGCTCGGCACCAGCACCGGCGCCACGCAGAACACGTTCAGCTTCTTCGGCTCCGTGCCGAAATTCACCGTGGCCGGCGACGTGCGCGGCGCGTCCATCATCGTGCTCGACTCGGCCAACCTGCCCGGCATCGGCAAGGGCTTCATCGGCGGCAGCTTCATCGGCGGCGCGACCGCCGACGCGGGGCACATCAGCGTCGGCGTCATCGGCTCGCTCAAGATCGGCGGCAGCGTGCGCTCGGGCGCGGGCGCGTCGTCGGGCACCATCGAGGCGAGCGCGTCCATCGGCAGCATCGCGATCGGCGGCGACATCGTCGGCAGCGCCGCCGTGCCCGTCGAGATC
>JBEBGD010000166.1:0-7797 GCA_040081625.1 Chthoniobacteraceae bacterium
CCCCCAATGCCTCTGCCCGGCCCGACGCAACGGGAGCTGCTCGACAAGGCCGTGGCCGAGGCCAAGGCGCTCGAGGCGACGCAGGCGTGGGGCTCCGCGCTCGCCGCATGGGTGAAGGTCGCGAAGGACTTCCCGGAGAGCGGCGCCGGCCGCACCAACCTCGAGGCCATCTGCGGCACGCTGCGCTCCCGCCCCGACGGACTCGGTCCCGACTTCCTCGCCAGCGTGCGCGAGCCGCTCACCGCCGCCGCCGAGATGGACGTGCTCAGCGCGATGATGGTCCTCGCCGAGAATCTCCGCGCCAGCGACCCGGAGTCGGCGCTCCAGTGGTTCACGCGCGCAGGCGAGAAGGGCGACCTCGAGGGGATGACGCAAGCCGGCCTCATGACCGCCGACGGCAAGGGCACCGAGCGCAGCTTCGAGAAGGCAGCCGCGATGTTCGAGACCGCCGCCGCGAAGGGTCACCCGTCCGCGAAGCGCGCACTCGCCGAGTGCCTGCTCTACAGCAAAGGCGTGGCCGAGGACAAACCGCGCGCCGCGACGCTGCTCAAGGAAGCCGCCGCCGCCGCCGACCGCCGCGCCTTCGACCTCCTCGCGACGTGCTACGTCAAAGGCTGGGGCATCGAGAAGAATCCCGCCGAAGCCGCGAGGCTCTACGAGAAGGCCGGCGAGGCCGGGCTGCTGAGCGCGTGGGGGAACCTCGGCGTATTATATATCAACGGCGACGGCGTCCCCGCGGACCCGCGCCGCGCGCTCGCCTTCATCCGCCGCGGCGCGGACGGAGCCGACCCGTTTGGCATGTTCCTGCTCGCCCGCTGCCTCGAGACCGGCGTCGGCAGCGCGCCGAACCTCCAGCAAGCCGGCGAGTGGTATCGCAAGGCCGCGCTCGCCGGTAACGCCGCCGCGCGCGACTGGTGCATCAAAAACAACGTGAGCCTCGCGGAGTAGTCTTTCTGCTTCTTCATCTTCATCTACTTCTCTCCGTGCGCAGTTCCGCGCTTCGCGCGGGAAGCAGATGAAGATGAAGAATCAGAAGCAGAAGGGATCACACGATCAGCATGCAGTCCCCGTAGCTAAAGAAGCGGTAGCGTTCGCGCACCGCCTCCTCGTAGGCGCGCAGCACGAACTCCCGCCCCGCGAGTGCGCTCACGAGCATGAGCAGCGTGGATTTCGGCAGATGGAAGTTGGTGAGCAGCACATCGACGGCGCGGAACTGATACGGCGGATGGATGAAGATGTCGGTGCTCCCGTCCGCCGCGCTCAGCGGTCGGCCGAGCGATTCGAGCACGCGCGTCGTCGTCGTGCCGATGGCGATCACGCGCTGCGCGGCATTCACTCGCGCCGCCGTCTCGGCGCTCACGCTGTAGCGCTCCGAGTGCATCGGATGCTGAGTGATGTCCTCGACCTGCACCGGCCGGAACGTGCCGACGCCGACGTGCAGCGTGATGAACGCGTGCGGCACCCGCGCGAGCAGCTCCGGCGTGAAGTGCAGCCCCGCAGTCGGCGCCGCGATCGCACCCGGCGTGGCGGCGAAGACGGTCTGGTAGCGCTCCATGTCCTCCGCCTCCGCATCGCGATGCAGATACGGCGGCAGCGGCATGTGCCCGGCGCGTTCGAGATCCACCGGCCCGTCGAAGGCGATCACGCGCTCGCCGTCCGCGAGGATGTCGCACACATCGCCCCACACGCCGCCGATGCTCGTGCTCGTGCCGAGCTTCATCCGGCGCCCCGGTTTCACGAGGCACTTCCACTTGTTCTCGGCGAGCGCTTCGAGGAATAGAAACTCCACGCGCCCGTCGTCGCTGAAGGCGCGGGCCGGGATCACGCGCGTGTCGTTCAGCACCACGAGATCGCCCTCGCGCACGAACTCCGCGAAGTCCGCGAACATCCGATGCTCGATCCGCTGCTCCGCGCGGTGCAGCACCATCATCCGCGAAGCATCGCGCCGGGGCAGGGGATGCCGCGCGATGAGATCCTCCGGCAGCGGGTAGTCGTAGTCGTTGGTGAGAAGGCTCATTTTGCAGCGCGGGGTTTCGCCTTCTCTCCACTCACGCGGGCGAGCCCGCAGCGCGTCGCCGCGGCGATGATGAGTTCGGCGACGCGCGCCTTCAGCCGCCATGCGCGATACGCGAGCGAAGACACGAGCACCGCATACGGCCCGAGCAGCCACCACTCTAGGTGCCCGTGCGAAGCCCATCGGTAGATCAGCGCGACGATGAGCACGAAGTTCACGACGAAGGTCGTCGCGACCATGTTCGTCCCGAGTCGCACGCGCGTCAGGCACTTCGGGCCGCCGTGGTATTCGGTCACGCTCGCCGCGCGCACGCTCCACCACAGGTTTCCGTAGATCAGCACGTCCCAGTCTTTCCATCCGGTGTCGGCGGAATAGCGCCAGCCCTCGAGCTCGAGCAGCGCGAAGATTTCCTCGATCAGCTTCTCGCGTCCGACGCCGGTCTCATTCCAGAAATCGAGGCGTGAGTTGCCGCCGTGGCGCGCCTCGACGGGCAGGCCGACCTCGTGCGTGCGGATGACCGCCGCCGGCGTGCGCTTGAACTTGAGCCACGTGAAGTATCGCGCCCACCCGCGCCCGAGCGGCTGGATGAAGGCCAGGAAGCCGACGAGCAGGCGCGCGAAGATCGTGTCGAACTTCGGCTCGATTTTCGCGCCCGCCATGTAGCTGAGCGCGACGCTGATCGTGCCGAGCAGCATGAGATACGGCACGATGCGGAGCTGCTCGAACGACACGCTGAGCACCGCGATGAATGCGGTGAGCGCGATCCATTCGATGCACGCGAGGTAGCCCGCGAGCGCGCTCGGCGCCGGCTGGTAGATGCTCTGGAAAAGACCCTGCCCGAAGATGCCGTGGTAGATCACCGGCTTGTTGAAGAGCCACGTGAACCGCGGCGCGCCGTAGATCTGACCTTTCCATTTCGCCTGTCCGGTCGGGCCGAAAAAGATAAGGTGCTTGAACCGTAGCATCGCCTCCGCCTCCCCGTAGCCTTCCTGTTGTGAACGGAACGCCTTCAATGTGAAACGGCGGTAGTGCCACACGATCGCGCTCGGCGAGAAGGCGACCACGCCGCCGCTGCTCTGCAAGCGCCAGCAGAAATCCACGTCGTCGCCGGCCTTGCGATACTCGGTGTCGAAGCCGCCCGTCTGCTCGAACGCCCATCGCCAGAACGCCATGTTGCAACCGGGCACGTGCTCCGCGACGACGTCGGTGAGCAGCACGTGGCTCGGTCCGCCCGGCGCGGCGGCGACCGCGGCCTGGATCCAGTTCACCGCGGGCGGCGAGATGTTCGGCCCGCCGACGCCCGCGTAGTCGCCGCTGATGAGCGTGCCGATGAGGTAGTAGAGCCAGTCGGGGTCGGGCATGCAGTCCGAGTCCGTGTAGGCGAAGACTTCGCCGCGCGCCGCAGCCGCGCCGGCATTGCGCGCATAGCTCAGGCCCATGTTCGGCTGGATGATTGAGATGAAGGGAACTTTTCCTTCCACGATCTGCGTCCCGTGCTCCGCGATGTATTTCCCGTCGAACGTCCCGCGCTCCTTCAGCCAGTCCTTCACGATGTGCTGCGTGTCGTCCTTCGATCCGTCATCGACGAGCACGATCTCGAAGTCGGGATACTGCACCGCGTCGAGCGCGCGCAGGCATTCGCCGAGCGTCTTGCCGCCGTTGTAGCTGCACACGATCACGCTCACCTTCGGCACCTTCGTCAGCGGGATGCGCGCGGTGATCGAGTCGGCGGTGAGCTTGTCGCGCAGCACCGCGAACGCTTTCTTCGGCTTCCGCTCGCGCGTCACGAGGCCGAATGCCCAGTCATCGATCTCGTTCCCGCCGGTGAACCACTCGTCGGTCCATGCGAAAAAGATCGTCCCCGCGGCGCCGCCCTTCACCACCACATCGAGATGCCAGTCGAGGATCTCCGCCTGGCGATCCTCGCCGTTGCGCATCGTGTCGAGGCCGAATTCCCCGAGGATCATCGGCTTTTCCTCCGCGAGGTTTTGCAAGCGCGCGACGTAGCGCTCGAAGTCGGGCCGGCGCTCGAGATAGACGTTGAAGCTGTAGAAATCGACGTTCGCGGGCAGCAGGTATTCGGTCGGCGGGTAGCTCGCGTAGCTGTAGAGCGGGCGCGGGTCGGTGGCGCGGGCGATGTCGATGAGCCGCTCGAGGAACTCCACGACGCGTTGCGCCCCGAGCCAGCGCACCATCGTCGTCGGCACTTCATTCCCGACGAAGTAGCCGAAGATCGCCGCGTGCCCCGCGTTCTTCGCGACCGCGGCGCGGATGACTTCGGCGATCTGCCGCTTGAGCGCCCACGAGTTGAGAAACTCCACGTGCTGCGTCCACGGGATCGAGATCAGCACGCGCAGCCCGTGCTCCGCGGCGAGGTCGAGCAGCCAGCGCGGCGGGACGTGATAGACGCGGATCAAGTTCACGCCGAACTGCCTGATGAGCGCGAAGTCTTCCCGCGCGCGCTCCGGCGTCGAGATCAAGTCGCCGTCTGCGTTCGGCTTGAACGGTCCATACGTGACGCCTTTGAGGAACCACTTCCGGTCGCCCTCGTGGAAGAACTTCGAGCGGACGCGGATCGGGGGGAGGATGTCTGCGACTTGTGTCACAGCGTCCGCCCCGCCGCGGCGAGGAAGGGCTTCAGCTCCTCCATGAGCTTCGCGAACCCGGCGAAGTCGATCTGCTGCTGGCCGTCGCTGAGCGCCTCGGCGGGATTCGGATGCACCTCGATCAGCAGGCCGTCCGCCCCGAGCGCAGTAGCGCCGCGGCACATCATCCGCACGAGGTCCGCGCGGCCGCAGCCCTGGCTCGGGTCCACGATGATCGGCAGGTGCGATTCCTTCTTCACGATCGCGACCGCGGCGAGGTCGAGCGTGTTGCGCGTGTAGGTCTCGAAGGTGCGGATGCCGCGCTCGCAGAACATGAGATTCCCGTTTCCGTTCGCGAGCACGTATTCGCCGGCCAGCAGCCATTCCTCGATGCGCTCGCTCAAGCCGCGCTTGAGCATGATCGGTTTGCCCGTCTTCGCGGCGGCGATGAGGAGCTGGAAGTTCTGCGCGTTGCGCGCGCCGATCTGGAAAATATCCGTCACCTCCGCGACATGCTCGACGTGCGTCTCGCTGAGCAGCTCGGTGATGATCTTCAGCCCCGTGTGCGCCTTCGCTTTCGCGAGAAGACGGAGCCCTTCCTTCCCGAGGCCCTGGAATTCATACGGCGAAGTGCGCGGCTTGTAAGCGCCGCCGCGCAGCACCGTCGCGCCCGCGGCCGCTACCGCCTCGGCGGTCGTCATCAGTTGCTCCTCGCTCTCGACCGAGCACGGCCCGGCCATCACGCAGAACTTCTCCCCGCCGACCGGCACGCCATCGACGCTCACCACCGAGTTCGCGGGGTGCGACTCGCGGCTCACGAGCTTGTGCTTCTTCTGCACGGGGATGACTCGCTCGACTTGCGGCATGACCGTCAGCGATTCGAGCGTGTGGTGCGTGCGCTCGTCGCCGATCGCCGCGATGATCGTCTGCTCGGTGCCAAAAATCGGCTTCGGGTCGTAGCCGAGCTTTTGGACTTCGGCGATCACTGCATCGATTTGTTCGCGAGGAGTGCCGGGGCGGATGACGACGATCATTGGGTTGGAAGTTGAGAGTTGAGAGATGAGAGTTGAGATACGGACCCCGGAGAAGCGGGGCGCGCAGAGTATTGCGCGGCTCCCAACTCTCAACCCTCAACTCTCAACCCCTCACGAAATGCAGGACTTCACCGCCGGCGGCACCCACTCACTCCCCAACAAGCTCCGCAAGACCACCGGCAATCCCGACATCGACCGCCGCATCCGCGAACTCGTCGCCACCTTCGGCTGCGAGCCCGAGTGCGAGCTCATCGAGCAGCTCGTCATGACCAACTACAAGCTGGCCAAGGACAAGATCACCACGGCCGACCTGAAGATGCTCAACCGCTCGATGAACGAACTGCGCTACGCGGCGCGCGTCTTTGCGAACTACCGCGGCATCCGCAAGGTCAGCGTCTTCGGCAGCGCGCGCACGGCCGAGACCGACCCGGCTTTCGCCGCAGCCGCCGAGTTCGCGGAGAAGATGGTCGGCCACGGGTTCATGATCATCACCGGCGGGGGCGATGGCATCATGGGCGCGGCGCAGCGCGGCGCGGGCGCGGAGAAAAGCTTCGGCCTCAACATCCGGCTGCCCTTCGAGCAGGCGGCGAACCCTATCATCACGGGCGATCCAAAGCTCATCACCTTCAACTATTTCTTCACCCGCAAACTTAACTTCGTGAAGGAGAGCCACGCCATCGTCCTTTTCCCCGGCGGCTTCGGCACCATGGACGAGGGCTTCGAGGCACTCACCCTCATCCAGACGGGAAAAAGCCGCATCATCCCGCTTGTGCTCGTCGATGCCCCGGGCGGCACCTATTGGCAGTCGTGGCTGCGCTTCCTCCAGGAACATCTCGAGGGCCGCGGCCTCATCTCCGCCGAGGACTTCGCGCTCTTCCACATCGCCACGAGTGTCGATGACGCGGTCGAGGCGGTCCGCCGCTTCTACCGGAACTATCATAGCTACCGATGGGTCGGCCACCGTATGATCATCCGGATTCACCGCCGGCTCAGCGAGTTTGGAATCGAGAAACTTAACGCGGACTTCGACGACCTGCTCGCCAGCGCCCGCATCGCGCAAGGCCGCGCGCTGCCCGAGGAGAAAAACGAGCCCGACCTCGCGGAAATGCCGCGCCTCATCCTGCATCCGCACCAGCGCAACTTCGGCCGCCTCCGCATGATGCTCGATGCCATCAACGAAGCGGAGCTCGAGGAGCAGCAGAAGTGACCGGGTGATAGTGATCGCCCGGTCGCCGGTCGCGTCTTAGCTCCCTCCGCGCCGTTTCCGCCGCGCGCCGGGCCAGAGCGGCGGGAGCGAGCGGGCGAGCCGCGAGTCGATGCCCACGCGCGCCTTCACCGCGTGGCCGTAGGCCGTGAGCACGGTCACGATCCGCTCCTCGATCACGTCGCGCTCCGCCCTCGCGAGGCGCAGGTCCACGTCGGCGTCCACGAGCGCATCCCACGCGGTCTCGAACGCCTCGAATTCGGCCTCCATGTGCTCGCGGCCATACACCGGCGCCCCGAACTGTTGCTGAAACACCGCCCCCGGCGCGTCCCGCTCGATCATCAGCCACAGACACAGCGTCGCGCGGATCGGCCCGATGAAGCGGTCGAGGCTGGCCTGCGGCTTCGGGACCAGCGACAGCGTGCGCATCCACGATTTGCCGTCGAATTCGGAGCGCACCCAGCGGTTGAAGCGGAGCATCCCTGCGCGCAGGGGCGCGCACGCCTCCCGCATGGTTTCGGCGGCCAGCCTTTCGTCCAGTTTGGCTGCCTTCACGGCCTCGACCGCCTCGTCCAAGGCCGAATCCAGCGCCACCAAGTCTGCGCGGAGGAGCCCATCGAGCAGCACGATCGGAGGAAGAGAAGGCGTGACCAGCTCCACGACCTCCCAATGCCGCAAATGTGCGGCGATAACGCGAGTAATGGTGAATGGCTCATTACCAGGCATGGAAAACAGGCGAGTCAGAGCCTATTTTGGATTCAAAATCAAGTCGGACGTAGCTGGACGGCGAGTTGATTTGAGTAGATTAGGCTTTGATATGGATAGAATAGGCGTTGATGTGGCTGGATGGAGCTTCGGTCTGACGGGATGGACGAATAATTGACGTGGATGAGCTGATGAGCTGGGAGGATGCGGTATTTTTTCCGCCCGATCTGACCCCGCCCTCGCCCCTCGCAAACC
>JBEBGD010000211.1:0-1967 GCA_040081625.1 Chthoniobacteraceae bacterium
AGAGACAGAGATGTTAGAGGTCCCTCGGCTTCGCTCGGGATGACAGGGACGGGAGGTCAGTTCGCCGGCAGAACGAGCTTCGTGACGCGCTCGATGCCGTCCTTCGCGTAGTCGCTGGCGGGGTAGAGCTTTTGCGCCTTGAGGAAGTGGCTGAGCGAGGCGCCGAGTTGGTCGCGATCTTCGAGATCCTCGGCGTTGCGCAGCGCGCGGACGAAGTCGGCGGCTTGTGTGGTGAGGTCGGCGCGGAGCTGGCTGAGCTTCACGTCATCGGGAAAATCGGCGGCCGCTTTCTCGACGCTCTCCCACGCGCCGGGGAAGTTCCCCTGCCGGCGCATCTCCTCGGCGCGCAGCGTGGCGGCTTCGATCTTCTTCATGTTCTCGAGCACGCCGGTGAGCTGCTTTTGCCGGTCGGGATACTGCGCGCTCGCGGCGATGAAGCGGGCGCTGTCCTCGTAGATGCGGCGGTAGTTTTTCTGCGCGACGAGTTGATCGAGATCGTTCAGCGCCTGCTGCTGCACATCGCCTTGGTCGAAAATCTTTTTCGACACCTCCTGGAGCTCGGGATTGAGCGGCCACAGCTCGGCGGCGGCGCGGATTTCTTTTTCGAGCACGTCCTTGTCGCCACTCAGCGCAGCGTTGCGCGCCTTGGCGAGATGCAGGCGCGAGCCCTGGCGCGCGGTTTCGATCATCGCCGTCGGCTTCGAGGCGTCGAAGTCCTTCGCGAGCGGCGCCAGATCGGCGATGATCTTTTCCGCGCCGCCGAAATCCTTCACCTCCATCTTCGCGAGCAGTTCGTTGGATTTCTGCACGAAGGCGACGCAGCGGCGCTTTTTGTCGCGCGTGAGGGTGCGGATCTCCGGCAGGTATTCGCCGACGGTGAACGACTCGGCCAGCCGTTCGCTCGCGCTGCGCAGTTCGTCTTTCGAGAGCAGGAAGTCGAACGTCTTCACACCCTCGCGCACGTCGCGGATGGCTTCGTTCGCGAGCGAGTCGAGCGTGCTCACGGTCGGGGAGAAGCCGGTGCCGCGCGTGAAGAACTGGCGCTGCTCGTCGCTTACGTTGAGCTTCGCGTCGCCGTCGGCGAAGATGGCGCGGTAGAAGCGCGTGGCCATGAGCACGTGCTGGAACCGGCGCTGGATGAAGAACTGCACGATGAGCGCCTGGTATTCGACCTTCGCCTGGATCTCGGAGAGCTCGCGCTTGATGTCGTTCGCCTTCTGCCGCGTGATCACCTCGGCCAGGCGGCGCTCCTTCCAGCCGCCGGCCTCGAGCGCGGCGAGCTTCGCGTCGCCGGTCTGCTGCTGGCCCTGGTTCTGCGGGAGTCCGGGGATCTGTGTCGGCAGGCCGGGGATCTGCGGGATTGGCGGTTGGGGCTGGGGCTGAGGCTGGGGCTGAGGTTGCTGGTTCGGCTGCGGTTGTTGCTGCTGGCGCGATTGCCTGCTGCTGGCCTGTCCCTGCGGCTGTTGCGACGCGGCATTCATCGCGGCGGCCTGTGCGGCCTGTGCGGCGCGCGGGCTGATGCGCGCCTGCGCCTCGAGCTGCATCGCTTCGTATTGCATCGCTTGATTCGCCGTGATGAGTCGCTGCTGCTGCCGCTGTGCGGACCAGACGGTATAGACCGCGTCGGCGAGCGCATCGCAGAGGCGGGCGTCGATGTCGTAGTTCGAGCCGCGCGTGAGCAGGCGGAAGGCGTAGTCCACATTTTCGCGCGTCGCCTTTCCCGGCGCGAGGCGTGCGAGCACTTCGTTGATGACGGCCTGGTATTGCTGATCCTCGGCAGTCGTCGCCTCGGGCGCGTTGAGGTATTTCTCGAAGCGCGCGGCGAAGAGCTGGTTGTTCGTCACGTTCCAGCTCTTGCCGTCCCACGTGAGGAGGTTCGTGCCGGGATCGAAGACGGGCACTTCCTTGCCGAGGAAGGTGCTTTGCGGGGTGATGCCGGGCGCGGTGGAAGCGGGGGGCGTGGGGAC
>JBEBGD010000075.1:0-26995 GCA_040081625.1 Chthoniobacteraceae bacterium
CGTCCACTCACCACGCTCGACCTCCACCGCGAAATGCTGGCGCGCCTCGATGAACTTCCCCTGCTCGTAAGCCCTATTCCCCGCGTCGAAATCAGCGCCCGCCCATGCCCCCGCGATCATCAGCAGCAGTATGGTGAATGCGCGTTTCATCGACGCCAAAGTTTATCGAGCACCCGCAGCACCCGCTCACTATCCGCGGCGGATACAGGCGCCACCGCGGCGCCGCCCGCGTAAAGCCGCGCTGCCCGCCCGTCGAAAATGGCATCGATCGCCGCAGCCGTTTCCGCATCCGCATTCAGCACGCGATTCGCCACCGGCGCATCGACACTCACCGCCTCGACATCGCCGACGATCGCCGCCTCGACCTGCACGAACCTCGCCGCGCGTTCATGAAAATCGTCGCCGCCCCCGCGCAGCGCGCGCCAGAGCTCATCGCGCTCGCTACGCAGAGCCGCGATCCGCGCCTTCGCCGGATCACGGCGCAGCCCCCGGGCCGCGACGAACCCGAGCGCAAACAGCGCAGCAAACCCGTGCGCAATCCAAAAAACAGGCCGTTCGAAAATCGGCGCGAAGGTCCGGCGCGGCCCCTCCTCGTAGCGCAATCCCGCGATGTCCGCCGCCGCGGCCGGGGCGGGCGTGGCGGCTGCCGACGGCGACTCCGCGGCGCGCGCAGGCGGCGCGACCAGCGGTTCGCCCTGCACCACGAGCGCGTCGGGTTTGCTGCGCAGCGTCACGTATTTTTCCGCCGCCGGATCGAAGAACGAAAACTGAAACTGCGGCATCTGCCGATGCTTCGCCTCCGGCACGACGGGAATCTCGAACGCCTTGGTTCCGGTCGTTTTCAGTTCGTTGCCCGCCTCGAACTTCTCCGACGCCTCATACGCCTTCCATCCATCCGCATCCACGAGCGTCGGCGCCTGCACGCGGTCGAAGTTCCCCTCGCCCGTGACGCGCAGCCGCATCGTCAGCGGCTCGCCGAGTTTCACCGTCGAAGGCGAACCGTCCCCCTCGAATTGAAACTGCCCGACCGCGCCGGAAAAATCGCGCGGACGCCCTTCGACCGGCAGCGGCTTCACCTCGATCTCCACAGCTTCCGCCGTCGCATCGAACCGCCGGCTCTCCGAGCTGAGCGGATTGGTGAAGTCCCTGGGAAAGAACTGATCGAACAAGGACTTCGACCGATTGGCCCGCTGCCTCGCCACCCGCGCGACAAATGGAATGTCGCACGGACCGATCGTCAGCTTGCCGGCCTTGGTCGCCGTCATCGCCGTGCGAAACGCGATCACCATCCCGCCGGACGTGGTCTGCTGCTGCGTGAAGCGCGGGAACTTCTGGATCGTGAATCCATCCCCACTTAACGCCGGCGCATTCGGCACCTCCTCGATCCGCATCTGCCCCTCGGCGCTCAAGCGCACCTCCACCGGCACCGCCTCGCCGACGAACACACTCTTCTTCTTCACCTCGATCGCCGCCGTCACCTTCGCCTCCTTCGTCGCATCGTCCGCGCCGGCGCCGCGCTTCTGCACCTTCAGCGCGACGGGCTCGGTCTTGTAAGCACGCCCATCCACCGTCACCACCAGCGCGGGAATCGTGAACTCGCCCTCGCGCTTCGGCACGACCTCGAAAACATGCGTCGTGCTGCGTTCCGAGGTGATCTGCCCGTTGATCATCTGCACGCGCTGCGAGGTGGAGGGAAAAGCGTAGGCGATCTGCAAGCCCTCCACGTCCACTTCCGGCGGCATCACGTCGCCACGCGCGCCGTTGATCTCGACCTGCAATTGCACCGACGCGCCGACTTCCGCCACGCGCTGCGAAAGCTGCGCCCGCACCGCCACATCAGCCGCCAGCGCCGACGCACACAACCACGCAAGGCAAAGCATCTGCGAAAAAAGTGCGCGTGTCATCGGGTTCACCAGTCCTTCAAGACACGCTTCATCCCGCTCCGTTCGCGCGGGTCCACGAGCCGCACCTTCTCGTCCTCGCCCTTGAGCGATTCGAGAAGCGCCCGCGCTTGCTGCGGCGTCATCCGCCCCTCGGCCGCAGCCTGCGCATTCTCGCGCGCCTCGGCCGCGTCGCGCTGCTCCTGGCTTTCACCGTCCTGCGGCGCGCCTTGCAAGTCGCCTTCTTTTTTCGGCGGAGGTTGCTCGCCTTCTTTTTGCTCCGGCTTGCCATCCTGCTTCTGCTCGCCGGGCTGGTCCTGCGGCGGTTGGTCACCGGACTTCGCGTCCTTTTGCTCACCCGGCTTTCCCTGATCCTGCTCCGGCTTTTGCGGCTGCTGCTCCTGCTTGCCGGACTCCTGATCTTTCTGCTGCTGGTCGCCTTTGTCCTGTTTCTGATCCTTCTGCTCGTCCTTCTTTTGGTCGTCCTTCTTTTGATCGTCTTTCTTCTGCTCCTGCTCGTCCTGCTTCGGCGGCTCCTTCTCGAGGTCGGCGATCAGTTTGCGCAGCACGTCGCGGTTATAAATCGTGTCGGCATTCTTCGGGTCCACTCCCAACGACTCATCGTAATGCTGCAGCGCATTCTTCCACTCGCTGAGCTTCGCCTCCTTCTCCTGCTGTGCGGCTCCGCGCTGGAAAAGCGTGTTGCCGAGATTGTAGGCCGCCTTCGCACGCAGCCCGGGATCCTCGGTCGTCATCGCGCGGCCGAAGGACTCGAGCGCACCATCGTAGTCGCCGCGTTTGTAAGCCGCGCCGCCAAGATCGAACTCCAGCGCCGGCAGATTCGGCCGCCGCTTGAGCTGCCGCGCGAACTCCTCGTGCGCCGCATCGTAATCCTTCCGCTCGTAAGCCTCGACGCCGTCGTTGCGCGCCTGCGCCATCGTCGGCGCGAGCAGCAGCAGCGAGATCACCGCCGCGCGGCGCCGACGTTCGCCGATCATCATCGACACTCCGAGGAACGCAATCGCCCCCGCGAGCGGCCACTGGTAGCGCTCGATCGGGCGGCGTGAAAGGCGGGCGTCGATGTCTCGTTCGTTCATTTTTCCAAAGCCGTCGCGGACGATGCGTTGCATTTCCGGGCGGCCGGTCTGGAGCGGAACGTAGAAGCCTCCCGCCGCTTCCGCAATCGCCCGCAGCCGGGTCTCGTCGAGCCGCGAACGCACCGGGTTTCCGGCGTCATCCTTCACGAACTCCAGCCGTCCGCGCGTGCGCACCGGGATCAGCGCTCCCTCCGGCGTGCCGATGCCCACAGCGAAAATCCGCACCTCCTTCTTGATCTCATCCGCCGCCTTCTCCGCGTTCGCATCGAGTTCTTCGCCGTCGGAAAAGATCACCAGCGCGCGATTGTCGCTCTCGCCCTTCCCGAACGCTTCGCGCGCCGAGAGCAGCGCGCCCTCGAGATTCGTCCCGCCCTGCGGGATGATGTCGGTGTCGAGCTCCTTCAGCGCGCCAAGCGCGGCGGTGTAGTCGATCGTCAGCGGCGCTTGCAAGAACGCCGTGCCGGCAAAGGCGATCACGCCGACACGATCGCCGGACAGCTCCTCGATCAAATCCTGCGCCGCGAGCTTCGCCCGCGTGAGGCGGTCCGGCTTGATGTCGTCGGCGAGCATCGAGCGCGAGGTGTCGATCGCGATGATCACGTCGCGCCCCTTGCGCTTCGTCTGCTCCCACGTGAAGCCCCACTGCGGACGCGCGAGCGCCACGATCGCGCACGCCAGCCCGAGCATCGCGAGCGCGAATCGCAGCCGCCGTTTCGCGACGCTCACATTCCCCGCGAGCCGCGGCATCAACCGCTCGGCGATGACTCGCGCCATCAACTCCACGCGCCGCCGCTCGCTCGCAAAGAAGAGCGCAAGCAGCAGCGGAATCGCCACGGATGCCCAAAGCCAGGCCGGCTCAGCGAAGCTCACGGCAGCCTCCTCCATCGCGTCTCGCCAAGCGCAAGCTGGAGCATGAGCAGCGCGCCGCCCGCGCCCACGAACCACGGGAACAGCTCGCGATACTCTTTGTATTGGCTGAGCTGCATCGTCGATTTCTCCAGCTTGTCGATCTCCTCGAAAATCTGCGCGAGCGACTTCGAGTCCGTCGCGCGATAGAACTGCGCGCTGGTCACTTTCGCGATCTCCTTGAGCGTCTCCTCGTCCACTTTCATCATCACGTTGCGATAGGCCGTGCGGCCGGTGAAGGGATCCTGCACGGGGACCGGCGCGTAGCCCTTCGTGCCCGCGCAGATCGTATAGACCTTGATGCCGAGCGCCTTCGCCGCCTCAGCCGCGGTCGGCGGCGAGACCTTGCCCGCGTTGTTGTCGCCGTCGGTCAGCAGCACCACGATCTTGCTCTTCGCGTCGCGATCCTTGAGCCGGTTCGATGCCGACGCGATCGCCGAGCCGATCGCCGTGCCGTCTTCCACGAGCCCGATCTTGATGCGCTCGAGATTCTCCAGCAGCCAGTCGTGATCGAGCGTGAGCGGGCTCACGAGATAAGGCCGGCCCGCAAACGCGAGGATGCCGATTCGGTCGTTCGGCCGCGCCTGGATGAACTTCTCGGTCACCTGCTTCACCGCCTCGAGCCGGTTCGCCCGGTCGCGGCCGATCGTGAAATCCTCCGCGAGCATCGAGCGCGACACATCCAGCGCGATCATGATGTCGATACCGCTCGCCTCGACATGCGTGAGCGTGCGCCCCGCCTGCGGTCGCGCGAGCGCGACGATGAAAAGCCCGAGCGCCGCGAGCAGCAGGCTCATCAACCAGCCGCCCGCCTTTGCGCGGCGGCGTGCGCCGAGAGTCTTCAGCGGCTCGATCGAGGAGAAAACGATCGCCGGTGCCGCTCCGAGCGCGCCGTGCAGGATCGCGAGAACTGGCAGGAGCAGCAGCAGGAGCAGCAGCCACGGCTGCCCGAACGCGAACGTCTCGCCCTTCATGCGCGACCTCCTTGCACGAAAGCCATCGCGCTCCCGATCAGCTCCGCGCTGTCCGCGCTCGACGCGTCGATGTGCGCGAACTTGATCAGGTCGCACTTCTCCAGGAACCGCGCGAGCAGCGCGCGGTCGTCGTCGCCGAACTGCGGCGCGCCCGCGATGCTCGCGAGAAATTCCGGCGACGTCTGCTCCTTCGCGCGCAGACCGAACTGCGCGCCGACGAAGCCGCGCAGCACGTCGG
Source organism: Chthoniobacteraceae bacterium (assembly GCA_040081625.1). Taxonomy (GTDB): domain Bacteria; phylum Verrucomicrobiota; class Verrucomicrobiia; order Chthoniobacterales; family Chthoniobacteraceae; genus VFJQ01. The sequence continues at coordinate 5,096 of JBEBGD010000075.1, forward strand.
ACACGCGCACGCTGAACGCATACGGATCGAGGCGGTTCACGTCGTTGCGGAGCGTCTCGAGGTCACGCAGGGCTACGGCGCGCGGAGTGAGCGGCGACGGCGCGTGGCGGCGGATGGCGCGGGCGATGAACCAGACGAGTAGGAGTAAGAGTAGGAGTAGGAGTAGGACTCCGATGGCGACCATCCAGGGCGGCCAGGGGAAGACATCGACGGGCGGCGCGATGTCGCGGATCTCCGGCAGGGCTGGCGTGGGCTGGGGCGGCGGCGTCTGGACGGCCATCGATTACGCGCGCAACATCAGCCGCCGTTCGCGATTGCGGAAGAACGCGCGCAACGCCGGAATGTAATCCTCGTGCGTGCGCAACGTGATCGTGTCGATCCGCCGCCGGCGGAAATCCTTCATCCGTTCGCGGCTCGCGGCTTTCACCTTGTCCACGAAATCCGCGCGCGTGCGCCAGTGCGAAGTGTTCACCTCCATCTGCTCGCCGGTCTCCGCGTCCTCGAGCGTGAGCCAGCCGACATCGGGCAGCTCCTGCTCGCGCGGATCGACGACCGGGATCGCGATGAGATCGTGCCGCCGCGCCGTGACCGCCAGTTCGCGCGAGAAGTCCGGCGCCTGAAAATCCGAGACGATGAACGCGACCGCCCGCCGGTGCAGCACGCGGTTGAGATACCGCAGCGCGTCGCCCGGATCGGTCCCCTTCCCCTTCGGCTCGAAGAACGCAATGTCGCGGATCAGCCGCATCGTGTGCGCGCGGCCTTTCTGCGGCGCGATGTAGTGCTCGACGTGATCGGAGAAAAGAATCAGCCCGACCTTGTCGTTGTTGCGGATCGCGCTGAAGGCGAGCACGCACGCCACTTCCGCCGCCAGCTCGCGCTTGGAAAGATTCACGCTGCCGAACTCACCGGAAGCGCTCACATCGACGATGAGCATCACCGTCAGCTCGCGCTCCTCGGTGAACTTCTTCACGTAAGCATCCCCGCGAATCTCCCCTAGCCGCGCCGTCACGTTCCAGTCGATCGAGCGCACCTCATCTCCCGGCTGATACTCGCGCACCTCCTCGAAGTTCATCCCGCGCCCCTTGAATACGGAGCGGTATTGCCCGCTGAACGTCTCCGCGACAGCGCCGCGCGTCTTCAGCTCGATGCGGCGGATTTTCTTGAGGATGTCTCTCGCGCTGGCGGGCATGTGATCGGTGATCAGTGATCGGTGAACGGTGGTGTGTCCTCTCCGTCCGGCGAGTCCTCGCGCATTCGATAGTCGGTGTCGGGGGCGTTCTTGCAGAAGTCGTCGGCGCGATCGATCATGCGCGAAAGCATTCCGCCGATCGCATCGTAGCGTTGGTCGAGGTCCGCGTATTCTTCACGCGTCATGTATTCGGCATCGAGTGCGTCATCGAGCCACGACTGCGTCTCGTAGGCTTCGCCCAAAGCCTCATCGATCTTGTTGATGAATGCCGCCTTGTAGCGCCTGCGCGCCCACGCTTCCGCCAGCATCGCCTTCACCGCACGCGAACTGCGCCGCACCTGATCCACCAGCGCATACCGCTCCTCCTTCGGAAACCTGCGCGTGAGCGCAAAGATCATCCGAGCCCCATCACGAGCCGCCACATAGACCTTCAATTCTCGAAATGACTTCGCAAAGCTCATACCGATTACAGTTCACCGATCACCGATCACATCCCGCTTCACGGGACGGAAAGATTCGAAAAGATCCGCTCGATGATCTGCTCGCTCGTCATCTCCTCCGCCTCGGCTTCGTAGCTCACGATGATGCGATGCCTCAGCACGTCCGCACCGACGCTCTTCACATCCTGCGGCGTCACGTAGCCGCGGCCGGCGATGAAGGCGCGGGCACGCGCGGCGAGCGTGAGCGCGATCGTCGCGCGCGGGCTGCCACCGTAGCGGATCATGCCTTCGAGCGGCAGCTTGTAGGCCGCCGGGTCGCGCGTCGCGAAGACGACATCGACGATGTAATCCTTCACGCGATCATCGACGAAGATCTCGTTCACCAACGCACGAGAGTGGAGGATTTCGCCCGGCTCGACGATCCGCGACACGTCGAGCTTCGGCGTGCTCGTCGCCATCAGGTCGAGGATCTTCCGCTCCTCCGCCTTGCTCGGGTAGCCGATCCGCAGCTTGAGCATGAAGCGATCGAGTTGCGCCTCGGGGAGCTGGTAGGTGCCCTCCTGTTCCAGCGGGTTCTGCGTCGCGAGCACGAGGAAGGGATCGGCGAGCTTGTAAGTCGTATCGCCGAGCGTGACCTGCCGCTCCTGCATCGCCTCGAGCAGTGCACTCTGCACCTTCGCCGGCGCGCGGTTGATCTCGTCGGCGAGGATGAGGTTTGAAAAGAGCGGCCCGTGCTTGGTCGTGAACTCGCCGGTGCGGGGATTATAGATCATCGTGCCGATGAGATCGGCGGGCAGCAGATCGGGCGTGAATTGAATGCGCGAGAATCCCGTATTGATGCAGCTCGCGAGCGTCTTGACCGTGAGGGTCTTGGCGAGACCCGGCACGCCTTCGAGCAGGATGTGGCCATTGGTGAGCAAGCCGGTGAGCAATCCCTCGACGAGATATTTCTGCCCGACGACGACGCGCGCAATTTCATCCTGGATCGGTTTGATCCACGCGCTGGCTTCCTTGACTTGTGCGGTGAGTTCCGTGGTGCTGGACATTGTGGGCCGCATAAGACCGCCATCGCGGCGCCGCGTTCAACCCCGGAGTTCGGAGAGCTTCGTTTCGATCGCGGAGACGACTTCGGAAACTTCCACTCCTTTCATGCAGCGGAAGTCGATCGGGCACTCACGCAGGAAACAGGGGCTGCACTCGACGTGATGCCGAAGGACGGTGTGACCTTCCCCGAGCGGGCCGGTGAGCGCGGGCTCGGTGCTGCCGAAGATCGCGACGACCGGCACGCCGAGCGAGGCGGCGAGGTGCATCGTGCCGGTGTCGTTCGTGAGCAGGAGGTCGCACTTACGCAGCTCGGCGATCAGTTCCGCGAGCGTTGTGTTGCCGACGCGGTCGGTGGGGGGGGCGAGTGTGGGTGGTGAATTGTGGATCGTGGATGGTGAACGCAACTCCGCGAGGATGGCGTCGGCGACTTCGCGGTCCTTCTCCACGCCGAAGATGACCCACTCGGCAGGGATGGCGCGCATGACTTCGGCGAAACGCTCGGGGAGCCAGCGCTTGGCGGGGCCGTATTCGGCACCGGGGACGAGGCCGATGCGCGGGAGGTGATCGGTGACCGGTGATCGGTGATCGGTGACCGGTGATCGGTGATCGGTGGAGACGTCGGCGCCGATGTGCTCGGCGAGCGCGAGGTAGTGATGCACCTGATGCCGGGGCGCGGACGGCTTCTTGGATTTCTTTTCGCGGAAGACTTGATTGAGCAGCCACGAACGGCGGTGGCCGGCGTATCCCACGCGGCGCGGGATGCGGGCGAGCCAGGCTTCGAGCGCGGAGCGCACGGAGCTTGGGAAAAGGATCGCCGCGTCGAAACGGTCGCGGAGTTTTCGCGCGACATCGAACACTGTCTCGTCGCGCTCAATGGGGATGATGTCGTCCACTTCCACCACGGTGCGCCAGAGGTCGGCGAGCTTGGCCGGGGCGAGAATGGTGACGTGCGCGTCGGGCCGCCCGCGCTTGATCGCGCGCACGGCGGGGATGGTCATCACGGCGTCGCCGAGCCAGTTCGTCGAGCGGATCGCGATGCGGAAGGGCTTGGTCGCCGCGCCGGCCACGCCGCGTTTGTAAGTCGCGAGGAGAAACTTCGGCCGCGGCGTTTTCCAGCGGTTGTGGACCCAGAACCAATCGGCGGGCACGCGGCGTATTTGGGTTTCGAGGGCGAGATTCAGGCGCGCGGTGAGGGTGTCGGCATCGCGTTCGGTGGCGGGGACCGGGGCATCGACGACGAGGCGCCAGCGGCCGGGGCCGGCGGAGTGGACGGCGGCGGAGATCAAGGCCGCGCCGGTGCGAAGCGCGAGCATCGCGGCGAGCGAGGTGGTGCTCGCGAGGCGCCCGAAGAGCGGGCACCACACGCCGGCGTCGCCCGCGTGTTGATCGATGAGCACGCCGACGACGCTCGGGCCGCGCAGCATTTTCATGGTGCCCTGGAAGCCTTCCTTCCGCTCGAAGAGTTGCAGGCCGAGTCGCGCACGGTCTTCGCGGACGGCGGCGTCGATGTGCGGATTGCCGAGCCGCTGGTAGATGGTGCCGAGCGGACACGCGAAGAGGACCGGGTAAAGCTGCGCGAAGAGTTCCCAGTTGCCGATGTGGCTGATGACCATGATGACGCCGCGCCCGGCGTCGTGCGCATTCGCGACGTGATCGAGGCCATCGATCTCGACCATCATGCGGATGCGCTCGCGGGAGAGCGCGGCGATCTTCACGCCACTCAGAAAATTCGCGCCGAGGCTGGCGAAATGTTCGCGGGCGATGGCGCGCCGTTCAGCCGCGGATTTCTCGTCGCCGAATGCGATGGCGAGATTGTGAATCGCGAGGCGGCGATATGGGACGCCGAATACGTAGCCGAGCGACCCGAGTGCGCGACCGAGACGCCAGACGACGATCAGCGGGAGGAGGCGCAGGAGCGCGGCGACGGCGCGGTAGAGGAGGAAGACGAGGCGGTCCATTCAGGCCGATCTGCACGAATGCCGAGGCGCCTGCGGCGGGCTTAACGTCAAACGCCAAACAGCAAACACCAAACGCCAAAAGGGGCGCGCTGAACCTGATCGTTTGGTGTTTGGCGTTTGGCGTTTGGTGTTTGGTGTTGAGGCGCGCGCAGCTCCCCCTCGCCTTGCGAAAACGCCCACGAACTTTCCGGCGCTGCTGCTCATCGCTTCTTCCAATACAGCGCCTTGAGCGGGTGCTCGTCGAGCAGGTTGGGCTCGAGGCCGCCGAGGCGCCCGGCGTCGTAGAACTGGATGCCGACGTAATAGTAAAGCGGCACGATCGGCGCCTCGTCGTGGACGAGGATGCGCTCGGCGACGCGGAAGATTTCGTCGCGCTTCGCCACGTCGGGCTCGCTGGCGGCGGCGGCGATGGCGTCGTCGAAGGCTTTGTTCGACCAGCCGGTGCGGTTGTTGCCGCCATTGGTCACGAACATATCCATGAAGGTGTTCGGGTCGTTGTAGTCGCCGACCCACGACGAGCGGCAGATGTCGTAGTCGAGCTTGCTCTGCGAGTTGAGATAGACGGTCCATTCCTGCCGCGCGAGGAGCATGGTGACACCGAGCGTTTTCTGAAACATGGCCTGAAGCTCGACGGCGATGTCCTGGTCGAGATCGGAGTCTGCGCGGTAGAGGTAGTAGAAGATGGGGAAGCCTTTTCCGTCGGGAAAGCCGGCGTCGGCGAGGAGCTGGCGCGCGCGCGCGGGCTGCGGCTGGCCGTCCTTGAGCGTTGCGTCGGGCGGATCGGGTGGCTGGTAATTGTTCCCCGCGCCGGGCGGCACAAAGCTCCACGCGGGCAGCTCGCCGGCTCGCGTGATTTTTTCGGTGAGCAGCTTGCGATCGATCGCGAGGCTGAAGGCACGCCGGACGCGCGCGTCCTTGAACGGGCCGCGCGTGCAGTTGAAGCGGAAGAAGTAGTTTCCGAGGAAGGGCGCGGAGTGGAAGTCGGGGCGCTTTTTCAGCGCCTCCATGAGCGAGGTGGGCGCAAGGCCCTTGTCCATCATCAGGTCGGCGACGCCGGTCGCGTAGAAGTTGAAGGCGGTGTTCGGGCGCTGCGCGGGGAGCACGTCGATCGAGTTGAGCTTCACCGCGTCGGCGTTCCAGTAGGTCGGGTTTTTCACGAGCCGCAGCCGGTCGAAGAGCCGCCATTCCTTGAGCGTGAAGGCGCCGTTGCCGACGTGGTGCTCGGGGTTCGATGACCAGTCGGAATATTTCTCCACCGTGGCGCGATGCACCGGCACGAGCGTGGCGAAGGCGCAGAGATCGAGGAAGAAGGGCGTCGGATTTTCGAGCGTGACCTCGAGCGTGAAGTCGTCCGGCACGCGCACGCCGACCTGCGCGAAGTCGGCGATCTTGCCTTCGTTGAAGGCGCGCGCGTTGCGGATGTAGTGGAGCTGGTAGGCGTATTCGGCGGCGTTCTCCGGCAGCAGCGCGCGGCGCCACGACCACGCGAAGTCGTGCGCGGTGACGGTGTCGCCATTGCTCCAGCGCGCATTTTTCCGGAGGTGAAAAGTATAGACGCGACCGTCGGGCGAGATCTCCCAGCGCTCGGCGACGCCCGGCTGCGGCTTGCTGAACGCATCGAATGCCGTGAGCCCCTCGAGCAGCGCGTAGATGATGCGGCCGGTGGCCTGCGCGGTGGAGAAGACCGGGTCGAGCAGCTCAGGCTCGGAACCGTTGATGAAGACCAACTCCGCGCGATCCATGGCGCGGCGGCAGCCGCTCAGCGCGAACGCGAGCGCGAGGACGAGGCAGAGCAGGCGCGGCATGTGAATGGTGATGAGTGATCGGTGAGCGGACGGAGCAGTATCTCCATCCTCCGTTCACCTGTCACTATTCAGCCGGCTTGGGCGGCGCGGGCGGCGCCGGGGCCGGCGTGGCGGGAGCGGGAGTCGCCGGCGCGGGGATCGCGCCGGGGGCGGGCGTAGCCGGAGCCGGCGTGGGCTTGGCAGGGGCCGGCGACGCGGGCGCCGGAGTGCCGGTGACTTTCACCGGTTCCGATGCGGCCGTCGGCGCTGGCTCGCCCGACGTGACGGGGGCGGGCGCTGGCGTCGCAAGTGCCTTCTCGGCAGCGAGCCGCTTCGCGATGCCGGTCTTCGTGCCCGTGTTTTTCACGTAGAGCCACGAGAGGAGCATCGTGAGGGCAAAGAATGCGATTCCAAGACTGCGAGTAAGCTTTTGCAGCACGTTGGTCGTCTGCGCGCCGAAGAGGTTGTCGGTGACGCCGCCGCCAAATGCCGCGCCGAGGCCTTCGTTCTTCGGGCGCTGCATGAGCACGAGCAGAATGATCAGGAGGGCGACGATGACTTCGAAGACGAGGAGGATGTTGATGAGGATTTGCATGTCCGTTGGCTCTGGCGAAAGGGCGCGGACGTTAGCGGTCGTGTCGCTGGGTGCAAAGGGGAAGTTTCCGTCCTCTGCTTCTCCTTCTTCATCTTCATCTTCGCCTCAATTGCGTGGAATGGAGGGAAGGAAGCAGATGATGAAGCAGAAGCAGAGGGAACGACGTGGACTTCGCACGTCGATTCGCCTACCCAAATGCAATGAATCGCCTCTTCGCCGTCCTGACCCTCCTCGCCCTCGCCACGTCCGCGCTCGCCGGCGATTTCAAGGGCACCGCCGGGCTCCAGCTCTACAGCCTGCGCGAGATGATGAAGACGGACCTGCCCGGCGCGCTCGATCGCGCGAAGGCGTTCGGCTTCACGGAAGTCGAGGGCGGCGGATTCATCAAGGCGGCGCCCGGGGAACTCGTCGCGATGCTCAAGGAGCGCGGGATGACGCTTGTGAGCACGCATTTTTCCTTCAAGCCGCTCGCGGAAAATCTGGACCAATGCGTGAAGGAGGCGCAGGCGCTCGGCGTGAAGTTCGCGGTGTGTCCGTGGATCGACCACGAGATCGGGAACTTCGGCGACGCCGATGTGCAGAAGGCGGCGGCGGTGTTCAATCGCGCGGGAAAGGCGTTCCAGAATGCGGGCATCAGCTTCGGCTACCACGTCCACGGGTTTGAGTTCCGACCGGTGGCCGAGGGCGCGAGCGAGACGTTTTTCGACCGCCTGGCTGCGGCGACGAGCCCGGAGCTGGTGGGCTTCGAGATGGATGTGCTCTGGGTCGTGCTGCCGGGCGCGGACCCGGTGAAGCTGCTCGAGAAATACGGCAGCCGCTGGCAGCTCATGCACCTCAAGGATCTCAAGAAAGGCGTGCGCACGGGCGTCTATACCGGCAAGACCGAGCTCACCAATGACGTCGCGCTGGGCACCGGCCAGGTCGATTGGCCCGCCGTGCTCCGCACCGCCGCGAAGGTGGGTGTGAAGCACTACTTCATCGAGGACGAGTCGCCGACCGTGCTCGACCAGATCCCGGCGAGCCTCGCCTATCTCAAGACGCTGAATTAATTCGCGCCGTTGCCGATGATCGTCGGCGACGCATTCTGCGCGAACTGCAGGGAGAGCGAGCCGGGGATCACTTCCACGCGGGCGCCGACGCCGACGATATTGTAGAGCGAGATGACATCGCGCGAACGCATCCGGATGCAGCCGTAACTCACCGGCCGGCCGATGTTGCGCTCCTCGGCGGTGCCGTGGATGTAGATACCGCGGCCGAAGGCGCGGCTGTTCCGCGACTCGAGGCCACGAAGCCAGAGGATGCGGGTGACGATCGGATCGCGGCCCGGCGCGTCGATCTTCACGACTTCGCCAGTCGCGCGGCGGCTCTTGAATTTCATGCCGACGGGAGCGCCGCCGCCGATCTTTTTCGCGATCTCCATCTTCCCCAACGGGGTCCGATACGAGCCGCGACCGTCACCGAGGCCAAACTTCGAGGTCGAGACGTCGTAAGCCGCGACCGTCCGATCCTGGCGCAAAACGACCATCCTCTGGTCGGCGACGCTGACCCGGACGGTATGCATGGAATCTTTCTGCGCACAGCCGCCGAGAAGCGTCGCAAGGGCAAGAAAGGGAAGGATGCTGGTTTTCAAAGCGAGGATATAAGAAGAGGCATGACCGGCTAAAGCAAGCACCGAGCCGAAGGCCCGCGCCGGGCTCAGGTAAGAGCGAGCAGCGCGAGCATCCGCCCGGTAAGGCCCCTTTCGACACGGTAAGAGTAATACCGTTCAACATTCAGGCCGGTGCAGGTGGCGCAGTCGTGAACTTCCCGCACGCCCGCCTCGCGCGCCTGCCGCACAATCGCGGCGGCAAAGTCGATCTCGTAGAGGGGTGGCCGGATGCACGGACCGAGCTGCACGATCATCGCCGCCGGATCGCAGCCAAACTCGCACGCCATCGTGCGGATCGCGACCGCGGTGATCCCCTGCTCGGTGCCTTTTCGGCCGGAGTGCAGCAGCGCGACCACTCGACGCGCGGCATCGACGACATACACCGGGCCGCAGTCCGCGACGTGGATGCCGAGGCACACGCGCGGATCGGCGGTGATCAACCCGTCGGCGTTTGCGACGGGCGCGGTGCTCGCGGAATCGACGACCACGACGCCGGCTCCGTGGACCTGCTCCGCAGTGATCAGCGCGCGCCCGCCCAGCCCGAGCCGATCGCGCGCGCTCGCGTGAGCCCGCTCGAGACGCCCGATCGCGCTCTCGCGGTCGGCCTTCACATCCACGCCCTCCACGCGGCCGACGAAGCCGTGAACCACTCCCGGCAGCGCGGTGAGCGCCGGGAAAGTTTCGACGCGCACGCCTTCGCTCACTTCTTCTTCTTCTTCGCCGGGCCAGGGTTGGCCGGGCGCATCGGGGTGTTCGGCCGGGCTTCCTCCACCGGCCTTTCGCCCAGGATCTTTTGCTCGAGCTTTTCGAGAGGATCGCGGAAGGGATCGATATAGGTCGTGTCGGCGGAGATCGTGCGGTCGAACTCGGCGACGGTGATGTTGTAGTTGCCGCGCGACTGAAGCTCCGTGGTGCGCGCCTGCGTGAGCTGCGTGCGGGCATTGAGCACATCGAGCTGAGTGCCCGCGCCGGCGGAGAAGCGCTCGTTCGCCAGCCGCAGCGCCTCGACGGCCTGCTCGACGACTTTCTGCTGGCTGCGGATCGTCTCGCGCTGGGAGCGGAGGTTCGCGAAGGCCTGCTGCACCTCGAGTTCCACCTGCAGCACGCTGTCCTTGTAGATGATCTGCGATTGCTCGAACTGAGCGCGCGCCTGCTTGAGGTTCCCGTGCGTCTCGAGGCCGTCGAAAATATCCCACCGGCCCGTGAATCCGATGAACCAGCCATCGACATGACTCTCGATGTCCTCGGTCAGGCGCGAGTTGCGGAAAAGGTAGCCGCCGGTTGCGTTGATGCGCGGCTTGTAGCCCGCGGCGGCGATGTGGATCTGCTCAGCCTGGATCTTGATCTGCAGCCGCTGGACCTTGAGCGAAGGCCGCCGCGCCTTGCCCAGTTCGAGCGCCTGGATGATGTCGAAGGGCCGCTCGACGATGGTGATCGCGCCGACGCACTTGAACGTCGGCTCGCCGCCGGGGCCGGGATCGAGGCCGAGCGTCTTCGCGAGCTGGATCTGCGAGATGAGGTAGTTGTTCTTTGCCTGGATGAGCAGCGGCACGACGTTGGCGAGCGCGACTTCGGCCGTGATGACGTTGAAGCGCGGCACCGTGCCGGCTTCGAAGCGGTTCTGCTGATCCTTGAGCTGATCCTCCTGCAGTTTCACGGTCTCCTCCGCGACATCGATCAGCGAGCGGTTCGTGAGCACCGCGTAAAACTGCCCGCGTGTCGTGGCGACGACGCGATCGATCACGTCGCGAAGCTGCCAGTAAGCGATGTCTTCGCCGAACTTCGCCGCGGAAATCCCCGCGCGAATCGCGCCGCCCGCATAGAGCGCCTGCCGGATTTCCAGGCTCACCTGCCACGTCTTGTCGGGCGATGCCCGGAAGGCTTCGCTGCTCGATGAAAAGAGCGAGCTCAAGTCGAGCGTCTGACCATCCGCGAGCGGGATCAGGATGTTCGTCCCACTCCCGCTGCCGCCCGAGCCGCCCCTGTTCTCGTCGAAGGATTTCGACTCCTGGTTGTAGCTGGCCAGCAAGGCGAGGTGCGGCAGCGCAGCGGCGCGCGCGGTGATCACCAGCCCCCGCGTGCGCTCGATCTCCTGGAGTTGCCTGAGGATGTCCGGATTCTGCTGGAGCGCGAGCTTGATCGCCCCCTCGATCGTGAGGTTGCCGGTGATCTGCCGCGTCACCGCCCGACCGGCGAGGACGATTTCTTCCGCGTGGGAGAAAACGGTGAGCGCGAGAGTGACGGCGAGCGCGAGGCGTAGAATCATGGTGTGTCGAAGAAGCGGACGATTTTTTCGTAGATGCGGACCCACGCCTTCTGTTCATCAGGTTCGAGCGCGGCCATCAAGGTCAGAAGGTTATCGACCATATCGTCGCGAACGGAAATGACCAATGCGCGCCCTGCGGGAGTCGGCTGCACGAAAATTTTCCGGCGGTCGTCACGATCGTGGTCGCGCCGGACAAGCCCGAGGTTTTCGAGCCGATCGACGAGCCCCGTGGAAGCCGCCGTCGTGTGCCCCATCTTCTGCGCGATCTCGCTCATCGTGAGCCGCTCGCGCTGCACGAGAAAACCGAGCAGCAGATACTGCGGGAACGAGACATTGCCCTTTGCGAGATCCTTCGAGAGGCGCAGCAGGAAGCACCGTTGCAGGACGGTGAAGATATCGGCGAGCCGCTCGGCGTCGGCTCGAAGTCGGGATGCTTCGCGGGTGTGGGCCATGAAGTTTAGGTCGTCGATGGTAAAGGCCGCTAAACCTCCGTCAACCGGTGGCTTTGCCCGCTTGCCTTCGCGACACGCGACTTCTACGATCCTCAGTCTCATGGACTTTGAAACGCTGCGCGCCGTCACCATCCTGCGGGATCTCACCGATGCCGAACTCGAAGCCTTCGCCGATCTTCTCGCGATCCGCGAGGTCAAGAGCGGAGAGCGCATCCTCGAGGAAGGCACGATCGTGAACCAACTCTACATCGTGTGCGACGGTGTCGTGCATGTGCGGCGGATGGCGCAGACCAAGGAGATGCTGCTCGGCCGCTTCGGCGTCGGCGCATTTTTCGGCGAGATCAATCTCTTCGACCCCGGCACCGCGACCGCGAGCATCTACGCGATGAAAACCCCGACCCGCCTCGCCACCGTCAGCTACGAGAGCCTTCGCGACTTCATGGGCTCCAACCCGCTCACCGGCTACAAGATCGTAAGCGCGATGATGGCGGAAGTCTGCCAGCGCCTGCGGCAGACCAGCTCGCGTCTGGTGAACAGCGTCTATTGGTCGAGCAACGAAGCCGCCGCGACCCTCAAAAAAGAGCGCTAGCGGAAAACCAGGTCGCCGCGCGAGGGATCGCCGGAAATAATATCCGCGACGACAAATGGCCGCCGCTGCACTTCGCCGGCGTGCAGCACCGCGATCTCTGCCTCGTGCCGCAGCGCCTTGAGCGCAGTGCCCGAAGCCGGGATGACGCCGGTGGTCGTGTCGATGAGCACAAAGCGCGAGTCTTCATTCACCAGCACGATCACGCCGACGCGTTCCGGCGCGGGATGCACACGCTCGGCGCGCGGAGTGCGGTTCTTGAAAGGCCAGAGCCGCTTGAGCGTCGTGCAACCGGGCAATGCGACGAGCGCGAGAATCAGCAGGAGACGAACGGGATACTTCACTGCGCTCACGATAGCGCGACAACGCCGGATGTTGAAATCATTGCGTGCGCGCCGTGAAATTGCCTTTGACGCTCGCGCCCGCATCGCGTTACCTCGGCGCCTATTCCGGAGGGGTGGCTGAGTGGTCGAAAGCACCGCTTTGCTAAAGCGGCATACCTCAAAAGGGTATCGCGGGTTCAAATCCCGCCCCCTCCGCCATTCTCTCCGCCGGAGATTGGCGCTTGCCTCGCCACGCGGGCGGCGTGTGATAAACGCGACACCTTTATGAGCACACCGCAGCCTCGCAAGCGCACCAGCCAATCCAAGCGCACCGTCAGCATCATCGGCACCGGCAGCTACCTGCCCGAGCGCGTGCTCTCCAACGCGGACCTCGCGGCCATGGTCGAGACCACCGACGAATGGATCGTCTCCCGCACCGGCATCAAGGAACGCCGCATCGCCGCCGCCGATGAAGCGACCAGCGACCTCGCTGCGAAAGCCGCGCAGGCCGCGCTCGAGAATGCCGGCATCGGCGTGGACGAAGTCGATCTCATCATCGTCGCCACCATCACCCCCGACATGTTCTTCCCGAGCACCGCCTGCTTCGTGCAGCAAAAGCTCGGCGCAAAACAAGCCGCGTGCTTCGACGTGAGCGCCGCCTGCGCGGGCTTCCTCTACGCGCTCGAGATCGCCCAGCAATTCATCACCTCCCACACCTACGACACCGTCCTCGTCATCGGCGCGGAGAAACTTTCCTCCATCGTCGATTGGACCGATCGAAATACGTGCGTGCTCTTCGGCGACGGCGCCGGCGCCGCCGTCCTCCGGCATCGCGGCGGCGGCCACGGCGTGGTGAGCACCTACATGGCCAGCGACGGCGGACTCGCCGACATCCTCCACATCCCCGGCGGCGGCTCGCGCTTCCCGATGACAAAAGAAAACGCCGACCAGCGCCTCAACTGCATCAAGATGAACGGCAAGGAGACCTACAAACACGCCGTCATCTCCATGCTCGACGCCGCAAACAAAGCCCTCGCCGAAGCGAACATCTCCGCCGCCGACCTCGCCTGCATCATTCCCCACCAGGCCAACCTCCGCATCATCGAAGCCATCGCCGACCGCATGGACGTGCCCATGGACCGCTTCATGATCAACCTCGACCGCTACGGCAACACCAGCGCCGGCGCCGTCGCCATCGCGCTCGACGAAGCCAACCGCACCGGCCGCATGAAAGTCGGCGACTACGTCCTCCTCGTCGTCTTCGGCGGCGGCCTCACATGGGCAGCCAGCGTCATCCATTGGTAAGGCGCCGCCTGAGCGCATATTGACCCACGCACGCGCAGGGAGCGGCGCGATTCAGCAGGTGAACCACCGCAGCCACCTCAAACCGAAAGAACCCGTCACCATGTTATCCTGGGCCATCACCTTCCTCGTCATCGCACTCATCGCCGCCGTCCTTGGCTTCACCAGCATCGCGGGCACGGCCATCGGATTCGCGAAGATCATCTTCGTCGTCTTCCTCATCCTGACCATCATCTCGTTCGTAATGGGTCGCAGTCGCGGGTAGGTCAGGCGACGGGAAAGCGGAGCCTCGTGCTCAGTTCCATCGCATCCGGGGCGAAGCGCCGCTCCACCGCGCCGCCGTTCGCGGCGATCACGCGTTGCGCTTCCCACAGGCCGAGGCCGTAGTGGCCGTGGCGCATGGAGGCGAAAGGCGCGCGGCCCCAGCTCGCGGTTTCGACGGCAGCGTCCTTCGGCTCGCGCAGCTCGAAGACGACTTGCCCATCCTCCACTCGCGCCGCAGCACGCAGCGGAGCGCCGGTGCCGAAGACCTGCGCGTTGGCAAGCAGCTCGCGGAAGACATTGGCCAGCGCGGCGGCGTCCACATTCACCTGCTCCGCGCCGAGCGCGTCGCTCCACTGGACGGTCGGCGCGGGATCGAGCGCGGAGAGCTGATCCTGCCAGATGAGGAAGAGTTCGCCTGCGGCGTAAAGCGCGAGAGTGGGCCGTGGGTCGGCGAACTTCGCAGCCAGCGCGTGCAGGTCCGCAGCGACCCGGCGGATTTGCGCGCGCATGCGCCCGACACTCTCCTTCCCCTCGCCGTCCGGAACGAGGTCTGCGAGCAGCGCGGCTTCGAGATCGAGACCGTTGAGATCGTTGCGAACGTCGTGGGTGTGCTGGCGGATGAACTGCGCGAGGTGCGACCAACTCGAATCGGGTGCGGAGTGCATATGTCCATCATACGTGCATCCGCGGCGCGTGGCTGTGCCGATTCCCCGGTATGCTTACGATCCTCCTCATCCTCCTGATCCTCATGCTCGTCGGCGCGCTGCCCACGTGGCCGCACAGCTCGAAGTGGGGCTACGGCCCGAGCGGCGGCCTCGGCACGATCCTCGTGATCCTGCTCATCCTGTATCTCCTGAAAGTCATTTAGCGTCGCGTGTCGCGACACAAGTGTCGCGTATGACGACACGCCAGCCGGCGGCGCACAGAGTAGGCGGGGGCTGGCACGCGCAAGGCAAAGGAGGATGTCATGCATTACTCCTCTGAAACTCAAGAACTCGAATATCGCCCGACCTTGCCCGCCGGCGAGCCGACCGATGAAGTGCTCATGGCCCGCATCCAGGCGCAGGACGATCAAGCCATCGCGATCCTCTACCGCCGGCACACGGCGCTTCTGCGCACGGTCGTCGGCCGCATCCTGAACAACGATTGCGATGTGGACGATCAGCTCCAGGACGTGTTCGTCGAAGTGTGGCGTCAGGCCGCGCACTACGACGTGGCAAAGGGCAAGGCGCTCGGCTGGATCGTGACGCTGGCCCGCCGCCGCGCGATCGACAAGCTGCGCAAAAAGCAGGTGTATGCCCGCGCGCAGGAACGCCTCCGCGAAGAACCCGAGCCGACGCCGCATCAAGGCGCAGATGAGGAAGTCGCCGAGTCCGACACGGCGAACATCTTCCGCCGCGTGATCGCCACGCTGCCCGTCCCTCAACGCGAGGCGTTGGATTTCTCGTTCTACCGCGGCATGAGCCAGCGGGAGATCGCCGCGCACACGGGCATCCCGCTCGGCACGATCAAGACGCGGCTCGAACTCGCGCTCCGCAAAGTGCGCACGGCGATAGTCGCGCTCGGTGGCATGGGCGAGTGGTCGTATGCCCGGGCGTGATGTTCAGAGCGAAATCCCGAACCGCTTGAGCTTCGCGTAGAGCGTCGGGCGGTGGATGCCGAGCAGCTCGGCTGCGCGCTTTTTGTTTCCGCCGGCGCGGCGGAGCGCGTCGAGCAAGGCTTCGCGCTCCATGCCACCCAGCGTTTGCGACCCCTCTGGCGCGGCGGCGAGATCAGGGCGCTGGATTTCGCGCGGGAGAAATTGCGGGCCGAGGATCGGTCCGTCGCAGAGCACCAGCGCGTGCTCGATCGCGTTTTGCAATTCGCGCACGTTGCCGGGCCACGGGTAGGCGCGCAGGAGTTCGAGCACCTCGGGCGCGAGTTGCGGCACGGGCTTGCCGAGCTGCTGGGCGAATCGGCGGAGAAAGGTGTCGGTCAGTTTCGGTAGGTCTTCGCGGCGCTCGCGCAGCGGCGGCACTTCGATCTCGAAGGTCTTCAGTCGGAAATAAAGATCCTGCCGCAGCCGCCCTTCCTGCACGGCTTGCGCGGGCGGACGGTTGCACGCGGCGATCAGCCGGAAATCGGCTGGCAGGTTTTTCGTCGAGCCGAGCGGGCGAAACTCGCGGTCCTGGAGCACGCGGAGGAAGCGGGTCTGCAACTCGACCGGCAGCTCGGTGATCTCATCGAGAAAGAGCGTGCCGCCGTGCGCCTCCGACAACATGCCGGGAAACGCGGCGACCGCGCCGGTGAACGCGCCCTTAACGTAACCGAACAACTCCGACTCGATCATGTTCGCGGGGAACGCGCCGCAGTTCAGCTTCACCATCGGCCCGGCGGCGCGCGCGCTCTGGCGATGCAGCGCAGACGCGAGGACCTCCTTGCCCACGCCGCTCTCTCCGGTGAGCAGCACGTTCGCCTTGCTCGGCGCGACGCGTGCGATGAGCTGTTCGACTTCGCGCATCCGCCGGCTGATCGCCACCGGCCCGAGCTGCTCCTCGGCGGCATGCAGCCGCCTTTGCAGCACCGCCTTTTCCTCGCGCAAGTCCGCCGCTTCCCGCGCGAGCGCCTGCTGATCGAGCGCGCGGCTGCAGAGGCTCAGCAGCTCCTCGAGCGCATAGGGCTTCGAGATGAAATGAAACGCGCCCTGCTTGATCGACTCGATCGCGTTCGCGAGTGAATCGTGCGCCGTCAGCACGATCACCGGCAGGTTGGGGCGCTCCGCCTTCAACTCGCGCAGCACGTCGAGGCCGTCCGCGTCGGGCAGCCCGAGATCGAGCAGCACAAGATCGGGATTCACTTCCGCGATCTTCTTCCGCCCTTGCGAAGCGTTCTGCCCGACCCGCACATCGTAACCATGACGCGGCAGCACCGCGCTCAGCGTCGCCTGGATGGTGCGGTCGTCGTCGATGACGACGATGGTCTTCTGCATGACCGCGAGACTACACGCGGTGGGTAAGGGTGGCGACCTTTTGCAGCAGCGCGCCGGTATCGACGGGCTTGGCGAGGTGATCGGTGAAGCCCGCTTCGAGCGCGAGATCGCGGTCGGTTTCGCGGGCGAACGCGGTCAGCGCGATCGCCGGCACGGTGCGCAGCGGCGGCGGCATGTCGCGCACCTCGCGGATGAAGGCGTAGCCGTCCCGCTCGGGCATGCCGATGTCCGAGACGATGCAGCCCGGCTCCCAGTCGCGGAGCAGCACGAGCGCATCGGCGACGCTGAGCGCGGTGCGCACTTCCGCGCCGGACCGGGTGAGGACGCGCTCGACGACGGCGAGCGTGTCGGCCTGGTCGTCCACAGCGAGAATGCGCAGGCCATCGAGCCTGATGTTGGACGCATCGACCTCTGCTCTCCGCGGCCGGGGCGTCTGCTCGTTCGTGCGGTCGGCGAGTTGGTCCTTGAGTTCACGCACCGCGACCATCGGGATCTCGACGTGGAAGGTCGCGCCCTGGCCCTCGCCAGCGCTGCGCGCATTGATGGAGCCGCCGTGCAGCTCGATGAGATGCCTGGAAATGGAAAGCCCAAGACCCAGCCCGCTCTGGCCACGCGTGGTGCTCGCGTCCTGTTGCGAGAACCGGTCGAAAATGCGCGGGAGAAACTCCGGGCGGATGCCCTGGCCGGTGTCGCGCACTTCGAGCGCGACCGCGGAGCCGGCACGCGCGACCGAGAGTTCCACCTCGCCGCCCCGCGGGGTGAACTTGATCGCGTTACTCACGAGATTCCACATCACCTGCTGGAGCCGGTCGGGATCGCCGAGCACTTCGCTCGCCTCTGCGTTTTCCCTCAGCGTGATCTTCACGCCGCGCGCTTCCGCGGCGGGCCGGAGGCCATCGACGACCGCAAGCGCCAGAGCGCGCACATCCACCTCGCTGATGCGCAGCCGCACCTTGCCGGCGATGATCCGCGACACGTCGAGCAGATCGTCGATGAGATGAGCCTGCGCATGGGCGTTGCGGTCGATGGTATCGAGCCCCTCCTTCAATTCCTGCGCATCCTCCGCGCCGTCGCGGAGCAGGCTGGTCCAGCCGAGGATCGCGTTGAGCGGAGTGCGGAGTTCGTGCGAGACGACGGCGAGGAATTCGTCCTTGAGCTTGTTCGCGTGCGCGGCCTCGCTGTGTGCCGTGCGCTCCGAGGCCAGCAGCGATTCCACGCGAGCGCGCGCGGCCCGCTCCGCCACGGCCAGCGTTTCGAGATCGGCAAACTGCCGGCGGGTCAGAAAAAAGAGCCCGATCAGCGCGGCGGCAACGATGACGCTCGTGGCGAAATAGACGCGCGTGGTGAAGGCGAGCCGCTCTTCCGCAGCCGCGAGCAGCCCGGTCATCGTGGCCGCCAGTTCCGCATCGAGCTTCGCCGCGAGCGCGCGAATGTCTTCCATCAGCTCCTTGCCGTGCCCCTCCCGGATCGTGACCGCCGCGGCCTCGCGGCCGCGCTCGCGTCCCACGGAGAGCGTGCCTTCCAGCGCGGTCATCCGTTGCGTGCCCAGCGCCTCGATTCGCCCGCGCAGCTCCGTCAGCTGCTTCTCCGGAGTGAGCAGCTTCTTGAGCCGGAGGTCCGAGCGCTCGATGGTGGCGAGCGCCGCGTGATATGGCTCCAGAAAGGATTCGTCGCCCATCAGCAGGTAGCCGCGCACGCCGGTCTCCGCGTCCACGTAGGCCGCGAGCAGCGCCCGCAGCTCGATGCGGATGTTCGCCACCTCCACGATCCGGCTCTGGCTCACGCGCAGCTTTGCCGCCGTAAGAATGCTCATGCCCGCATCGAACGCGAGCAGCAGCAGCAGCGCGGCGAATCCGAACAGGAGAGATTTTTTCATGAGGTGGCTTCCCGCGCCGTGCGAGGGGTGGACGCTACCACGGATGCATGCCCATCACAGCCCGGCAATCTCAGCGCGAATTTCCTCCTTCGTGCGACCGAGCACTTTCTGCAGCCGGCCGAGCAGTTCATCGTCCTTGCCTTCGACAAATAGGAGATCGTCGTCGGTGAGGTGGGCATACTTTTGCTTCAGCTTGCCTTTCACCTGATTCCACGAGCCTTTGAGTTCGAGCCTGGTCATGGCAGTTATTTCGCGGCGATGGTCGGGAACGTTGTGATGCCGTCCTTGGCCTGATCGATCGCGTCTTCGAGATCCCCGACGCATTGGTCGAACTCGTAGCGCGGCCCCGATGAGCGGACTTTCAGCTGCTCGGGCGATAGCCCCGCCAGCAGCCCCACGAGGTGCGCGTGCTGCTCGTCGAGCGCCTGGAGACGCGTGCGGAAATAGACGGGCGCCCCCCGGGGCGTTTGCTCTTTCACGCCGGCGATTTCCCTGCCGAGGCTGGCGAGAATCGTATTCGCGCCCTCGTGATAGACGGGCGTCTCGTCGCTCACGTAGGCCTTGGATTCGCGCCACCCAGTCCGCACTGCTTTCCCGGCTCGGCGCGCTGCGCCGACGACAGCATCCTTCGTGTCGCTCGCGAGATCCTTCGTTTTCTCGACGACGGCCCCGGCGGTATGGCGGGCCTTTTCAGTGATCGATTTCTCGTTTGCCTGCGAGCCGAATGCGGTGGCAACGAGGATGGTGGTGGTGAGGATGTGTTTCATAATTCATCCCCGGAATCGTCCCGCGCACGCCGCGCGCGCGTATCTTTCGGAAGAAACTACGCGCGCGATTCAGAGGCGACTTCGAGCAAGGCCTGCTGCAAGCGGTCGATGTCGATCGGCTTGGTGAAGTGCCGCGAGAAGCCGGACGCGAGCGCCTGCTCGATGTCGGCCTCGTCGCCGGAGCCGCTCACGGCGATGCCGGTGATCGCGTAACATTCGCGCATCGCACGCATCAAGTCGTGCCCGCTGCCATCGGGCAATGTGAGGTCGCTGATGAGGCAGTCGAATTTCTGCACCACCGCCGCTGCCATCGCCTCCGCGCACGAACTGGCCATGACGACGATATGTCCGCGCCGCCGGAGCAGCTTGGCCATGATCACGGCTGTGGCTTCGTGGTCCTCGACAAATAAGAGCGAGAGCCGCAATTCCCCCGGCGCGGATGGGGATGAAGTGGCTTCGGGCATCGGGAAGATGAGAGCAACAGCGCGGGTGCGTGGCAAAGAGCAAAGTCCGCGAGCTACTCGCGACGCAGCGCGATCGCAGCCAGATCATCGTCGAAAGCCTGCGCACCGGATCGCCCGACGAGTTGTCCGATCAGTCGCGGCAGCACGTTCGCGCTCCCATCGATCCGGGAAAGGACCTCGGCGACGGTCCCGTCCGTGAAGCGCTCGCCCGCCTTCGATTTCAACCCGAAGAGGCCGTCGGTGTAGAGCAGCGCCACGTCGCCGGATGCGAGCGTCGTTTTGGTTTCGCTCACTTCCATCTCCGCATCGATCCCCATCATCGTGTTGAGCGACGGCAGCGACTCGACGACGCCGTCGCGCCGCCGGATGAGCAGCGGCGGATGTCCGGCCCCGGCGAAGGACACGCGCCCCTCGCCGTCGATGACCGCACAACACGCCGTCATGAAGGAATGTCCGCGGAGCACGCTGTAAAACTCGGCGTTCACTCGGGTGAGGATGCCGCGAGCTGTGATGGAGGCAGCGCTGGCGTGGTGAAAGAGCAAGGCGACCAGACTCGTGAGGAGGGCCGCGGCCACGCCGTGGCCAGTGGCATCGGCGAGCCAGAAAAGCCAGACTCCGCGATCCAACTGCCTCCATCCATACACGTCGCCGCCGACTTGGATGAGCGGCGTATAGACTGCCTCCGTCTGCCAGCCGTCGATCGTCGGAGGCGCGACGGCGACGATGGCCTGCTGCGTGGTGCGGGCGACGGAGAGGTCGGCCTCCTGCGCCTCGCGCCACCGGGCCATCTCGCGGTTGTGCGCGCGCAATTCCTCGCTCAACGCGCCGAGCCGCAACTGCGTTTCGATGCGCGCGACGAGCACGGCGCGGCTCACCGGCTTGGTCACGAAGTCGTTCGCGCCCGCAGCCAGGCAGGCGATTTCGTCGGCCTCGCCCGTGTGCGCGGTTAGCATGATGACGGGGAGTTGATTGAGCGCGGTGCGATCCGACGCGCGGAGCCGGCGGCAGACCTCCGCGCCGTCGAGCCCCGGCATTTCGAAATCCAGCACGAGCACATCCGGTGGCGAATGTTCCATCACGGCGAGTGCCTCCGCGCCGTCGCCCGCCGCCGACAACTCGAACCCCGCATGACGAAGACTCGCGCCGAGCAAGCGGCGAGAGGCCGCATCGTCATCGACGAGCAGCACGCGCCGAGGCTGCGCGGCGGCGGGAGTGAGTGGAGCAGTGGCGCGTTCGTCGAGCATCGTGCCGGAATCGCGACCGGGACGCGCTGCGGTCGCCTGCGATTTCGGATATTACACAGAGCCGTCGATGGATTGTCGGCGCCCACGCGGCGAAGCCGGAAGAGATATCCGCGAATGTTACGGCCAGCCGCAGAGCCAGCCCGATAACCCACTGATGAAACAAATCAATCGCACGCTCACCAGCGCAGTCCTCTCGGGGCTGATGCTGATCACCGCCAACGTCACCTTCGGACAGACTGCTGTCGTGAAGGAGACGATAACAACAACCACCTCCGCCGGAACAATCAGCGAGTTCGGGCCTGAAACGATCATTATCCGATCGGAAACCTCGCCCGAACCCATCCGCTACAGCTACACCACGACAACCACCTACGTCGATGAAACCGGAGCGCCGGTCTCGATCCAGACGGTGAAGTCGGGCCTGCCCGTGACGGTGCATTACACCATGGTCGGGGACAAGATGGTCGCCTCCAGAGTCATCGTCAGGAAAGCCGTGATCAAGACGGCCCCGGCGATCGAGGAGAAGAAGACCACCACGACCACCACGACCACGGAGAAAAAGTAATCCGGCTACAGCGCTTCGAACCGGTGCGCCGATCCACGTCCGCGGCGACGACTTTTTCAAGTTGCGCCAGCCGCGCGGCCGAGGCCCCGCCGCCCGGTTGCGATCCTTGCGTCGCACAGCCGGCCGCGAGCAGCATCGCAGCGATAGTTGCCAGGAATCTGACTG
>JBEBGD010000076.1:0-26977 GCA_040081625.1 Chthoniobacteraceae bacterium
ACCCAAAGGCGCGGATCGCGGACGCGAAGGCCCGGATGACGGAGAACCGCTGGCGGGAGCGGGCGCCGCTCGGGCGGTAGCGGACGCCTTGTGCCGACGAGGACGCCGGCGCTCCATGTGCCTGCGCCGCGAAGAGCTGCCGGATCACGTCTTCGACGGGCGCGTCTTCGACGCTGATGTCGTGCACGTCGCAGCTCGCGAGGAGGTCGCGTGCGACTTCGGTCACGCGGGCGCGGGGGACGCGCAGCTTCACCATGCTGTCGGTGCGTTCAACGATTTCGCCTGCTGCGGCGAAGTCGCACTCGGGCGCGGTGGTGAACGTGAGGCCGATGATCTTGTGCGTGGCAAAGCGTGCGACGATGGCGCTGAGCGGGCCGTCGAACATGATGCGGCCGGCGTCGATGACGATCACGCGATGGCAGAGCGCCTCGATGTCATCCATGTAGTGCGAGGTGAGCATCGTGGTGATTCGGCGCTCGGCGTTGTAGCGGCGGAGGAAGTCGCGGACCTTGAGCTGGCTGGTCACGTCGAGGCCGATGGTCGGTTCGTCGAGGAAGAGGACGCGCGGGGAGTGGAGCAGCGCGCTGATCAGCTCGAACTTCATCCGCTCGCCGAGCGAAAGCTCGCGCACCATCACGTCGAGCTTGTCGGCCACGTCGAGCAGCGTGGTGAGTTCGTCCACGATGCGGTGAAAGTCCGCCTCGGCGATGCCGTAGATGGCGCGGTTGAGTTCGAGCGATTCGCGCGCGGGCAGGTCCCACCACAGCGCGTTCTTTTGCCCCATGAGCAGCGAGATCTGGCGCTTCATCGCGTCCTTCCGCTCCCACGGCACGAAGCCGAGCACTCGCGCCTCGCCGCCGGTGGGATTGAGCAGGCCGCTGAGTATCTTGAGCGCGGTCGTCTTGCCCGCGCCGTTCGGGCCGAGGAAGCCGACGAACTCGCCTTCCTCGAGCGAGAAGCTCACGTCCTCGACCGCGC
Source organism: Chthoniobacteraceae bacterium (assembly GCA_040081625.1). GTDB lineage: Bacteria > Verrucomicrobiota > Verrucomicrobiia > Chthoniobacterales > Chthoniobacteraceae > VFJQ01. Next base: position 979 of record JBEBGD010000076.1, read on the forward strand.
GCGTCTCGGCGTATTCACGCCGGAAAAGACCGCGCACCGCGCCGGCGAGGCCGGGCTTTTTTTTGTAGGTGCGATAAACCTTGGTGAGCGCGCGCGCTTCGACCGCGGGCATGGGCTATGGCTGGCCGATGAACTTCACGATGTCGCGGCGCAGCTTCTCCGCGTCGGGTTGATAGAGATACATCATGTGGCCGCTCTCGTAGTATTCGACGGCGATGTTTTTGCGCAGGCTGTCGGGGATGGGCAGGTGCGCGATCGAAAATAGCGCGCTGTCGGGCGGGACGGCGAGGTCGCGCCAGGCGCAGCAAAAGAGCACGCGCAGGCGCGTGTTGCCCTTCATCGCGTCGCCGAGGTCGTCCTCGAGGTTCACGTATTCGCCGGCGAATTCGTTCCAGCTCCAGTTCACGCCGCCCGAGATCTTGTAGGGCAGGTCGAGTTCGTAGCCGAGGTCGCCGCGGATGCTCGCGTTCGCGGCGGCGGCGAAGGGGCCATAGACGTTCGTGTAGCTCGGGTCGAACTCGGGGCCGGGCTTCAATCGGTCGTAGTCCTCGGCGGTCACGCGGGCGTCGAAGCGGCCGATGATCTTCCCTTCCTTGCGCAGGAGGTTTTCAAAGAAGAGCGAAGGGGAGATGCGCAGGCGGGCGCGGTCGATGAGTTCGCGATCGAGGCCGGTGAAGCGGGCGAGTTGATCGATGGCCTTCGAGCGATCGGCGGCGGGGAGCGTGTCGCCCACGAGCAGCGCGCGCGCGTAGTCGCCCTGCGCGAAGTCGCGCGCGGCGGCGATGGCTTTTTCCCGGTCGGCCTGGAGATCGGGGGCGAGCTTCTTGTGGTAGTGCGCGGTGGCGGTGAAGGCGGGGAGGAAGACGGTGTAGCTGACGAAATCGCCGCGGAGGGTCTCGAAGTTCACGACGCCGCTGACGGAGATGAAGCCGTCGAGATAAAGGCCGTGCTTGGATTGCAGGAAGCTGGCGAGGCCGGAGCCGCGGATGCCGCCATAGCTTTCGCCGCACAGATATTTGGGCGAGGCCCAGCGCTGTTCGCGCGTGGTGAAGAGCCGGATGAATTCGCCGACGCTCTCGATGTCCTGCTTCACGCTCCAGAACTGCTCGCCCTTCTCGCCCTTGCTCGGCCGGCTCGCGCCGGTGCCGACGGGGTCGATGAAGACGAGGTCGGTGACGTCGAGGATGGAGTTCGGGTTCGGCACGACTGCGCCGCGCGGCGTCGGCTGGAGACCGTCGGGGCTGAGTTCGACTTTCTTCGGTCCGAGTCCCCCGAAATGCAGCCACACCGAGGCGGCGCCGGGGCCACCATTGAAGCAGTAGGTGATCGGGCGCTTCGCGGCGGCGTTCGTGGCGAGGGGCTGGCCGTCTTCGCCGAGCGCGGCGTAATAGACGTAGAAGACGCGTGCGCGTTCGCCAGAGCCGTCTTCCTTGAGCAGCGGGAGCGTGCCGGTGCGGGCGAGATACTTCACCTCGAAGCCGCCGATGGTCGCGGAGCCTTTGGAGTCCTTCGGCTTTTCCTCGGCCGGTTTGTCGTCGGGCTTTTGCTCGGCGGGTTTGGCGTCCTTTGCGGGGTCGGCGGGTTTCTCCTGCGCGACGCAGAAGGAGATGAAGATGGAGAAGGAGAAGGAGAGAAAGAGGCGCATGCGCTTAGGCGAGGCAGGCCTCGATCCGGGCGCGCAGTTTGGCTTCGTCGATGTCCTTGCCGATGAAGACGAGCTGGCTGGTGCGCGTCTCCTCCTTTTCCCACAGACGATCCCACATGAGCGTGAAGCGGTTGTTCACGCCGTGGAAGATGGCGCGGCGCGGGTTGCCCTGGAGCCAGAGGAAGCCTTTGCAGCGATAGACCTTCTCCTTGTCGCCGAGCTCGGCGATGAGCGGCTCGAACTTCTCGATGATGACCGGCCGGTCGAAGGTGTAGCTGAAGGAGATGATGTCGTGGTGGTGCCGGTTCTTGAGCTCGTCGAGGAAGTCGGGATCGACCTCGAGCCGGCGGTCGAGATCGAAGACATGCACGTCGAGCAGCGCCTTGAGCGCGACCTGCGAGTGGTCGGTGCGGAATTGCTGCGCGTGCGGATTGAGCTCGCGGCACTTCGCGGCGACCTGCTCGAGCTTGTCGGGCGCGACGAGGTCGGTCTTGTTCAGCAGGAGGTAATCGGCCATCGCGATCTGGTCGCGCGCGGTCTCGGTCTCGGCCATCTGCTTCTCGATCTGCTCGGCATCGACGACGGTGATGATCGAATCGAGCCGGACGTATTGCTGGAGCTGCGGGATGTTCAGGAACGTCTGCGCGATCGGGCCGGGCTCGGCGACGCCGGTGGTCTCGATGAGCAGGTAGTCGAAGCCGCCTTTCTTGATGAGGTTTTGCACGCCCTTGATGAGGTCGGTGCGCACGGTGCAGCACATGCAGCCGTTGCTCAGCTCGAGGACTTCGTCCTTCTGCGTCTCGACCAGCGCGCCATCGATGCCGATCTTGCCGATCTCGTTGATGATGACGGCGAACTTGTAGCCGTGATCCTGCTGGAGGATGTAGTTGAGCAGCGTGGTCTTCCCGGCGCCGAGGAAGCCGGTGAGGATGGTGACGGGGACGGGTTTCATGGAAGTGACAGGTGCAGGAGCGGGTGGAATGGCCGCGTGTGCGAGGACGCGGCGCGAAAGCGGAGTGCGCCATGCCACTGGTCCCCCGCACTTGCCACTTCAAAAAAGAAGCGGCCCGGGATTGCTCCCGGGCCGCGGAAATTTACGACGCTGAAATCCGCGTGCCTACTCGGGCGGGCGGATCTTCTTGAGCAGCGGCAGGCCGGTCTTCGTGTTCTCGGAGACTTCGTAGCCTGCCGGCAGTGCTTCCATGGTCCCCTCCTGCGGTGCGCCCGCGAAGAAGTAGAGCATGACTTGCTGGCCGCCCTTGAGCTTTTGATTGCGCGAATGCAGGAAGTAGGTCTTCCCGGATTTCTTGCTGATAACGCTGTATGGCATGACTGGATTTAGGTTGTGGGTTTCTGGGGACTGGCAGCGCGCTTTTTGGGGCGGACTGGTTCGATGAGCCCCGCCTTGAGCAGCGTCACATACGCGCCATTCTTGGCGATGGTCTTTAACGCCCGCGATGAAAGCTTGATTTTCACCCACCGGTCAAGCTCCGGGACAAAAATCCGCTTCTTGTGCAGGTTCGGGTAAAACCAGCGCTTCGTGATCGCGGTGACGTGCATACCGATGCCGCCTTTCTTTTTCGCGAGACCGCGACGATGAATGCGACTGCCCCGCAGGGGGCGTTTTCCGGTGATTTGGCAGATTCGGCTCATGGCAAAGGCTTGGTGAAAAGGGGCGCGACAGTGGCGGGCGCACTTCTGGTGGTCAAGGGGTTTTTCCCCCGGTCAGCACCTCGATGCCCTGCGGCCACTGCTCGCGCGGCTCGAAGCCGATCAGCCGCTTCGCGCTCGCGAGGTCGAAGCGCGGCTGCTTGAGCGGCCGGCTTGCGCCGAAAACGATCGCCCACCGCAGCGAATCCGGCGCCTCGACCGCGCACGCAAAGAAGCGCCCGGCATCGCCGGGGCTCAGATACACGTCCCGGAATCGCTCGGAAGCGGCGATCTCCGCGACCTGCCCGGGCGTGCGCGGGCACCAGCCGAGCCGGGCCGCGATCACGCTCATGCCGTGCTGCTGCGAAAAGCTGAACCCGATCGACTCCATGAACATCTTCGTCGCCGCATACCAATACCGCGGCGTGACCGGGTCGCTCGCGCGCACCGGCCACGGGCCCTCGCGCTGCTGCGTGTCGTTCACCTGCCCGCTGCTCGCGAGGATGACCCGCGCCACGCCCGCCGCGCGCGCGGCCTCGAGCACGAGGTGAAGGCCGAGGATGTTGTTCGGGACCAGGTCGCCGGCGAAATCCTCCGTGTCGTCCGGCGTCGCCGCGAGATGGATCAGCGTCGTCGCGCCCGCGAGCGCGTGCCGCACCGCGGTCGCGTCGAGGATGCTGCCGACCTGCGTCTCCGCGCCCCCGGCCACGCGATCGAAGCCGCGCACATCGTGCCCTCGCGCGAGCAACTCCTGCACAGCCGTGCGACCGATGCGACCAGCCGAGCCGGTGATGACGACGAGTCCCTTTCGATTCATCCGCGCATCGTGTGGAAATGACGCCGCGTGGCGACGAAATTTTTTCTTCACACGCGAACGGCTCATTTCATAAATTCCCGCCATGCGTTTCACCCTCCTCCTCCTCTCCGCATTCCTCGTCCCCGCGCTGCGCGCGCAAGTCAGCCCCGTCAGCGTCCGCGTCGAGCAGGTCGCCGGGCACAGCGCCAGCAAGGGCGCGCACGAGCAGAAGCGCTCGCTGAAGGTATTCACCACCAATAACTCCGCGACCGACTTCAGCGGCTTGAAGGTCAAATACTTCTACTTTGGCAAGGACGTGAAGACCGGTGACGTGAGCGTCATCGAGAAGGGCGAGCGCGGGGCCGACGTGAAGGCGCGCACCACGGACATGACCGAGACGCCCGCCGTGACCACGAAATATACCGACGACCGCTCCGAGAAGTCCGGTGGCAAGGGCGGAAACAACAAGGGCGGTTCCTACAAGAAAGTCGAAGGCACCGGGAACAAGATCATCGGCCACGGCGTGCAGGTCTTCGCCGGGGACAAACTGCTCGCCGAGTTCTTCAGCGAGCCGAGCCTCAAGGCGAAGGCGCGCTGACTACTCCCGCACGTCTTCGACGTAGCGCACGATGCGGAAGCTCACCGGCGGGCCGATGCCGCGCAGCGCTTCGTCGAAGTGAACGCCGCCGCCGCCGCCACCCGCCGTCGAGAAAGCGCGCGCGGCGATCGCCCCGCACCAGTGGGTATTGCCGTCGAGTTGCGCTTCAAACGTCGGGCCGTAAAACGCAGCGTAGATCGTTGAGGGAGCGTCGGTGCGCAGCGTCTGCAGCGCGGGGCTCGAGTCTTCGCCGTAGATTTGCAGCCGCGCCGGGCGCTTGCAGCTTCCCGCGCCGGCATTGATCGAGTTGCCGTGGAAGTGAATGTTCCCGCGCACGTAGATCTGCGCCGTCACGTTGTCCGGGATCGCGATCGTCCCCGCCACGACATTGAGGTCGCCGTTGATCATGATGACGACGACTCCTTCGGTCCCCAGCGGCGCGGGATCGACCGAGAACGCGCCGAGATTTCCCGCGACGAGATAGTGCGTCGGCGCCAACTCCGGGCCGGGGAGAAAGGGCAGGCCGAGCAGCGGCGGCGGCAGGACCAGCCCGGGCGTCGGTCGCACGAGCGGCTTCATCTCGCGGCAGAAATCGCTCCGCACACGCGCCGTATCGAGCGCGATCGCACCAGTTACGTTTTCCTGCGCGGGCGTGCCGGGATCGTCGCCGCCATTGGTCGCCACATCGCCGCGCACCCGCGCCCCATTCGCCGCGATGAGTTCACCGTAGATCCCTCCCGCGGGGCGGCCCGCGTTGTTCCCGATGCTGCCATTCTCCTGCGTCTTCACATTCAGCCAGCCGGGGTAAGTGCCGTCGGCGTTCGACTTCGCCACGTCGCTCGAATCGTAGCTGTCCACGCCCCACGAACCGGTCGAGCCGAGGCTCAGCGTCCGGTCCGTCCACACCGCCAGCTCGAACGGCTCGATCGGCTCCACCAGCGCCTCGACGATGCGCGAGATATTCGGCAGCGGCACCGCGCATGGCGTGCCCACATCGTCCTGCTGCAACTGCGGCCGCACGCTGCGCAGGCTGAATCGGCGGAACAACGAGTCGAGCGCTTCCGGCGCCTGGTAGGCCGCGGGCGGCAGCGCGCACGTGGCCATCGAGCGGATGCGAAACCACCGGCTGCGCGGATCGCCCGTCGGGCGCACGCCCCAGAGCTGCACGTCCACTTCGGTCGTGATGCTGCTCGTCGCCGGAAGCCGGACATTATCGAGCACGATCGGGTTCGAGGTTTCGACGGTGACGCCGAGCGACGTCAGCACGCTGGCCACTGCGCGGACGGTCGTATCGAGCACCGCGCCCGTCGCGGCGGCACCGGTGCGGTCCTTCCATCCAGTCCACGTGCCCGCCGGCTGCCCGGTCGCATTGCGCAGGATGTCCGCCATCGCGGCATCGATGCCACCCTCGGCCGCGATGCGCGCCTCCTGCCACGCAGCGTTCTGGTGAGCGATGCGAAAGCGCGGCGCGATCTTCGCGAGCGTGAACGCCGCGAGCATCGCCAGCGCGGAGAGCGTCAGGAGCGTGATGAAAAGTGTGCTGCCTCGAGGGTGTTTCATCAGTCGGTTCGGATATTGCGAAGCATCACCCGATCGTAGGTCGAGATCACCGGCTTCACCCCGCGCGCCTGCGAGCGGAACCACGCCTCGACGACGCACGATCTCCCATCCGCCGCCATGGTGACCTTCAGAAAAAGCTCCGCCGCATCGCGCACGACGATCGCACTGTGATCGGCCTCCTTGCGCACGAAACAGACGCAATTCGCCGCGGCCACAAACTCCTTGCTGAACTGCACCGGCACCTCCGGCTTCACGCCGCCCACGTCGCCGTAGCTCAGCCGCTCGCCCGTCGTCACCGCCACCAGCGGCTTGTCGTAGGTCGGGTCCGTCGGCACGTTGCTCTGGTAGTAAGCCGGCAGCGCAAACACCAGCGCGGTGCCATCGCCGACGGCGACCAGCCCCGAGGTGAATGGCGACGACACGCCGCCGCTGTCGATGATCGAGAGCCCGATGGCGCGGCGCAGATCGCGCGAGACCACATCGATTACCCGCCGCTGATCCGCGTAGCTGGTGGCAAAGGTTTCATTGTCGTGCAGCGTGCGCTGCAGCCCGACCGCCCCGAGGAGCAGCCCCGCGATGAGGATCACGCTCGCCGCGAGCGAGACGATCATTTCCGTGAGGGTGAAGCCGGCGCGCTTCATCGTCCGACCTCGCTCCCGAAGATCCCGCTGCGCGTCAGCCCCGCCCGGCAGACGATCGTCTTGAGCGTGCGCTCCCGCGAGCCGTGCGGGTCCGTCCACGTGATCGTGCTCTCGATCAAAAGCGTGTGCTCCGCCCCGAGATCGCCCGCCTGGTCGATGATTGCCGCGCCGCCCTGCCGCCGCACCCGGAACGTGCCGAGCCCTTCCCGCGGCCCCGTAGCCGTGGGCAACTCGGGCGACACACTCACGACCTCCACGATGCCCGTCCCGGCCAGCTCCCTCTCACTTTCGGTCGCCGTCCGCATCAGCGCTGCGAGCATCGTCGAATTGGAAATCTCCGGCCACACCTTGCTGCGGATCGCCTCGACACGCTGCTGGAGCACCTGGCTGGCGGCCGCCGTCTGGCGGGTCGCCCGCAAGGTGTGGGCGCTACGGGTATTCAGCGCCAGGATGCTTCCGAGCGCGATGCAGATCATCAGCATCGCCACCATCACCTCGAGCAGGGTGAAGGCGCGAGAGCGATGGCTCGGCGATGCGGCGTGCAGAGTCATGCCTCTGTCAGAAAGCAGGCGGCATTCCTCCGATCGATCGGATCCGACCGGGCAGGGAAAGGCTGATCGCCCTCCCGTCCCGCCAGCCGAGGCTACCCCTGCGCGCGGAAGATCGCCGTCAGCAGCGCATTGTAATTCAGCCGCAACTGCTCCGCGTCCGGATCGCCAAACTGCGTATCCATCGTCGCCAGCCCGGTCGGGTTCCGCGCCGTGCCATCGATGGCCGAGTCCAGGTCCGAGCGCGACACCTCGCCCTGCGCGCCATTGATCGTGAGGATGGCATCGATGAGCGCCTTCAGCCCCGCGGCGTCAGCACGGGGATTCCAATTCGCCCAAGGATGCACCCCGGACGGGATGCCGGAACCCCTGATCTCGCTGTTCTTAAGCAAGAATATTCTCACGACCCCTTTCCCGTCAGAGGCCAAGGCATCGCCAGCGAAAGGTTAGTTCAGGATGAAAACCCGCTGATGAAAACAACCTTCGTCTCCGCATTTGTCGCTGCGCTTCTGCCGGCAGGAAGCCTCGCCGCCGCTCCCAACGAACCCACCCGGTGGGCCGGCGTCGTCGTGGACGATGAGGCCGCGGAATACGCCGGCAAGTGGGTGAAAAAGGCGAAGCAATCGTGCCTCTTCGGGAAGACGTATCATCACGACGACAAAAAGGATCCCAGCGCGAAGTCCGCTCGCTTCACGTCCGATTTGCCCGAGGCCGGACAATACGAAGTGCGGTTGCTCTGGGTGCCTGACGCGAACCGTGCGACGAATGTTTCCGTCAGCGTCTTTAGTGATGAGGGCGAAACGAAGTGCGCCGTGAACGAGCGAGAGGCACCCTTGATCAGCGGCGTGCCGCGAGCGCTGGGAGTGTTCCGCTTTGTGGCGGGGAGGAATGGCGCGGTGGTCGTATCGACCGTAGGTGCGGACGGCTTTGTCGTCGTGGACGCTGTTCAGTTCGTGCCCATCGCTATCGCCCGAGCCGAGCGGGCGGTGGTGAAAGACCTCCTCGCCGAACCGCGACAGGTGCGTCACACCGCATCCTCGCCCGCGCATCTGCGCGTGGAGTGGGACGATGTCGCGACGGACGAAACGGGCTATCGCATCTGGCGGCGGGAGGCCGGAGGGGCATGGTATCTGGCGGGTGAGACCGGAGCCAATGCCACGCATTTCGACGACGGCGGGATGCAGGAACTGACGGCCTATGAGCACAAGGTCGCGGCCTTCAACAGCTCGGGCGAAGGAGCGGCGGCGGTCGCGTCATGCGCGACCAAAACTCCGCGCATGGAGCCGCACCTGAAACCGGAAGTGATCGTGTCAGCGGGCCGCACCTTTCCCTCGGGGCCCGCTGCGGTCGCGTTGAAGTCGGGCGAACTATTGCTCGCGTATCAAACGGGCTATGCCGGGCAGCGGCGCAATCACATGCAGGCGAGCGCGTGGATGATGAACTCACGCGATGGCTTTCGCGGCTGGTCGGAGCCGCTCTTGATTCTGACCGGAGGGCGCGAAGTGATTTACGGAAAGTGTGCGCTGGTCCGCCTGTCCGATGGACGGCTGGGCATGTCGTTCAGTCGCTGGATGTGCGATGAGAAAGGGAAGATCATCGGTCGGCAGAGGCAATTCATCGCGTCCGCCGATGAAGGCGAATCGTGGTCCGCACCGGTGGATGTCGGCCCGATGTCGGCAAACAACCAGACGCTCATCATCGCTGACAGCGGACGACTTCTGGAATCGCTGTCGGGCACAACGGGAGTGAACGAAATCCACGCCTCCGACGATCTGGGCGGAACGTGGAGATCGTTGGGAACCGTGCCGGGAAAAGGACTCGGCGAAGCGGCCCTCGCACACGTCGGCGGCGGACGCCTCGTCTTTCTCAGTCGGCACGAATGGCCTTTCTATCGGCTCAGCTTCTCGGCTGACAACGGCGGCACATGGGAGAAGACCGAATCGCTGCTCTACCTCGGCGGCGGCGACAATCCGCCCAAGCTCACCCTGCTGCCCGACGGCAAGACGCTCGCGGCGATCGTCCACTCCTGGTATCCCGGCAGAAAGGCGAAGGACCGTCGCCAGCTCGCCTCCGTCATCAGCCGCGACGGCGGACGCACGTGGGACAATTTCCGTCTCATCGGCTTCGCGCCCGACGGCGCGGATGGTTTCCTCCAGCACTCAATCACGTTCGTCGGCGACACCGGGTATCTTTTCTACGGCGGCGGTTCACGACTCGACACCAACGACGGGAAAGACCTGCGCGTGCTGCGGCTGCACAAAGACTTTTTCACCTCGACGACTCCGTGGCCTTACGACTGGCATGGCCGGGCCTTGGCACCGGCTCAAAAGTAACCAAGGACAGTTCTCGATGAAACTTCCCATCAAGACGAGGAAAGGGGCCGTCCCGCTCACCAAACTGCCGATCACAAAAAGCGCCATGCTTCAGAAACCTCAAATCATCCTCCTCGCACTCTGCTGCGGCCAACTCACTGCACGCGCTGAACCGATCGTGGCATCCCGGAGCTGGCAGGAACGTGCCGCCGCGCATGCCCGCATCCTTTCCGATGTGAAATGGACGCCTGTGGCTGACACGATGCCGAGCCGGAAGGGCGGCTTCTTCGAGAAGGGCAGGGAATACACCGGCGTGCCTTACTCCAGCGTGAGGTCGGAGGGACGTTACATCGGCTTCGACATCTCCCTGCGCACCTTTCTGGCCGCCGTGGAAAACCCGCACAGCGTGCTCTACACTGAAAATCTGACGGGCAAGGTCTCCAACGCCGCCACCTTCTACGGCAGCGTGTGTTCCGCCTACACCAGCTACGCATTGAACTGCGGCATATGGGAAGTCAGCCGTCGCTACGGGCCGGAGATCAGCGAGGGCATCGTGCGCGTCGAACCGCAATCGGCGCAGGGCGCGCAGGTGGGCGATGTGATTTACACTCCGCATGCGACGGAGACTTCCGGCTCGCATGTGGAGATGGTGACCGCTGTGACGAAAGACAAGCAAGGCCGCGTGACATCCGTGCTTGTCGAGGAAAGCCGCCCGCCGACCACGCAGATCACCGACCGCAGTGTTGCGAACTTTGACCAGCACCTCGGGACTCGAAACAAACAACTTTTCCGCATTACCGATCTCGATGCGTGGCGCGGCACCAACCGCGCCGAGGGCCTCCGCTTTCCCGACTACGCCAACGATGCCACCGCGCCCACGATCAACCGCGCGCTGCTGCTCGATCTCGGAGACTGGGTGCCTTATCAAAAGGGAACGGCCGTCAAGTTCCACGTCATGGACCGCGACAAACTCGGTGTGAAGGCGCTCGTCGTCCGGCGAGGCGGCGAGGTGGTGGAAGAGATCGCGCTCGACGGCCCCGGCCTGCACGTGCGCACGTTCGCGATCTGTGGCGACTACACCGCGCACGTCGTTCACCGGGACGGCTCGCGAAGCCAGGCCTGCGAATTTGCGGTGTCCGACCTGGACCTCCGCCTGCCCGGCGACAGCGTGCGCCTTTCCGGAGATTGGACGGTCGGGTTCAGCTCCGAGAACATGGACATCATCGCTGTCTATCTCTGGAACTCAGCCGACAGCTATGGCCGCCACCCGAACTTCCTCACCGAGGAGCAACGAAAGAGCGGCGCCCTCACCATCCCCGCCGGGCTGCTGAAAAAAGCGGGCACCCTGCAGGTCTGGCTGATCGGCGAACACAAGCTCGGCCGGCTCAAGCTGCGAAAAGACATCCCGCTCGTGAAGTGAGTGCCGCTGGCCGATTTCCCTCCTTCCCATGCACTCGATCAAAAACATCGCCTATCGCACCGACACGATCTTCCACGATCGCGATGGATTCGTTGAGGAGCACACGAACTACTTTGCGATTCGCACTCCGACGAACCCCAGCTTCTGGTTTGGCAATTTCATCCTGTTCAAGCGGCCTCCGGGCGCGGGTGACTTTGACGAGTGGATGGCGATTCACCGAGGGGTATTTGGCGGGGCGCTCAACCATGTGACCTTCGGTTGGGACGAGCCTGCTCCGGGATTCATCGATGAATTCATTGCCGCAGGCTTCCGGACGTCGAACGGGTTGGCGCTCTCAATGTCCGCCTATGACGGAGGTGTTTCGGTCAACCAGGATCTGACCGTGCGACCGCTTCGGGAGACATCCGAATGGGAGGCGATGCTCGAACAGCAAATGCACATCGATCGCGAAGATTTTGGCTATCCCGAAGACGGCGGATTCTTTCGGCGGACGCAGATGAAGTCGTTGCGGGCTCTGGCTGAAGCGGGGCACGGCGATTGGTGGGGCGCCTTTCACGGGAGTGAGTTGATCGGCGGCATGGGACTCTACTTCGATGAGGAGCGGACCGTCGGTCGTTTTCAATACGTGACCACCCGCGCAAGTCGTCGCCGCCAACGCGTCTGCACCACGCTGCTGGATCGCGCGGTGCGGCACGCCTTCGAGACCGTGAAGGTCAAACAACTGGTCATCTGCACGGGAGCGGACGACAAGAACCCGGCGATCCCCACTTATCGCAATTTTGGATTCCGCGAAACCGTGAGCAGCTACGCGCTCACTCGCCGCGACTGACGCACAGGGAAATCAGCGCTGAGGCGGAGGGCCGGGCGGACGATTGCGTGGACCGCCGCCGCCGCGCTGCTCGCGCTCGGGCGGGGTGTGCTCGTGCTTGCCGTGTTCGTCGTCGGGCGGCGTGGTGCCGAGGACGATGTCCCACTTCGCGCCGAGCACGCCGGCAGGAGCGCCGCTGAGCGCGGCGAAATCAATCGTGACGGACTCGCGCGGTTTGCCTTCCGGGACGCGATTGTAGAGGCCGTCCTTCGCGTTGCCGGGATGACCCTTGATATACATTTGCGTGGTGAGCAGTTCGCGTCCGTTCACGCGCACCTTGGCGTGAATGTGCGGGGTGCGTCCGGCGTAGGGGACGGGCTTGATCGTGCGGAAGAGATACTCGCCGCTGCTCGCGGTGACGAAGCGGCCGTAGCCCTGGAAGTTCTTGTCCTGCTTTTTGTTCCCGCCGGAACTCTTCGAGTGGAGATAGACGCCGTTCGCGTCGCACTGCCAGATCTCGACCGTCGCCCCGCGCAACGGCGCGCCATTCGGCCCGAGGATGCGCCCGGTCAGATACGTGATGTCGCCAACGGCGGGCGTGATCGAGTCATTCAGGATGAGCAGATCGTTGTCGGTATCAAGCGGCAGATGATCGGGATAAAACGGCCCCTCGGTCTGCTTCGGCGTGAGCGTGAGCGCCTCGGCGAATGCGCCGCGTGCGGTGAAGAACGCGCCGCTCGCAGCGAGTTGCGCGAGGAAACGGCGGCGGGATCTGGCGGTGACAATATTCATGGCGCGCTCAGCGTGCGCCCGTTTGCGTCGCGGCGCCATCCACTCTTTTCACCCGCCCGCCATCGCGCCGACGATCATGAAGGGCTCCGCGCCGGTGGCGACAGCCTCGGGCAGGATGGTGTCCGGCGGCTCGTTCGAGAGGTCTTCCTTGCACGCGAAGAACCGGATGAAGGGCCGCCGCTTCAGCGAATCGTGATCGCGGATCGTGCCGCGCAGCACGGGGTGGCGCGCCTCGATTTCGTCGAGCACCGCGCGCAGCGTCACGGGCGCGGGAAGGTCGAGCGGCACCTCGCCTTCCACCCGCGCGAGCGTGCGGAGGTGATACGGCAGCACCACGCGGATCATTCGATTTTGGATTTTGGATTTTGGATTTCGGATTTCCCCGACGCGTGAATCCAGACGGGGCTCGGTCGCGGCGGCGGCGAATCAAAAATTGCGAATCCCAAATCCAGAATCATCGCAGCGTCTGCACTTCGACCGAGAGCACGGCGGGGAGATCGCGCACGATCGCGGTCCACGTGTCGCCGCTGTCGGCGGACGCATAGACCTGTCCGCCGGTAGTGCCGAAATAGACGCCGCACGAGTCGAGCGAATCGACCGCCATGGCGTCGCGCAGCACGTTCACGTAGCAGTTCTCCTGCGGCAGGCCGCGCGTGAGCGGCTCCCATTCATTGCCGCCGGTGCGGCTGCGATAGACGCGCAGTTTTCCATCCGGCGGGAAGTGCTCGGAGTCGCTCTTGATCGGCACCACGTAGATCGTCTCCGGCTCGTGCGCGTGGACTTCGATCGGGAAGCCGAAGTCGGTCGGTAGATTGCCGCTGATCTCGATCCACATCTCGCCCGCGTTGTCGCTGCGCATCACGTCCCAGTGCTTCTGCATGAAGAGCACGTCGGGCCGCGACGGATGCATCGCGATGCGATGAACGCAGTGGCCGATGCCGGCGTCCGGGTCGGGAAGTTCGTAGGCGGACTTGAGGCCGCGGTTGATCGGTTTCCAGTTCGCGCCGCCGTCGTCGGTGCGGAAGGCGCCCGCCGCCGAGATCGCGACGTAGATGCGCTGCGGATTTTTCGGGTCGAGAAGGATCGTGTGCAGCCCCATGCCGCCCGCGCCCGGCTGCCAGAGCTCGCCCTTCGCGGCGCGCAGCGCGGAGAGTTCACGCCACGACGCGCCGCCGTCGGTGGACTTGAAAAGCGCGGCGTCTTCCACACCGGCGAAGACCGTGTCGCGATCCGTGAGCGACGGCTCGAGATGCCACACGCGCTTGAACTCCCACGGATGCTGCGTGCCGTCATACCACTTGTGAGTGCCGACCGTGCCTTCATACGCGAACTTGTTGCTCGCAGCGCCGGGCGGCGAATCGGGCCCCGGCACCGCGCTGCCATCGGGCGTGTTCCAGGTCTTCCCGCCGTCGTCGGAGCGTTGGATGATCTGCCCGAACCAACTGCTCGTCTGTGACGCATAGATGCGGTCGGGATCAAGCGGCGAGCCTTTGAGGTGATACATCTCCCAGCCCGCGAAGTGCGGCCCGCTTACGTCCCACCGCTCGCGCTTCGCGTCGGAGGTGAGGATGAACGCGCCTTTGCGCGTGCCGACTAAAACGCGCACCGCGCTCATTTGAACCTCCCCGTGAAACCGGCTTTGGATTCAGTCATGGATGTCATGCCCGGCTTCGTGCCTCACGCCGCGCGCCGCGTGAAGCAAAAAATCATCCGTGAACTTCCGCTGTGCGCTGGTTGACATGCCGGGCGCCGCCGGGCAGGGGAATGCGCCATGCATCCCAAGGCTCGTCGATTCGCAATGGTCGCAGGCTTCATCATCGCAGCGCTGCTCGCGGGCGGTTGCGCTTCGCGCCGGCCTGCTGCCGCCGTGGTCGCGAAGCCAGTCGCGGCGCCGGCGAAGATCAACCTCAGTCAGATGTTCGTGCCGGCGGGGCGGTATGGGCGTCGCAAGGAGTTCCGGCTGGATGCGAGCTACATCACCATCCACAGCACCAGCAACCGCGGCGCGACGGCGCTCCAGCACGCGCGCGGCATGGCGCGCGGCGCCTTTCGCGGGCGGTCGAAATGGAATCGCACCGGCTACCTGACGTGGCACTTCACGGTCGATAACGTGCGGGCGATCCAGTCGCTCCCGCTGAGCATCCAGGGCGAGCACGCGGACCACGACGGGCCGGGGAATACCAGGAGTGTCGCCATCGAGATCTGCGAATTCCGCAGCCGCTCGCAGCAGGAAGCCGCGCTCGATCGCGCGGCGCGGCTCACCGCGTATGTGATGCGCCAGACCGGCGTGCCGATCAGCCGCGTGGTGCCGCATCAGCACTGGCCGCAGCGCCACTTTCACAACTACCAAAAGAACTGCCCGCGCATCCTGTTGCAGGGCGGACGACCGGGGCCGAAGTGGCAGGCATTTCTCAAGCGCGTGCAGAGTTATCTATGAGCCTCTCCGAAAATCCCATCGATCCCCGCGACCGCCTCATCTTCGCCCTCGACGTGCCGACCATCGACGATGCGCGCGCGTGGGTCGAGCGGCTCGGCGATTCGGTGACCTTCTACAAGCTCGGCCTCGAGTTCTGCATGGGAGGGCGCTACTTCGAGTTGCTCGAGGAACTCGTCGCTGGGGGAAAGAAAGTCTTCGCCGACCTCAAGTTTTCCGACGTGCCGGCGACCGTGCGCGGTGCGGTGGCAAACCTCGCGCGCAGCGGCGCGACGTGCTGCACGCTGCATGGCACGAGCTGCGTCTATCGCGACGTGGTGAAGGTGCGCGGCGCGATGAAGCTGCTCGCCGTCACCGTGCTCACGAGTTGCGGGCCGGAGGATGTCGCCGAGATGGGCTGGAGCGGACCGGTCGAGGATCTCGTCTCGTTGCGTGCGCGCAAGGCGATCGAGGCGGGCATCGACGGGCTCATCTGCTCGGGGCAGGAAGCGGCGCGGCTGAGGCGCGAACTCGGCTCCTCGCCGCTCATCATCACGCCAGGCATCCGCGCGGCGGAGGAAAAGGGTGGCGATGACCAGAAGCGCACGATGACGCTGGAGGAGGCATTCCTCGCGGGCGCGGATCACATCGTCGTCGGCCGTCCGATCCGCAACGCGCCCGATCCGCGCGCGGCGGCCGAGGCGATGCGGGCGCAAATCGCGGCGTTGTTTTCCTGACGCGCGCTCCCCTACGTTTGCGCCATGTCCGACACTTACGCCCATCCCGACGTTCTCGCGAGCACCGACTGGCTCGCCGCGAATCTCGACGCGCCCGGACAGCGCATCGTCGAGAGCAATGAGGACGTGCTGCTCTACGACACCGGGCACATTCCCGGTGCGGTTCACATCGACTGGCGCGGCGACCTGCAGGACGAACTCGTGCGCGATTACATCAGCCCCGAGGCGTTCGCCGCAGTGTGCTCGAAGAACGGCATCTCGCCGGAGACGACGGTGATTTTCTACGGCGACAAGTCGAACTGGTGGTCGTGCTACGCGCTTTGGGCGTTCCGGCTTTTCGGCCACACGAGGGTGAAAATCCTCGATGGTGGCCGCGACAAGTGGGTGAAGGAAGGTCGCGCGCTGATGAAGGAAAAACGCAAGCCCGCGCCCGCGCACTACCCGGTCCCGCCGAAGCGTCTCGACGCGGAGATCCGCGCGTTCTTCGACGACGCGCTCGCACAGGCGCGCGCGCAGAAGCCGCTGATCGACGTGCGGTCGCCGGAGGAGTTCAGCGGTGAGCGCACGCACATGCCCGAGTATCCGCAGGAAGGCGTGCTCCGCGGCGGCCACGTGCCCGGCGCGAAGAGCGTGCCGTGGAAGCGCGCGGTCAACGACGACGGCACATTCAAGTCGCCCGACGAGCTCGCTGCGATCTACACGCAAGGCTGCGCGCTCGCGCCGCAGGACGACATCATCGCGTATTGCCGCATCGGCGAGCGATCGAGCCACACGTGGTTCGTGCTCACGTATCTGCTCGGCTACGAGCACGTGCGAAATTACGATGGCTCGTGGACCGAGTGGGGAAACCGCGTGCGCGCGCCGATCGAACGCTAGAGCCCGTCCGAAAGGTCCGGGCGGCTGCTCTCGTCGCGTAGCGACGCGGAGAAAATAGCCCGGCGCTTCAGCGCCGGGAACCGATCGGAGCGAGAGGGCGAGTCGCGTAGCGACGACAGAGCCCGGTGCTGTGTTTTCTGCCGTCGCTACGCGACTCGATTGTTTGGCGTTGGTTTCCCGGCACTGAAGTGCCGGGCTATTTTCTCCGCGTCGCTACGCGACGGGACGCAACGTCAGGAGCGCATCGCCCGTTCCGTCCGGACGACTTCGGTGGATCGGGATCATGCTACCGGCATGGGTGGTCGCTGGCGTGGCGTGCGCGGCGTTGGATGCGCGCCCGCCATGCTTCTACGCTTCTCACTTCTCCTCACCCTCTGCGCCGCACTCCATGCCGCGGACGCGCCCGCAAAACCGAAATGGCAGAAGGTCTATCCGCAGACGCCGCCGGGCGTGACGCAGCTTACCGAGGTCGTCGCCGCGTATCCCGAGCACGTCGTCACGCTCACCGTGTATGTGCCGGATGCGCCGGGTCCGTTTCCGGCGATCCTCGACATCCACGGCGGCGGCTGGAAGGCGCGACAAGTCGAGAGCGACAAGCCGATGATGGAGCGACTCGCAGCCCGCGGATTCGTCACTGCGCTCGTCGCGTATCGAGTCACGGGCGAAGCGAAATACCCCGCGGCGCTGCACGATTGCAAAGCCGCGATCCGCTGCCTGCGCGCGAACGCGGCGAGATGGAAGATCGATCCCGCGCACATCGGCTGCATGGGCGGCTCGGCGGGCGGGCATCTTTCCGGGCTGCTTGCGATGACGAGCGGGCTGAAGGATTTCGAGGGCGCCGGGCCGAACGCGGACCAATCGAGCGCGGTGCAGGCGTGCATCGTGATGGCCGCGACGCAGGACTTCGTGGCGTCGAATACGATGCAAACGAACGCCAGCGCCGTGGCCTTCTTCGGCGCTTCCTTCGCGGACGACCCGGAGATCTACAAGCAAGTCTCGCCGATCACACACGTCCGCGCCGGTGTGCCGCCGACGATCTTCATCGAGGGCGAAAAGGACACGCTGAAAATCGGCCGCGCCGAGATGATGGAGAAGCTGCGCGAACTCGGCATCGAGACGGCCGTCCACACGCTCAAGGACGCGCCGCATCCGTTCTGGATGAGCCAGCCGTGGTGCGACCAGACTGTCGAGATCGCCGACGCCTTCTTCAAAAAACACCTCAAATGAAAACACGCATCCTCGCCACTCTCGTCGCGCTTTCCGTCCTCGCTCACGCGGACGTCAGGCTCCCCGCCATCATCTCCGACCACATGGTGCTCCAGGCCGAGACGGAGGCGCCGATCTGGGGTTGGGCCGAGCCGGGCGAGGAAGTGTCCGTCGCGCTCGCCGGGACGACGAAGACCACCAAGGCCGACGCCGCCGGCAAATGGAAGGTCGTCTTCAGCAAGCTCAAGCCGGGCGCGTCGCTCACCTTGAAGGTAAAGGGGAAGAACGAGCTGACCGTCAACGACGTCGCCGTCGGCGAGGTGTGGCTTTGCTCCGGCCAGTCGAACATGGCGATGAGCGTCGAGCGCTCGAACAACTTCGAGCAGGAGAAGGTCAACGCGACGCTGCCGATCCGCATGTTCACCGTCGAGCGCAGCCCGCAGCCGCAGCCGCAGGACGACTGCAAGGGCTCGTGGGTGCGCGTGAGCATGGACACGGTCGGGAAGTTCTCCGCCACCGCGTATTTCTTCGGACGCGGCCTGCACGTGGGCGGCGTGGAGTCGTCGATCGGGCTGATCAATTCCTCCGTCGGCGGCACCGCGGTCGAGGCGTGGACGAGCCACGAGGCGCAATCCAAGCTCGCCGAATACGCCACCATCTCCGAGCCGTGGACGAAGTTGACGGCGGTGGCCTTCGACGAGGCAGCCGCGGAGAAAAAGTTTCAGGAGCAGCGCGCGAAGTGGCTCGAAAATGTGAAGGCCGCGAAGGAAGCGAACAAGCCGCTCCCGCGCGGGCCGCAAAAGCCGATCGACCCGCGCCTGCAGCCGAATCACCCGGCGAATCTCTTCAACGGCATGATCGCGCCGATCATCCCTTACGGCATCCGCGGCGCGATCTGGTATCAGGGTGAGAGCAATGCGGCCAAGCCGTTCGCGAATCTCTACGGCCTCCAGCTTCGCACCATGATCGCCGACTGGCGCGGGCGCTGGGGCCACGACTTCCCGTTCGCGTGGGTGCAGCTTCCCGACTTCCGCGCTCCGCAGAAGGAACCGAGCGAGCCGACGGGCTGGGTGACGGTTCGCGAGCAGATGCTCAAGACGCTCAGCGTGCCGAAGACGGGCATGGCGATCACCCTCGGCCTCGGCGAGGAAAAGGACATCCACCCGAAGAACAAGCAGGATGTCGGAGCGCGGCTCGCGCGGTGGGCGCGCGCGGAAGTCTATGGCGGCAAGCGCGAGTCGTCCGGCCCGCTGCCGGGCGGACACAAGATCGCGGACGGAAAGGTCACGATCACCTTCACCCATGCCGAGGGGCTGCGCGTGAAGGGCGGCGGCGCGGTGAAAGGATTCGCCATCGCCGGCGCGGACAAAAAGTTCGTGTGGGCCGACGCGCTCATCGACGGCGACAAGGTCATCGTCTCCTCGCCCGAGGTGAAGGAACCCGCCGCCGTGCGTTACGCGTGGGCCGACAACCCGGTGTGGAGCCTGGAGAACGCCGGGCGCCTGCCGGCATCGCCCTTCCGCACGGACGACTGGCCGATCGAGGCCGCGGCTACTTCACGCCGGTAACCAGCGGCTGCGTCCACGCCTGCTCGAACTCGCCCTCGCGATACGGGTCGGCCTTCAGCTTGGTCGAAACGACGCGCGCGCGGACGTAGATTTCGTCGCCCTTGAGCCGGTAACTGGCCGATGCGCCTTCGACCGTCGCGAGCACCGTGCCGATGTCCGCGCTGTATCGGCGCGTCGTGCGCAGCGTCGCGCCGTTGTCGCCGAGCACCGGCTGGCTTGTGCGGTCGTAGCCTTTGCGCGTGCCGATGAACTCGGTCGTGTAGGTCACCCCGGGCTCGGCTTTGATCTCGATCGCGAGGCCACTCTTCTCGCGTCGAACATCGCTCAGCGTCACGCCCGATGATGCGTAGAAATCGCCGGCTTCCATCGCGGCGATGAGGTCTTCGACCGCGAGCGTCTTCGCGCGCACCATCACCCAGCCCCGGCCTGTGCGGCTCAGCTTCTTCGGTTCATTGTGGTAGTTGTGCGAGTCGTCGGTCGCGAGGCCGAAGAAGGGCGGCTTGCCCAGCACGGCGAGCCGTTCGGCGAGCAGGATATCCCACATGCGCTCGGTGCCAGCGCGCGTCTCGTCGCCTTCGTTGTGCACCTGCGGGTGGCCGTTATAGACTTCGAAGAAACTCTCGTTCTCGAGCTGCATCATCTCCTCCGCGGTGAGCGCCCAGCCGAAGTTGGGATGATTGATGTGCGGGATCATCGGCGTGCCGGTGCGTTTGCGCTGGGCGGCTACGGCGTTCATCACCTTCTGCATCACGTCGAAGACGCTCGTGCCTTTGATCGGCATGAGGCACTCGCGGATGTTCGTCACATTGATGTGAATCGGCGCGGTGAGAAAGCGCCCGGTCACTTCCTCGCTCTGCACCATGAGGAACTGCCCCGGCTTCTCGAACTGCGTGCGAAACTCCCCGAGCGTCTTGAGCCGCACTTCCTTGTCGGCGTCCTTGCCGCGCACCTCCACCCAGTCCTCGCCGAAGCGCGCGAGATACTTGTCGAACGCCACCTGCCCGCCCTTGCTCTTCGCGATCGGAATCCAGCGCTCGTGATCCGAGAGGATGTTGTGATCCGACAGCGCGAGAAAGTGATAGCCGTTCTTTTGATACCACTCCGCGATCATCTCCGGGTAATCGTCGCCATCGCTCCAGTGCGAATGCGTGTGCAGGTTGCCCTTCCACCAGCGCGGCTCGGCGGCGTGGAGGGAGGCGACGACGAGGAGGGAAAGGAGGAGCGGGCGCATGACGGCCACCCTGACCTGTGGTGGGTCGATTGCGCAACCTCTCCGCAAGCGCAGTCGCGATTCCCTTTCTCCGGCGACACTGGCATGATCGGCCCATGTCCCTCGACCGCTTTCACCGAGCCCAAGCCAGCCGACCAAGTGGCTACGACACCGCGCTCGCGGAGATCCGCGCGGGGCGGAAGACCGGCCACTGGATCTGGTATGTCTTTCCGCAGATCGACGGCCTCGGACGATCCTCCACCGCCCGCGAATACGCGCTCGCGGATCTCGCCGAAGCCCGCGCCTATTTGCGCGACCCGCTCCTCCGCGCGCGTTACGAAAAAATCGCCGCCGCCGTCAGCGAGCAACTCGCCGGCGGCGTCACAGTCGAAGACCTGATGGGAGGCCGCACCGACGCGCTCAAACTCGTCTCCAGCCTCACGTTTTTCGGCGCCGCGGCGGGGAACGATGAGACGTTCGCGCACGTCGCGCGGCTCTGCGATTCCATCCTCCGGCAGACCGCCGCCCAAGGTTATCCACCCTGCGCCTTCACGCTCGAGCGACTCGCGGGGACGGCGCCGGGAGGCTGAGCGCGCGGGCGCGGGGCGGGCTTCGCTATTTGAACTCCACGCGCACTTCGTCGAAGTCGAACGTGCCAATGGCGAAGATGCAGCGCACCACCACCTCGACCTGCGTGCACCCGGGCGGCGGCGTGAACTCCCGCCGGAACGTATGCCAGTTCGGAGAATTGCCCGACGCCACGACTGCCGCGCTGAGGTTGCCGCCGTTCGCGTCCTTGTAGCGCAGCGCCACTTCCACGGCCGCCCGCTTCTCGTCCTTTTCATTCCGCGGTTTGCCACGCATCCGCCCGAGCACGGCGACGGACTTTGCCTTCGGGGGCACGGGCACCGTCTGAGCCATGCCGGAGTTCCCGGCATCGATGCGCGAGAGCCGGAGGAAGGTGTCCTTCGCATCGGTGAAAACGACGCCGCCCGCGCCGGGATAAGCCGGAGTCCAGTGTGGCGGCGGGCTCCCCGCCGGTGAGTCGCTGAAGTCGCCGTTCTTCAATGGACGATTCGTCTGCGCGTGCGCCGCAGCCGCGGACGCGAGCACCAGCAGCACGGCGGGGAGAATGAGGATGTGGTTCGGTTTCATGGCGGCGCGAAGATTAGCAGCGACCCGGCGGCGGGTTGTCAAAAATCGATGAGACGCGTGTGAAGAAATTCGGACTGTTTTCCGCGTCCTGGTTCGCCATCTTCCGGTCGCCATGCACGAGCACCATCACGTTGCGGCGGACCAACTCGAATTTGGGGTCGAAGCGATCAAGCGATCGCCGGCGACGACGGGCGTCCTCCGACTCATCGTGTGCCGGCCGGATGTCGGTGCGCGGGAGACGATGAGCGAGGCGCGGCTCGATGAAGTCGCCGGATTGATCGGCGATTCGTGGCTGAAGCGCGGCAGTTCGCGCACCCCGGATCGCAGCGCGAATCCCGACGCGCAGATCACCGTGATGAATGCCCGCGCCATCGCGCTCGTCGCCGCCAGCCGCGCTCGCTGGCCGCTCGCTGGCGATCAACTCTTTGTCGATCTCGACCTCAGCACCGTCAACCTGCCGACTGGCTCGCGGCTCCGCGTCGGCGAAGCCGTCATCGAGATCAGCACCGAGCCGCACACGGGTTGCTACAAGTTCAAGGATCGCTTCGGCGCCGCCGCGCTCGCTTGGGTGAACTCCCCCGTCGGTCGCGAACTGAACCTGCGCGGCGTCAACGCCCGGATCGTCACCGGTGGAATCGTTCGCGTCGGCGATCCTGTCGTGAAGCTCTGCGATGACTGAGAACAAGAACGTGGTCGTGATCGGCGCCACCCCGAAGCCCGATCGTTACGCCTTCATGGCGATGCAGCGGCTCCAGCAGCACGGCTATCGCGCCATCCCGGTGAACCCGGCGTTTTCAGAAATCCGCGGAGAGCGCTGCCATGCGAGCATCGCGGATGTGAACGAGCCAATCGACACGGTGACGATGTATGTCGGCGCGGCGCGTTCGACTCCGCTAATTCAGGAAATCGTCGCGGCGAAACCGCGGCGCATCGTCTTCAATCCGGGCGCTGAGAATCCCGAACTGTCGGCTGCGGCGCGGGCGGCGGGGATCGAAGTGGCGAAAGGATGCACCCTCCTGATGCTCGGCGCGGGCACCTTCTGACAGGCTCGCCGCTGGCTACGGTTTGCGGAGTTCGACGACCCAGGTCGTCCCGGTGTAATTGCCTTCCGAGTATTCCGCGTGAACGCGGTCGCCGACCTTGAGCGATTGCCAGAGAGCTTCGTCCACGTCCGCCTCGGCTTTTCGGCCGCTCTCCATCTCGACTTTCACCAGCCATCGGTCGCGATCGGTCTGGCGTTCCTTGTATTCGGCGCCTTCGACGCGGGCGGGGATGTGTTCCATCGCGATCACGACAGCGCGCTGGCTTTTCTTCGTGCAGCCAAAGGTGAGCGTCGCGACCAGGATGAGGATTACGGAGCGGGGAATGCGCATGATTTAGCGGGGAAGCAGCCGTCCGGTGCGCTGCACGTAGGCTTCGTATTCGGCGCCGAATCGATCGAGCATCAGTCGTTCTTCATGCGCGACTCGGAAGAGATAGAGCAGACCGAAAGAGAGCAGGTAGGCCGGGGCGACGATCCAATTTGGCACGAACAACAAGTGGGCAATGCCGAGGAGAAACATCGCGGAATACATCGGATGACGGATGCGGCGGTAGATGCCCTCGGTGATGAGGCGATGGTCTTCGCGCGTCTGGAGCGTGACCGACCAGTTCGTGCCGAGATCGGCGTGCGAACGATGAAACAGCCAAAGCCCGGCGACCATGAGCAGGAGCCCGAGCGCATAGGGCAGGGGCTGCAGCATGAAGTCCGCGTGCGATGGAAAACCGGTGACGGCCCAGACCAGCGGCAGGATCGCCGAGCCGATCCACGCCCCGGTCAGCAGCACGATTTCCAATCCGCCATTCCGATCTTCCTTGATCGGCACGGCGGCGTTGCGACGGCCATGCGGAGCCCGGATGACGATGTATGCGAGCAGGCAGACGAGGACGGCGATTTTTCCGAACCAGGGATTCTTGATGTGAATTGCGTCAGGGCGAGGGCCGCGCCCGGTCGCGGGGAATTCAAGCGAGCCCAGAAATCGATGTCAGCAGGAATTCGACGGCGTGTCAGCGTTCGTAGATCTTCGCGGCGCTCGTAAAGCCGGGCGTGTCTGCGGCGGTCTGGCCGGGGAAGACTTCGAGCTTCAGCTTCCGCGCGCCGAGGAGTTGCGCGAGCAGTGTGCCGTGGAAGCGCTCGTCGGATCGCGTGAAGGGGTTTCCGGTGCGGCTGTCGATGTTTGGCGCGACGAGTTCGTATTTCACGATGCCGTCCGTCCCGCTCACTTGCGCCGGGTCGGACGCATTTCCGCGCACGGCGAACTGCTGCGCGCGGCCATCGAGTTCGCCGATGGAGATGATGATCTGCGACGGCGCGATGTGGTGATACGCGAACGTGAGATGCCCGACCCAGTAGTCCCATCGGCGGTCGAGTCCCGCGTAGCCGCCGGTGCCTTCGCGATACCAATTTCCGGCGAGCCGCCCGTCGATGTCGTAGTCGATCTTCCCGCCGAGCGGCGGCGTCTTGCGCGCGTTGAAAGCGAGCAGCTTTCCGCGCAGCGGCTCGTCGATGTGGTCGAATGGATCGACGACGTGCGGCTTCCACTGGTCGCGCTTGAGGAATTGCTCCGGCACGACGAAGCCCTTGCGCGTAGTGGTCGTGTCGATCAGCGCGAAGTCGAACGTGAATCCGCCGCGCACCTTGCCGATGACCTGTCCGGCTTTGACCGGGATGCGCACCTGCGTCGGCTGTCCGGGCTGAAGCTCGCGGCCGACCTGCTTTTGAATCTCCGCGTCGAGCGCGACGAGATGATCCACGTAGCTCCAGCACGTCGCCGTGTGTTCGAGCGTGACCTTCAAATCAACCGCGCGGTCGAACACGCTCGGATCGAACTGCGCTTGCCCGCCCGGCGGATTCGGCCGCCACTGGATGACGACGATCCGCCCGTCCGCGACCGCGAGCACATCGTAGAGCTTGCTCTTATCCGGCGACTCCTTCGCGACGAGGTAGAGGTGATCGTTCGGCGTCACGTGCCCGCTTGCCATCATGCCCATCGGGTTGATGCGGCTGATGTCTTCGACGCGTAGCGGAAAGGTCTTCAACTTCACCGGCCCACTGCCCTCGGCCTGCCCGCTGCTCCACATCCGGCTCACCATCTCCGCCGTCGTCTGCGCAAATGTTGGCCACAGGAGAATCAGCGCGAACGACACTGTAGCCGCGGCTCTCTGAGCCGCGATGGCGATGGGCCCTCCGGCGCGGCTCAGAGAGCCGCGGCTACAGCGGCTACCGTTCATAAATCCGTGCCGCGCTCGTAAAGCCACTGACATCCGCCGCTGTCTTGCCGGGGAAGACTTCGAACTTCAGCCGCCGCCCCGGCAGCACCTGTGCGAGCGCGGTGCCTCGCACGGTTTGAGTCATGCCTTCGAAAGGTTGGCCGCTGTTGTTGAGTTGGCTCCAGATCAGCTCGTATTTCACCACGCCGTCCTTCTCGCCGATCGTCGCCGGATCGGGCGCGTTGCCTTTCACCCAAAACTGCGCGGGCTTGCCGGCGAAGTCGCCGATGCTCACGACGATCTTCGTCGGATCGAGGTGATGCGGCGCGAACGCGAGATGTCCGACCCAGTAATCCATGCGCCGATTCAAGCCCGCGTAGCCGCCGCTGCCCTCGCGATACCAATTGCCCGCGAGCGTGCCGTCCACGTCGTAGTCGATCCGCCCGCCGCGCGGCTCGGAGGTTCGCGGGTTGAGCGCGAGCAACCGTGCGCGCATCGGTTGGTCCACGAATGGAAACGGATCGGTGACGTGCAGCTTCCATGGGTCGCGCTCGCGGAAGCGCGCGGGCTCGATGAAACCGCGCAGCGTGGACTCCGTGTCGATCACGGTGAAATCGACGCCGTGTCCGCCGCCCGTGCGGCCGATCAACTGGCCTGCCTTTACCGGAATGCGCACACCGACCGGCGGGCCCGCGGGCGGCAGTCCGCCGGCAGCGGCGATGATGCTTTCGTCGAGCCGATCGATGAGCCCGAACCACGTGTAAAACGTCGCCGAGTGCTCGATGACGATGCGGTATTCGCCGTTGTATGAACGC
>JBEBGD010000077.1:0-26779 GCA_040081625.1 Chthoniobacteraceae bacterium
GTCGTCGCGCCTGTAAAGCAGCGAATCGAGGTGTCACTCAGCACCGTGACATTGGTCGCCGCCACCCCGCCGATGGTCACCGCCGTCGCCCCGGTGAACTGCGAGCCGGTGATCGTCACATTCGTCCCGCCCGAGATCGAGCCGCGCGCCGGGTTGATGCCGGTGACCGGCGGGCCGGCGGGCGCGGGCGGCGTGTAGAGCTCCGCGTTCGCGACTGGGGTGGAACCAAAAGGACCGGCGAGCGCCCCTCCCCCGGCGACGAGCACCTTGCCGCTGGGCAGCAGCGTCGCCGTGTGATTCAAGCGTCCCGAGGCGAGGCTGCCGGCGGGGCTCCAATCCGATGGCACCGTCGCCCGCGCCGGGAGCACGGTGGCGAGGGTGAGCAGGGCGAACGCGACGCAGCGCGCGAAAGAGCGAAGGGTGTGGTGCATGAGCAGTTGGTTGTGGAGATTTGGGATTCCGTCGAGCACCCGCGGTCGCATCCCCCTCGCGATCTCACCCCTCAGGCGCGGAACCACGGGCGGAGTCCGCGCGCAAGTGCCGGCTGGAATAAGGAAATGCCCTACGGCTGTCAAGCGACGCGACGCTCCCGGAAAGCGTGGCGCGTGGCGCGTGCAGCCTGCGCTCCCTGAGCGCAGGGAGAGCGTGCCCGCTGCACGTCGCGCCGCCCCTCGGGCGCTAAGCGGCCTGCGCGCGGCGCGATCTGCGGCCGGTCGATCCGTGCTACGCTGCGCGCATGAACAAACCGAATAGCACGGTGCCTTGCGCGACCTGCGGGAAGGACGCGGACTTTTTCGCCGAGCCGACCGGCCCGTTTTGCTCGCGTCGCTGCAAGCTCGTCGATCTCGGCAAATGGCTCGGCGAAGAGCACCGGATCAGCGAACCGCTGCGGCCGGATCATTTCGAAGACACCGAACTCCTCGATGACGGCGGGGAACTCGACCGTCACTGAACGCACTCCAGCGTTACCCCGAAAAAAATTGAGGGCGGACGAACCAGTGGGGGTGTTCGTCCGCCCTCCTATCGAGGGGGAAATTTTGTTGGTGCGGGGAAGGAATGCCGCCGAACCGATTGTGTCAAGCGGTCAACTTGCGCCTGCGGCTTCTTTTTTTGTCTCCCCGCTTTCGGGCACGGTGAACTGCAACGCCTTGCCGTCGCTCGTGACGTTCGCCATGTCGCCCGCCTTGATGTGCCCGCGCAGGATTTCCTCGGCGAGCGGATCCTCGAGGTAACGCTCGACGGCGCGACGCATCGGGCGCGCGCCGTATTGCGGGTCGTAACCTTTCTCGATGAGGAACTCCTTCGACTTCTCATCGAGCGCGAGCCGGATGTTCTTCGTCTGCACGCGCACGGTCACCTTCGCGATCTCGAGGTCGATGATCTGGAGCAGCTCCGGCTTGCCGAGGCTGTGGAAGACGATGAGGTCGTCGAGACGGTTGATGAACTCGGGCTTCAGGATGCGCTTGGCCTCCTCGAGCATCTTGTCCTTCATCACGTCGTAGTTGCTCGTGTCCTGCTTGGATGCGCCGAAGCCCACGACGTTCGACTTCTTGATCAGTTCGGCGCCGATGTTTGAGGTCATGATGATGATCGTGTTTCGGAAATCGACCTTGCGCCCGAGCGAGTCGGTGACTTTGCCTTCCTCGAGGATTTGCAGCAGCAGGTGCAGCACGTCGGGGTGGCCCTTCTCGATTTCGTCGAAGAGCACGACGCAATACGGACGGCGCCGCACGGCTTCGGAAAGCTGGCCGCCTTCCTCGTAGCCGACGTAGCCGGGAGGCGAACCGATCAACCGCGAGGCGGTGAACTTCTCCATGTATTCGCTCATGTCGATCTGGATGAGCGCATCGCGGTCGCCAAACATGTATTCGGCGAGCGACTGGGCGAGGAAGGTTTTGCCGACGCCGGTCGGGCCGAGGAAAATGAACGAGCCGATCGGGCGGCGCGGGTCCTTCAAGTCGGCGCGCGAGCGGCGCAGCGCCTTGCTGATCGCGACCACGGCTTCGTCCTGGCCGATGACCTTGCCCTTCAGCTCGCCATCCATCCTGAGCAGCTTGTCGCTGTCGGCCTGCTCCATGCGCTGCAGCGGCACGCCGGTCCACTTGCTCACGACGTGGCGGATGTCGTCCTCGGTGACCATGACTTCGCGCTCTTCGCGCTGCTCGCGCCACTCGGCGAGGATCTCGTCGAGCTTCTCCTTCGCCTTCTTTTCGTCATCGCGAAGCGACGCGGCTTTCTCGAAGTCCTGCGCCTTGATCGCACCTTCCTTCTGCTGGCGGATGTTCTCGATCTCCTTCTCGATGTCCTTCACGTTCGGCGGCCGCGTCATCGAGCCGATGCGCGCGCGAGAGCCGGACTCGTCCATCACGTCGATGGCCTTGTCGGGCAGGAAACGGCCCGTGAGATACCGGTCGCTGAGGACGACGCACTGCTCGAGCGCCTCGTCGGTGTAGCGCGCCTTGTGGTGCGCCTCGTATCGGCCGCGCAGGCCTTTCAAAATCAGGATCGCCTGCTCGACGCTCGGCGCCTCGACCTTCACCTGCTGGAAGCGCCGCTCGAGCGCGGAGTCCTTCTCGATGTATTTGCGATACTCGTTGAGCGTGGTCGCGCCGACGCACTGGAGTTCACCGCGGCTGAGCGCGGGCTTGATGATGTTGCTCGCGTCCATCGCGCCCTCGGCCGAGCCGGCGCCGACGATGGTGTGCAGCTCATCGATGAAAAGGATGACGTTCTTGCTCCGGCGAATCTCGTCCATCACGGCCTTGATGCGCTCCTCGAACTGGCCGCGATACTTCGTGCCCGCGACCATCAGCGCGAGGTCGAGCGTGATCACGCGCTTGTCGCGCAGGATCTCCGGCACGTTGCCATTCGAGATTTCCTGCGCGAGGCCCTCGACGATCGCCGTCTTGCCCACGCCCGCTTCGCCGATGAGCACCGGGTTGTTCTTCGTGCGACGGCAGAGGATTTGAATCACGCGCTCGATCTCGCTCTCGCGGCCGATGACCGGATCGACGTCGCCCTTCTTCGCCAGCTCGGTGAGGTCGCGCCCGAACGCACGCAGCGCCGGCGTCTTCACTTCCTTCTTGCTGCCGCTCGCTCCGCCGCTGCCCGGACCGCCGCTCTCCGGCGCGCCTTCCTGCTCCGCCTCGGGCGGGGTGAAATTCGGATCGAGCTCCTTGAGGATCTCGTTGCGTGTGCGCTCGATATCCACCTCGAGATTCTTGAGCACGCGCGCGGCGACACCTTCGCCCTCGCGCAGCAGGCCGAGCAGGATGTGCTCGGTGCCGACGTAGGAATGATTGAGCGCCTTTGCTTCCTTGCCCGCGAGCGCGAGCACTTTCTTCACGCGCGGCGTGTAGGGGATGTTGCCGACCATCTTCGTCTCCGGTCCGGAGCCGACCTGCTTCTCGACTTCCATGCGCACCGTCTCGAGATCGAGCCCCATCTTCTGGAGCACATTCACGGCGACGCCCTGGCCGAGCTTGATCAGCCCGAGCAGCAGATGCTCGGTGCCCACGTAATTATGATTGAAGCGGTCCGCTTCCTTTCTCGCCAACGCCAACACTTGCTGCGCGCGGGGTGTGAAGTTGTTCATCAGGTATGGTGGTTGTCCGCCGGAATCCGGTGGAATGCCAAACCCGTATCGGCGGTTACTGGCCCTTGCAACAGGCGCGCACGAAAAAGTGCGGCACGGCGGCGCTCGCGGAAAATGCGCGGAGAGAACATCGCCGGGCGTCGGAGGCGGGGAGCGCCAGGTAACGGTGCCTTTACCGGAAATCCCGCGCAGACAGCGAGCGACCGTGCATTTAGATATGCACATGCACTCCACAATCACTGCGACCGAACTGCACCGCCGGATGGCCGCCGGCGAACCCTTGAACTTGCTCGACGTGCGGACGCCCGCTGAGTTCGCAGCTCGACACGCCCGCGGCGCGCACTTGGTGCCGCTCGATCAACTCGACCCCGTGGCGGTGAACCAGCGCGTGGACGGCGGGCCGGTGTTTTTCATCTGCCAGAGCGGCAAGCGCGCGACGATGGCGGCGGAACGACTCGCTCGAGTGGGGTGTGCAAATGCGATCGTGGTCGATGGCGGCACCGAAGCATGGGCCGCGGCGGGGCTGCCTTGCGAGTCGAGCGGCGGCAAAGTCGTCCCGCTCGAACGGCAGGTGCGCATCGCGGCGGGCGCGATCGTGCTGATCGGGGCGCTGCTCGGTTGGTTTGTGAATCCGCTCTTCGCCTGGTTGTCGGCGTTCGTCGGCGCCGGGCTGATGTTCTCCGGGATCACCGACACGTGCGCGATGGGGATGCTGATGGCAAGGATGCCGTGGAATCGCGCGAAGTGACGGCGCGCAAACGGATCCTCATTGTCGGCGGCGTGGCGGGCGGCGCGTCGTGCGCGGCGCGCGCACGGCGGCTCGATGAGTCCGCGGAGATCATCGTCTTCGATCGCGGGCCTTACGTGTCGTTCGCAAACTGCGGGCTGCCTTATTACGTCGGCGATGTGATCAAGGAGGAGGCGAAGCTGCTCGTCGCGTCGGCGGAGTTGTTTCGCAATCGCTTCGAGATCGACGTGCGTGTGCTCAGCGATGTGGTGAAGATCGATCGCGATGCGGGGGAGATCGAAGTGCGCGAGCTTTCCACCGGGCGCGTGTATCGCGAGCGCTACGACGCGCTCGTGCTTTCGCCGGGTGCGGCGCCCATCCGGCCCGCGCTTCCGGGCATCGAGTCGCCGGGGATTTTCGTCGTGCGCACGATCCCGGACACGCGGCGCATTCGCGAGTGGATCGAGACGCGCGGGGCGAAGCGCGCTGCGATCATCGGCGGCGGGTTCATCGGGCTCGAGATGGCGGAAAATCTCGTCCATCGCGGCATCGAGGTGACCGTGATCGAGCGGAACCGGCAGGTGCTCGGACCATTCGACGCGGAGATGGTGTGGCCCGCGCAAGAGCGGATGCGCGAGCGCGGGGTGCGGCTGCTTTTCGGCGAGGAAGTGACCGGCTTCACGCCGCTCGACAGCGCGCTGCGCATCGACACGAAGTCGGGCGCAAACCCGGAGACCGAGCTCGTGATCCTCGCCATCGGCGTGAAGCCGGAGACGCGGCTTGCGACCGCGGCCGGGCTCGATGTCGGCGCGCGCGGCGGCTTGCGGGTGGATGAGCAGATGCGCACGAGCGATCCGCAGATCTGGGCCGTGGGAGATGCGGTGGAAGTGACCGATGCGGTGACCGGCGCGGCGGTGAACATCCCGCTCGCCGGCCCGGCGAACCGCCAGGGCCGCATCGCCGCCGACGTGATCTGCGGACGCGACGCGCGATTCCGCGGAGTGCAGGGCACCGCGATCTGCGGCGTGCTCGGCGTCACCGTGGCCTGCACGGGCGCGAGCGAGAAGGCGCTGCGGCGCGACGGGTTCGAGAACTTCGGCGTCGTGTATCTGCATCCCGGCCATCACGCGGGCTATTTTCCCGGCGCGAAGCCGGTCTCGCTCAAGCTGATCTTCTGCCTCACCGACGGTCGCATCCTCGGAGCGCAGGGCGTCGGCGAGGAGGGCGTGGACAAGCGCATCGACGTGATCGCGACGACGCTCCAGCACGGCGGCACCGTCTTCGATCTCGAGGAAGCAGAGCTGTGCTACGCGCCGCAGTTCGGCGCGGCAAAGGATCCGGTGAATATCGCCGGCATGATCGCGGCGAACGTGGTCCGCGGCGATCTCGCGCTCGCTTCGTGGGCCAGCCTCGACGGCGCCGTGCTCGATGTGCGCGACCCGGACGAATTCGCCGGGGGACACGTGCCCGGTGCGCTGAACATCCCGCTCAACGAACTGCGCGGGCGCATGGCCGGGCTTCCGCGCGACCGGGAGTTCCAGGTCTATTGCGGCGTCGGCCAGCGCGCCTACTACGCGGTGCGCGCGCTCACGCAGCACGGTATCGCCGCGCGGCTGCTGGCGGGTGGATTCAAGACGTGGTGCGCGCTGCGTGGCGGCGGCATCCTCGCGGGTTGATTTGGATTTGACGCTCCGGGGGCGGTCCGCCACCTTCGCCGCCCTTTGACTACCATAATGCGGCACACCATTTCGGTTCTCGTTGAAAACAAGTTCGGCGTTCTCACGCGCATCGCCGGCATGTTCAGCGGGCGCGGATTCAACATCGACACGCTCAACGTCGCGCCGACGCTCGACCCCGGCACGTCGCGCATGACCATCGTCGTCACCGGCGACGACTCAGTGCTCGAGCAGGTCACCAAGCAACTCAAGAAGCTCATCGATGTGATCCACATCGACGATTACCACGACGAGGATGTGGTCGAGCGCGAGCTGCTGCTCATGCGGGTGAAAGTCGATGCCGCCAATCGCGCGGAAGTCATGCAGCTCTGCGAGATCTTCCGCGCCAAGGTCGTCGATGTGCAGCACGAGGTGCTCGGCATCGAGGTGACCGGCAACGAGTCGAAGATCGACAAGTTTCTCATGCTCATGGGCAAGTTCGGCATCAGCGATCTCTCGCGGACCGGCCGCGTCGCCCTCGCGCGCAAGCCGCACTGAGCGGCGCCACCCCATATCGGTGGTTGATATTTCGCGCCTCGCGGACAGCGTGCGCGCCTCACATTCACAACCCATGAAACTCCTCGTCCTCGCCCTCCTCGCCGTCACAGCCTCCGCATTCGCCGGGCAAAAAGTCACGCTCTCCGGCGTGCATAACTGCTGCAAGTCCTGCACGAAGGGCATCGAGAAAGCCGTCGCCACCGTCCCCGGCGTCACCACCGCGGCCGACAAGGAAACCATCACCCTCACCGCCGGGACCGCTGCCGATTTGCAGAAGGCCGTCGATGCGCTCTTTGCCGCGGGCTTCACCGGCGTGAGCGACAACGCCGCCGTCAAGGTCGCCGCCGTCGTCGCACCGGATGCGGAAGTGACGACACTCACCATTTCCGGCGCGCACCTGTGCTGCGGCAAATGCGTGACCGCCGCCGAGAAGGCGATCCTCGGCGTCTCCGGCGTCACCGGCCACACCGCCGAGAAGAACTCCGAGACCTTCAAGGTCGAGGGCAAGTTCAACGCGAAGGCCGTGATGGCCTCGCTCGCAAAGGCCGGCTTCTCCGCCAAGGCCTCGAAGTAACCGCGATCCGTTTCCGATAAGAGCCCTCTCCGGCGACGGAGAGGGCTCTTCTCATTTCAGCAAAGGCACGATGATCCGCGAGGGGCGCGCCGCGTCGTGCCAGATCGTGTTGATCGCGGCCTGCGTCGTCTTCATCCAGTCGATCGTCTGCGCACCGCCAGTCTGGTTGTTCGGTTCGTAGAGCGGTGCGCCGGTGCTCGCGATCGTCACGCGGATGCGGTGGCCCGTGTTGAAGACGATGCTCGTCCAGCCGATGTCCCACGCCAGCTTCGCGGGCTGGCCGGGCGTGAGCAGCACCTGCTTCTCGAAGCCCTCGCGGTAACGCGCGCGCAGCGGGTAATCCATCAGCAGCATCGAGCGTCCGTCGGGATACACGTCGCTCACGCGCAGGATGAAGTCGCTGTCCTTCGCCGTCGAGCTCACCCACACCTCCGCCTTCACCTCCCCCGTCCACTCCATCGGTGCGCGCAGCGGCTCGCTCGTCCACGTGCGCACCTCGCTCTGCTCCTCGAACGGCCGCGCATCCCGCGCGCCGGGGAACGCCGTGCCGGGGATGCTCATCGGCTGGCGCGGATCGCTCGCGTAACTCGTCGCCGCCTCCCCGATCGTCGGCGCCGTGCGCGCGAGCTTCCCGTCGGGCTGGAGGAAAAGCGACGCGCGCTCCGTGTGCGGCGGAAAGTCCTTCGCCTCGCGCCACACATTTCCCGGCGCACCCGCCTCGCCCGCCGCGCCCATCACATAATATCGCACCGGCGTCTCCTTCCCGATCCCGTTCTCCTCGCCCTTGAGGAAATGCGCGAACCACTTCGTCATGTGCGCGACCACATCGAAGAACGCATTCTCCGGATACGTCAGCTCGCCGATCTTGTTCGACTTCGGATACCCGCCGTGAAGCCACGGGCCGAGGATGAGCTGCTGCGTGCCGCGCGACTTCTCCCCGCCCTTCGTCTGCCGCCCGATGAAGCTCTCCACCGAGCCCTGCACCATGAAGTCATACCAGCTCCCGATCGTGAAACACGGCACATTCATCTTCGCGAAATGCGCCGACGCATCCTCGTCGCGCCAGTAGGCGTCGAAGTTCGGGTGCTTGTCCCACTCGCGCAGCAGCGCGTCATTGTCCGCCGGATCGCGCGCCACCTTCCCGCCCGCGATGAAGCGCTGCGGCCGCGTCACCCCGCCGATCCGATACCCCTCCTGATACAGGCTCAGCCCCGTGTCGGTCATGTATTGCGCGACCAGGTGCGGCGGCTGCGTCACCGCGAGATAATTCTGCGCGTAACCCGCCTGCGAACCGCCATACGTGCCGATCTTCCCCGTGCACCACGGCTGCGCCGCCAGCCACTCGCACACGTCGTAGCCATCGCGCAGCTCACCCCACTGCATCGCGCGATACCCCTGCCACACACCCTCGCTCAAGTGCGCGCCGCGATAGTTCACACGCGCGATCACAAACCCACCCTCCGCGAACTTCGCCGCAGCCTTGCGCTGCCCCGCGCTCGAGATCTCCGCATACCGCTGCTCGAAGATCGCCGGCCACTTCCCCTCGCCTGGCGGAAAATAAACGTAAGCCGACAGCCGCTTCCCATCGCGCATCGGGATCATGACGTGCTCTTCGCGCACGCCGCCGAGATCGAGCTTCGGAACCTCCGCGGCGAGCATGGACGAGACGATAAAACCGACGAGGAGAAGCGGGGAACGCATGAGCGAGAGAAGTCGAAGGGAGTTTGGAAACTTAGACCGCACACTTCGCGAGGAGCGCGGCGGAAACCGACCGTGCCAGGCGCGCCCTGGCGGCGCGGTTTGGTTCTCGCGTCGCGTCGATGGTGGCGTGAGCCAGGGCCGCTACAGCGCCACCGTCTTCCCCGGCACCGCGCGCTCGTAGAATCCATCCGGTCCCGGCGCGACCGGCGGCTTGTCCTCCATGCTCATGATGTCCGGCGCGAGGCGCAGCTGCGAAGCGAACGCGGCATCCCACTCGACGATCTGCCCGGAGTAAGCGGCCATGCGGCCCATGATCGCGGTCATCGTGCTCTTCGCGCCGTATTCGACTTCGCTGTAAGGCAGGTTGTTGCGGATCGCCCAAAAGAAGTCGTCGTGCTCGCCTTGGTAGGGATTATCCGGCGGCGTGGTGCGGATCGTCTCCGGGTTCGCGCCGGTGACGACGAACATCTCGCGCCCGCTCAGAAAATCCGCGCTGCCCTTGCTGCCCGTCGCGTGCTCGCTCACCGCATTCCAGCAACCGGTGGCGCGATTGCACTGGCCCATGAGCCGCGCGCCATTGGCGTATTCCCACTCGACGACGAAGTGATCGAAGAGATTCCCGTAGTCGCGGCTCGGCTCGTTCAGCCCGCCCATGCCCGTCGCGCGCACGGGAAAACTTCCGACGCACCAGTTCGAGATGTCGATCCCATGGACGAGGTTATCGACGATGAAGTCCGCCGAGAGCCACGAGAAGTAATACCAATTGCGGAGCTGATACTCGAGTTCGCTCATCTCCGGCTTGCGCACGATCCCCGTGCGCAGCGGCGTGTTCGCGTAAGCCCGCGTGCAAGCGACCGGCCCGATCGCACCGTCATGGATGCGCTTCACCAACTCGCGATACCCGCGCTTGTGCCGCCGCTGAAAACCGACCGCGACCTTCAGGCCCTTCTTCTTCGCCTCCTCGCCCGCCGCGAGCACGCGTCGCACGCCCGGCGCATCCACGGCCACGGGCTTCTCGAGAAAGACGTGCTTTCCCTGCCGCACCGCTTCCTCGAAGTGCATCGGTCGAAACGCGCACGGCGTCGCGAAGATCACCACATCCGCCGCCGCGATGGCTTTCTTATACGCATCGAAGCCCGTGAACTGCGCATCCGGCGGCACGTTCGCGCGCTCGGGATGCGCGGCCTTGAGGCTCTTGAGCCCGACGGCGAGCTTGTCGGGAAACATATCCGCCACCGCCGCGAGGTGCAGGTTACTGTCCGCCGTGAGCGCCTGGTTCGCCGCGCCCGCGCCGCGCCCGCCACAGCCGACGAGCGCGAGCTTCAGCCGATCGCTACCCGCCGCGTGGGCGAAGCGTTCGACAGCGAGGAGGGAACCGGCGGCGGGAATGGAGCGCGAAGATTTCACGCCGGGAGAATGCGCGCGGAGCGTGCGCGTTAGCTACTTCTTCGGTCAAGCGGAGCGGGACCCGCGGAGCATCCGGGCACGAATTGCGAATGTCGTGTTGGACGCGGCTGATCATTCGGGCTTCGTCATTGATTCGTCATTCGTCATCCGCCATTCGTCATTTTCCAATGTCCACGCCCGAGCGCCGCAAACCCTTTCCCTTCGACCAATTCGAGCCCAAATGGCAGCGCGTGTGGGACGATCGCGCGACCTTTCACGTCGCGAATCCCGGCGAACCGGGCTTCGACGCGTCGCGACCGAAGTTCTACGTGCTCGACATGTTTCCGTATCCGTCCGGCGCGGGGCTGCACGTCGGGCACCCGGAAGGCTACACGGCCACGGACATCATCGGCCGCGCGAAGAAGCGGCAGGGTTTCAACGTGCTCCACCCGATGGGTTGGGATGCGTTCGGACTGCCGGCGGAGCAGTATGCGATCAAGACCGGGCAGCACCCGCGCGTGACGATCGCGGCGAACGTCGCGCACTTCAAAGGCCAGCTCCAGCGCATCGGCTTCGGCTACGACTGGCAGCGCGAGGTGAACACGACCGACCCGGGATACTACCGCTGGACGCAGTGGATTTTTCTCCAGCTCTACAATGCATGGTGCAATCCCGCGACGGGCAGGGCCGAGCCGATCGAGACGTATCGCGGCGACGATCCCGACAGCGTGCGTCTCGCCTACGTGAGCGGGGCGCCGGTCAATTGGTGCCCCGAGCTGGGCACCGTGCTGGCGAATGAGGAAGTCATCGACGGCAGATCGGAAGTCGGCGGACACCCGGTCGAGCGCCGGTCGATGCGCCAGTGGATGCTGCGCATCACGGCCTTCGCGCAGCGGCTCATCGACGACCTCGGCACGCTCGACTGGCCGGACTCGATCAAGCTGCATCAGCGCAATTGGATCGGGCGCAGCGAAGGTGCGGAGGTGCATTTCCAAGTCGCCGATGCCACCGGGACGATCACCGTCTTCACCACCCGGCCCGACACGCTCTATGGCGCGACCTACATGGTGCTCGCGCCGGAGCACCGGCTCGTGGACGTGCTCGTGACTGAGGAGCAGGCGACGGCGATCGAGACGTATCGCGAGAAGACCGCGCGCAAGAGCGATCTCGACCGCACCGAACTGGCGAAGGAAAAGACCGGGGTGTGGACGGGCGCGTTCGCGATCAACCCCGTCAACGGCCAGCGCATCCCGATCTGGATCGCTGACTACGTGCTGCCGGGCTACGGCACCGGCGCGATCATGGCCGTGCCCGCGCACGACGAGCGCGACTGGGAGTTCGCGCGCAAGTTCGGCCTGCCCATCCGCGAAGTCGTCAGCCCCACACCCACGCTCGGCCTCGGAGGCAGCGGCGTGTGCGAAGCGGAGCCGCTCGAGTGCTTCGTGGGCGAAGGCTACGCGATCCACAGTGGCCCGCTCGACGGCCTGCCGACCGCGGAAGCGAAGGCGGAGATCACGCGCCGGCTCGAGGCGGATGGCCTCGGCCGCAAGACGATCATCTACAAGCTGCGCGACTGGCTCTTCAGCCGGCAGCGCTATTGGGGCGAGCCTTTCCCGATCCTGTGGGAAAATGGAAAGCACCGCGCGCTCGACGCGAGCGAACTGCCCGTCGTCCCGCCGGACCTCGAAGACTTCAAGCCGACCGGCACGCCCGAGCCGCCGCTGAGCAAGGCGAAGGATTGGCTGCGGTATTCTCCTTCTGCTTCTTCATCTTCATCTGCTTCACCGCGCACGAAGGAAGGAGAAGCAGAAGCAGAAGCAGACACACACTCGAATGCTACGCGCGAGTCGAACACCATGCCGCAGTGGGCGGGCTCGTGCTGGTATTACCTCCGCTACATCGACTCGCAAAACGCCGGGCGCTTCGTCGGCGCGGAGGCGGAGAAATACTGGATGAACGTCGATCTCTACGTCGGCGGCACCGAGCACGCCGTGCTGCATCTGCTCTACGCGCGGTTCTGGCACAAGGCGCTCTTCGACCTCGGCCACGTCAGCACGCCCGAGCCTTTCCAGCGGCTCGTGAACCAGGGACTCATCCTCGGGGAAGACGGACAGAAAATGAGCAAGTCGCGCGGCAACGTCGTGAACCCCGACGACGTGATCCTCGAATACGGCGCAGACGCGCTGCGCTGCTACGAGATGTTCATGGGCCCGCTCGAGCAGACCAAGCCGTGGTCGATGACCGGCGTCGAGGGCATCTACCGTTTCCTCGCGCGAGTGTGGCGGCTGGCGATGGAGGAAAACCAGGCCGGTGAGTGGACCGTGAGCGCCGCCGTGCAGGAGATCGAAACTCCGCGCGACATCGCCAAGGTCGTCGCCGCGACGGTGAAGAAAGTCACCGAGGACATCGAGGCGCTCGCCTTCAACACGGCCCTCTCGCAGATGATGATCTGCTGCAACGCGCTGACCGGCGCGACCGTCCGCCCCGCCGCTGCGATCCGCACGCTGCTCGGTGTGCTGAATCCTTTCGCGCCGCATCTCACCGAGGAGCTGTGGGAGCGACTCGGCGGCAATGCGCTCCTCGCCGGGGAGCCCTGGCCGGCCTACGACCCCGCGCTTTTGATCGAGGACGAAGTCGAGCTGCCCGTGCAGGTGAACGGCAAGCTGCGCGACAAGATCGTGGTGAAGAAAGACGCGCCCGCCGCAGAGATCGAAGCCGCCGCACTCGCCGCGCCGAACGTGAAGCCGCACACCGATGGGAAGACGATCAAGAAGATCGTCGTCGTCCCCGGGCGGCTCGTGAACATCGTCGCGGTCTGACGCTACGGCGGCGAGGGCTGCGCCGGGTTCGGCCCGGGTTGCGACTTGCGCACCACGCCCGCGGGGGCGGGTGGCGCGTCGAGCTTGCCGCTGCCTTGATCGAGTCGCTTCTGGAACCAGTTCTCCGGCTTGGGCGTCGTGTTCGTGAGCCGGGCGATCTCGGTCTGCGCGGCGACGGCCTGCTGGCGTGCGTCGTCGCGCTCCCGCACCGCGATGTCGCGCTCGCCGCGCAACTGATCGCGCTCCCGCCTGCCGTCTTCGTCCGCCATGCGCGCCTGCTCGGTCGTGTCCGCGAGTTGTTGCTCGCTCTGCACGCGGGCGGCTTCGCGGAGCGTGCGCTCATTCTCGTAGGCCCGCCAGCAGAGGAAGGCGGCGGCGCCGAAGATCGCGACGAGCAGGAGGGATTTCATGGCGCGCAGCGTAGTTCACATCCCACGGTGCTGGCAATCCGCGTCGCAGACAAAAGCCCTCCGCCCGTCCCGGCCCACGCGGCCCGGACTCTCCCCGCAGCTCGCCGCGCGCGCCTTAAAACCACGCTTGCCATTCCCGCCCGACCCGGTAGCAATGCGCCCGCATGAAAAAAATCGAGGCCATCGTCAAGCCGTTCAAACAGGAGGACGTCAAAGAAGCGCTGACTGAGATCGGCGTGGAGGGGATGACGGTCTCGGAGGTCAAGGGCTTCGGCCGGCAGAAGGGGCACACGGAGATTTATCGTGGCAGTGAATACACCGTCGATTTTTTGCCGAAGGTGAAGTTCGAGGTCGTGGTGACCGATGAGCGCGTGGCGCGCGCGGTCGATGCGATCGTGCAGGCGGCGAAGACCGGGAAGATCGGCGATGGCAAGGTGTTCGTGCTGCCGATCGAGGACGCGATCCGCATCCGGACCGA
This sequence comes from Chthoniobacteraceae bacterium, assembly GCA_040081625.1. Lineage (GTDB taxonomy): Bacteria > Verrucomicrobiota > Verrucomicrobiia > Chthoniobacterales > Chthoniobacteraceae > VFJQ01. Next base: position 13,904 of record JBEBGD010000077.1, read on the forward strand.
GGAACGCGGGGAGAACGCGATCTAAACGACCTCTTCTTCTGCTTCTTCATCTTCATCTGCTTCTTCGGAGGCAGGAAGGAAGGGGATGAAGAAGCAGAAGCAGAAGCAGACCGCGTTATCCAAATGCCCGACTGGCTGGTCGCCATACTGCTCGGCTTCGTCGAAGGGCTCACCGAGTTCATCCCCGTGTCCTCGACAGGGCATTTGCTGATCGCGGAGCGTTGGCTGGAGCTGGGGGACGATAGCTTTTTCAAGACGGACCTTTTCAACGTGGTCGTGCAGGCCGGCGCGGTGGTGGCGGTGCTGCCGCTGTTCCGGGAGCGGCTCGCGATGCTCGCGCGCTGGCGCGAGCCGGAGAGCCGAGCGCTGCTGGCGAAGCTCATCGTCGCCTTTGTGCTCACCGCCATCGGCGGGCTCGTGCTCGAGAAGCTCGACTACGAGCTGACGAAGAATGTCTCGAACGTCGCGTGGGCGCTGATCGCGGGCGGCGTCGGCTTCATCGTGCTCGAGAAATGGCTGGCGGTGCGCGAGCAGCGGCCGCTGGTGACGTGGCCCTCGGCGATCTCGGTCGCGATCGGCCAGCTCGCAGCGGCGGTCTTCCCGGGGCTTTCGCGCTCGGGCTCGACGATCATCTTCGCACTGATGTGCGGGACCAATCGCGTCGCAGCGACTGAGTTTTCATTCCTCGTGGGCATCCCGACGCTGCTGGTCGCGGCGGCGTATAAGATCTTCAAGACCTTCAAGCACCCGGAGCTCAATCACGTCGCGCCCGACTGGCCGATGCTCGCGCTGGCGACGGCCGTGTCGGCGGTCGTGTCCTTCGCGGCGGTGAAGTGGCTGCTCGGCTACGTGCGCTCGCACACCTTTATCGGCTTCGGCATCTACCGCATCGTGCTCGGCTTCGTGCTGCTGTGGTGGCTATGGCCGGGGAAGTGAGGGGTTGCCAGCGCGGCGAAGCGCCGCGTAGTCTTGCCCTCCCAATGTCCCGGACGATCCTCTGCTTTACCGCCTGGCTCGTGCTCGTCGGCGCCGCGCTGGCTGCGGATACAGCGTCAGTGCGGATCGCCGACTCCTTCGCGCTGCCCGTGGGGCACGACAGCGGGAAGAAGTATTACAAGGCGCGCGGGATGAGGCCGAACGGACACCTGGGCGAGGATTGGAACGGCGTGGGTGGCGGCAACACGGACCTCGGCGACCCGGTCTATTGCACGGCCAATGGGCTGGTCGTCTATGCGCGCGATTTCCGCTCCGGCTGGGGAAATGTCGTCATCGTGCGCCACGCGTATCTCGAGGGAAACACCATGCGCTACGTGGACAGCCTCTACGGCCACCTGAACCGCATCTCGGTCAAGGAAGGCCAGCGGGTCGATCGCCTCGACAGGGTCGGCACGATCGGCACCGCGCACGGGCAATACCCCGCGCATCTGCACTTCGAGATGCGCAAGGACATCCGCATCGGCATGTATCGCTCGATGTTTGCGCGCGACTACCGCGCCTACTTCGACCCGACACAATTCATCGTCAGCCACCAGAAACCCAACGGCGGCTCACGCACGGTCTCCGTGCCGATCAATACCTTTCCAAACCAGTCCGGCTTCAAAACCGCCACAAAATACGCGGATACCAAACCGACCAAGGGCAGCGATAAACCTTCGCCCACCACCACCGGCGGCAAACGCATCATATTCAGCTCTCAACCGCGCTGGAGCGCCGACACGAGCAAGGTCACCAGGAACAGCCCTGTTGCGCCGAAAAAGAAAGGCACCTTCCAGGTGGACCGCTTCGAGGACATCAGGAAGAAAAAGTAGCCGCCCATTCCCAACCCGCTCACACACATGATCCCCGCATCGCTCTCCGATAAAACACTCGCCGTCATCATGGGCGGCGGCGCCGGCACGCGGCTCTTTCCGCTCACCAAGGAACGCTCCAAGCCCGCCGTCCCGCTCGCCGGAAAATATCGCATCGTCGATATCCCGATCAGCAACTGCATCAACTCCGGCCTGCGCCGCATCTACGTGCTCACGCAGTTCAACAGCGCGTCGCTGCACAAGCACATCAACTCGAGCTACAAGTTCGACACCTTCTCGCGCAGCTTCGTCGAGATCCTCGCCGCGCAGCAGACGCCGACTGACTCGAGCTGGTATCAAGGCACCGCCGACGCCGTCCGGCAGAACCTCCGCGACTTCCTCCAGTATCCCTACGAATACTTTGTCATCCTCAGCGGCGATCAGCTCTACCGCATGGATTTCCGGGAGGTGATGCACCAGCACATCGCCAACAAGGCCGAGCTGACCATCGCCACGCTCCCCGTCACGCGGGAACTCGCGAGCGACTTCGGCATCCTGCACACCGACTCGGAGCGCAACATCGTCCGCTTCGACGAGAAGCCGAAAGACCCCGCACTGCTCGACGCGCTGCGGATCCCCGCCGCGCTGCTGCGCGACATGGACAAGCCCGAGGACGCCGAGCTTTTCCAGGCGAACATGGGCATCTACATCTTCAACCGCCAGACGCTCATCGACGCGCTCGACAACGACCACGTCGATTTCGGCAAGCACGTCATCCCGGAGATGATCACCAAGGCCCGCGTGCAGGCGTATCTGTTCGACGGCTACTGGGAGGACATCGGCACCATCCGCAGTTTCTTCGAGGCAAATCTGCTCTGCGCCAGCGCCGTGCCGCCCTTCAATTTCTTCGACACCATCGCGCCCATCTACACCCACGCCCGCTTCCTGCCGGCGACGAAGGTCAACGGCGCGCAGGTCAAGCAGGCCATCATCTCCGACGGCTGCATCATCACCGACGCGCACATCGAGCGCGCCGTCATCGGCGTGCGCAGCTACATCAGCGAAGGCACCACCGTGCGAAACTCCATCATCATGGGTGCCGACTTTTACGACGTGGACAACGCCGCACGCGGCGCCGCGCCCGAAGTGGGCATCGGCAAGAACTGCGTGATCGAGCACGCGATCATCGACAAAAACGCGCGCATCGGCGACGGCTGCGTCGTCACCCCCGAAGGCAAGCCCGACCACATGGACGGCGACAACTTCTACATCCGCGACGGCATCGTGATCGTGCCGAAGAATGCGACGCTGCCGGCCGGGACGTGGGTCTAGCGACGAACGCGGGAAGGAAGAATTTGCAACCATCCCGCGACCGCGCTTCCTATCGCGCGTTTCAGAAGCGACCGAAATAACATGAAAAATCCGATCGTCTTACTCCTGGAGGATTGCATGACCACCGGCTTCGCGATCGAGCGCACCATCTTGGCGGAGTTGCCGGAAGTGCGGTTGATCTGGGCAGAGACCGTGGCTGCCGCTTCGTGGCGATGCGCCGGGTTGCCGATTTCATTGTTTGTCGTGGATATTTTTCTCCCGGACGGCAGCGGTCTCGATTTCCTCTGGAACCGGGCCACCACGCATCCCGATGCGAAAGCGATCGTCATGACGGCATCCGCGGTTGCAGAGCACGCGTTTCACGCTGCGGCGCTCAACGTCCTGCACCTCGTCGAGAAGCCGATCGCGCCTGCCGCCCTGCTGACGCTGCTCCGGGGTGCCTTGAATTTGTCGGAGCAATCGGAGGGCGGGAAGGATTTCGGCGCGACGCTCAAGAACGTGACGCCGGCCGATGTCGTCCAGCTCAAGTGCCTGACCCGCGCGACGACCGTCGTGGAGTTCAATTCCGAGGGGCGCACCGGGAGCATTCGCATCGAGGAAGGCGAGGTCACCGACGCCGTCGTGGGGGATGTCCACGGGCCCGACGCTGTCTTCGAGATCATCGGGTGGAAGCGCGGGGAGATGCACGAAAGGCCCTGCGTCGGAATTTTCGAGCGCACGATCAACTGCTCGTGGCAGGGTCTGCTGATGGAAGCCGCGCAACGCGTGGATGAGAAGGCCGCGACGTAGAGCCGCGACCACGACCTGTTCTTGTCAACCTGCGGAGGCGGCCTATGGCTCCGCGCCTCATCGCCCGACCGTTCGTGAACCCTTTCACCCTTCTCGCCACCGATCCGCATTCCAAGGCCCGCCGCGGCCGACTCGTGACCGCGCACGGCACGATCGAGACGCCGATCTTCATGCCCGTCGGCACGCAGGCGACGGTGAAGTGCTGCTCGCCCGACGAGCTGCGCGCGCTCGGCGCGCAGGTCATCCTCGGCAACACGTATCACCTTTTCGTGCGTCCCGGCATGGAGGTGATGCGGCACTTCGGCGGGCTGCACAAATTCATGGCGTGGGATGGACCGATCCTCACGGACTCGGGCGGCTTCCAGGTCTTCTCGCTCGCGAAGCTGCGCAAGGTCACGGAGGACGGCGTGCAGTTTCAAAACCACGTCGATGGCACGCCGATGTTCATCGGCCCGCGCGAGTCGATGGAAATCCAGGCGACGCTCGGCAGCGACATCGTCATGCTCTTCGACGAATGCCCGCCGCATCCGTGCAGCTACGATGACGCGGCGAAGTCGCTCGATCTCACGCTGCGCTGGGCCGCCCGCTGCAAGGAGGTAGAGACGCCGGGGATGAAATTCGGAATCGTGCAGGGGTCGAGTCAAGCGGACTTGCGCCGGCGAAGTGCCGAGGCGCTCGCGGCGATGGATTTCCCCGGCTACGCGATCGGCGGCGTGAGCGTGGGCGAGCCGGAGCCGGAGATGTTTGCGGCGATCGAAAACGCGGAGCCTTATCTGCCGCGCGAAAAGCCGCGCTACGCGATGGGCCTCGGCACGCCGCCGCAGATGCTCGAGATGGTGGCGCGCGGGATCGACATGTTCGACTGCGTGCTGCCGACGCGCCTCGCGCGCAACGGCACCGCCTTCACCCGCACCGGCACGATGCACCTGAAGAACGCCGCCTTCGCGATGGACGCGGGACCGATCGAGGAAGGCTGCACGTGCCCCGCGTGCCGGACCTTCACGCGCGGCTACCTGCGGCATCTCGTGAAGGCCGAGGAGATCCTCGCGCTGCGGCTGATCACGCTGCACAACCTCCACTTCTACCTGAACCTCATGCGCGAGGCGCGGGAGCGGATCGAGGCGGGGACGTTCGACGCGTGGCGGCGGGAGTTCGTCGCCGGCTACCGCGTTCATCACGCGCCCGAGTAGTCACTTCATCGCGCACAGATCCGCCACTTCCGCCCGGGTCGAAGGGCGCGTGAGCATCGAGGCGAGGTAGGCGTCGCTCTTCGGGAGGCGCGCGAGACTCTCGAGCGCGTCGGGGTGCTCGAAGCGGGAGAAGACGGCCCACTTCACGTCGGTGCGCGGGACGCTGCGGCGACCGTAGCCGCCGGGGGTGTTGCTCGACCAGAAGATCACGTCGTCCGCGTCGGCCTCGAGGAAGACGACCGAGTGGCCGCGCTCGCGCTGGCCGATCTCGGTGTTCCACCAGATCTTCATGAAGTCGCCCGGCCGCGCCTGCGCCCAGTCGGTGAAATTGCGCCCGAGCCCGGCCTCGGCGAAGAGCCGCGCGGTGCCGGGGCCGTTCGCATTCCAGCGGCCCCACACGCCTTCGCCATCGTGCTGGCCGCGCACGAGCAGCGCCTGGAGCGGCTCGCGGGCGGGCGCGATCGAGCCGCGACGCATGAGCCGGTCGATGACATCGACGAAGACCAGATACGTCGCGCCGGAGCAGTAGCTCGGCTGCGCGACGCGCGGAGCGAGCACGAGGCCGCGGGTGTCGAGCTGCACGGCGGCGCCGAGGCGCTGGTTGGCCTGCGCGCTGGTCGAGTAGCTGCCGCCACGGGGCATCCGGTCGATGGCTTCGAGCACGAGGCGGTTCAAGTCCGACCCGCCACCGGTGTGGACACGCGGCTGCTGCGCACGGGCACATGCGGCGAGCAGGAAAATGGACAGCACACGCAGGAGCATGGCGTTCACGCTAGCGATTTCTCTGCCGTGTAAAGGCTCACGATGCCGCCGGTCAGCGGCTCGGCCTTGGCGCCGCGGAAGCCGGCGCCCTCCATCAAACGGCACAGCGCCGCTCCGCTCGGGAAGTTTTCGATCGAAGCGGCGAGGTAGCGATACGCCTCGGCTTCGCCCGTGAGCCAGCCGGCCAGCCGCGGCAGGACGCGGTGCAGATACGGCCGGTAGAGCCAGCGCAGCGGGCCGCGCGGGACGGAAAAATCGAGCACCAACACGTGCCCGCCGGGGCGGAGCACGCGCGCCATCTCTCGGAGCGCGCCCTCCCACGATGCCATGTTCCGCAGGCCGAAGGCGACGGTGAGCGCGTCGAATTGCCCGTCTGCAAACGGCATCGCAAGCGCGTCGGCCTGCACGAGCCGGCGCGAACCGAGCCCGCGCGCGACTTCGAGCATCTCCGCGCTGAAGTCGGCGCCGGTCACCTCCGCCTCCGGGCACCGGCGCTCGATCGCCCGGGCGAGGTCGCCGCTGCCGGTCGCGAGGTCGAGCACCGTCCCCGGCTTCCACCCAGCCACGATGGACGCCGCGCGGCGCCTCCAAAGGGCGTCCAGCCCACCGCTAAGGACGGCATTTGCCAGCCGGTAGCGGCGCGCGACGCGGCCGAACATCGCGCGGACCATTTCCGGGTCGCGGTCAGGGGTGGTGACTACTGCGGACATACAGGAAAATCACTGGTCTGAAGGCATACACGCTGCTTTCACAAAACAGTCAACGGAACTGTTGGCGTCCAACCATTCCCACGCGACATCGCATTTCCCAACCGCATGACCCACGACGTTCTCCGCAAAGCACGCGTCCTCATCGTAGATGATGAGCCTTCGAACGTGCGCTTGCTCGAACGCATCCTGGAGCTCAACGGCGAGCCGTCGATCCGCAGCACGACTGATTCTCGGGAGACTCTCTCAATCCTGCTCGAGTTCGAGCCGGACATCGTCCTGCTCGACCTGCACATGCCGCACCTCGACGGCTTCGGCGTCATGGAACTGCTCAAGTCGGCCATCGCGCCCGACACGTATCTGCCGATCCTGGTGCTGACGGCCGACATCACCGCGGAGACCAAACGCCGCGCCTTCCTCGCCGGCGCGCAGGATTTCCTGACCAAGCCGCTCGACCACTCCGAAGTCGTGCTGCGGATGAAGAACCTGCTCGAGAACCGATTCCTGCACCTGGAACTCCAGGACCAGAACAAACTGCTCGAGCAGCAGGTCCGCGTGCGCACCGGCCAGCTCGAGCAGACGCTCAGCCAGCTCCGCAACACGCAGACCGCGGTCATCAAGCAGGAGCGCCTGCGCGCGCTAGGGCTGATGGCGGGTGGAATCGCGCACGATTTCAACAACGCGCTGACGATGATGCTCGGCTACGGCGAGCTGCTGCTGCCGCACTTCCAGGGCAATGCACCCGACCGCGAGCGCGGCTACCTCGCGCACATGATCGCCGCCGCCGAGGACGCGCGGCACATCGTCGCGCGGCTGCGCGAATTCTACCGGCCGGCCGGCAGCGAAGACGTGCGCGTGCCCGTCGATCTCAACGCCATCGTCGAGCAAGCCGTCGCCCTCACCACTCCACGCTGGAAAGGATCGAGCCAGGCCAATGGCGTGCAGATCAACGTCGTCACCGACCTGCGCGAGATCCCCGCGGTCGCCGCCAGCGCCTCCGAGCTGCGCGAGATGCTCACCAACTTCATCTTCAACTCCGTCGATGCGATGCCCGAGGGCGGCACCATCAGCCTCGCCACGCGCGTCCAGGGCGAGCACGTCTGCGTCTCGATCACCGACACGGGCATGGGCATGGACCCCGAGCAGCGCGCGCAGTGCCTCGAGCCTTTCTTCACCACCAAGGGCGACGGCGGCACCGGCCTCGGGCTCTCAGTCGTCTATGGCATCGTGCAACGCCACGGCGGCAATATCGAAATCATCAGCGAAAAAAATCGCGGCACCACATTCCTAGTCATGATCCCACCGACCACCGACACCGCCGTCCCCGCACAGGAGAAGAGCGAACCGATCTCCGAAGCCGTGCGAGTGCTCGTGGCTGATGATCAGGAGATCATCGCCGAGCTGATCGCCGAATACCTGCGCTCCGACGGACATCAAGTGACCCTCGCCTTCGACGGTCGCGCCGCGCTCGAGAAGTTCCGCGCCGGCACCTTCGACCTCGTGCTCACCGACCAATCCATGCCCGGCCTCAACGGCACGCAACTCGCGCTGATCATCAAGGCCGAGCGCCCGAATACGCCGGTCGTATTGCTCACCGGCTTCGGCGACGAAATGCAGGCCAGTGGCCAGTCGCCCGAGGGCATCGACCTCGTCGTCAGCAAGCCCATCTCGCAAGCCGACCTGCGCCGCGCCGTCTCCCGCTCCGTCACCGCGAAACCTTCGCAAGCGGCCTGAGGAGCGGGGAAGTTGAGAGTTGAGAGTTTAGTCGCGCACGGCTCATGTGCGCGACTTCGATCCAGAATGCGCGTCTCCCAACCCTCAACTCCCAACTCCCGACTCGCTTGAAGCTGCTGACCGACTGGCTGGCTTCATCCCAGGACTACTTTCAAAACCTCGGCTGGATCGGCGTCGTCGCCTTCGCCGCGATGATGGCTCTGGCCGGCATGGCCGCCGTGCCGATGTCGCCTTTCGCCATCACCGCCGCGCTCTGCTTCGGCTTCGGGCGCGGCTTCGTCGCCGTCCAACTCGGCACGATGCTCTCGGCGGCGGTGAACTTTCTCGTGTCGCGGCATCTCGCGCGGGCGCGCGTGCAAAAGCGGCTCGCGGCGAACGGGAAATTCCGCGCGATCGATGCCGCCGTCGGGCGCGAGGGATGGAAGATCGTCGCGCTCATCCGCTTCGTGCCGCTGCCCTTCGGCATGGTGAACTACGCCTTCGGCCTGACCGCCGTCCGGTTCTGGCCCTACATCCTCGCCACCGCCGTGCCGATCCTGCTCCCGAATGCATTCTTCGTCTGGCTCGGCACGACCGCGCAGATCGGCCTCGAAGTCGCCACCGGCACCGGCCGCCAGCGCCATCCGCTCGAGATCGGCATGATGGGGCTCGGCGTCCTCGCCGCGCTCGCCGTGCTCACCTACGTCACGAAGATCGCCCGTCGCGCCATCGCGCAGCGGGACGAGACGCTCGCGTGAGTGGGCGTCAGTGGTTGAACAAAAACTCCCGGCTGCTCAGCAGCGCCCAATACGCGTCCTCGAGCGCCAGTCGCATCTCCTTCTCGTCCTTGCTCCCACCGAGCAGCGTGCGGAAACGCGCGCGCTCCGCATCGCCCGGCAGCCGCGCGAGCGCGGAGAGGAAGGCGTCATCGATCACCTCGTCCGCTGATTTTTTCCCGGCGAGCGCCTTTGCCACACAGCTCTGCGCGGAGAGGAGCTTCTTGTTGATCGTGTCGCCATTGGCCACGTGCAACGCCTGCGTCACGCTCGGCTCGGCGGTGCGTTCGCACTCGCAGGTCTGGTCGCGGTTCGGCCGGCCGAAGGCGCGCGTGAAATAGCTGTCGGTGCCGGCATCCGGGAGCTGCATCGCGCGCCAGCCGGCGGGGAAGGTGATGCCGGCGGTCTGGTTGCTCACGTCCTCCGTTTTGAAAATCGTCGGCACCAGCGTCACCTGCGCGATCGCGTCGTGCAGGGCCTCGGCCATGAGGCGGCGAGGATAGTAGCGGCTGTAAAAGCGCGAATCGTCTTCATTGCCGGCCACCGGCTGGCTCGATCGCTGGTAGGTCTCGCTCTGCAAGATCGCGCGCATCAGCGTCCGCAGGTCGAACTTGTTCTGCACGAGAAAATCCGTCGCCGCCGAGAAGAGCGGCTCGTTGCTCGGCGGATTCGCGGCACGGATGTCGTCCACGTTTTCCACCAGCCCGACGTCGAAGAAGTTCGCCCACACGCGGTTCACGATGTTGCGCTTGAAGTGCGAATTGTCCGCACTCGTGACCCACTGCGCGAGCGCCTCGCGCCGGTCACCCGCGAAGTCCGCCGCCAGCGGTTTCGCGTCGAGCGGACGCGGCAACTGCGGCTGGCCCGTGAGCGGCTGCACCAGCTCGCCATCCGCCGCGGCGAAGACGACGTTGTCGCCGGCCTGCGCGCCCGCCTTGAACCGCACGCGCGAGAAGAGGTTCGCGAAGCCGTAGTAGTCGTTGTTGGTCCACTTCTCGAGCGGGTGATTGTGGCACTTCGCGCAGTTCATCGAGAAGCCGAGGAAGGTCTGTGAGGTCGTCTCCGCCGCGTCGCGCGGATCCTGGTGGATCACGAAATAATTTGCCGCGCCGTTTTCCAGCGTGCTGCCCTGCGCGGTGAGCAGGCGGCGCGTGAAGGCATCCCACGGCGTGTTCGACGCGACCTGATTGCGAATCCATTGGTAGTAAGACCACATCGCCGCCGGCTGGACCTTGCGCTTGGTGACCAGCAGCAGGTCGCTCCATTTGTAGCTCCAGTAATCGACGAACTCCGTCCGCGCGAAGAGCGAGTCGATAAGCCGGTCGCGCTTGTCGGGCCGTGTGTCGGCGAGGAAGGCGCGCGTCTCCTCCGCCGTCGGCAGCACACCGATCGTGTCGAGGAAAGCGCGGCGGATGAAGTCGTGATCCTCGCAGCGCGGGCTCGGCGGCAGGTTGAGTTCGCGCAGCTTGTCGAGCACACGCTCGTCGATCCAGTTGCGCCGCGGCGCCTTCGCAAAGATCGCGGCATCGACCTGATTGTCATAAGGCGCCGTGACCGTCGCCACCGCAAGCCGGCTCAGATACCAAGCGCTCAGCGCGCTCTCGCCGCGGCCGACGACCTTGATCGCATCCTTGTCGTCCACCGTGACCACGCTCTGGTTGACCGCCGTCCATTTCACATGCCGCGTCACATCCTCGTCGTGCCCGTCGGAGAAGTGCGCGCGCACCGTGAACTTCGGCGCGTCGCCCGGCTTCGCGCGCAAGTGCGCCGGCTCGATCACGAGCCGCTCGATCCGCGCGTCTTCCGACTTCGGCCCCGGCGCGCCATTGGCGATCCAATCGACGATCGTCTTCCACTCCTCCGAGCCGACCTTGAACCGCTCGCTGCCCTTGTGCGGCACAGCAGCCGTGGCCTTCAGCAGCATGAGCGAGCGCGCCGGGTCCGCCGCCGAGATCCGCCGCCCGAACGCACCGCGAGTGAGCGCGAGCCAGTCGCCTTCGTCGTCGTAGCCGCGCAGCGAGAGCCGGAATCCCCCCTGCCCCGCCGCCGCTCCATGGCATGCACCGAGCGAGCAGCCCGCCTTCGCGAGGATGGGCTGGACGTGATTGCGGAAGCTCGGCGCGGTCTCCGCGCGAGCGGCAAGTGAGAGGAGGATGAGGGCAAGCGCGAGGCGCGTCATGGCAGGCATGTGAACCGCGAACCTAGCGGCGTCTTGGCCGCGAACAACCGCGCGGCGTTTGCAGGATGCTGCGGATTTTCCGATCGCCTCCTGCGACTGCACGAGCACGCCCATGGACTGAGGTCTCAGCGATCGTCGAGCCGCTTCGCCTTCGAGCGTCCACCTTTCCACACGTCGTATTGCGGGTCGGCGTTGCGGGTGAAGAAGGTGTCCAGCCGCCGGGCGAGTTCATCCCGGCGTGGCTCGGTGCCGGGCTGGCCGTAGAGGTTCATGCGTTCGCGCGGGTCGGCCTTCATGTCGTAGAGCTCGAACGGACCGGACGGAAAACGCGCGACGTATTTCCAGTCGTCCGTGCGGATCGCGCGGCACGTTTCCATTTCGTAGAAGACTCCGTTTTCCCACGCGACGGACTCCCCGCGCAGCACGCGGGAGAAGTCGCGGCCCGGCGACTTCGATCCCGCCGGCATCTTCGCGCCGAGATGCGCGAGCACGCTCGGCATGAAGTCGTAATTGCTCACGAGCAGGTCGCTCGTCTGCGCGGCGGGGATTTTCCCCGACTGCCGGAAGATGAGCGGGATCTGCATCATCAACTCGTGCGCGCCGATCGGGCGCGTGTGATCGCCCATGCCCCACAGTCCGTTCTGCCCGCCCATCCAGCCCTGGTCGGCGGAATAGACGACCAGCGTGTCCTTCTCGAGCCCGAGCCGCTTGAGGGCCGCGAGCACTTCGCCCACGCCGTCGTCCACGCCGCTGACTTCGCACGCCATCCGCTCGATCGCGGCCTGCGTGTTGTGGAATTGCTTGTTCGCGTGCTGCCACGGATGCATCGCGTCGCGCGGGAAGCTGAGGAACGGCAGCCCGCGATACACCTCGGCCCAGCGATTGCGCGAGGGGTTGAGCATCAGGTTTCCGAGCGAGTAGGGTCCGTTGTAGGCGAGGTAGAGGAAGAACGGGCGCGCCTTGTTCGCCTCGATGAACTCGATGCCTTTGCGCGTCCAAAGGTCCGTCGTGTAGCCGGCTTCCTTCCGCACTTTGCCGTCCTCGATGATGTCCTGGTCGTAAAACTCGCGCGTGCTCCCGTCGGGCTTGGTGATCCACGACGTGAAGCCCTCGCTCGGCGTGAGGTTCGCGCCGAGGTGCCACTTCCCGCTCAACCCGCACACGTAGCCCTCATCGCGCAGCACCTCCCCGATCGACGTGAACTCCTCAAGCGTGTTGTAAGCCTCCGGCCCCATCATGAACTTCGGATCGAGAAACGAATGGACGCCGTGCTGCGAAGGAATCAGCCCGGTGAGAAACGTCGCGCGCGTCGGCGAGCACACCGCATTGCTCGCCATCGCGCGCGTGAAACGGATGCCTTCCGCCGCGAGGCGATCGATGTGCGGAGTCTGGATGTCCTTGTTCCCGTAACAGCCGAGCGTCCACGCGCCCTGGTTGTCGGTGAGGATGAAGACGAGATTCGTCGGCTTCGCGAAGGCGTGCGCGGAGACGAGGGCGAGGGCGAGGAGGAGCGTGCGCATGGATCGGATTTCACCACGAAGGCATGAAGCGCACGAAGAAGAATTTGGCCGGAGCATTATGTCCGTCGGGGAAACCCGGAAGATACTTAAGGTCATTAAATACTTGCCCCCGCCCTCAACC
>JBEBGD010000078.1:0-26267 GCA_040081625.1 Chthoniobacteraceae bacterium
GGGCGGCACATCTGCGAGCTCGAAATCCGCCGGCGCGGGCGGCGGGATCGATGGCGTGAGCGGCGCGGTGGATACCGCCACGCTGATCGCCGGAAGCGGCGGCAAGAATACTGGCGGCGCGGGCGGCGCGGGCGGCGCCATCCGGCGCATCGACATCGACGTCGTCGGCACGTTTGTGCGCGCCCTGCTCGCGGGCAACGGCGGCGATGGCGCCACGAGAGCCGGCGCGGGCGGTTCCGTGTCGAGTGTGTCGGTCGCCGGCGACATCGGCGACTTCACGCACAACTTCGATCTCACCGGCGCGAGCGGCATGGGCGGCATCGCTGCCGGCCAGGCTGGAAAAGTCGGCGGGAACGTGGCCGTCACGAAGAACGGCTCGATCACGAGCATCACCGCCACGCGCATTGCCACGATGATCGCCGGCACGCCCGCCGCGAACGGCATCGGCACTGCGAATGCCGTGCTGAAGATCGCGAAGATCACCGCTGATGCGATCGGCGCGGACGTGAACGGCGACGGCGACTTCGATCCCGCCGGCTTCGCGGTCGGCGGCGCCATCGCGGCTGAGGACGGCTTCATCCTCGTGCGCGCCGGCGGACTCACGCTGGCCGCCACGCTCGTGCCGCTGAAGACCTTCACGGTCTAGTCCATGTCGCCCTCCACGCGCGTCGTCCTCGCCAGCTTCATCGGCACGACTGTCGAGTGGTATGACTTCTTCCTCTACGGCACCGCGGCGGCGCTCGTCTTTAACAAGCTCTTCTTCCCCACGTTCGATCCGCTCGCCGGCACGATGGCCGCCTTCGCCACGTATGCCGTCGGGTTTTTCGCGCGGCCGATCGGCGGCATTGTGTTCGGGCATTTTGGCGACCGGCTCGGGCGCAAGTCGATGCTCATCACCACGCTCATGCTCATGGGCCTCGCGACTTTTTTCATCGGCACGCTGCCGACCTACACGCAGGCCGGCGTGATCGCGCCGGTGCTGCTCGTGGCGTTGCGCTTCGTGCAGGGCTTCGGCGTCGGCGGCGAATGGGGCGGCGCGGTGCTGATGGCCGTCGAGCACGGGGGCAAGGAACGGCGCGGGTTTCGCGGCAGTTGGGTGCAGGCCGGCGTGCCGATGGGGCTGCTGCTCGCGACCGCGGTGTTCAGCATTTTCTCCGCGATGCCGGAGCCGCAGTTTCTCGCGTGGGGCTGGCGCGTGCCGTTTCTGCTCGGCATCGTGCTGCTGGGCATCGGCATGTTCATCCGCCTCGCGGTGCTCGAAAGCCCCGTGTTCACCGCGATGAAAGCGCAACGTCCGCCCGCGCCCGCGCCCATCCTCGAAGTGCTGCGGCGCCACCCGCGCAACGTGCTGCTCGCGATGGGCGCGCGGTTCGCGGAGAACGCCTACTTCTACATCTTCACCGTCTTCGTGCTCAGCTACGCGACCGAGCGGCTGGGCTTGAAAAAGTCCGTGCTGCTCAACGCGGTCCTGCTCGGCTCGGCGGTGCAGTTCATCCTCATTCCGGTCTTCGGCGCGCTCTCGGATCGCGTCGGGCGCCGGCCGGTGTATCTCGGCGGCGCGCTGTTTCTCGCGCTGTTTGCATTCCCGTTTTTCTGGCTCGTCGATACGAAATCCACGCCCCTCGTGTGGCTCGCGGTCAGCGTCGGCCTGGTCGGACACTCGGCGATGTATGGACCGCAGGCCGCGTTTTTCGCCGAGATGTTCGGCACGGGCGTGCGCTACACCGGCGCGTCGCTCGGCTACCAACTCGCCTCGCCGCTCGCGGGCGGCCTGGCGCCGCTCATCGCCACCGCGCTGCTGAGCCGGTCCGGCGGAGCACCGTGGCCGGTTGCCGTCTATCTCGTCGGCACCGCACTCGTCACGCTTGCCTGCGTGTGGTCCGCCGCGGAGACGAACCGCAGCGACCTCACGGAAATCACCCGCGCCAGCCCCCGTTCACCTCGATCGTCTGGCCCGTGACGTAGGACGCGAGCGGCGAGCAGAGAAAGAGCGCGACATTCGCGACTTCCGAGGCGCTGCCGAAACGCGCGAGCGGGATGTTCTTCATCATCTCGGCGCGGACGTTCTCCGGGATCGTCGCTGCCATCGCAGTGTCGATCACGCCGGGCGCGACGGCATTCGCGCGGATGCCGCGGCGGGCGCCCTCGCGGCTCGCGACGCGCATCATCGCCTGCACGCCGGACTTGGCGGCGGCGTAGTTCGCCTGGCCGTAGAAGCCAAGGATCGCCGCAATGCTGGCGAGGCTCACGATCGCGCCGCCATCGCGCATGATCTCGAGTCCGAACTTCGTGCAGTGGAAGACGCCGGTGAGATTCACGTCGATGACCGACTGCCATTCATCGAGCGACATCTTCGCGATCGTGCGGTCGCGGAGGATGGCGGCGTTGTTGATGAGGAAGTCGATCGCGCCCACTTCGCGCATCATCCGCTGCACGGCGTCGGCGTCCGCGACGCTCGCCTCGACGACTTTCGCGTTCACCTCGGCGGCGATCCTGTCCGCATCCGCGCCGGTGCTGCCGATGCCAGGGTGATTGAGCACGACGCTCGCGCCCGCGCGATGAAAGGTGCGCGCGATCTCCGCGCCGATGCCCTGCGAGGCGCCGGTGATGAGCGCGACTTTGCCGGTGAGGTCGATCGGGATGCCCACTTGGCGCGCCGTGTTGATTAGGATTTCCGGTTGGTCGAGCGGAGCGGGATGTTCTTCATGCTCAGCTCGTGGTGGGTCTCGATGTAGCGAAGGCTCTGCGTCTTTGCCCGCATGAGGACGGTGTGGGTGATGGCGCGGTTGCGCTGGATGCGGACGCCGCGGCACATCGGGCTGTCGCTGATGCCGGTCGCGCAGAAGATGATGTGCGGGCCGCTGGCGAGGTCGTCGGCGTGGAAGATCTTCGCGAGTTCGTCGCCGTAACCGGCGGCGATGATTTCCTGCCGCTCGTCGTCGTCGCGCGGCCACATCTGCGCCTGCATGTCGCCGCCGAGGCACTTGAGCGCGGCGCTGGCGAGGACGGCTTCGGGGCTGCCGCCGATGCCGACGAAGAGATCGATGCCGCTATCGGGGATGCTCGGGGCGATCGCGGCGGCGATGTCGCCGTCGCCGACCATGCGTAGCGCGGCGCCGGTGCTGCGGATCTCTTTCACCAGCTCCGTGTGGCGCGGGCGGTCCATGATGAGGACGACCACATCCTTGACGCGCTTCTTCAAGACGGCGGCGACGGCCTCGATGTTTGCGCTGATCGGGGCGTTGAGCATCATGCTGCTGGCGCCGGCGCTGCGGAGCATCGAGCGGACGATCTCCGGGCCGTAGGCGAGCTTCTTCATGTAAAAGCTCGGGATGTCCTTGAGCGCACTTTTGGTGTGCTCGTGCGGGATGGCGGTGGCGATGCACGAGATCGAGTTCGGCGCGCCCTTGGCGATGTTGGTGGTGCCGTCGATCGGGTCGAGCGCGATGTCGAAGCGCGTGGTGCCGGGCAGCCACGTGCCGAGTTGTTCGCCTTTGAAAATGCCGGGCGCGTTGTCCTTGATGCCTTCGCCGATGACGACCTCGGCGCTGATGTCCATGTGGTCGAACATCCCGCGGATGGCGTCGCACGCGGCGGCGTCGGCGAGTTCCTTCTCGCCGCGCCCGAGCCACTGCAGGGAGTTGAGTGCGGCGTTTTCGGTGGCGCGGACGAAGTCGAACTCGAGCAGGCGCTCAATGCCGTCGTATTGTTCGGAAAGCGGTTTCATGGCGGATCAGTGCGTGAGCTTGCCGGAGAAGAGGAGCAAGCCGAAAGCGAAGGCATGGAAGGTGAGCGCGATATTGACGCCGCGCACGAAGGGCGTGTCGGGCCAGAGATTCCGCGCTTTGTTCCAGCGGGCGAACCAGTCGTAGCCGCAGAGGAGCGTGGCGTGGTAGAGGCCGTAGAGGATGTAGTGCCAGGAGAGGCCGTGCCAGAAACCCATGAGGCCGAAGGTGAGGTAGAGGCCGAGGTAGTTGGCGGTGTGCCTGCCCTTGAACCACTTGGCTTTCGCCGCCGCGAGCAGGAAGCGCATGTAGATGTGATCGCGGAACCAGAACGAAAGGCTGATGTGCCAGCGGTTCCAAAAGTCGCGGATGTTCCGGGAGAGAAACGGGCGGTCGAAATTCTCGGGAGTCCGGATGCCGAAGACCCGGCTCAGGCCGATGGCGAAGGCGCTGTAGCCGGCGAAATCGAAGAAGAGGTAAAGCGTGTAGGCGTAGGCGTAGCCGGCGAGCGCGAGAGCGCTGGTGCTCTCGTCGAGCGGCTTGAGCAGGTGCGCGTGGATGAGCGCGGCGATGATGAATTTGTAGAGGAAGCCGCGGAAGGTGCGCGCGATGGCGAAGTCGAGGTCGTCGAGGAATTCGGCGCGCGTGCGCGGCTTGAGCCAGTCTTTTTCGAAGCGGCGATAGCGGTCGATGGGGCCGCTCGAGATGGTCGGGAAGAAGAGGAGGTAGCCGAGCCAGGTGGTGAGCGAGAGCTGCTTGATGACGCCGTCGCGGATGGAGAAGATGACGTCGAGCGCGCGGAATGTGATGTAGGAAAGGCCGAGGAACTTGAGCGCGCTGAGCGCCGGGAGGAAGGGCGCGACCTTGACCAGCAGCAGTGGCAGGACAGCCAGCGCGAGTGCGATCCAGCCGGGGAATTTGCCTCGCCAGCGCAGCAGCGCGAAGGCGAGCGCGGTCTGCCACGCGCCGAATGCGACGAAAAGCCAGACCTCGCGCCATTGGATGCCGAGGATGGGCTTGAGCACCGCGCTGAGTTGCACGGCGAGCACGAGCGCGGTGCAGCAGAGCGTCCAGCGCCAGCCGGCGCGGCCGAGCAGCCCGAGCGCGATGGTCGGCACCACCACGTAGAGCAGCAGACCGAAGTAGGTGAAGTCGCCGTAAGGGAGCATCGGCCCTTAACTGGCGGTGCGCCCTATGCCGCGAGCGCTTCGCCAGTATCGCGACCGGGCATCTTGATGCGCGGAAACCACTGCGCGATCGAGCACAGCCCCACGTAGGCGAAGCCGGCGGTGAAGAGCACGAGGAAGGGGACCGCAAGCCATTGATCGTGCCGGATCGCGAAGACCAGGAATCGCGTGAAATACGCGGCGAACGCGAGTTCGACGAACGGCGCGATGCTCTTGAGCGGCGAGTATTTCGCCCGGCGCCAGCTCTGGGTGCGGTTCTGGATGCCGTATTTGGCGGTTCGGGTGAACTCGCTCTCGATGCCGAGCATGGCCTCGAGCACGGCGCGCGCGTTGTTCACAGCGAGGCCAATGCCGAGCGCGAGCAGGGCCGGCAGATAGAGGATTTCCTTCCACCACGAGCGGGGATAAAGCTCGCGCTGGGAGCAGAGGTAGAAGACCGCGGCGGGCATCGACGCGGAGAGGAAGAGCGGGATATCGACGAGCAGCGTGCGCCAGATGTTCGAGCCGCCGCCACTGGTCGGGTGCATGAGGATGCAGAGGCAGAAGAGCAGCAGGTAGGCGTAGTTCGAAGTGAGGTGCGCGGTGGCCTCGATCTTCACGACCAGCGGCAGCTCGGCGCGCCAGACTTTCGGCAGCAGCTTGAGGCACGTCTGGATGGAGCCCTTGGTCCAGCGGTGCTGCTGGCTCTTGAAGCCGTTCATGTCCACGGGCAGTTCGGCGGGCGTGACGAGGTCGGCGAGGAAGACGAAGCGCCAGCCCTTGAGCTGCGCGCGATAGCTCAGGTCGAGATCCTCGGTGAGCGTGTCGTGCTGCCAGCCGCCGGCGTCGGCGACGCACGAGCGGCGCCACAGGCCGGCGGTGCCGTTGAAATTGAAGAACCGACCGGAGCGGCTGCGGGCGGTCTGCTCGAGCAGGAGATGACCGTCGAGGAACATCGCCTGGACGCGGGTGAGCAGGCTGAACGTGCGGTTCAAGTGCCCCCAGCGCGTCTGGATCATGCCGATCTTCGGATCCGTGAAATAGTGGATCGTCCGCTGGAGCATGTCCGGGTTCGGGACAAAGTCCGCGTCGAGGATGAGCACGAATTCGCCGCTGCACGTGAGCAGTCCGTTTTCGAGCGCGCCGGCTTTGTAGCCGGTGCGATCGGTGCGGTGGATCAGCTCGATGTCGAGCCCGCCGGCCTTGAGCGTGGCGACGCAGTTCGCGGCCAGCGCGGTCGTCTCATCGGTCGAATCGTCGAGCACCTGCACTTGCAGCAACTCGCGCGGATAATCGAGCGCGGCGACCGACTTGAGCAGCCGCTCGACGACGTAGAGCTCGTTGTAGATCGGCAGTTGAACCGTCACCCGAGGCAGCTCGACGAATTGCTCGCGAGGCGTGGGCAGCCGGTTGCGGTGCTTGAGGAAGAGCCAGACGATCACGTAACGGTGCAGGCCGTATAGAGAAAGCCCGACGAGGACGGTGAAATAGGAAATGGTCCAGATGGTGGAACCCAGACTGCCTTGCATAGATTGGTTGGGTTGACGCGCTTGTGGGCGCGACAAGGGGGCGGATGATGCCGGGGGCTTCAAGAGGGTCAAGCGGTAAATCCGTCCACGCCCGCCGGAGGGGCGCCGCGAGATTCGGGCGATTCGCGCGATTTTCCTGCTGCAATGTGCTCGAAGTTCGGACACAAGGAGCGCTCATGGATTCAGTCTCGCGTTGGCTGCTCGCTGCCATCGTCACCTTCAACCTGCCGCCGGCCCTCTTCGCCCAAGCGCCGAAGAAGCCGGCTGTGCCTGCAGCCGTGCCCGTCATCCTCGCGCCCGACATCGACAAGATCCGCGAGGAACTCGGCATCAACGCATTCACTGCCCCATCGATCGAGCACCTGATGGCCGAGCTGATGGACCTGCGCCCCATCCCCATCGAGAAACTCTGGCGCGATGTGCCGCCCGAGATGCCCGAGTCACGCGCAAAAATCGCGCTCCGCAGCGGCCGCATCATCGCCGACGGCCTGCTCGCGATCATCGCGGAGAAGCCCTCGCGGATCGAAGGCCCGGCCCGCGCGCTGGCCCGCTACGCGAAGGCGCTCGGCGTCGCCGACTTCGTCACCAAGCACAGCAAGAGCCTGATCGAGAAGGCCGCGAAGGAGAACTGGACCGAATTGCGCATCGAGCTCGTGAAAGGGCAGGCCGACATGGAAGCGGGCATGATGGCGCTCAAGGATGAGGAGATCGCGCACCTCGTGAGCCTCGGCGGTTGGTTCCGCGGGCTCGAGGCGGTCACCACGCTCATCGCGCTCGATTACACGCCCGAGCACGCAAAGATCCTCATTCAGCCCGACGCGCTCGATTACTTCATCGACCGCGTGGGCACCCTCGAACCGACGCTGCGGGAGGACAAGGTTTTCCAGGCCATCGAGAAAAATCTCAAGGCGATCCAGGCACTGACGGAGAAGGAAGGCGACGTGCCGCCAACGGAGGACGAGGTCAAGGCGGTCAACAAGCTCGCAACGGAAGTAGTCGATCTGCTGTGAAGGCGCGCGGCGCCGGCGTCGCGGGCGCGGCATTGGTCTTCGGCTTCGTCGTCTATGCCGCACTTTGGCGACTGACCACGCGCGGCGGGTGGGAATCGGTCGCGGGATACTGGCGGCTGTTTTGGAATGGCTGGCTCGGGACGCTCGGACTCGCCTCGGCGGCACTGGTCGTGAGCGTGGTCATCGGCCTCGTGCTGGCACTCGGAAGACGTGCGCGGTGGCTGCCGGTGCGGGCGCTTTGCACGGTGCACGTGGAGCTGATCCGCGGCACGCCGCTGCTCACGCAGATCCTCATTCTCTACTTCGGCGTCTTCCATCTCGTCGGGCTGGAAAACCGCGTGCTCGCGAGCGTTCTCATCCTCTCGAACTTCGCCGGCGCGTATCTCAGCGAGATCATTCGCGCGGGCATCGAGAGCGTGGGCGCGTCGCAGCTCGAGAGCGCGCGCGCCATCGGGCTGAGCACCGCGCAGACCTATCGGTTCGTCATTTTCCCACAGGCGCTGCGGCAGGTGCTGCCGCCGCTGGCGGGGCAGTTTGCGTCGCTGATCAAGGACTCCTCGCTGCTCTCGATCATCGGCGTCGAGGAGCTCACGCAGAATGGGCAGCAGGTCGCGTCGGTGAGCTTCAGCACGCTCGAGAGCTACGTGCCGCTCGCGCTCGGCTACCTCGTGCTCACGCTGCCCATCTCGCTCTGGAGCCGCTGGCTGGAAAGCCGCGCGCACTTCGAGACATGAGGCTCTCGCTCCACGCCCTCACCAAATCCTTCGGCGCGCATCGCGTGATCGACGACATGTCCGCGGACTTCGGCGAGTTGCGCACGCTCGCGCTCATCGGGCCGAGCGGCGGCGGGAAGTCCACGCTCCTGCGGATCATTGCCGGGCTGACGGCCGCGGACGGCGGCGCGGTGCAACTCGACGGCGAGCGCGTCACTTGCACGCGCGAGCACCGGCAGCATCTCAGCGTCGTCTTCCAGGCCTTCAATCTCTTCCCGCACCTCAGCGCGCTGGAGAATCTCCTGCTGCCGCTCGTGCAGGTGCATCGCGTTCCCGATGCAGAGGCGCGCGCGATGGCGGCGCTCGATCGCTTCCGGCTCGCGGATCACGCGCACAAGCGCCCCGCCGAGCTGAGCGGCGGGCAGAAGCAGCGCGTGGCCATCGCGCGGGCGATCGTCATCCAGCCGCGCGTGTTGCTTTTCGATGAACCGACCAGCGCGCTCGATCCCGAGATGACCGCCGAGGTGCTCGACGTGATCGAGGAGCTGAAGGCGGAAGGCCGCGACTTCGTGCTCGTGACGCATCAAATGGGATTTGCGCGCCGCGTCGCGGACCGCGTGGCCTTCCTCGCCGACGGGCGCATCGTCGAGCACGCGCCGGCGGAGCAGCTCTTCGCGCAGTCGGCGAGCGCGCAGTGCCGGGAGTTCCTCGCGCGAGTCCTGCGATACTAGCTGGCCGCCGCGTTGCGGAAGCTGCGCCACCACTGCGTCGGCAGCGAGCCGAGCGCGATGAGCGCGACCTGGGTGGCGGCGAAGCCGAGCAGCCACCAGAACGCCGCTTCCATGAACCCGTAGCTGTGCAGCCCGATGCCGAGCATGTTCACACCGAACCAGCTCCACGCGGTCACGACGTTGCCGAAGATGGCCATGTTCATCAGCCCGCGCTCGCGCACGAGTCCGCCCCAGCGCGCGTGCAGGATCAGCGCATTCCACAGCACGATGATCAGCGCGCCGTTTTCCTTCGCATCCCAGCCCCAGAACCGGCCCCAGCTTTGATCCGCCCAGATGCCGCCGAGCACGGTGCCCACGAAGCTGAAGAGCGTGGCGAAGCACGTGATGCCATAGACCATCTTGCCGAGGCTCTTCGCCGTGGCCGGGTCGAGCCCGCGGGTGAAGAAGCCGCGCACGATGTATAGGATCGCGAGGAACCCGGCGACGAAGGTGGCCGAATAGCCAAGCGTGATGATGACCACGTGCGTCGCGAGCCAGAAGTTCGTGTCGAGCACGGCGCGCATCATCTCCATCGTATCGCCGGCGAGCGAGAGGTGATGTGCGATCAGCAGCGTGCTGAAAGCGCACACGCACGAGATCACCACGCCGACCCCGTTCTTCCAAAATGCCTCGAGCACGAGGCCGAGGATGATGCAGCCCCAGCCGATGAAGATGGCGCTCGAGTAGAGATTGGTCACCGGCGGTCGGCCTTCGAGGATCATGCGCCAGAGCAGGCCGGAGGTATGCACGGCCAGCCCGAGCAAGACCACCCAGACCGCCGCACGACGGAGCACTTCCCATTTCGCCGGTCGCGCCCAGAAGCTGATCGCGCAGAGCCCGGCGATGACGAAGAGCACCATGCCCTTGTAGAAGGGTTCGTAGAAGTTGAAGACCTGTTCGCTCCCCGCCTTGCCAAGTTGCCGGTGGTAATTGGCATTGAGCGAGACGCGGAAGTCGCGCACCGCTTCGTTGAAGGCGCCGGGGATGCCGGCTTTGTAGGCGCTGGCCATGCGCGCGTAATTGTTCACCGCCGCGCCGGGCGGCTCGCCGCGCGCGATCTGCATGAGCGCCTCGCCCATGCGCTGCCACTTCTCGTCCGCCGTGTGCGTATGGCCGGCGTGGTCGGCCCCGACCGCGGGCGGCACCACCAGCGGCGGCTCGAGCTGGGTCATCGCATCGAAGCGCTGGAGATCGCGCATGAGTTCCTCGAGCGCCTGCTTGTCGTATTCCTTGCCCGCGTTCTGCGCGATGGCCGCGGCGCGGCCCGGCTCGATGGTCGTGAGGTAATGGCCCAGCTCGGCGTTCCAATCCTGCGCGTTCTGCGGCTGGATCATGTTTTGCATCCGCATGTAGAGCCCGACGCCACTCCACAGGTGCATCACGGCTTTCTCGAAGGGATTGCGGTGCTTCTCGTTCTTGGCAGCGGAGCGCTTGGCCTCGTCCTGGAGTTCCTTGAGCCGCGGCTGGAGCTGGATCCACGAGAAGTGCTTGCCATCGAGCTGCGCGCTGGCGTCCGCGTCCATGGGCAGCTTCATCAGCCCCTTGAGATCCGGGTGGTCGATGCGGAAGACCGTCCGCGTGTCGGCGACCTTTGGGTTCATCGTCATCTCCATGAGCCACTCGGTCGCGGAGATGATCTTCGGCTTGTCGAAGGAACCCTTCCACGACTCGGTGTTGAGGCTCTGCTTTTCGCGAAGCTGGAGCAGGCTGTTGCGCGCGAGGCTGTCGAGCGGCTGGAAGCGGCCATTGTAAACGACGGGCAGGCGGCCCCATTCGGCGACGGCGAAATCCGCGGGCTTGTCCTTGGGAGCCCGGATGCTGCCGGCGACCCATACGGCGAGGATGGCGGTGAGAAGGAAAGGGATGCGCTGGATCATGGCTTAAGCGGTGGCCGCGGTGAGGCGGCGTTTCTGGATGAACCCGGTGAGGTGATAGAAGAACTGCCAGAGCATCCCGATCGCGACGACGATGCAGCCGGCGTAAGGCGTCAGCCAGCCCGGGTTCTTGACGACCTGGAGTCCGCTGCGGCCCACGTCCTTCACGTCATCGCGCCCCATGGTGCTCTGGTAGAAAGTGAGGCCCTCATAGCGAAGCGGGCTGTTCATATAGACCTCCACCTCCCGCTTTTCGCCCGTGTCCGGGTTGTCGATGCGGATGCGGCTGCGGAAGTCCTTCGGGATCTCGCTGCCCGGATAGGTATCGTGCGTCGTCTTGAGCAGCGTGACGCTGAAAGGCTTGTAAAAGCGCGCCGCACGCAGCGTCATCCGCCACTTCACGCCCCCGGCTTCGAGCTCCTGTGGCGCGCCGAGCTTGTCGGCGATGGTCTGCGCGGAATCGGCGCCGACGGTGCGCGCATAGGCATTGCGGACGCCCTGGATCATCATCGCGTCGCTCGCCCACGCCGAGACGACCCACGTGCCGAGCACCTCGCCCTTCGCGCCGGCCAGCTCGAGGATCGCGGTCGGGTTGTTGCGCTCGTCCATCTTCTTCGTCTCGGGGATGGCGTGGAAGTCCCAGTCCTTGGCTATCCCATTCTCCGAGATCGGCGGATCGGTCTGCTGCATCGGCGCGCGGAAGGCGGGCTCGCTATTGATCCACCACGTGCGGACCCGGATGGTGAAGGGCAGCTTCGGGTCGCGCAGCTCCGCGCCATCACGCAGCAGCGCCTCGGGGATGGCCACGACCTGCTCCTGGCGCTCGTCGAGCGGGTGGACGAATGCCAGCTCCCACTGCTGGGTGGCCTCGGAGAAATGACGCGTCTCGCCTTCGCGGAAGCTGAGGATGCTCTCCTGCGCGAACTGGTCGGTGATGAGCTGGCCGAGCAGCAGCAGGATGATGCCGGTGTGGGTGAGATTGATGCCCGCCTGCCGCCACGTGAACTTGAAGCGCTTGATGTGCGCGGCCGTGAGATTCACCAGCAGCAGGATGCCGAGCAGATAGCCACCGGGGAAAATCGGCGGCACATAGAGCGGATCGCCCGCCCGCCGCAGCACGAAGTAGCTGCGAAACCACCGCGCCAGCGCCCCGTAGAGCCCCTCATCGATCTGCGCCAGCGTGCCGAGAAAGACGAGCACCACGCAAAACCCGAGCAGGATGACGGTGAGGCGGAGAGAGGTGAAGATTTTCCAGAGATAGGTCATGGGTAGGTCGGAAAGGCGGTGGCGGGATTCTTACTCCTGCTCTTACTCATATTCTTACTCTGTGCCCGTCGCGTTCTTAGTCCGGCGCAGAGTAAGAGTAAGACGAGCAGTTGCGCCACTCACGGCGTTGATTTTGCGAAGCGGATGAAATCCTCCTTCGCCGCGTCCACTGCGAGCGCGTCGCCGAGCAGCTTGTAGAAGAACCACTGCCCGTCGCGGGGCACGATCGCGCCGAGCATCACACGCGGCTCGTTGCGCAACTCCACGAACATGGCCCCCGGCGTGGCGTCGAGCGGGCGGGTGACGGTGCCGAGCGCAGCCTCGTCGATCTCGGCGAGGCCGATCTGACCGCGCCAGCGGTTCACATTCGCCAGCACGCCTCCGCTCTCGCTCGGAAAAACACTCACCGTCACATCCCCCTTCGCGGCTTCCACCGCCGGCACGGAGAATTTCGCCACCTGCATCGCGCCGATTGATTGCACCGTCCAGGCCGGCGGCACCGTCCACTTGTAGCCGCTCCCCGCTCCCTGCTCCCCGCTCGCTGCGCCCTGCTCAAAGCGCACGGTCTTCACGAACTCGATGAACTCCGCCTTGCGCGCCATCACCGCGGCGTCGTCCCCAGCGAGCTTGAAGAACCAACTGCGCGACCCGCGATGCAGCATCGCCGCCACGGTGCGCGCGGGCTTGCCGTCGCGCGAGCCATTGATCTCGAAGACGTGGCCCTGCCCACCCGCGACTTCGGCGGGCTGGAGCACCTTCGCCATCTCCTCGGGCGAGAGCGGCCCGAGCTGCACCTGCTCGCGCCACATGTTCACGAGCGCATCCTCGCGCCCGGCGAGGTTCGGCAGCGGCGTGATCGCCACGGTCGCGCCGCCGCTCGCATCATCGATGGCGAAAGAGGCGGCGTTCATCTGGCCCGCCGGCGTCTGCGTCCAGCCCGGCGGCAGCTTCCACGCGAGCTGCGGGAGCGGCTCGGCGGCGGGCTCCGGCACTGCGGCATCGAGCGCGCTCTCGCGCGGCGCGACGTAGGAATGAATCGCCGGCTTCCGACAGCCCGTGAGGGCGAGCACGACGAGGAGAAAAAGTAGGCGGGTCATTAAGGAGCGGTGCGGATAAGCGGTGTCGGGTCCGTGGACAACCGCGAATCACGCAGCTTCCTAGGCACCGGTTCTTCTACTTCTCCTTCTTCATCTACATCGGCTTCTCATCCGCACGCGAAGCAGATGAAGATGAAGAAGCAGAAGGAGATCGCCGCTTCGCGGCTACGCGATGATCTCCTTCACCACATTCCCGCTCACATTCGTGAGTCTGAAATCACGCCCGGCATACCGATACGTGAGCTTCTCGTGGTCGAGCCCGAGCAGCGCGAGGATCGTCGCGTGCAGGTCGGTGATATGCACCTTCCCATCCACCGCCTCGTAGCCGTAGTCGTCTGTCGCGCCGTGGCTGATGCCGCCCTTCACGCCGCCGCCGGCCATCCACATCGTGTAGCCTTTCGCGTTGTGATCGCGCCCATCGGGCCGGCGTCCATCCGGCGTGCGGCCAAACTCGCCGCCCCACAGCACGAGCGTGTCCTTGAGCAGATCGCGCTGCGCCAGGTCGGTGAGCAGCGCCGCGATCGGCTGGTCGGTCGCCGCGCAATTCGCGCGCAGCCGCGTGCTGAGCTGCTGGTGCTGATCCCAGCCCGCGTGGCAGACCTCGATGTAGCGCACGCCCGCCTCGGCGAAGCGCCGCGCCATCAGGCACTGCTTCCCGAAATCGTCCGCCGGCCCCTTGCCGATTCCATACATCGCCTTGGTCGCCGCGGTCTCGTTTGAGAAGTCCATGACCTTCGGAATCTCGCCCTGCATCCGGAAGGCGAGCTCGAACGATTCGATCACGCCCTCGATCTCCGGGTTGTCGCCGCTCTGCTTGAGCATCTCGCGATTCATCTCCTGCACGAGATCGAGCTGCTTGCGCTGCAGGCCGGTCGGCAGGTCTTCGTTCTTCAAGTTTCCGATCGACGCGTCGCCCACGTCCGCGCGCTGCTGGCCGATGCGCGTGCCTTGATACACCGCGGGCAAAAACGAGCTGCCGAAAAGCTGCGCGCCGCCGAGCTGGAGCGGGGGACTGATCGTGATGAAGCCGGGCAGGTTCTGGTTCTCCGTGCCGAGCCCATAGAGCGCCCACGCGCCCATGCTCGGCCGCACGAATTGCGCGCTGCCCGTGTGCAGTTGCACGAAGGCCTGCGGATGATTCGGGATGTCCGTGTTCATGCCGTGCAGCATGCACATCTTGTCGGCGTGTTTGGCCACTTCCGGGAAAAGCTCGCTGATCCACAGCCCGCCCTGCCCGCGCTGCTCGAACGCGAACGGCGACCCGAACAGCTTCGCCCCGCCGCCGCGCGCGACGCCGGCCTTGCCGTCGTCCTCCTTGAGCTTCGGCTTGTAGTCGAAAAGATCCTGGTGCGCCGGGCCGCCCTGCATCGCGAGGAAGATCACGCGCTTGGCCTTCGCGGGGAAGTGCGGCGCCTTTGGCATGAGCGGATTGCCGCTCGCGGCCTCGGCGGTGGCGAGTCCCTTGAACGCGAGCCAGCCGAAGCCGGCGGAGACGGTGCTGAGCAACTGGCGGCGGGTGAAGGCGCCCGGCGTCACGCCGGAGCATTCGTAGGGGCGGTGGATGTTCATGAGTATTTAGCGGAGGTAACGGAATTCCGCGCTCGCAAAGAGCGCCTGGCAAAAGGTCGTCCACCCGAGATCGTCGCCGTGCTCGGCGATGTAGCCGCGCGCGCGCTCCGTCTCCGCCGGCGTCGCGCCGCGGCCGAGCGCGAGCTGGTAGGCGAGCTCGATGCGCTGCGGCTGGTCCTTTTTCGCCGCGAGCACGCGCTTCGCGAGCGCCGCGGACTGCTCGCGGACGAACGGATTGTTCATCAGGTAGAGCGCCTGCGAGGGCACATTGGTCACATCGCGCGCGGCCACGACGAGGCTCGGCTCGGCGAAGTCGAAGAGGTCGAGCACCTCGGGCACGCAATCGCGCACGATCGGCAGATACACGCTGCGCTTGTGCGACTCGTAATCGGTGAACGCCTCCGGCTTCACGCCGCGGCCGACGTAGGCATCGCCGACGGTGGCGACGTAGGACGCCTCGCCCGGCTTGAGATCGAGCTGGCCGCTTGCCGCGAGCATCGCGTCGCGGATCGCCTCGGCATTGAGCCGGCGCGGCGTCTGGTGCCAGATGAGCCGGTTGTCGGGATCGATCTCATTCGCCGCGGAGTCGTGCGCGGTGCCGAGCTGATACGCGCGGCTGAGCACGATCGAGCGCACGAGCGCCTTCACGCTCCAGCCCTGGTCCATGAACTTCACCGCGAGCGTGTCGAGCAGCGCCGGGTTGCCCGGCTTCTCGCCCGTCGCGCCGAAATTGTCCGGCGTGCGCACGATCCCCTGGCCGAAGAGATACGACCACACGCGGTTCACCATCACGCGCGCGGTCTGCGGATTCTCGCGCGAGGTCAGCCAGTCGGCGAACTGCACGCGTCCGCTCGCGTCGGTGGGAATGGCGGGCGCGTTCTTCGCCGAGAGCACCTGCACGAAGCCGCGCGGCACCGTGTCGGTCGGTTGATCGACCTCGCCGCGCGTGAGCATCCGCGCATCGACCGGCGAACCTTCGCGCACGCCCATCGCCTGCACCGCGCCCGGCGCCGGATCGTTCTTCTTCGCCGCATACGCTCCGCCCTTTTTCTTCTTCGCATTGGCGGTGGCGGCGGCGAAGCGCTCCAGGAGCTGCTCCTTCTGCGCGGGCGAGAGGTTCTTGAACTTCGCGGCCTTCTTCGGATCGCTCTTCGCGAGCATCGCGATGCGTTGCTCCATCGCCGCCATCGTGCGCTCCGCGGGCTTCTCCGCTGCGTCGGCGGCGGGCGCGGCGGGCCGGCCTTCGTTGAGCGCGATCAGCGGGCTCGCGTTGCGGTTCCTGCCGCCGACGGTGTCGGTGCCGTAGAGCGTCTGCGTGCTGCGGAAGATGCCGGCCAGCGCGTAGTAGTCGCGCTGCGGGATGGGATCGAACTTGTGATCGTGACAGCGCGCACACGCGACCGTCACGCCGAGCACGGCCTTCGTCGCCACGTCGATCTGCTCGTCGATCATATCCATGCGGAACTGCTCCTTGTTCCGCTCGTTCATGCTCTTCGGCCCCATCGCGAGGAAGCCCGTGGCGACCGTGAGCGCATCGCGCGCCGCGGCGTCGGCGGCGGGCAGCAGGTCGCCGGCGATCTGTTCGCGCACGAACTGATCGTAAGGCTTGTCCGCGTTCACCGCCGCGACGACCCAGTCGCGATACCGCCACGCCTCGGGGTAGGTGAAGTTGCGCTCCTTGCCCGTGCTCTCCGCGTAGCGCGCGACATCGAGCCAGTGCCGGCCCCAGCGTTCGCCGAATTGCGGCGACGCGAGCAGCTTGTCCACGACCGCCGCGAGCGCCGCGTCCCGGTCCCGGTCTGCCGCCGCGACGAAGGCTCCCACTTCCTCCGGCGTCGGCGGCAGGCCGATCAGATCAAAGTAAACGCGCCGCACGAGCGCGCGCGGCCCGGCATCGGCGACGGGCCGCAGCTTCTTCTCCTCGAGCCCGGCGAGGATGAAGCGATCCACGTCCGTGCGCGGCCACACCGTGTCCTTCACCGCGGGCGCGGCGGCGGCGACCGGCGGCTGAAAGGCCCAGAACTCGCGCCCCTTCTCGATGTCGATCGCCACCTTCTCCGTCTTCGCCGTGCCCTCGCGCGGATCGGGCGCGCCCATCGCGATCCACTTCTCGAAGTCCGCGACCACATCCGCGCTGAGCTGCTCCTTGGGCGGCATCGCCATGTCCTTGTCCTCCCAGCTCATCGCCTTGAGCAGCACGGAATTTTTCGGATCGCCCGGCACCACCACCGCGCCGCTGTCGCCGCCGGCGAGCACGCCTGCGCGGGTGTCGAGCGTCAGCCCGCCCTTGATCTTCTCCGCGTCGTTGGAGTGGCACTTGTAGCACTTGGCCACCAGCACGGGCCGGATGCGCTGCTCGAAGAAATCGATCTGCGCCGGATTGGGCGCGACCGCGGCAGCGGCGAGGTTCACAAAGGCGGGAAGTGCGGCGAGGAGGATGCGCATGGGGTCGATGAGGAAACAGCAGTTCAACCAGAAATTCGGACAATAGACTCGCACCGAGCGCCCACCCATCCCGGTAAGGCCCGCGCCGCCGAAACTACCCGCCGCGGCTCGCACTCGCGGGTTGTCCTCCCGCCATGAAAACCCTCCTCGCCTTCGTCCTCGCCCTCACGCCGTTCGTCGCCCAACCGGGCCTCGCGCAGTCGCCCGACCAGCTCGCCGAATTGCTCAAGCGCTTCCCCGCCGCCGATGCGAACAAGGACGGCACGCTCACGCTCGAGGAGGCGCGCGCCTACCGCGAGAAGAACCAGCGCGAGCGCCCAGCCAACCAGCGCGCCGAAGCCCCGAAGCCCACCAGCGCCGACGTCCACTACGGCGACCACGAGCGGCAGGTGCTCGACTTCTGGAAGGCCGAATCCGACAAGCCCACGCCCGTGCTCGTCTTCATCCACGGCGGCGGCTTCGTCGCGGGGAGCAAGGCCGGCGTCAGTCCCGCGGCCATCGCCGCCTGCCAGGCCGCGGGCGTTTCCTTCGCCAGCATCAACTACCGCTACACCACCCAGGCCCCGTATCCCGCGCCCATGCTCGACGGCGCCCGCGCCATCCAGTTCCTCCGCACCAAGGCCGCCGACTGGAACATCGACCCGAAACGCATCGGCGCCTTCGGCGGCTCGGCCGGCGCCGGCATCTCCATGTGGCTGGCCTTCCACGACGACCTCGCCCAGCCCGACAGCGCCGACCCCGTCGCGCGGCAGTCCACCCGCCTGACCTGCGCGGGCTCGATCGGCGGGCAGTCGAGCTACGACCCGCTCCAGATCAAGGAATGGCTCGGCGGCCGCGCGTGGGAGCACCCGGCCTTCATCCCATTCTATGCGGTGAAGACGACGGACGAATACGGCAGGCCCGAGGTCCGCAAGCTGGCCTTCGACGCCTCGGTCATCAATCACCTCACCAATGACGACGCACCCGTTTTCATGTTCTACAGCGAAGCCGACGAGCCGCTCACGGACAAAGGCGCCCCCGGCACCGGCATCCATCACCCGAAGTTCGGCCACATCTTGAAGGAGAAGATGGACGCCCTCGGCATCGAGTCCGTCTATCGCCACGCCTCCGACGGCAAACAGCCGAACGGGATGGATGCGATGACGCAGTGGCTCATCAAGCGACTGGCCGCGCCGGCCAGGTAGGAAGCGCTGCAACCCGGCTCATGAGCCGCGGAGTGCCTCCTGCGTGCGCTCTCTCTCGATTCGGGGGCCGCGGACTCCTGCGATTTGCGAGGCGTGCCTTGACACCGCGCCCGTCGCTTCTAAAATGCGCGCCCGCTTGGGAAAGCACTCGTAGCTCAATTGGATAGAGCATCTGACTACGGATCAGAAGGTTCCGCGTTCGACTCGCGGCGAGTGCACCACTTCGCGCGCTGAATTGCGCTTTCCCTCTCGACTTCGCGCGGCGCGTCCGCGTTCTTCTGCACGCCGTGGACACTCTCACCATCGCCGCTCTCAAACGTATCGCCGTCTCCGAAGGTCGCGCTGAGGGCGAAGTGCATGCGCAGATCGAAGGCTGCCATCGGAAGGAGACGCGCGACGGCAAGCCGTTCATCGAAGTCGCGTTTGCCGACGCGGAGGCGAAGTTCACGCTGCGCGCGTGGAGCGATGCGCCGGCGTTCAACACGTGCGAGCGGTTGCTCGGCGGCGAGTTCGTCGCGGTCGCGGGCGAGTTCTCGCACAGCGGGCAGTTCGGCCTCGATGCGAAGCGGTGGAGTCTGCGCCCGCTCTCCGACGACGAACGCGCCGCGCTGCTCGGCGGCCCGCCGGCGCTGCGCGAGCGGCAGGCGGCGGACTTCGCGCACATCGAAAGCACGATCGGCTCACTCGCCGAACCGCGGCTGCGCGCGCTCGGGCAGCTTTTCCTCGCGGACTACGGTGAGCGTTTTCGCCGCGCAGCGGCCGCGCGCGGGAATCATCACGCACGCCGCGGCGGGCTGATCGAACACGTCGCGCAGATGATGCGGAGCGCCGAGGCGATCACGGGCGCGTATCCGCTGCTGCACCGCGATCTGCTGCTCGCCGGCGTGCTTTTCCACGACTGCGGGAAGATGTGGGAGAACGGGCTGCCCGCCGATGGATTCGCGATGCCTTTCGACGAACTCGGCGAGCTGCTCGGCCACATCACGATCGGGATCGAGCTCGTGAACGCGCTGTGGCGCAAGCTGCTCGCGACACCCGAGGCCGCGGCGTGGAAGGACCTCGCGCCGTCGAGCGAAGACGTGCGGCTGCACCTGCTGCACCTGCTCGCGGCGCACCACGGCGAGCTGCAGTTCGGATCGCCCGTGCCGCCGAAGACGCCCGAGGCGTGGGCGCTGCACTACGTGGACAATCTCGATGCAAAGCTCGAGATGCTCGCCGGCGCCTACGCGAACGCGAAGCCGATCGCCGCGCGCATCCGCGAGCGCACGTGGCCGCTTCCCGGCAATCCGGTGCTGCCACTGCGCAAGTTTACGCCCGAGCCGCCGGCAGACGCGTAGTTTCCGTCGCGAGGCGACGCTGGCTCCGTATCCGGCGGGCACTGCCGGGCGATGGAAGTCGATTCAGGTCGCGCCGCCCGCCACCGCTTCGCGAAAGGACGGCCACTGCGGCGCCCAGCCGAGTGCGCGCAGCTTCGCATTGCTCACGCGCTTGCTCGTCACGCCGCGTTTGCGGTTCAGATCGACGGGTCCGGCAGGCGGAAGTGGACGCTGGAAATGGTCCGCCAGCCACGCGAAGACCTCGCGTTGCGTCAGCGGCGTGTCGTCGCACACATTGAAAATGCCCGCGGCATTTTCAGTCGCGAGCTGAACCAGCGCGGACGCGGCATCGTCGCGGTGGATCTGGTTCACCACGCGCCCGCCGTCGCCTTCGATCACCGCTTCGCCGGAGAAAAACTTTCGCAGCAACACCGAGCGCTCGGGCCCGTATATGCCCGCAAGCCGCGCGACGCATCCCCCGCTCGCGAGCACCAGCTCCTCCGCCTCGCGCAGCACGCGCCCCGGCTCGCGCTGCGGCTCGGAGGGCGACTCCTCCGTCACCACCGAGCCATCGTTCTGCGCATACATCGACGTGCTGCTCGTGAAAATCAGCCGCGCCGGGGCGAAGACGCTCGCGAGATTCCGCGCGCCATCGAGATACACCCGCTGGTATTCCGCGGCTCCGCCGCGGCGCGAACTCGCGCAATGCACCACCACGTCGCACGCCGGCAACCCGGCCAGGGTCGCGGCATCCGAGATGTCCGCGCACACCATGTCCGGCTGCGGCGAGTGCGTGACGCCGATGACTTCCCACCCGCGCGCCGCAAACAGCGTCGCCGCCGCCTGCCCGAGGTAACCGCATCCGGCGATCAGGACGCGACTCACGGCAGCGGTTCGTGGCGCGCCGCGGTGAAGAGGCGATACCACTGCTCGCGCGTGAGCACGATCTCGCACGCCCGCACCGCCGCGCGGATGCGCTCCGGCCGCGCGCTGCCGACGATCGGCACGATCCCCGCCGGATGCCGCAGCAACCACGCGAGCGCGATGGCTTCGCGCGTCGCTCCGTGTGCGCGCGCGATTTCATCGAGCGCCACCACGAGTTCCGCCACGCGATAGTCCTTCTGGTGACCGAGGATGTCCGAGGCGCCATCGGCGAGCAGCCCGCCGCCGAGCGGACTCCACGCGAGCGGCGCGACGTGCTGGCGCTGACACTGGTCGAGCGTGCCGTCGCTGAATGGCGCGAGCTGGCAAAGGCTGATCTCGACCTGGTTCACGAGCAGCGGCTCGCGCCATGCCGATTGCAACAACTCGACCTGCGACGGTGCGAAGTTGCTCACGCCGAACCAGCGCACCTTTCCCGCGCGATGCAGCCGGTCGAAGGCGCCCGCCACTTCCGCCGCATCCATGAGCCAGTCGGGCCGGTGAAGCTGATACAGATCGATGCACTCGACACCGAGCCGCCGCAGCGACGCCTCGCACTGGCGCACGATGTAGTCGGCGGAGAAGTCGTAGCGATACGGCGCATCCGGCAGCGGATCGCCGGGAAGCCGGATGCCGCACTTGCTGGCGATGACGATCTTCTCGCGCACGCCCGGCATCCCGCCGAGCACGCGCCCGAAGACTTCCTCCGCGCGGCCCGCGCAGTAAATGTCCGCGTGATCGAAAAGCGTGTAGCCCGCATCGAGCGCGGCTTCGATCGCGGCACGCGCCGTCGCGAGATCGGCAGCCGGATCATCCGCGCGCGCGATGCGCCAGCAGCCGTAGGCGAGACGGCTCGTGCGAAGATCGCTGCGGCCGAGAGGGAGAGTTTGCATGGGGGCAGGATGCACGTTGCAAGGCAGCGAATGGTCAATGCCGAACAGCGGATGGATGGAACACTGGCGAGCATTTCGCCGCCGCCTATGCTACACACGCCCCTCCATTTCCATGACCGCGCCCATCGAACACTCCGATCCCATCAACGCGCAGATCCTCGCCGTGAGCGAGGACCAGATTAAAGGCTTCGTCCGCGAGCCCTTCGTCGAGATCGCGCAGAAATCCGGCGTGCCGCTCGAAACCGTGCTCGCGCGCATCCGCGCGATGCTCGAGGCGGGCACTATTCGCCGCGTGCGGCAGACGCTCATGTCCACTCAGCTCGCCGACGGCGCGCTCGTCGCGTGGGTCGTGCCGGAGGAGAAGCTCAACTCTGCCTTCGACTGGATGTTTCAGCAGGACCCGTTCAGCGGCCACGTCGTCGTGCGATCGACGGATGCGCAGACACCCGGCTCGCAGTATCGGCTGTGGACGACGCTCAAAGTGCCGGTCGGCACGTCGATGGACGAGCACTGCCGCGTGCTCATGCGGCACACCGGTTGCGAGCGCTACAAGCTCATGCCGGCCAAAGGCATCTTCGCGCTCGGCGTGGGCCACGTGCGGCGCAAGACGATCGAACCCGGCGACCGGGCCGATGTGGCCGCGCAGATGATGAAAGTGCAAAACGTGGCGCTCAATGAACTCGAGTGGGACGTGCTGCTGGCGCTCAAGCGCGAGCTTGCACCGGATGAAGTCCGCACCGGCCTGTGGGAGTCGCGCGCCATGGAAGCTGGCGTGGACACGGACACCTTCTGCCGCATGGCGGGCGAGCTGAATGCGCGCGGCGTCATCGGCCGCTTCTCGACCTTCCTCGAGCACGTGAAGCCGAGCCAGGGCGGCGAGCGGGTCACGCGCTTCAACGCGCTCTTTCACTGGGCCGTGCCGCCGGGTCGCGAAGTCGAGGCCGGTAGTGAAGTCGGCCGCCATCACATCATGACGCACGCCTACTGGCGGGAAGGCGGCGAGGAGTTCAAGAACGTGAACGTCATGGGCGTCGCGCACGGCACGGAGAAGGAGCGCGTGCTCACACACAAGCGCGCGATCGACGCGCACCTCGCCGAGGCAGGCATTCCCGTGGGTTACACGAACGTCTTCTGGGGCGGGCGCAGCGAGATCAAGCCGAGCGAGATTTCGCCGAAGATTCACCGCCAGTGGATGGCGCGCTACGGCGCGGAGCCGGCAGCCGTTTAGCTTCCGATGAATATCGCGCTCGCCTCGGATCACGCCGGGTTCGCTTACAAAAAGGCGATCGCCGAAATGCTGCGCGCCGCAGGGCACGAGGCGCGCGACTTCGGCGCGCACAGCGAGGAGCCGGTCGATTACCCGCTCTTCATCGCGCCCGCCGCGGAAGCCGTGGCTGCGGGCAGCTGCGACCGCGGCATCGTGGTCGGCGGCTCGGGCAACGGCGAGCAGATCGTCTCGAACAAAGTGCGCGGAATCCGCTGCGCGCTCTGCTGGAGCGTCGATACCGCGCGGCTCGCCCGTCACCACAACGACGCAAACATGATCTCGATCGGGCAGCGGACGGTGTCGATCGAGCTGGCGCTGGATATCGTGCGCACGTGGCTCGTCGAGGAATTCGACGGCGAACGCCACAGGCCGCGCGTGCAGGAGATCGCCGCGCTCGAATCGCGCGTCGCCGCAGGACCGATCGCCGGTTTCCCCGTGCATGAGAAGACGCTGCTCATCCGGCCGGAATACCTCAATCACCACGGCACCGTCTTCGGCGGCTACATGATGAAGTGGGCCGACGACATGGCCTTCAACTCCGCCACGCTCTCGCTGCCTGGCACTGCATTCGTCACCCGTTGCTTCGGTGCGTTCGACTTCACGAGCGCGGTGCGCTCGGGCGACATCATCAAGGTCTATGCGCGCGTCGAGAGCGTCGGCACGAGTTCGTGCAACGTCGCGGTGTGGTGCCTGGATGCGATGACCAGGGCGACGGTCTTCCGCACATCGGCGGTGATGGTGAACGTGGGGCCGGACGGGAAGAAGGCGCCGATCCCGCGCTGAAATCCCGCTCGCCATCGGCGGCCAAAGGCGCATCGTTTCACCGCCATGACTGCCAGTGAGACCAGCCCGCGCAAAGGCGCCCGGCGAATGTCGGAGATTCCGCCCGACATCCTCGCGCAGCTCAACCACGGCACGATCGAGTCGCGAACGCTGGTCGAGGGGCTTGCCATCGACTTCGCCGCGCTGATGCGCGCGGTGGTGCCCGGTCTTCCGAAGCCGATCTCCGCGCAGATGCACGCCGCGCGCGGGATCGGCGTCACGCAGCGCATGGCGCTCGCCGGGCGGCTGCTGCTCGATCTTCTCGGCCCGCCGGGTTTCGTGATGCTCTCGCGGCATCGCTCGGACACGGCGCGCGGATGGGCGGCGTATCTGCTCGCGGCGTCGCCGGACTTTTCGCTCGGCGAGCAGCTTCAGTCGGTGCGCGTGCTGGCGAACGATCATCACATGGGCGTGCGCGAGTGCGCGTGGCTGGCGCTGCGTCCGCGGATCGCCGCGGAGATCGAGGTGGCGATCGAGCTGCTCGAGCCGTGGACGATTTCCGCATCGCCGTTTCAGCGCAGATTCGCCAGCGAGGCGACGCGGCCTCGCGGGGTGTGGTGCAGGAAGATCGACGCGCTCGTCGAGCATCCGCACCTCGGCCTGACCGTGCTCGAACCGCTCCGCGCCGACGCTCACAAATACGTGCAGGACAGCGTCGCGAACTGGCTCAACGACGCGGCGAAATCGAAGCCCGAATGGGTCCGCCGAACGTGCGCGCGCTGGCTGCGCGAATCCCCCGGCGCAGCGACCGAGCGAATCTGCCGTCGCGCGATGCGCAGTCAGTAGCCGCGTCTCGCCGCAACGCCCCGCGCAGCGAAATCTCAACTGCCTCCGCCCTGCGCCGCAAACTGGGAACCCACGTGGCCGAACTGATGACGCTGCTCAGCGACCTCGACGATCTGCTGCTGCAGTTCGATGAAAGCGAAGCCATCCACACCGTCCACGCTGCATGGATGAAGGCGCGCAACATCATCGCCGCCGGCCACGGCCCTCCCCCCGCGCGCCATGAGGGCAAGCGCGGTCTTTCCCATCAGGAGCCGTTTCGGTTGCAGGCTATAGCCATCCCCGCTGAGCTACGCCAATGCCGCACCCACGTTCGAGGACTATGTGTTGCGCCTCGACAGGTTGTCCGCAGATATAGATACTCTGGAGATGGGCTGCGAGGAGTATTCCCACGGGCTGCTACGCGAAGTGCTCGACGCGGATCATGCGCGGCGGCTTTTTCACGCAGTCGAGCGCGCCGATGCGGTCGAGCGCGGCGGTGATCTGCGCGTTGGTGGCCATGTGGATCATCAGCACGAGCGGCACGGTCGCGTCCTCGGCCTCAGCCTCGGGCTGGAGGATGGAGGAGATGCCGACGTTCAGTTCGCCAAGGATCGTGGCGATCTGCGCGATGACGCCGGGGCGATCCTCGACGGTGAGGCGCACGTAGAACTCGGAGACGATCCCGGCGATGGGCTTGCAGGTGCCGTAAAGGCCGTGCGGCATGAATCCGAGATTGCGCCGCGGGGAGACGAGCGCCTCGGCGGCTTCGGCGATGTCGGAGATGACGGCGCTGGAGGTCGGGTCCTGCCCGGCGCCGCGCCCGTAGAAGAGTGTCTCGCCGACGACGTCGCCCTTGACCATCATGGCGTTGAAGACGCCGTTCACGCTGGCGAGGACGTGGGTCTTCGGGATGAGCGTGGGGTGGACGCGCACCTCGATGCCGTCGGGGTCGGCCTTGATGTGCGCGATCAGTTTCACGCGGTAGCCGAGCTTCTCGGCGAAGCAGATGTCGCCCGCGGTGAGCTGCTCGATGCCCTCGACGAAGATGCTCTCCATCGGCACCCAGAATCCGTAGGCGAGCGAGGCGAGGATGACGGCCTTGTGCGCGGCGTCGCCGCCGTTCACGTCGAGGGTCGGGTCGGCCTCGGCGTAGCCGGCGGCCTGCGCCTCGGCGAGCGCGGCGGCGAAGCCCATGCCGGCCTCGGTCATGCGCGTGAGGATGTAGTTCGACGTGCCGTTGATGATGCCGTGGATGGACTGGATATGATTGCCGACGAAGGCTTCGCGGATGGCCTTGATGATAGGGATACCGCCGGCGACGGCGGCCTCGAAGAAGACGGGGACCTTGTGCGTGGTGGCGGCGGCGAAGATTTCCTTCCCGTGCTCGGCGAGCAGCGCCTTGTTGCCGGTGACGACGATCTTCCCGCGCTCGATGGCGCCGAGCACGAGCGCGAGGCTCTCCTGCTTCTGCCCCATGAGTTCCACGACGATCTGGATGTCCGGGTCGTCGAGCAGTTCGGCGGGCTTGGTGGTGAGAAGTTCGCGCGGGACGCCGCGGTCGCGCGTCGCATCGCGCACGGCGATCTTGCGGACGGCGAGTTCGCAGCCGAGCCGTTCGCGCAGCAGGGTGCGGTTCTGCGTGAGGTGCTTGAAGACACCCGCGCCGACGTTGCCGAGACCTGCGAGACCGATGCCGAAAGTTTGCATAAAGGGCGAAGACTATCGGCGGCGCCTCTCCCGAGTGGCAAGTGGGAATGGCACCGCGACGACACGAAGGACACGAAGCGAAGCCGACGCGCGCCGGGCCAAGTTCTTCTTCGTGCCGTCGTTCCTTCGTGGTTATATCGCCCGGTGTCTTCGCCGAACGATTTCCAAGCCGCCAAGCTCGCCCGCCTCGCGGCGCTGGGTCTGCGCGAGGATGAGTTCGAGGAGAAG